>CABOGK010000005.1 GCA_902399855.1 Erysipelotrichaceae bacterium
GTCTAAGTGTTTTTTCTCGATCTTCATTTTGTTTTCTCCTTATAAATAAAGAGCCCTCATAGGGCTCTTTGTATTAACCAATTTCAATTTCAATATCTTCGGACAATTCTTCCTCTTCAACGATATCTTCATCTGTTTTCGGATGTTTTGGCTTTAATACAGATACGATCACTGCCGTAACCATCGCACCGATCAGATAAGCGGCAATCCAAAGCAATGGATTACTTGTCAAAGGAATCGCAAAGATACCACCATGTAAAACTGGTACAGTAACGCCCCAAGTCAGGATCAGACCATGTGCTACACCAGAACCGATCGTAACGGCAGGAACTACACGTTTTGGATCGTTAAAGGCAAATGGCAACGCCCCTTCAGTTACCTGACATAAAGACATGGCAATCGCAACTTTGGCATCTTCTCTTTCTTGTGCTGTATATTTTTTTGGTGTAAGAATCAATGCGGAAATAGCCATTCCTAAAGGCGGAGCCATGGCAGCCGCGTTCTTACCGGCAGCCGGTCCATATACACCGGAAGCCGCAAAAGCAGTAACGATAGAGAAGCAGATTTTATTAACCGGTCCACCCATATCGAATCCGGTCATACAACCTAAGATAAATCCTAAGCCGAATTTAGACATTCCGCTCATTCCCATAAATACATCGACTAAATAAGCAGTTAATGCAGCCAATGGTGGGCCAACCAAGAACATAATGACCACGGTCGCAACGATTCCGGACAGTACCGGATAGATAACGATCGGATACATGGATTTTAGTGCTTTCGATTTAGGGAATACATTCTGCATCCATAAAATCATTAAACCAATTAAGAATCCGCAAACCAACGCTCCTAAAAAACTAGCTTTAACTTGATTGGATAAATAACCGGCAACAATGCCTGGAGCAATTCCCGGTTTACCACAAATGGAATATGCAATTCCCGCACACAATACACCCATCATTAACGCAAAAGCTGCATTTCCCGCTTGTATAAATGCGTAACCAATCGTCCCCGCCGTTTCTACATCTCCGAACAAACGAGCAATTGCGGTACAAAATCCACCGATGACAATAACTGGAATCATATAAGAGATACCTGTCATACAGTGCTGTTTAAAGTGCTTAAAAACATCTGCGTACATAATTTCTCTCCTTAATGATTATTTTTTTAATTTTTGTTCAATTTGTTTTAATAGGTGTTCCGGTGATTTAATGGCAACGGATACCGGCACTTTTACAACGGGTTTCCCTTTAAAACGTTCTGTTCCGGAAACCGCAACATCGGTTGCCAGGATGACACAATCGGCATTCTTTACATCGTCTTCTGTCAACGGATATTCGATACCGCCACTTCCCTGTGTTTCAATCTTAACGCTCCATCCTAATTTTTTTCCGGTTTCAATCAATTTTTCTCTTGCCATGTATGTATGAGCAATTCCACATGTACAAGATGTGATACCTACGATATTCATTCTCTTTCCCTCCTTTCCTTATTGATTTACACGCTCATCAAAATATGATTTAAACAGATTGAAGAACTCTTCTTTGGTCTTACAATCCATTAGCGAGTCGATATGTTCTTTGTATGCCAGTACAGCTGCTAACTGCGCCAACATACGTAAATGCGTATTTTGTAAGTTATCATTTGGCATAGCCAGTAAGAATACTAAGCGAACCGGTTGATCATCCAAACTTTCCCATTCAATAGGTGCTTTTGTCTTACCAATGGCCACACTGGCTTTGGATACACAATTGGTCAAGCCATGAGGAATCGCAATCGCATTTCCCATACCGGTTTCTCCAATACTTTCTCTTTCATAGACCGCATCGATGAAGCCGTCTAAATCATTGATATTTCCTTTTTTATCCAGCATGCCGGCTAAAGCGCGAATTGCTTCATCCTTACTGGCAACATCCATTTCCAGATCAATCAGATCTACGTCTAATACTTCTAATAAATTCATAATATCCTTTCTAGAGATTCACTTTATTTGTGACTTTCTCTGGTCAATATTTCGTAAATTGACTTCTCATCTTCACATTTAGAGATTTCATCGATTACTTTTTTATCTACAAGCATTTTGTATAGCCAACTCATCTTCATGACATCTTTCGCATCTTTTTTCTCGATGGCTAATACGACAATAAAATCGACATATTCTTTATTCCATAAAATCGGAACCTTACATTTACAAAACGCAAACTGCGTTTTTAATACATGTTCATGGAAGCCATGTGTAAGCACGATGCCATTTCCTACTTCCGTAGAACCCATCATTTCTCTTTTTAATACACCATCTAAGAAAGAAGAAGTGACATAACCACACATTTCCAAACGTTGTGATAAATTTTTTAAAATTGTATATTTATCTGTCTTATAACGTTCATACAGAATCGTTTGGTAAGAAAAATTGTTTTGTCCACTGGCTTCAAAGTTTTGAATCAGCTTTTGTATGCGTTGTACATCGACATCCATCAATAATGGATTGACCTTTACACTTGGTTTATTCGTTGGAAAGACATTCGATGTATAAATCACAAGATCGGCCTGGTTGATTCGTTCCTGGTCTTCAAAGGAAACGTTGATAAAGTGCACGTCCGGAAAGTTTTCCTGCAGTTTGATGCGCAATAATTGTGAAACACCTACACCCAATGGACAAACTACGGCAACCGTCACCTGGCGATTCTTACTTTCGACAACCACTGAGATATGAATGGCGATAAAGGCAATCTCTTCTTCCCCGGCCGTTACATTCAAATATTTCTTAAAGCTGGAGTTGATGATCGATGCAATAGAGAAAGAGCTTGTATAATTCATCTTGATTTCATTTAATAAAGGATTATATAAGTTCAATCCATATTTCAAACGATAGATCGTCGGTAAAAGATGATAGAATAACGACTGTTTGAAGTTCTCACTTTCATCAAATCCCAACGGAATGATCTTCTCTATATTGCCGATGAATTCATTGGCAATCTTTTTGGCAAGTTCCTTTAGATCATCAAACATCGGATTGGTGATAAAATCACTTCGTTCCAATAACATACCGGTAATATGCATCAGTAAATAATACGTTTCATCTTCCGGTATCCTTTCGTGAAGCAACTCCTCCAAAGAAGTGATCAACCTTGTCACTTCCGTATTTTTCCAGTTATTAAACTGCTCCAGATTAAACTCATGATCGTTCAAATAGCTTTTCTTTTGGCGAATACGTATCAACATGATCAATATGTGAAAGGACAGGTTTTTAATGTTGACCTCACTGAGATTGATCTTGTTTTCCTTGCTCCAACGTCTGACTAAATCTGCAATCTGTTGTTCATCTTCTGAAGAATACTTTTGTACAACCGACATAAACGGAACTTTTTTGCGGTTGAGCTGGGCTGCCAGACTGGAGATCGCATTTCGGATATCTCGTTCATCCCCTTCGACATATAAGCCCTGATTCTCTTTTCGGGATAATTGAAGATGATGGCCTTCCAGCCATTTATTCACTTCCTGCAGATCTTTATCAATCGTGGAACGACTCACATAAAAGCTTTCTGCGAAATACTGTGGATAAACACGACTGTTGCTTAAAAGGATCTGCGCCAGAATACTGCCAACCCGATATTCCTTTGAATACGATTCTGTAGGTAAGGGCTCGGTATTGAAACTGAGAAACAATGTGTTTTTATCCGCCATGCTCCCTTCGATCCATATACCAACATGTGGTTTTTTCATGAGTCTGCAGCCATGTGTGGATACAGCCGATTCAATCTGTGCTAAATCGGAGCGAATCGTTCGGGATGTTACATTTAACTTTTGTGAAATTTGGGTTGTTGTCAGAGGTTCCTTTGAAGAAAGCAGAAGTTCTAAAATCTTTTGTTTGCGATCGTTCATCTTTACCTCATCTTTCCGGGCAACGGAACCGATACACGTAAAGGATCTTTAAAGGAGTAACGACTTCCCGTATATTCCAAGGATTCCAGTTTTTCATGTGCATGAAGGATCTGTACCAAGCTGCCGTACCGATACAAATAATAGCCTAACAAGACGGCCAGAATGGCCAGACTGATCCAGGCAATAACAGCCTGATTCAACAAACAACAAAGAATTCCCGTCATACCAATGATTCGTATCGCATAGGTCATTCCTGTATTCCAAACGACATGCAGTTTTTTATGTTTTACATCTTTTTCAATTTTATAAAACCACATTTTGATCTCCTTACTATTTGGCTTGTGCTTTATGTCCTCCTACTTCATCTCGTAAAGAAGCAACCACTTTAGCCGCAAACGAATCATCTTGTTTTGAACGAAGTCTCATCATCAATGATAATGAAATGACCGGAACCGGTACGCCCAGATCACAAGCGGATTCGATTGTCCAACCAGTTGTCTTGCTGGCGCCGACAACACCTTTGATCTTTTCAAGATCTGGATCTTTTCTAAAGGCATTGGCGGCTAACTCTAAAAGCCATCCACGAATAACACTTGTCTTGCCCAACGATTCGGCAACATGTGCTAAATCATAGTTAAACTCACTTTTTTCCAGAAGTTCAAAGCCTTCTCCCAAAGTCTGCATATAGCCATAAAGCATCGCATTATGTACAATTTTTAAATAGTGTCCACTTCCTGTTTTTCCTGTGTATAAGCATCCATCTGGTGCCGCAATGGATTCCAGTACATCTTTTAATGTGGATTCAAAGACTTCCGGATCACCGCCGACCATAAAGCTGGCTCCATGACGTGCTCCATATACACCACCGGATGTTCCGATATCAAAGAAGTAAATTCCTTTTTCTTCCATGATCTTTGCCGTTTTTAAGCTGTCACGATGATCTGAGTTTCCTCCATCGATCACGATATCCCCTTTTTTACAAAGATCGGCAAGCGTTGCCAGTGTGGAATTGGTGATTGGTCCTGCCGGAAGCATGACCCAGATCACGTTTTGTCCTTCTTCCTTTGTCAACGCCTCCAGTGTTTCAAATGTCTTGATTCCATTTTCTTCTGCTTTTTTGCGGGCATCCGGATTGACATCAAAGCCTTGGGCTTCTACATTATGATCTTTCATATTCAAAGCTAAATTCATTCCCATTTTTCCTAGCCCGACCATCTTGATTTTCATGTTGATTCTCTCCTTTCGTTTTCTACGCTCTAAGCTTACAAAAATTTATAATTTGTGTAAATTGTTTAGGTATGAAAGCGTTTTATATCGATTTCCGCATTATTTTTTCCACAATTAGGCCAAAATGGGGAAATTTTATTGTGGAAATTCAATTCGCAGAATCTTCATTTCTTCCTTTCTTTTTCTGCGTTATGATGAACGAAAAGGGAGGTTTATTATGACGATAAAAGCAATTATTACCGATTTGGATGGTACGCTGCTCAATTCCAATAAACAGACTTCTGCCTATACAAAACACATATTAGAGCGTACCCGTCAAAAAGGAATTCATTTCTGCATGGCAACCGGAAGATGTCCGGAGTCCGTAGAATATAAATTGGAGGAATGGGGATTAGACGAGAATATACAATTTATCTTAGCTATGAATGGATCGACACTGTATGATCGAAAAGAAAAATATCGACAAGATTTTTATATGATGTCCGGTGATGCACTGATTGAAGTCGTTAAACACTTTGAAGATCTTCCGGTCTTGTTTCAAGTTCTTTATGGACCGGCTCGTTACACTTCCAAGATCACACCAGAATGGATTCAACGAAGCAAGTTATTTGGAGAAACCTTGATACAGGTCGATATGAAAGAATTCTTACATCATCGCACCGCCAACAAATTCATTCTTCTATTTGAACCAGATTTAATGCCTGTGATCTTAGAAAGAGCCAGCCATTTTCATGATGCATCGCTTTATGGCTTTCCTTCCGGAAAAGATTGTTTTGAATATGTCGATTCGCATATCAATAAAGGCTTTGCCGTTCAAAAGCTTGCCGATCTTCTGAATATCCGCATGGATGAAATAGCCGCTTTTGGCGATGCCGGAAATGATATCGAGATGTTAGAAAGCGTAGGTCTATCGGTTGCGATGAAAAACGGCAGTGATGCGATCAAGGCCGTTGCCATGTATCAAACCGACTATGACAATAACGAAGATGGAGTTGCTCACTTTATTGAAGATCGTATATTAAAAACGGATGACTAAGCATCCGTTTTTAAATAAATCGGTGTGTTTTTCTCCATAATTTCCTGTGAAAGCTTCATGCTGGCAAACATAAATTCAAACTGTTTTCCATGGCTGCAGCGAGCACAATAATGCGCCATTTCCTGCAAATATCGTGGATCTTCCTCTTCTAAATCCACAATGATAAACCAGTGTGTCGGTTTATCTTCCACGATTCGTTCCTTGAAATAGATCGAACGTACATTCGCATGTTCTTTTCCGTATTTGATCAAAATCTCTTTTAGATCATCTACATTTTTTGGTGTACGCAAGGAAACCTTCTCTCCTTTTAAGATTTGTGTTTCCTTTAAACCGGTATGACGAGGATGCTCTTTTAATCCCAACAAAAAAGGTGTTTGAAATGGTGTGTTGATGCCATAAGGATCGACTACGATACCGGCAATATCCTTTTGTGCCATTTCCACAATGGGAATATACTGGTCAAATGTCAACAACAACATCTTACCGTTTTTAGAGCCGGCCCATTTTTCACTTTCTTCTTTGGAAGTAAAGAAAGGAAAAAAGCGCTGTTTATCCGTTGTTTGAATGGTCAAGATACTAAAATGCGTATCCGGTGGAAATGTCATATTTCCATGCTCATCCAGCTGTGGACTCTTATCCCAGGTAGCCGGTACAAACAACTGTGTTGTGATTAAAAGCTCCAGGACCTTATTTCGATTCTGCGGTGTGTCCGTTTCCCGCAGATTTTTTAATGCTTCCTGCATTTCCCGATTCACAAAATTCATCATTTTACTCCCCACTTACTGCACATTCTTTAAAATAAATGCTTGGACTCTTTATTTGATGATAGCTCCAGTCCAGATCGCTGCCCACTTCTTCTACTTTTTTCATCAGATCCATGAAATTACCGGCAACCGTGATCAAGGTTACGCTGCGATCTCTTTTTCCATCTTTGACAAGATAGCCCGATGCCTGCAAAGAAAAGTTGGTCGTCACAAAGTCAATTCCCGCATGTAATCCCTGCAGATCGGTAATGACCAGGCCATCCTTCATCGTTTCTTCCAGCTGTTGCAGAGATTTTTCTCCCGGTACGATACAACAGTTCATCGGTGATACCCCTATCGTTGAGGCATAGCCGGATTTAAAACCATTTCCGGTACTTTCCGTCTGCATACAGCTTGCCGATTTTGTCGAATGTAAAGCCTGTACAAATACACCGTCTTTGACTAAGACTTTCTTTCTGGTTGGGCAGCCTTCATCATCAAAATTGGCAATGGTCAAAGCTTCGACATTACGTGGATCATCTTCAATCGTGATTTTCTCAGAAAAGATCTTTTCATTCCATTTATCCTTTAAACAAGAGATTCCTTTATACAAAAGTTCTCCATTCCATAAACCGGTAAAAGCCGAAAACAACGAAGTCATCGCTTCAGTTTCAAAAATCACCGGTAAGGTCTGACTTGGCATTGAAGACGCATTCAACTTTTCGATGGCTTTATCACAAACTTTTTTCACAAACACATCCAGATCCAGTGTCGATAGATCTTCGACAACTTCCACTTCATAGTTGACCTGCACATCGTTATTTTCGCCGGCTACGACATAGGCCATGATAATCTGCATACGCTCTTCATCTTCCACATCCAATCCCAGCGAATTAGTAATCATACGCTTTCCGGAAGCTTCCTGATATCCCAGTTCATTGACCTGCAGAATGCGTGGATCATAAGCTTTCAATTTACTTTCCAGTTGTTTTAGTACTTCTTTGACCTGTTCAACATCCGGAACGACCCACTTTGTAGGTTTATGTACACTTTCAAAAGGTTGCGGTGTGCGTATCTTGTCTTCTTCCTTGGATGAAATCGTTTTAGCCTGTTCGATCAAAGCTTGTAATACAGCATCCATCTGATCATCTTCAATCTTTTCAAAGGCCATGTTTGCCATTTTCTTTTGATAGACTCCACGAATGGAAGTTCCCAACACCTTACTTGTGGTAAATGTATCCAGCTTGCCTTCATACCATGTGACAGAGCGCTCTGAAGTCAAAGACTGATAGATTTCAAAGCTTTCCAGGCCCAATTCCAAGGCACGATCGATCCATTTTTGCTTATTCATTTGCCGTACCTCCTACTGTAATACTGGAAACACGAATAGCCGGCTGTCCGACATCGACCGGAATACTACCGGAAGCCGAACCACACATCCCCTGTGCTCTTTCCAGATTGTTGCTGACTTTATCGATGTTCATCAAGATATCTTTTCCGTTTCCAATTAAGGATGCGCCCTTTACCGGATACGTGATCTTTCCGTTTTCGATCATATAGCCTTCGTTGACCGCAAAGTTAAACTCCCCGGTTTGTGGATTGACACTGCCGCCACCCATCTTTTTGGCATACAATCCTTTTTGAATACCGGTAAACAGATCTTCAAAAGAATCCTTTCCCGGCGCAATATACGTATTCGACATACGAGATGTCGGCTCAAATTTATACGACTGACGACGACCGGAACCGGTACTTTCCATATGCATGCGTCTGGCATTTAAGCGATCAATCATGTAGCTTTGAAGAACACCATCCTTGATTAAGACACGTTTAATCTGAGGATTTCCTTCATCATCGATATTTTCACTGCCCCAGGCACCCGGAATCGTACCATCATCAATAGCCGTTACACAATCACTGGCAATCTTTTCATTCAACTTTCCGGTAAAGACACTCTGGTTTTTCGCAACCGATGTGGCCTCCAAAGAATGACCACAGGCTTCATGGAAAATAACTCCACCAAAGCCATTATCGATGACTACCGGCATTTTTCCTGACGGACAGTCCTTTGCCTCTAATAAAACCAATGCTGTGCGCGCAGCCTCTTTTCCAATCGATTCCGGTGTGGTCTGATCAAAAAATTCCAATCCCTGACTGGCTCCCGGACTGTCGCTTCCGGACTGCATAGAAGAAGCATCCTGCGCAAAAGCTGTGATGGGCATACGCACACGAGTTCGTGTATCCTTGACAAATTTTCCTTCACTGGTGGAAATTTGTACCTTCTGGCGCACACTGCTTAAAGAGCCGGTCACTTTTACAATGCGATCATCTGCTTCTTTAGCTGCTTTATACGCTCTTTTCAACAACGCTACCTTTTCCTCTAAAGAGGCTTCGATAGGATTTTTGACGATCGGATGATGATTTTCAATCACCGATTCCGTTAGACGGATTGTTACTTCCTGATTACTTGTACCCAAAGCGCTCTTTAAATCATCCACCAGCGCAAAAATCGTATTCTGATCCAACTCATTTGTATATCCATAAACGGACTGTACACCTTTATACAGACGAATTCCAATGCCCGCACGAACCACACGGTTCATCTCTTCGACATCACCATTTAACATTGAGATTCCTTCACTGGTCGTATCTTCTTCAAAAAGCTCCGCAAAATCTGCTTCACTTTGCATACAACGCGAAAGAATCACTTCACATTGTTCTTTGGTTAACATACTGCACCTCCAATATCCCCATTATAACAAAAAAGACCTCTAAAAGGTCTTTTATTGAATCGCATCTACAAATCTTTTTGTGATGACCTGAGGACGCGTAATGATGGAACCTACAACTACACTGTAAGAACCAATCTCCAAAACACGTCTTGCCTTTTCCGGTGTATCGATATTTCCTTCGGCAATGATAGGACGATCGATCTTAGAAACCAGTTCACGGATGATTTCAAAATCATTGGATTCAATATGCAATCCTTTTGATTCTTCGGTATATCCTACCAAAGTAGTACCGACAAAATCAAATCCTAATTCAGCGGCATGCAACATTTCATCCAAGGTTGAACAATCCGCCATCAAAAGCTGTTCCGGATATTTAGCACGAATATCTTTATAGAATTCATCCAATGTCTTTCCATCCGGACGTACATGACAAGTCGCATCTAAAGCGATTACTTCCGGACCGGCTTCCATTAACTCATCAATCTCCTTCATTGTCGGTGTGATGTAAACCGGATTATCGCCATAGTTGCGCTTAATGATACCAATGACCGGTAAATCTACCTGTTTTTTGATTTCAATGATATCACTCACACTATTGGCACGAATTCCTTTGGCGCCACCTTGTTTTGCTGCGACGGCCATACGGCCCATAATAAAGGAAGAATGCAGCGGTTCTTCCGGCAAAGCCTGACAGGAAACAATCAGCTTGCCCTTAACTTGATCCATCTTTTTCATATCTTTATGATACCACACTCCCCTAAAAAATTGGGTATTTCCCAAAGAAAAAACTCGTATAATTTCCATTATACGAGTCAAACAATAGGTCGAATGGTTGCCTATTTATTTTCACAACATCATTATAAGCCTATCAAAACAATATGTAAACCGTTTTGTGTTTCGCTGCTTTATCCTTCTATTTCCAGACGTTTTAAATGCTTCCATTCCCGTAAGACAAAAATCAGGGAAACGACAAAGGCTACGCCATCCGCAACCGGCGCACTGTACATGATTCCATCTAAGCCTAAAAAATGAGGTAGGATCAAGACCAGCGGTATAAAGAACAATACCTGTCTTGTCAAAGAAAGCACCATACCTTTTAACGGTTTACCAACCGCTGAAAAATAACCTGAGGAAATAATTTGAATACTGATCACACAAGTCAGGGATAAAAAGATCTTCATAAAATGTATGGCAAATTCAAAATATAATGGATCGCCAGTTCCAAACAAGGAAAGGATCGGTGCCGTAAATAACTGAAAACAAGCCCAGCCAATGATCGAAACAGCCAAACCATAGCTTAAAGATAGCCGCAAGGTTTGACGTACCCTTTCATACGATTTAGCACCATAGTTAAAACCAACGATGGGCTGTGTCCCTTGTGAAATACCAATAATTACGGCCATCAAGATCGAATTGACCTTCATCACGATTCCACACGCCGCCAACGGAATATCCTGTCCATAGACGGAAAACTGACCATAATATACCAGTGAATTATTTAAAACGATCTGCACGACAAGAATGGCACACTGATTGATCGATGCACTGATACCGATAGCCGCCGTTTCCAGCGTTTGATGAAGAGAAAAACGGAAGTCTTTTCGTTCCAGTTGAACATGTTTAAAGTTTTTTAAGTAAATCGCACCAACCACAAACGAACCAACCTGACCGATCACAGTCGCCCAGGCAGCCCCGGCCACACCCATACTGAAAATAAAGATAAAGATCGGATCCAGAATCGTATTCATGGCAGCACCAACCAACATACAAGCCATAGAGTATTTTGGACTGCCATCGGCACGAATCATATTACTGAGAACATTAGTACCGATCAAAAACGGCGCTCCTAATGTCGTGATCGAAGTATATTGCAACGCATAAGGCAAAATACGATCGGTAGCCCCAAAGGCCCGCATTAAAGGTGTCAGAAACAAGAACACAAGGATCACATAGATCACACTGCTGATCAACATAGCCATGATTCCGTTTCCAATCACGTGTCTTGCCTTATCATTTTCTTTAGCACCCAGATATAAAGAAAAACGAGAAGCCGATCCGATTCCGATCAACAACGAGATAGCCAGTGTAATCGTAGTTAAAGGGAACGCAACATTGGTGGCCGCATTCCCTAAATAACCAACACCCTGACCGATAAAAATCTGATCGACAATATTATATAGTGAGCTTACCAGCATTGAAATGATGCTGGGAATCGCAAAACTTCTTAACAGCTTTGACGGCTTTTCAATTCCAAGAATATTCTCCATACACATCTCCTATTTACTTTCCACGAAATGCAGTATAAAGATTTCATTAAGATTTTTCAAGTTTTTTATTTCTCAATATCGATCTTATCTTCTGCATCTACACGATAGTCTTCGGCATCCTCGATGGCTTCCTGCTCACTATCATCCTGTGAATACAAATAAGATACATCCACGCTGATCTTTCCAATTCCATCTTTTGTCGGTTTTAAGCCCGATGCAGTAGCCATATAATACTCTACATGATTAACCGTATCACCATCATATGTTGAAGTAATATCTGCTTTATAAATCAGCTTCAAAGAGCCTTCTCCACTTCCCTTTGCATATGTATAGTAAGCTGCGATTTGATTCAATGAATTTACGGTAATTGTTTCTTTTCCAAAGTATTGATACGTTGTATCCTTTGCCTTTTTCATTACTTTATCATAGGTTCTGTCTAACACCGTTTTTTGATCTTCTTTAGAAAGATCATCCCATGTGCGATACACCTCTTCTAAGCCTTCTACTTCGATCGTCTTCGAGGCTTTAGTAACATCCAGCTTTAAACTATTGGCCGTTTCCTTAGAATAATTGGCTGTAATTGTAACTTCATCCCCATTTGATAATTCGCCATTATTTTCAACTTCATAAGTTACACCATAAATAAATGAAGTAATATCCGCATTAGTATGATCATAATCCGCAGTCCCTTCTATCGTTGCACTTCCCTCGCCATCATAGCCGGAGAAAGTTACCTGGACATCGGAAACAAGATCAAGAGGTGTCTTTTTAAACATGTTGTATAAACCAAAGCCTACACATCCAACTAAAACAACGGCACACACAGATACAATACCAATCAATGTTTTCTTACCCTTTGGATCTCTGGCAAATGTCTGCAGCTTCTTAATTAAATTTTCCGTTCCCTTTTCAAATTTTGTACTATTCACACTTTCCCCTTTTTTATCCATACGCATAAAGAGGATGGCAACAATCAAATACGAGATATGCGCAAGAAATAAAATAATAAACGGAATTTTCATGGACTCAATGTTTTGAAGATTATAGGCAGAAGATAACATACCACCAAAATCCATTCTTGCGACGCTGGAAAGAGCACTGACCGTAGAAACCCCATAGATCTCAAACAATAAAGCTACCACACTAATCACAAAAGGAATCACAGTCATTTCCTTTTTCTCTTTGAAATAGAAAATCTTTAATCCCCAGCCAATGACTAATAAAATCACCAGCAGTAAATCAATGTAATACAATATGCAGGCAAAGCTCAAACCACTTAAAGAATTCGATAAGGCTGATGCATAATCCGACCATGAAGATCCACTATTGGATAAATTTCCCACGCCGGAATAACAAATCAGTGCCATCAATATCATCAAACCACCACTTACGATATTCGCAATATACAAATTCTTGTTTGTTAAATACTTTCTTAAACTTTCCATATACTTTCTCCTCTTAAATATTTCATGAATCTATAACAATCTTATAACATAATTATACATATTTTACACATAAAATTAATATGATTTAGTTGTCTATTTCAAATCCAGTATCATCATCATAGTTATAGTAAGGTATAGGTTCATAATCGATATATTTTTGCCCTTGAGGAAATTCTGTAGGCTCCATTACACTTTCTTCGTGTAATTTAATACCTTTAAGCGTTATTCGATCAACATTTTGAAATCCCATATGCGCAGTACTTCTATAGATGCCGATTCCATCTGGATCAATTGCTAAATATGCATGTGAAGCCGATATATCCCCTATATAAAATAACTTATTCGCATAAGTATAGATTGAATAAGTGTAATCAGCTTCACATGTTACACTTTTAATTATTAGTTCTATTATCCCATCGTGATCAATATCATAAAGAGAATACTCTGCAACACTTATCTCGTCTGTTTCTATTTTTCGAGCAAACTTATTAACTTCATCTTTATAAGCTTTTAATATTTTAGAGTTATCTGCTGTTTTATTTTCTGATTTATTTTCGATTTTAATATATTTCCATTTTCCATCTTTTTAAATATTTAAAAAAAGACAATAGAATCCATTTCTATTGCCCTTATGTTGATTTACATGTCTAAAAATTCTTGAGTGGTCATGACAGTTGCGAATTCATGGTTCAATGCCGCCAGATTATAAAGATGAATCTTTTGAGGATCAAGCCAATTTCCATTTTGATCAAAGAGTGCATAGGTTGCAGTGGCATCTTCAATCAATGTCACATCAAAGCCTAAATTGGCTGCCATACGTGTTGTAGTAGAAACACAATGTGGTAAGGTCAGGCCGGCAATAACCAACTCCTGAATATCTTGTTTATGCAGATATTCCTCCAAGTCGGTTCCAATAAAAGCACTGTTGACAAACTTCTGAATAACCTTTTCATCTCCTTGCGGGCCAAAGCCTTTTTGAAATGCACGATTTTTCTCAGATAGGAAAAAAGAATCTTCTGCCGTTCCCAAGTGTTGAATATGAATCACAGGATTTCCTTTTTTACGAAAATGTTCCATTAATCTCAACATATTTTTCTCAGCATCTTTATTGTTTCGAATCGGTTGCTTCGGATCCAAAAAACCATTTTGTGCATCAATCATCAATAAAGCTCTCATTTTCGAATCTCCTTTATTTAAAAGCGATTATAACAAAAGAAAGCCTGTCATACAAGCAACACGCTTTCCTAGGAAGATTTTAATCCTTTTTTCTTTTTAAACTTTTCAATTTCTGTATAAATGTCTTTTCGCCAGCGAAGCATCTGCAGGATACCGGCATGTTTTAAATCGGTTTCATTTTTACTGTGTCTTCGATACAACAAATAAACTTCCGGCACCAAAACATTTTTTCCGGTCAGTTCACCCACTAAACCGATCCATTGATCGTGCATGGGAATGGCTTTAGGAAAGGGCAAGATATCATCCTTTAAACTTTGGCGAAAGGCCATACAACAACCACGATAGCCGTTTTTGAGAATATTTTCTTTGACACCTAATTTCACATTTCTCTCTTTGAAAATAGAAGGAATCTGTATGTGCAGGTTCTCATCGGTCACAGCTGCATCATGCATGACAACCTGTACTTGCTCATCCTCAAACTCTTTTAAGATGCGTTCGACTTTTCCATCTAACCAGACATCATCCTGATCGGATAAAAACAGAATCTCGTTTTTGGCAAGATTGATCGCATTTTCAAAGTTTTTTAATACGCCAAGACTGGGTCCATGCACGATTTGAATACGATCATCCTTTTTGGCCATCTTCTGTACGATATACTCAGTATTGTCGGTTGAAAAGTCTAAAGAAACTAACAATTCATCATCCATATGCAACTGTTTTAATATCGATTCCATTTGTTGTTGAATGTATTGTTGGCCATTATAAGCCGCCATTGCAACCGAAACACTTTTTCTTTTCATTTCCTTTACCACTTCCAAACTATTGACAAATCTTTATATTGGATCACAGCACGAAGCTTTCGTTTCCATAATATGCTTCTATATAAGAAACGCTGCGACAGATTCTTTCCATAAAAAACATGTAAATCTTTTTTTAAGATAGAAAATCGAGTTTTTGCCGAAGTTTTATCATTTTCAAATACCGAAAAATTCTGTTGAATCTGTTGATTTAAAATGTGGATCGAATACTGATGTTTTTTTAGCTGCCTGATAAAATCATGATCGATATACTCTAAAAACAAGTTTTCATTGTATCGAATCTTTTGATATACATTTAAAGATACGATCATGCCACTATTGATGGCGGTTATATTTTCTCGGGTGATGGATGAAAGATCATGAATCGCTTTGACTCTTCCTCTATGAATCGTGCAGGGCGAAAGAATTTGTTCTTTGGCCTTTACGACCGGTACATATACATCTGCTTGTACAGATAGCATTTCCTGTGTAGCTTTATTTAGAAAATCGTTTTCAAAGAGCGTATCATCATCCATAATCATTACAAAACAAGGCTTCTGTTCTTTTTCTTGAAGAAGTGAAATCGCCTGATTATAAGCTTTGCTTAATCCTTGATTTCCCTTCATATCCAAATATACATTTCCGTCTTTTTCAACCTGCTTTTGATTTCTTTTACGAATCTCTTCATTCGTACTGTTATCGGCTACAATGACAGAAAGTTGATCTTTAAATGTCGCATACGAAGATGATTTTTCAATGGAGTGATTATAGATCACCAAAATACCATATTCGATTCTCATATCAGCTTCTCCCATGCATCCTGCATCGTCTTGAAAAAGGAGTCCTTTGTGAAAACTGTTTCGTATAAATGTTTGATCTGTTTTCTTTGTTCATACTGTTCCTGTAGCGTTTGTGTGCATACCTTTTGCGCATAGAGCTCAATTTGATCAAAAGCTACATGAAACCCGATGTTACAGGTTTCGCAAAACTCTCTGGTATCGCCGCCAATCGTATTGATCAACGGAATCTGACCGCACATATAATCCAGTGACTTCATCGTCAATCCGACAACCACACTTTCTTTCATGACATTCAATGCATAATTGCATTGATCAAAAATCTCTTGTTTCTTCTTTTGATCATATACTTTTTGATGATCGATAACCTGAACGCCTTTTCGCTTCACGTTTTGTATAAGCTGCTCTTTGGATTCCCCATCACCAATCAAATGTAAAGTAACCAGCCGATATTGTTGACAGGCGCTTAAAAATTTTTCGATGAAATCAATATCGATAATATGATTCATCGATCCCAAATAACAAAAGCTAAGCTCTGTATCCTTGATTTGAAGATGGCTCTCTAATGGCTTTTCCTGTCTGGCCCAATATAAGACCTTATATTTCTCATTGTCTTCTTTCTGTAAAACTTGCTGGTATAGCTTACACTCCGTAAAAATAAGGTCAGCCTGATCTAAATCTTTATCGCGAATCTGTTTCCAAAGTGTAAATGGAAAAACATTCTTGAACTTAGAAATTGGCATAGTTTCCGGCCATAGATCAATCAAATCAAAGATTAGTTTTGTCTTTGGTTGTTTATGTTTGATCAAAGCCATAAATTTCACCAGTGAATTACAAGGCACGAATACATGTAGAACATCCCATGTTTCTGCCTCCAAAAGTTTTTCTGCTTTTTTAGAAAAATCATAATGCGATGTTAAGCGTGCTACAGATAAGTTTTTATGATACGGTTTGGTATCGATCCATTCATCAACCAAAGAGGATTCTCTGTTTTTTTCTTTTTTTCGATGAGAAAAATCTGAAGCGATGACTTTTACCTGGGCTCTTTTTTGATAAAACTCCTTTAACAGTGCTACTCGATCAAAATATGTATCAAAGGCACAGACAATTCCTACCTTCATAGAGCCGTCTCTCCTTTTTCTGTAAGCTGTATGCTTTGATCAAATGAATAGCGTTGGTAATCTAAGGAAAATGCCGAGAGCGAAGGATCAATAATTAAATTACCAAACACTTTATTCACAGCACTGACAGAGTGAAACAATCGCACAAAAGGATTGAACAATGAGATAAATAAAATTTTATGATCATGATTTTGTGCAATCTTTTTCACAAGATCACAAGTCGAAACATAGTGCTCATTTTGAGGAAGATAAATGCCTTCCAATTCCTTATCGATACAGCGTTTGACAAACAATGCGAGATTTCCTACAAACAACATGCTTCTTTCATTTTTGATTGTCGGAAACACCGGTGTTTTACCGGCAAACTTTGCCAATAAAGGATAATTTCCTTTTGATTGTGGCCCGTAGATCATCGGTGGTCTTAGTATGACGATCTTCATGGAGCCGGGAATGGATAAGATCTTTTTTTCTGCCTGTTTTTTAGAATCGCCATAAAAGTTATCCGGTTCTAATGACGTGTCTTTAGTAATCACGCGTTTTTGCCCAACCTTACCGCTGCCATAAACGATGATCGAACTCATAAAGATGAATTGTGAAACACCTTCTTTAGCTGCCTTACAAGCCGTTTGATAGGCCAGTTCTGTATTCACCTGATAATAGAAATCTCTTTGACTTTCATCGGGTGTGGAATGAGCCAGACCAGCCACATGATAAACAACATCAAATCCTGAAAAATCAAAACTTTGCCAGTTGGGATCCATCATATCCAGCTCCTGCACCTGATATTTTTGTGGATATCGATTTAATTCCTGTTTCACAAAAGAACCAAGATAGCTGTTTTTTCCGGTAATCAGTACCTTTTTCATTGGGAGTCTCCTTCATGCATGCTTCCGGTTCCACCTTCCACAACACCTTCATGTTTCAAGACAGATGTAATCGTCAATAAAAAACATTTACAGTCAAACAAAAAACTCATTCTTTGTACATATTCTCCATCCAGCTTGGCCTTAACTGAAATCTCCAGTTCATCCCGACCGTTGATCTGTGCCCATCCGGTCAGTCCCGGCATCACATCATTGCCCCGATAAAGATCGCGTTGTTCGATCAAATCATACTGATTCCATAAAGCCGGGCGCGGCCCTACGATTGACATATCGCCTTTAATGATATTGATCAGCTGCGGAAGTTCATCTAACGAAGTTTTTCGCAGGAAACGACCGACACTGGTAATATACTGATCCGGATCGGATAATAAATGCGTCGGTACATCTTTTGGTGTATCGATCTTCATTGTGCGAAACTTTAAAATATCAAAATATGTTTTATGAATACCCACTCGTTTCTGTTTAAAGAAAATCGGTCCCTTGGAGGTGATCTTGATCAACAGACAAAGGATCAGAAAAAGTGGTGATAATACGATAAAACCGAGCAAACTGATCAAAAAATCAATCAATCGCTTCCCATATTTAGAATACATACGCTCAACTCCTGTATTTTTTCTCTAAGAGATATTGTACCATAAATCGCTTTGGAATGAGCGGCAACAAAAAAAGATGGACAATATCCATCTAATTCATTCGATCTTTAATGGCCTCCATCAATACAGACTTGATCTTTGAGACATCATCGGTCTTCATGATGATATCGTATAACGTCGTGATCTTCTGATCCACTTCTTCCTGAGAAATATCGATAGGCTCATGCACAAAGATCAGCTTATTCTGAGTACGATGACATTTTTCAATTTCCAGGGCCAGCTCCTCAAACATCTTTTCACCCGGTCGCAAACCGATTTCCTTGATTTCAATATCTTTGTAGGGAACCGAACCCGATAAAGAGATCATCTTTTCGGCAAGATCAAGGATCTTTACCGGTTTGCCCATATCCAATACAAAGATTTCTCTGTGATTGGCATAGTAGCCTGCCTGTAAGACAAGCTGGGCTGCCTCCGGTATCGTCATAAAGTAGCGCTGTATATTTTTATCCGTAATGGTCACCGGTCCACCCTGCTTGATCTGTTCTTTAAAGATTGGGATGACCGAACCATTGGAGCCTAATACATTTCCAAAACGAACGGCCGCCATTTTGATCGGCTTATCAGTTTCTCGTGATTGCAAGATTAGCTCTGTCATACGTTTGGTAGCACCCATGACATTCGTGGGATTGACCGCTTTATCGGTAGAAATCATGATGAAGCGCTGTACATTATTGGCAATACAGGCATCAATCACATTTTTTGTACCAAATACATTGTTGCGAATGGCTTCGGTTGGTCGATCTTCCATCAAAGGCACATGCTTATGAGCAGCCGCATGATACACAACATCCGGCTGATATTTCTTTAATATTTTAAAGATTTCATCGCGTTCCCGAATGGAAACGATCAAAGTTTCCAGCTGCACATCGGCTCTATATTTTCCCTGACGAATCCCACGTAAGATTTCCTGTTTCAACATGTACAGTGTATTTTCGTTGATATCCAGTAAAACCAGAGTCTTCGGATCAAACTTCAAGATCTGACGAACCAGCTCCGAACCGATAGAACCACCGGCTCCAGTCACACAGATGACTTTATCACACAGGTATGATCCAATCTGTTCATTTTCTAAATTGATGCTTGGTCTTTCCAACAAGTCTTCGATCTGAATATCTTCGACATGTACCGGCGAATTCAAATCACTTTCAGTTGTAAAGCGCATGATCTTCGTATTTGCTCCGGAAGATGCACATAGATCGATAATTCTCTGTTTTTGTTGACGAGTGGCTTTCGAAATCGCAATAAACACGTGTTTGACATCGTATTTGGCACAGACGTCTTTGACATCATCAACCGTTCCCAATACTTTTTTTCCATTAACGATAGTTCCCTTTTCCTTCATATCATCTAAAAAGCCGATAACATTATAAGGATAGCTGGAGCCTCGATAAATCTCGCTCAACATCAGATAACCGGCATTTCCGGCACCTACGATCAGGGCGTTTTCATTTCGTTCCATATCCAAGGCATATCTTCGAAAAGATCGATACACTAAACGAGAGCCTAGACAGATAAAGAAAGAAATCGTTTCTGCCATAACTAAGATCTGCGTATGTAGAAATAAACCGGCCGAGTAAGAAAAGATCAACATGATCACCAGACAACTGATCGACTTCAAGGCAGCTCGAATCACTTCACTGGGACCGGTAAACGTCCATAAGCTTTTATGAGTCTGAAAAATGATTCCCATGATTGCATGCAGCAGCAGCACAAAACACATTCCCAAAATAATGGCGCGGGTAATATGAAGCATACCGCCATTCAAAAAGAAATCATTATCAAAAAAGAACGCAAATACATAACTGAAAAAAACAACGGTAATATCATATAAAGAGATCAGGATACCTCTATATTTTTGATACACCATAGATTTATATAAACTTGTCATACATTCACCTATATCCTACACATTATAGCGTATTTTCCTCAAAATACAAAATCAGACTTTTGCCGCCCTCCTTTGAACAGATAAGAATGGAGCCTATGTACATATAAATAATAGAAATATAACAGAAATTTGATATTTATCATCATTCTGCATCCATATTTCTTAGTACGTCATTTTGAAAGATTTATTTCAACACATTTTTGTTTTCTATGTGTCTTCTATCATTTCTTCAAAATCTATTTTCACTTCTGTGATTTTTTCAATGTTTTGGATCACCTACTCTACCAGTAAAGCATTGACCGCCTTTATTCTGCTTGTGATCCTTCGCAAGAAAACGAAAATCAATGCCTGTATGGAATAGATAGATTCGTTCCATGATATATGAACATAATGTTAACTTGCGTTGCTTGCCTAGAGTAAGCTTCTATTTCTATAATATAGGCAACAAGGAGGCAAGAGTTTATGCTCAGTGAAAATATAAAGAATCTTCGTAAGTCAAAAGGTCTTTCTCAACAAGAACTGGCGGTAAAACTTAATGTTGTGCGACAAACGCTTTCGAAATGGGAAAATGGTCTATCCGTACCCGATGCCGATATGTTGATCAGCTTATCAAATATTTTTGATGTACCTGTTTCCTCTCTATTAGGTGAAACGATTTCTGAAAAGGAAGCAGATACGATACAATCTTTAGCCAATAAACTGGAAATCATCAATCTACAGCTTGCCCAAAGAAAAGAGTCCCGACAAAAAATCCTGCATGGTTCTTTGATTCTATGCAGTGCGTTGATCATCATTGGATTTTTAATTATGGTTTCTTTAGAGAGTTCTTATCTAACCTGGGCTTCTAATGATATGGAAACAGCTGTATTGATCGTTTTTCTACATGGGATAGAATGGATATTTATTCGTGTAGCCCCCTTACTGCTCATAGGAACATTAATGGGTGTGTATATCACAAGAAAAAAATATTAGATTCATAATAAAAAGGTCTGGGAATTGAATAACCCAGATCTTTTTTAATAGCCTGTAACCGGTGTTTCTTCAATGACCGGTTGTTGTACATTTTGTTCCGGAATACTTTGATCGTATTCATTAGGATAAGTTTCCTGATAGTCTGTTTCCGGTACATAAGTTTGTGTATCATAATACTCGCTATACTCATTTGTGGTATCCGATGGAACATAGACATCCTGTGGGGCTTCTATCGTATCCCCGTTTTTATAATCTGCCGTAGGATCATAATTTCCCCAGTAATTATAAACAGGACTTGTTGTATCCAGCCATTCGGTATCGATACTATCGGAAGATTCTCCATCCATGACGGCCTGAATTTTCTCTCTGGCAACTTGTACCGTTCGCATATCCGGTACGGTTACAGAAAGTTCCTGTCCGGCTTCTGCGCAATACATCATATCACCGGCGCCGGCCACCTGATAGCTTTCAAAAGTCCAGCTTGGATCTGACTGCAGCTGATATTGAATCAGAGATGTGATTTCGCTGGTGCTCATATTGGTTTCAAAAGCACCGCTGAAAGCTTCCATCAAACTGGCATACTTCACAATGATATCCGGTGAAGTGGCCTTGGCAAAGATAGCCTGTAATACTTTCTGCTGGTTCTTTACACGCTGGTTATCACCATCCTGATACGCATAACGCTCACGGGCAAAGGATAAGGCGCGTTTGCCATCCAGGTGATTCCAGCCTTCCTGTACACCTTCTAAAGTATTATCCGCATAGAAAGAATCCACAGCCATACCTTCTTCCACAAAGATATCAATGCCACCTAACGCATCTACGATATCCATAACACTGGAGAAGTTGACACGGAATGTATAGTTGATCTCTATGCCTAAAAAGTTTTCGGCAGTCATCTTACTGGCGTTGACACCATGGATCCCTAAATGCGTGATTTTATCCATCGCACCTTGTTGGCAACCATCTGCCGCATCGCAGGCGGATTCCACATAGGTATCGCGTGGAATACTTGTCAATAAAACTGTACTCGTTGATGGATTGACCGTCACGATCATATTGACATCGGAGCGTGAAAGTTCACCGACATCACCATATGTATCGTTTCCGGAAATAAAGATATTAAAGGGTTCTGAAGTAATATCAGATACGACAAGTGCTTCATTTTCTTTATCTGTATAGTAAACGGTCTGATAGACAACATTGGTTTCCGAAGCAAAGTCTATATAGTCTTCCAGTTCTTCTAAATTGGCACGATACGTTTCATTTATAACGATCGCATCGACATCTTTATCATACAAAGCTTTGGCCAAAGCCTGAATGCTTGGATAATCCTTTTGGGTAAATGGTAAATAAGCATAATCGTCTTCAAAGGTTGGTTTTTCTTCTTTGTTTTCCTGGGCATCCTGACTGGATTCAGATTCCTGGGCATAGACATTCTGCACACCGAAATCCAACATCGATGTTTTATCATAACCCAGTTCTTTAGAAGCATCCTTTAAAAACTGCTCTGTGCCATAATTATCGATCTTTTTTAAATAACCAATCTTGGCATCCTCCAAATCTTCCAAGGATTCATAAGAAGCCGATTTTAAAGTGATCACAGAAACTGTGTTCTTAGTTTCCCCATCATGGGTCGTAATATTAGAAAGCATATTACCGGTCGTATAAAGATAATAGCTGCCCCAACCTAATACCCCTGTCATCACAAGTGCTAACAGCGATGAAAAGATCTTTCCTGCCAGCTTGCGGCTGACAAAATTCACCAACAAGATCGCAATCAATGAAAGGATCACCAGGATCAATACCACCGGCACCAACAAATTGGTCGGCAGTACATTCAGCGTAAATATCTCAAAAACAGTGAATCCCAATGCTACAACAAGCAAAACAGATAGAATAATTCCGAAGATCTGAAAACCTCTGCTTTTCTTTTCCTTTACTTTTCTCATAGGAACCTCTCCTTAATAATACCCTTGCGACATATCCGCATTTGGATCATACATATTCCCATCGTCCTGTACAGGTTCTTCCTGATAAGGAACGTAGTCATCATATTGTTGAGAATCATCAACCTGCAAGTCCTGCGTATCATCCTGTACAGGTTCTTGATACGTTGTATCCGGCGCACTATCTTCATAGGTCGATGGCTGATCTTGATATTCACTGTAGTCTCTTAATGTCAAAAGTGAAGTATCACTTGTCGGGACATCGATCGTATCACTGGATTTTCCGGATAAGACCGCATCGATCTTTTCTTTTGCGGTATCTAAATATTCTTCATAAGGGATCATGACCGAAGCATAATCACCCTGGATCGTACAATACTCTGTGCTGACCAGACCTAGGATCGTAAAGCTTTCAAAGTTCCATTTTGGCATCATCGCAAACTGGTAACGGATAAAGCTGCGAATTTGATCGGCCGGCATATTGGTTTCAAAAGCGCCGCCCAAGGCATCGATGAAGCTTCCAAAATTAATGATCATACTTGGTGAGATCACTTTATTGATCAATGCTTCTAAAACGATCTGCTGATTCTTTACACGCTGGGCATCGCCATCGATATAGGCATGTCTTTCACGGGCAAAGGCAAGCGCTCGCTCCCCATCCAAATGATTCCATCCGGCCTGCACACCTTCGGTTCCATTGGCATAGAAGGTATCAACTTCCAGTCCTTCTTCAACATAGACATCAATACCACCAACGGCGTCCACTAAATTGACCAGACTGGAGAAATTCACACGAACCGTATAGTTGACCGTAATATCTAATGCTTTTTCGATGGTTTCATCGGTTGCTTCTACGCCATATTGTCCGGTATGTGTCAGTTTGTTCAGTGTATCATCCGGACAGTCTTCAGCGCCTTCCGGACAGGCAATCGGCACATATAGATCTCGTGGAAGACTTGTCATCAATACACGATGATTGCTTGGATCGATCGTTACTAACATATTGACATCCGATCGACTGGTTTGTGCCAAGGATCCATAAGAATCATTTCCACTGATCAGTATGGTAAACGGTGTTGTCGTAATACTGTCAACCGCATTGAGCGATTCGCTCTGTGAAGTAGAACGATCGGTATAATAAACGGATTCATACACACGCTTTGTCATAACACCAAAGTTTGTATAGTCACCTTGTTCATGAATATCATTTTCATAAGTCTCGTTCAAAATGATTCCATCCACCTGTTCATTGAACAGCCCATACAAAAGATCGGACAGTGTGTTGTATTCCACCGTTTCAACTTGTACATCTTCTTTATTTAGATCTTCGATACAGCGATTTGTCCCTTGTTCATCAAGACCGGTCACGATACCCAGTGTCTTGCCTTTTAAATCGGATACCGAGGCCATACTGGAGCCGGCCAGAGCATATACATTGACTTTATTAACAACTTTGTCTGTTAGGTTTGTTACTTCGTTAAATAGATTGGATAGTCCGTACACATAGTAGTTTCCCAATCCATAGGCTGCTGTCAATGCAGCCAGTACGATCGTCATGATAAGCTTTGATACATTTTTTCGACATTTGAAATTTGAAAAGACGATGATCAAAAGGGTAATCAGTACGACCACAAATAAAACAGGAAGCAACAAAGTCAAAGGCAGCATATCCAGCTTAAAAAGCTGAAAGCCTAAAAACGCAACTAATCCAAGACTCGCAACAGACAAAATAAAGCATAAGAGCTTTAATAAAGGAGACATTTTACGCCTCTTTACCGTTCTCTTACGCGCTGTATTCTGCACATTATTTTTTCTCATGGAATTATTTTTGCATTTTATGGGTGTTCTGTCAATTTTTGGTGAACAAATAACACAAAAATCCCATATTTATAGGCCATAAAGGCTTAAAATTTGTCGATTTATACAATCCCAATCCCTATTTTGTGCACAAACACATCCATTTTGATATAAATGTTCCCTAAGTTTTTCATCCTGAATCAGTCTTTCAATACAATCGACGGCTTGTGGGATATTGCCTTTTTCATAGATCAAGGCATTATAGCCATCTTTGACATATTCACGATTTCCATCATTATATAAGGCCACGACAAAACCACCGGTGGCCATCATTTCCAATGGTGGATAAGAAAAACTTTCCAAAAGACTTGTCTTGAGCAAAATATCACACTGGCGATATACATCAGCTACTTCTTCATAGGGAATGCGATGGAAAAAGCGATCGATGCGATACCATGATTTCGGTGTCGCATTATAAGACATGTACCAGATTTCAAATCGGTTTGGGTCCAGCTGTTTCACGATTTCAAAGCTTTCATCAACATTTTTATGAGTCGCCTCGCAATCACCTTCGATCAAAATACGAATCTTGCCTTTCATCTCTCGCTTTGTTGGATAAAACTGTTTCGTGTCAATTCCATTGCAGGCCCATAATGCCTCTTGGTCGAAACGATCTTTTAGCCATGCCTGGCACCATTGAGAAATTGTAATGCATTGAAAATCTGCCATCGGGCGATAGCTTTGGTTAGCCTGTTTTTTTAATGGATCGGAAAAATCATAAAAATCCGTTTCAAAATTCTGTACCAGATAGCGTCTTTTTTTGATGACCGGAATCCCCTGTAACAGCTGCACGGTAGGCCACATCGTGGCAACACCCTGGTCGATATGCCCCTGCAGCTTGGCACTGTTCAACTCTAAAACCGGGAACTCATGATCAAGAAAAGTCGTCCATTTTGCCTGATCATACAATGATAAAACTGATACATCCGCTCCGGCCTTACGTAAAGTCATCATATGTCGAAAGGCAACCATGATGCCGCCGCTGATTTCAACCTTTGTCATCGCAAACATAACAGACGGACTTTGATGCGTTTGTATCCATCTCATCAATGCATTTCCATTATAAATACTGATATAACGTTCTTTACAACTGGCGTATGCCTCCTGAGCCAGTTTTTCTCGTTTTTTTGGATCTTCAATAAGTTGAATCAACGCTTCTTTCCATTCCTGAAGATTGGAACAAAGCATACCCGTCTTTTGATCCTGCACCCTTTCTTCAAACGCACCAATACGACTGGCAATCGTGCACGTCTTTACCAAAGCTGCCTCCATCCATTTGATCTCACTTTTAGCTTCATTAAAGATCGTATCGCACAGGGGCGCCAGGTTAATGTCCATCTCGGCAATCTTAGCCGGTAATTCTTTATAGTCCATTAAAGGATGTACTTTGATCTGCGTGGAAAATGGCTGTAATTCTTTTGGATAGTCCAATTCTCCTACAAGATGAAGCTCTACAGACTTATAACGTTCTAATATTTCCTGTAAGACCGGCAAGATCATTTTTAGATCGTCATTATGCGTCATGCTGCCGCTAAAATATCCAATCTTGACTTTCGAATTCTCTGATTTTGTCACTTGTTGCGATAAAGAACATAATTCTAAACTGGCACAGTTACGATTGATAAATACCAAAGGTACATATTTTTCCAGCTCTTTTTTTAAACTGGTCGTTGTTGTAATGGCTCCATCACAAAACATCAACATTTTCTTACGGGAAAGTACATCTTCATCATAGCGTAAACGCTCTTCCCGGCTCAAGGCCGATAATGATGGAATCTTATCCGTGTAACAAGTATCAATGACCAGATCATCTACATCATAATAGACTCTTTTATTACATTCTTTTGCTTTTTTGACAAATGCTTCCAGCTCCGATGTATGAATACAGCGAAACAAGATGAAATTGCGATATAAACGCACTTGATCCAAATTGATATTTTTATAGAAAACCTCATCACAGGTCATGCCAAAACATTCCAGTTGTTCTTTTTGATGATCGACCCGATAACGCACAGACTGTCCTAAAAGATCACGGGAGCAGCCATTGATAAACAGCACATCTTTAAAAATCTCTCCCTTGATACTGGCTTCTTTTCTTTGGGCTATAAAATGTTGGGTTCTTTTTTGAACTCCTTTAATCCCCTCTTTTTTTAAGACATCCCCTAGTTTTTTTGTCAATGTTTTGATTTCACGCACGATCTCACCTTCAAACTCTTTTCTTATTTTCCCATAGTCCCGACAAAAAGAAAAGGCCCTTAGGCCTTACTTACGATATGATCTTTATCCTTAAAAATGCTGTTGGAGGGGATCACACCTCGTACACACGATACCGGATAGATCTGTGAGTGCTTTCCGATGATTGTTCCCGGATTCAGCACCGAATTACATCCAACTTCTACATAGTCGCCTAACATAGCACCGACTTTCTTAAGTTCTGTTGGATATTGTTGATCCTTTGTTTTTACGACAACCAGGCTCTTATCGCTCTTGACATTGGATGTGATCGAACCGGCTCCCATATGCGATTTATAGCCTAAGATCGAATCTCCCACATAGTTATAGTGCGGTGTCTGCACATTATCAAATAAAATGACATTTTTTAGCTCTACACTGTTTCCGACAACACAACCGGCTCCGACAAGAGCATTGCCGCGAATGAACGCACCATGACGAACTTCAGTTTCCGGCCCGATGATACAGGGGGAGCCTAAAAAAGCAGTCGGGGCAATCTTTGCAGTTGGATGTACCCAAACCAAAGGCTGGATTTCCTCATAGTCCTTTAAGGTTGGACCTAATCCCAAAATAAAATCATGAATACCCTTTAAAGCTTGCCATGGATATGTGAACTGCTCTAAATAATCCTTGGCCAACGTATGATCTAACGAAAATAATGTTTTGATTTCTACCATTCTTGTCACTCCAATCTAGAATCATTGTAAAAAAAAGCCTGCCGGAAAGGCAAGCTAAGATTTCATTTTTTCTTTTGAGCCGCTGATTTTTCGCAGGGCATCCTGAATTGCTTCCGTAAAAATGGTCGCCAAATCTGTCTCTTCCTGCGGAAATAGGTCTAAATAGATTCGTTCATACTGTAAGGTTTCCGTATCGACCAAACAATACGTTCCGGAAAACGGGCGTATGCATACATCCTCGCATTGTAATGAAGTATTGGTCAAGATCCATTCCTTTTGATCCTGCATAAAACGAATCGTACTTTCTGTATAAGAGATATCGTCAAATTCTTTAAAGAAGCGCTCAATCGTCTCACTTTTGGTTCTCACATTGGAAATCCAAACGTGATTCAAAGGCGTTTCATTTAAAAGAACACGAAGCTTATAGCGCATATCCCGGGAGAAATCAGATGTCCCAAAGAAAGAATCATCAATATAAATGACAAACATTAGCGGTTAAAGAAGAAATTAGGAATCGTATCGTCCCCGTTTGTTTCCTCAACACTTGTGACAACACCGGCTGTAGCAGGTGCCTGTACAGAAGGCTGTGTGAACAAAGATTCCTTCGGTTTTGATTCACTGCGCTTTTTGGAAACTTTCTTTGGTTCTTCAAATCCTGTAGCAATTACAGTAACGATAATGGCATCTCCCAACTGTTCGTTGATCGCAATACCAAAGATACAATCAACATCACCACCGGCTGCATCCTGAATAACCGCAACGGCATTCTGGGCATCAAACAAAGATACTTTATCGCCACCTGTGATATTGATAATAGCACTTGTAGCACCGTTGATCTGTGCTTCCAATAATGGAGACTGAATGGCTTTTTCAGCTGCGTTAACGGCTTTATCTTCGCCTTCAGCCATACCGATACCAATCAAAGCACGTCCCTGATTCTGCATAACGCTGCGAACATCGGCAAAGTCTAAGTTGACCAAAGCCGGTACGGCGATCAAGTCTGAGATGGTCTGTACACCTTGACGCAATACATTATCGGCTGCCTGGAAGGCTTCTTCGATCGGTTTACGTCCGATGACTTCCAACAAGTTATCATTTGATACGATAATCAAAGAATCTACGTGTTTTTTCAGTTCTTCAATACCTTCAGCAGCATTGTTGGAACGTCTTCTTCCTTCAAATGTAAATGGTTTAGTCACAACGGCAACCGTCAGAGCGCCTTCTTCTTTAGAAATCTTGGCAATTAACGGTGCAGCACCAGTTCCGGTTCCACCACCCATTCCGGCTGTGATGAAAACCATGTCGCTTCCTTTAATTGCTTCACGAATTTCGCTTTCACTCTCTTCAGCTGCCTTACGTCCGAATTCCGGATTTCCTCCGGCACCCAGACCCTTTGTCGTTTCACGACCTAATACGATCTTATTTTGACATGGAGAGTTTTTCATGACCTGCACATCTGTGTTGCAGATATAGAAATCTACTCCCTTTACGCCATCGGCGACCATGCGGTTCACGGCATTGGAGCCTCCACCACCGACACCGAGCACACGAATCGTTGCTACCTGATTGAATTCTGTCATCCTATTTACCTCCATTTATTCTTTTTCCGTTAGAATCGCATTCTTCAATTTCTGTGTAAATCCGCCATCTGCTCCACTTTTGGCACGTTGATTGATCGAATCGATACTGGCTTCCAGTTCGTTGTTGTTGACGCTGATCTTATCATCATGGCGAATCTTGTTGACATATTGCCAGGCATAAGCCATACCTAAGCCACATACAAAGGCTCCATCTCTGGCCCCTATAGTCTGTTCTTCAAATACAGTGGCCGGAGCATTAAAGGCCGAAGGCATCATCGACAATACTCGAATATTGGAACCTTGTCCGGTCAACACATAACGCATGGATTGTACCGACTGACCGGCAATCGGAGCACATGCCTCATTGATATCTGAAATCCAGAGACGAATCTTGGAAAGACATGACTGCGCCAGCTCTTTTAATGTGATTTCTACGCGCATTTCTTCTTTTTGTTCGATGTAACAGATCACATCGCTGGCTTCATCCTGATCCTCTGTAAAGATATTTTGCAGCAGGCGATAACAGATCGCATCACTCAAATGATATTTCTTCTGTAATTCTTCCGTAAATGTTTTATAACCATGTTCCAATGTCGTCGTATTTAATAAGCGTCCATGTTGGAAAAGCGCCAATGTACAATGATCCTGTTCCAGATCAACGACAACGATCGGACGACTCGGATCGGCAATCAAAGCTCCTGTTTCCTGAGCAATCGCATAAGCATCGATACATACATCCAGAATCTGAAGATTGGACTGTTCTACACAACGGGCATAAGCGTACATCGTTTCCTTATCCGCATACAACAAATCCACTTCCATAAAGAAATCATCACATTCTTTGCCAATCGGCATTTTTGTTGTCTGTTCACCATTCACAATATACGATACCTGATTGATGTTGACAAAAACGACTTCCTCACTCAACTGTTTTTCCACGGCTTTATTAAATCCCTGCTGAATATGGAACAATCGAATTGTCTTTGTTCCATCCGGAATCTGCACATGGATCTTTTGAGAACAGCGTTGTACATTGATGCTTGGAATAGCCAAAAGCACTCTTTCTATGCGAAAACCTAATGCACTCTGGGCATTTTTGCAGGCTTCCTGTATAGCTTTGACGACTGCAGCTTCATCTATGATCTTTTGATTTTGAACACCGGAACAGTGCACACGTTCTACGCGCAATACATTGTTTCTGCCTTCAAAGATCTCCAGAACGATTAGGCGTATTTCCTGATCTGCGATTTCTAGAGTCGCATACACTTTTTTCTTACGCATTCGCATTCTCCTTTTATCTGTTTTCAAATCATGTTTAATTATATCAAATTTCTTTTTAGAAGTTTAGTACTATTTACTCCATTGTGACAGAAATTGCCGTATCAGTGGATATTGGCGTTTCCGGTTCCACGCTTTGGGAAGTCACGACTCCATATCCATCGGTTTGAATCTGGATACCCGTCAGTTCCCAGAAAGCTGTTATGTCTTTTCTTGTCCAGCCAGTCATATCCGGCATGGTGATCACATTGCCATCTGTCAGCAGGAACACTCGATCCTGACTGCTGATGGTCGATCCCGCTTGTGGATATTGACGTAAGATCGTAGAACCTCCGCCAATATAAACCATCTGACATTTCCAGTTTTCTGTTTTTGATCCCGCATAACTGACGGAATGATTGACTAGGTTTGGCATCGTGTAAGTTTCCCACTTTTCTTCTGCCTGGGTCTTATCGCTTTCTTTGGTTTCACTGCTGACACCATAAGCAATCAAAGCAGCGCGCATGATATCTTGAAACTGCTTGGCGCTGTAGGCTTCATAGTTAGGACCGATCATGCCCCAGTAAACCATGATCTTAGGATCTTCAGCCGGTGCAGCAGCCATGACACTAGACGTATAGTTGACTGTATCGTATTTTCCCTGCTCTACATTATAAATCTCCCCGGTACCTGTTTTGGCAGCCATACTGACACCATCGATCGCAAAACGATCTCCGGACATGCCTTCGTCCAAAACATGCTTCATCATCTCGGTAACTTTGTTTGCGGTTTCCTTTGAAATCGGAGTTCCCTTGGCCTTGGTCGAATATTGTTTTTTGACTTCCCCGGTTTTGGCATCTTCAATGGAATCGACCACATATGGACGTACCATCACACCATCATTAAAGATGGCAGAATACGCCTGCATCAACTGTAAGACCGTGATGGAACTGGACTGTCCAAATCCGGTACGAAGATAATCCATCGGAACATCGATGTTTTTAGTACCTGTCTGCTCACTGATATAAGGAATGCCTGTTTCCTGGAAGAAACCAAAACGATCCAGATATTTACCCAGTGAATCATAATTCATATAATTGGCCAGCAATTCACAAATACCTACGTTACTCGATAATGCCAGACCATCTTCAAAAGTCAGCGTTCCATAATCATTTCCCTGTGCATCGTAAATGGTTGGATAGCCCGTAGCGACACCACTTACACGATTGATTTTATTATTGGCGGCATCATAGCCATATTCAAAACTGCCGGCGCGATACATGGTATTATATGGGAAAGTTCCTGTATCAATAGCCGTTGCATATGTAAAAGGTTTCATAACCGAACCTGGCTCATACACCATAGAGCTGACGGCATCAGTATAAGAAGGAATTTCCTTATGTTCATTTTGGTCATACGTCGGATAACTGGCCCAGGCCAATATCTTACCGGTCTCCACTTCCATAACAACCGCCCAGGCACTTGTCGCCCGGTTGTTTTCGATCGTTTCTTCCATCGCCTTTTCAACGACCGATTGTAAAGAACTATCCAATGTCAATACGACATTATCTCCATCTACCGCTTCTTTATATACCGTTGTAGTTCCAGGAAGGATACTTCCATCGACCGTCTGCTGGTATTGCACATGCCCATCTTCTCCGGCAAGGATATCATTCATGGTCTGTTCCAGCCCCATCTTACCAACGATTTTCTGCTCATCTTCATCATAAGCCGCAAAACCAACCATCGTGCTGGAATATGGTGTCGTCGGATAATAACGATTGGTCGTTTCGATAAAATCAATTCCCGGAAGATCTAAATCTTTTATCTTTTCCATCGTTTCTTCATCCAAACGCTTTGTTCCCGTACCTAATTCTGTTTGGCTCAATCCTTGATCCATCGCTTTTTCAAGGATCTTTTCGACATTAGATTCCTTGGCATCCGGCAAAACTTTACAAAGCTTTTCAGCCGTCTTTTCGGCATCTTCTACATAATCCGGATCGCCATTTTCATCGACGACGCTTTCATCCAGATAAGCCACGATGGTCCAGGCATCCACTTCCTGGGCAATGACTTGATGATTACGATCATAGATCGTTCCTCTTTTAGCTTCCACTTCCGTATCCACGATGGAAGAAGAAATCTTTGAATTTAAAACACTTTCCTGTGACCAGATATGTGTTTTCGTGACCATAGTGAAAAGAACATTAGCAATCACTAATGTTCCTATGATACTCATCACTTGAATCATTCGATAAAGCTGGCGGTTACTGCGGCGAACACTTAAACGCTGTGTTCGCTTATCCAGCTTTCTTCTAACTTTACGTTTTATGGCCATTCATATCCATCCTGTTCAACTAGTTATTGATCACATAGACATTGTCCTGATTTTCATTCAGGTCATCGCCAGCTAAGCCTAACATCTTATTCTTATCTTGTAAAGCTGAAATATCTGTCTTCAACGAATGCACTTCGTCTTGTTTTTCAGCTACCTGACTGGCAAGCTTTTGTTCTTCTACAGATAACGTAATATTGTATGAATTCAAGCCGATTTTGGAAAAGCAATAGAAGACGCATGAAAGAGCAAACGCTAAAATAAGCAGCTTCTCCGGACGAAGCTGGCGCAGTTTTCTTCTTTTTCTATTATGCTTCTTTGTTGTACCTTTCTGCACCATTTTAGTTTGCCCCCAATTTTTTCAATCCCCTAAGCTTGGCACTGTGTGATCTGAAATTTTCTTCCAGCTCCTGTCTTGATGCCGTAACCGGTTTTTTTGAAATCAACTCATATTCTAATTTTTCTATCCCTAATTGCGGCAGCCTTCGATCTGCCTTTTTCTGAACAGCTACATCCCGAAACATTCGTTTTACGATCGTATCCTCCAATGAATGAAACGTGATCACGGCCAGTCTTCCACCCGGATTTAATAAACTTATCGCATCCTGCAGTACGATCTCAAGCTGTAAAAGCTCGCGATTGACTTCAATGCGAACCGCCTGAAAGATCTGCTTGGCCGGATGTCCTTTTTTACTTAAAACCTTGGCCGGTAAACAACTTTTGATCACATCCACTAACTGAAACGTCGTATCGATCGGATGTTGCTGACGAGTTTTGACGATCTGTGATGCGATTCGATATGCATTTGGGTCCTGGCCATAATCTCTAAAGATCCTGAACAAGTCTTTTTGATCATAGGTATTGATCACTTTCCAGGCATCCATTTCCTGACTCTGATCCATTCGCATATCAAGTCGTGCATCAAATCGATAGCTGAATCCTCGAGACGGATCGTCAAACTGCGGGCTGGATACCCCCAGATCCATCACGATGCCATCGACACCAAATACACCTTCTTTGGCAAGAACTTCTTTGAGATTTTCAAAAGATGTATGGATACATTTAAAATTATTTGAAACCTTAAGCAGACGTTTTGTACTTTGATCGATTGCTTCCTGATCACAATCCAGACAGTACAAAAATCCCTGTGGACAACGTTTGAGGATCTGTTCACTGTGGCCCCCTCTGCCCAGTGTACAATCCACATAAATGCCATCCTTTTTCACATCGAGCATGTCGATTGTTTCTTTTAACAGTACACTTTGATGTTCCATACTACTCCATAAAGCCATTCAAGGCTTCTGCAGCTTCTTCAAATGAACCGGACTGTTCTTCTTCCAACTGCATCCAACGCTCTTTTGACCAGATCTCCAAATGGTTAGCCATACCTACGATCAGGCATTCTTTTTCCAGTCCTGCCAGTTCAATCAAGGTACGAGGTATCAAAATTCGTCCCTGACTGTCCAGATCTACCTCCGCTGCTTTCGACAACATCATACGCTGAAACATACGCGCATCCTTATTTGTTGATGGCAGCGCCGATAACTTTTGATATACTGTTTCCCATTGCTTGGCAGTATATACATACAAGCAGCCATCCAAACCACGGTTAACGACAACGTGTTCACCAAGATCTTCACGAAATTTTGCAGGCATAATCAATCGCCCCTTACGATCGATGTTATGTGCATACTCCCCCATGAACACGTGCCATCACCCCCACATCTAGACACTTTGTGCTACTTTGTACCACCATGATACATCATTCCCACCATTTTTGCCAACTATTTTTTATAGAAATATAATTATTTACAATACTGTTGAACCTTCAACTTTTTTTCTTGCGTTTTTTTCAAGTTTTCTCTAGATTTCCCCGCAGTTTCACGTATAATTGAAACGGTTTATTTGAGATTGATAGGAGAGGTGAAATCTTGGAATTTTTGAATTTTCTTTTAGCCCTTCTTCCCATATTGTGGTTAGTTGTGGCTCTAACCGTTTTTAAATGGCCTACCTTTAAGGCCGCTATTGGCTCCCTTGTCATCAGCGCTATTCTTGCGATCACCAAGTGGCAGATGCCGGTGATAGATATGGCAAGTGCTGCCTTAGAAGGCTTTGCGATGGCTTTGTGGCCGATCATTCTTGTGATCATCGCCGCTGTCTTTACGTACAATTTGACATTAAAAACCGGCGCCATGGAAATCATTAAGCAAATGATTGCTTCGGTCAGCAGCGATAAACGAATTATCGTCTTATTGATTGCCTGGTGCTTTGGTGGATTTATGGAAGGCATGGCCGGTTTTGGAACCGCCATTGCGATTCCTGCCAGCATGCTTGTTGGTTTGGGATTTAATCCTTTGTTTAGCTGTCTTGTCTGTTTGATTGCCAATGGTGTTCCCACACCTTTTGGATCGATCGGTATCCCAACTGTGACATTAGCCAATCTGGTGGGATTGGAAAACACAGCGCTTTCCTTTATGACCAGCTTACAGTTGGCGCCCTTTGTCATTGCCGCTCCATTTTTGATCGTCATGGCAACCGGAAAAGGCCCAAAAGCTTTAAAAGGAATGTTACCGGTAACACTGGCCAGTTCTTTAGGTTTTATCCTTCCACAGCTTGCCGTCAGCTACTTTGTGGGTGCTGAACTGGCCGTTGTCGTAGGAAGTGTATGTTCTTTGGCATTAACGATCCTGTTCGCATCCAAAAAGAAAAGCGATCCGCAATACGAAATGCAGATCGCCAAACAGGAAAACATCACTTTATCAAAGGCTTTGATTGCCTGGTGTCCGTTTATCCTGATCTTTGTATTCTTATTATTAACTAGCAAGATGGTCATGCCAATCAATGAAACTTTAAGTGCTTTTGCCACACAAACAACGATATACACCGGTGAAAACCCTACGGTGATCTCGTTTTCCTGGATCAATACACCGGGAGTATGGATCTTTATTTCCGCATTGATCGGTGGTCTTATCCAAAAGGCAAGCTTAAAAGACTTCGGCAGAGTATTGGTAGATACGCTTAACCAGATGAAAGAAACGATGATCACCATGTTGTCGGTATTAGCCGTTGCCAAGATCATGGGCTATGCCGGCATGATCAGCGATATATCTTCGTTTGTAATTGCGATTACCGGTTCTTTCTACCCATTCTTTGCCCCTTGGTTTGGTGCTTTGGGAACCTTTGTCACAGGCTCCGGGACCAATTCCGGCGTTCTGTTTGGCCAGGTGCAGCTAGAAGCCGCCCAGGCCTTAAATGCCAACAGCCTTTGGATCGTAGCTTTAAACTCCCTGGGTGTAGCCGTTGGAAAAATGCTCAGCCCACAAAGCCTTGCGATTGCCTTGAGCAGTGTGGATTCCAAAGGACAGGATTCCAAACTGTTATCTATGGTACTTCCATATGGCACTGGCATGATCATACTGATGTCCATTCTTGCCTTCGTCGGCAATATGGTATTATAAAAAAATGTGTATCTCTGAGCTTTCAGGATACACATTTTTTTACGCTTCTAATTGTGAAGTACAATGAGGACAGCGAGTGGCTTCAATACTGATCTCACTTTTACAGTAAGGACACACCTTCGTTGTAGCCGCTTCTTCTATTTCCTCTTCTTTTTTCAATTTAGAGGTTGCTCTGTTCATAGCTTTTACCATACAGAAAACAATCAAAGCCATGATCAGGAAATTGATAATAGCTGTAATAAAACTTCCATATTTAATCGCTACATCGCCAAATTTTAATGAGTAGGCACTGAAATCATATCCACCAAACAATCCAAGGATCGGTGAAATAATATCATTCGATAAACTTGTTACAATTGCAGTAAACGCACCACCAATGATAATACCAATCGCCATATCTAAGACATTTCCACGATTGATAAAATCACGAAACTCTTTCATAAAACTTTTCATATTTTCTCCTTAACACACTTTCTTATTCTACCTTATTCCGAAACAATTTAACAGCATTGTGTACATAATAATACGGTACAATCAATGTTAATGCGTGAATTATAATTTCTATGATGTTTGTAGTATGCATAAAGAACTCTACTAAATTCATCAAAAACAAGATCACGCCTAAAAGAACTGTGAGCAATGAACCTTTTTTTGATTTCACAATGCCAATCAATCCGGCAATAATTTCAAACACATGAATCGCATACAGACCGATGACCTCCATAAAAGCCTGCATAGCCTCTGCATCCTCCATATGGCCTGGATCATCATGTCCTAATAACTGCCAGACAAAAATGATCATACTTATGCCGATCAATACCTCCAAAAAGCGGCTATTCTTAAATGTTTTGATATCATAGTTTTCTCCTAACCCCAATAAATTTGATTCTCTCTTCAAGAACAAGTATAGTAATGAAGAGAGGGAATATAATGGAACAAAAAATCAGTCACTTTTTCGCAAAGAACGGAATCAACGAAGACAACATAAAATACATCATTCGGGAAAGCACAAAAACTCAACTTTTTCTGTTTGATGGAACAATGATTTCTACTTACCTGCCGGCAAAAACTATTGTAGAAGCATTATCGCCGTCACACTTCCTGAATGTCAATAAAGGCATATTTTTAAACAAACGGTATATCATAAATATCGATAAAGATGCCTATACATCGATTGATAACCGCCGATTTAGTTCACGATGCCGTATGACCGAAGACCAAAAACAGTTTAACTATCAATGGAAATCAAAGATCAATACAGTTGGATATTCTAATGAACTTTTATCCAACACCGCCATTTTTGAACATTGTCCCTTTGGCTTTTGTATCATTGAAATCGTATTCAATGAACACGGATCGGGAGTTGATTTCCTGTTTGAATACTGTAACAAGAAAATGGAATCCATTGAAGAACTTTCAATCGATGAAATGGTCAACCATTCTTTTTTCGATCTGTTTCCAAACGATGGCCTAAAATGGGTGGCCTGTTATGCGGATTCCGCCATAAACGGAACACAGAAAGTGATCCATGAATATAGCCCCAGTTTAGACAAGTATCTTTCTGTTTACTGTTTTCAGGTCAAAGAGCGTTTTTGCGGATGTATCGTCTTTGATTCCGAAGAGATGGTTAAGGATATTCTTTCAAGCGTAAATCCTGTACCACCGACAAAGTTCAATTTTCTGTCCTCTTTTACCCATCCTAAAAAGAGCTAAGCAAACAAAAAGGCAAAAAATCTTGCCTTTTTAATTTACTTTTGTTTCAAAGCTTCTTTTAATGTCTTGCTGGATTTAAATTTCGCATTACGGCTAGGCTGAATTTCCATCTTTTCCCCAGTGGATGGATTAATGCCTATACGCCCTTTTCTTTCCGTAACAGAAAATCGTCCAAATCCAAAAATATCGATTTCTTTTCCTTCTTTCAATATCGAAGTGATTTCATCAAATACAAACTGAATATAGTCATGAGCTTCTGCTTTTGAAATATCAAATGATTCACTCATTCTCGCTTCCAGTTCTTTTCGATTGATTGTTGCTGACATACTGTTCCTCCTGTGTTTTGCCGACCACTGATAGTTTACTTTAAAAGTCAAATATCGTTCAACTAAAAATACAGAAAAACAGTAAAAATCATAAATTCGTTAAATTAAAATACATTATTTTAAATTAATCATTCAATCCTTATAAGATTTCTTTATAAACACGTAATACGTTTTTATAAAATACCTTTTCGATTTCCTCCTGTGTAAAACCATTTTCCGATAAAGCCTGTGCCAATTGATTCATGTAGGAGGCATCCGGTATTTCCAAGTCGGAATGAATTCCATCAAAATCCGTGCCTAATCCGATACAATCAATACCGGCAATCTTTTTGATATGGCAAATATGACGTACCATAGCTTCTATGTGGCTTGGCCCGTTTGGACTTTCGTGTTCTTCTAAAAAGTCCCCACAAAAATTGATGCCCATGACACCACCTCGAGCATGCAAAGCCTGAATCATCTCATCGCTCAGGTTTCGAGCTACCGGACAAATGCTTCTGGCATTGGAATGAGAGGCCACAAAAGGTTTTGTTGTATTTTTTAAAACATCATAAAAACCGGCATCATTTAAATGGCTGACATCAATGATCATGCCCAGACGCTCCATCTCTTGTACATACTGAATCCCAAACCCTGTCAATCCGTGCACTGTATCGATCTGCTGCAAAGGGCTGGCCTGCTTATAGTCCGTAAAATCATCCATGGAAAAGTTTGGATAGCCGATGCCATTGGGATAATTCCATGTCAAGGCAATCATACGAACACCCAAACGATAATAATTTCTAAGCATAGAAAGATCATTAAAGACAACACCGCCATCTTCCAATGTCAACAAAGCAGACAACTTTCCAGCCTTTTCATTTTTCTCAATATCTTCATAACTGAATACCGGTGCGATATATTCTTTATTTTTTTCCATTTCATTCCAGAAGACATCCATCAATCGCATCGTTTGTTGTTCCGGAATGGATAAAACTTTTTGATCGGTAAACAAGGCAAAATTTTGAAGCAGGTAATTTCCCTTCTGCAGTTTTTGAATATCAATGCTTAAATCATTTTGAAACAATCCCTTTTCTGGGTGATTTAAAAGCTCCAAAATTGTATCGCAATGCATATCAATGACTTTCATACGTTTCCTCCAATAATCGATCTAACCAAATCAGGCAGCCATCTTCATAGCAGGAAGGAACGATCATATCGGCCACTTCTTTACATTCTTCTTTGGCATTTTCCAAAGTACATCCCAAGGCTGCCAGGCGTATGCTTTCGACATCACTATATCCATCGCCAATGACAGTCACCTGATCCCAGCCTGCATGTAGACTCTTCAACAATTTCTCCAACGCACCTTGTTTAGAAACTTCTTTATGTAGAACATCATACAAAGTCGGTGTACTGCGAATTACTTGAAAATCAGTATTTTTTTCGATTTCTTTTTCAATATCATCAATAACTGCTTCCAGTTCTTCCGGCTTGGCCGCAATGGAGCACTTTACTACATCAGCTTTTAAATATCGTTTAGGATGCATTGTCGTAATATAATCAATATCACAGTTTTTTTGATCCAGTTCAAATCCCATATGCATTTGATTACATATAACCGCATCCGGCTGGGTAAATCCGATTCCGATATTGTGCTTTTTCATTTCTTCCCATAGCCACAAGACTTGGTCCGCATCCATTTTTACACGATCAATTACTTGTTTGGTTTTCATATCATAGACATGCGATCCATTGGAAGAAATCAAATACCCACCAAATTTATCCATACCAATCTGCAACGCTAAAGGATACACACCCTGAAAAACACGGGCGCTGTTTAAGATCACCGTATTCCCCTTTTCCTGCAAGGCAATCATCTTTTCCTGAACAGCTTTTGATACATATAAGCCATCACTGGGTGGCATTAAAGAGCCATCTAAATCACATACGATCCATCGTTTCATACTATCCCTCGCTTCTTGTAGATTCATTATACAAAAAAAGTCACTCTGTGAGAATGACCTTTCAGATACACAAAGAAACCTACTTCGTCTTTAATACGACTTTGGCACGATAGCCGCGACTGGAATAATAAGAATCCGCTCCATTGCAGTAGATAAAAGTTCTTCCATAACGTTTACTGCCAAATAATGCACCACCTTGTTTACGCATCGAATCTTCTGTTTTGATCCAGCTTGAAGTCTTTAAATCCAAGTCTTCCATCGACTGCAGCCATACATACTCCGCCTCATTCAACAAAACAAGTTTCTTTTCCTGTGCATCTTCCATCACACTGGAACCCGGTGCATTTTGTTTTCTTTTCAATCGAGCTTCTTTGTCATAACATAAACTTCTTCTTTTCGGACTTTCCTTTGAAAAGTCACAAATACAAAGCTGGCCCTCCAACACAACAACATCGGGTTCTCCCTTTGTTTCCTCCATATAAGAAACAGCTTCTAATATATCTTTGGTCAGCAGATTTTCTACATCTATCCATCTTATAGAAGAATGACGTTGTATATGGGATTCAAAACGTTCTTTTAAAATGCTTTTAATCACTTGCTCGTTCATGATGATCCTCCCTGCTTCTATTGTACCAAGGCCAAATCGTAATCCCTACTCATATACTCCACAAAATGAAAAGACAACTGACTTGCAGTTGCCTATCTAGAGTGTTTGTTGTATGCCTTGATAAATATCATCTAATTCCTGCAGCGGATCGTTGACAATCTCAATATTCAACTGATCGCAAAGATATTCCATACCGATTAAGATACGTGGATTGCGTGCATAGAGTTTTTTAGGAATACCGTAGTTTTCAATGATATGAAAGAAAATAGAAACCACTCTTTCCATTTCATCATGATCCAATGTCAGAACATCGCCTGCCAAAATGCTATCTTCTTTTAAATCATAAGCCAAGACCAACAATGGATTGATTGGACGATCATAGTCCGGATCATCGATTGGAGTAAACAAATAATTCAGATCCATGACCAGTTCCATATCCGATCTTTCATATTCTTTAAATTCTCCCAGCACCGAATCCTCCACTTTTACCGTAAGAAAGCGCGGAATCGAATTTGGCAAAGGCAGTGGATATATCGACAAATTAGGTTCTTCACCTTCTTCAACAAAATCCCATTCAGCCATTAAGAGCTCCCCTTTTTCAAAATTAGGAAGCCATTCTTCATCTTCCATGACCATATCCACGGTTTTATTTAAAACTTCCATAATTCTGGTACATTGTATAACTTCATCACGATTTAAATTTACCGGGACATAGCGAGGTTCAAACGAATAAAAATACGGCCAGTCATTAGCACCCTCATATTTCAGTCCTAAATCCTGAATTATTTTTCTCTGGTCCGGTTCCATTTCATTTTTATCCCCATAATAACAAGTCATACAAGTAATATCACCCATGATATAAGTTGTCGGAGCCGAGTATTGGTACGAATCCATGATCATACATAGATCAGAATACCCATCCATCCCGTAATACATCGTTATCCCTGGACAGTTTCCTTGTTTACCCATGATACTGCAGAAATATGGTTCTCTTTTTCCTTCCAGCTGTACTGCAATCAAATCGATATCTTCAAAGATCATCCATGGCCTTTTTTCCTTTAGCGCATCTGCTTCTTTATATAATTTCTTCCATTGTTCCAGTGTTGCCTGTTGCATAAAAATTCTCCTTGTTTTCTATTATTATGAAGGAAAATCAACAAAAAGAAAAGACCCCTTACGGGGTCAAGATCTTACTTATACAAGTTGTAGAAAGATTTCTTTCCTTTGTACTGAGCAATAGAAGTAGCTCCACGCTGATTCAATTCGTCTTCGATACGCATCAAACGGTTGTATTTAGCGATACGGTCTGTACGAGACAATGAACCAGTCTTAATCTGTCCGGCATTGAATCCAACAGCGATATCAGCAATTGTAGAGTCTTCTGTTTCTCCGGAACGGTGAGATACTACACAAGTGTAGTTATGTTTCTTAGCTAATTCCATAGCATCGAAAGTTTCTGTCAAAGTACCGATCTGGTTAACTTTGATTAAGATCGCATTGGCGATACCTTTTTCGATACCTTCCTGTAAGATAGAAGGGTTTGTAACAAACAAGTCGTCACCAACCAACTGAACTTTGTCACCTAAACGATCAGTCAGTTTCTTCCATCCATCCCAGTCACGTTCACCAAGTCCGTCTTCGATAGAGATGATAGGATATTTTTCGATCCATTCAGCATACATATCGATCATTTCATCACTTGTCTTAGTTCCCTGACCAGATTTCTTCAATTCATACAATCCAGTTTCATGGTTGTGGAATTCGCTGGCGGCAACGTCCATCGCAATGCACATATCTTCACCAGGTTTGTATCCGGCAGCCTGCATAGCTTCTACTAACAATTCAAGTGGTTCTTCGTTTCCATCTTTACAGCTAGGAGCAAATCCACCTTCGTCACCAACGTTCGTGTTGTATCCTTTGTCTTTTAATACTTTCTTCAACGCATGGAATGTTTCAGCAGCCATACGGATTGCTTCTTTTTCAGAAGTTGCACCAACCGGCATGATCATGAATTCCTGGAAGTCAACTGTAGAGTCGGCATGACTACCACCGTTGATTACGTTACACATAGGTACCGGCATAGTCTTCGCATTGAATCCACCGAAGTAGTTATACAATGGCATACCATAGAAATCAGCAGCTGCCAAAGCACAAGCCATAGATACACCTAATGTAGCGTTAGCACCTAAGTTTTTCTTGAATGGAGTTCCATCCAGATCTAACATTGTTTTATCAATCAGAACCTGATCACGGCAATCCATACCGATTACCTTTGGTGCGATAATGTTGTTTACGTTGTTTACAGCTTTTGTTGTTCCTTTTCCTAAGTAACGAGTTTTGTCACCGTCACGTAATTCTAATGCTTCTCTTTCTCCTGTACTTGCTCCACTTGGAACCATGGCACGTCCATAAGCACCAGATTCAGTAGTTACTTCTACTTCTACTGTTGGGTTACCACGAGAGTCTAATACTTCACGAGCATATACATCAACAATAATAGGCATATATTAAGTTCCTCCTTTGCCTTAAGCTACAAAAATAATACCACTTTAGCGCTTTAGATTCAATATCTACTCCTGTACTCCAGCCTGAAATTCCTTGAGAATTTTTGCTTTTTTTAGTGCATCTTCCCGTAAGAAGAACAAGTGAAAATTCTGTATGCCAAGCTGCTTATAGTACGCTATTTTATCCAAGTCATTCCATGCTTCTTTTTCAAAAATGCACATATGACATTTCGCATCCCCTTCCAGCAGATACTCCTTTTGATCCTTTCCCTTTAGATAAAAAGAATGCCTATGACATAAAGCACAATTCTTTCTTTGTCCATCTTTTAAGGCCGTATTGACAACACAATGATTCATGATCATCAGCCTTCTTTTTCCATAAAGATATACCATGACCGGGGCCTCAAAGCCGTATCGTTCTTTAAAACCTGTAAGCATGGCCTGTATATCCTTATCTTTACATTCTAAAGAAAGCTCAATGCAGGAAAATCCCAACCGCAATAAACACGCGATCGCATAAGAGTTTGTGACATTGTATCGCAGATCTGCCAAGCCTTCCATCGAAGAATGAATCTTCTCTTGTATCCAGTGCCTTTCCACAATTTTTTGCGGTTCTATTTTCACATCGTATGTTTTTTCTATGATAGGATTAGCCTTTGTCTTTTCTTCATAAAAAGCATCGATAGCCTGATTGCGGATATGATTGAGCGCACCTAGCGGAAAAAAGAAAGGGACATCCAACGCAAAACGAAACGATTGAATTTCTATAAAGCTGTCTTTTGTCTTTGAAAACTGGCGTCTTAAAATCTCTTCGTCACAAGGTCTGTTTTTGGCAACATCAGCCAGCTCTTCACTGATCCAAGTCACACAATGACCGTTTTCAGACAAAGTGCATTCCAACGGATATCCGGGCCCTTTACATGCCAAATGACAAGACACTGCTACTTTTCGCTGTTTCTTTTCAATAGTTTGATCAATTTCCTTTTGAAGCGTTGTATCGATCGTCTTTATCAACTTTGTTTGTGCAGGAAGTCGATCCTTCATATTGATTTCTACAATTTGACCTGCTTTTGCCTGCGCAATCAGCTTTCCCTGCGTGTCATAGAGATAATTCAAGCGAAAGCCTAGCGAGCCTGTCTTCCATACAAAGCGGATTCCATCATTTTGATGTAAAGAATCCTGCAGCTTGACGCGTACACGTTTTCCTTTTTGTCCAATCACATGACCAATCAAGATTCCCTGATGATTGCTGGTTTGGGTATTCATCAAAGCATTACCTCTTTGATCGTAAAGATGACCTTTGGTAAATCCACGATTAAAGGTGACCTGCAGCTCCTTCTGTTCTTTTTTACCCAATGTTTTTCCGTGCAACACCTCATATACCTGATGCACACACTCATACACATATTCCTTGGATTTCATACGTCCTTCGATCTTAATGGAACAAACTCCGAGCTCTTCTAATTCTCGAACTTGTTCGATCAGGGATAAATCCTTAGGGCTTAAAAAATACTGTTCTTTTTCTAAAATCGGCTTTCCATCCTGATAAAGCTTATAGGGCATACGACATGGCTGCGCACACATACCACGATTTCCGCTTCGATCATATTCGATAGAACTGAAAAGGCATTGCCCGCTGTAACAGATGCAAATGGCTCCATGGACAAAAACTTCCACTTCCATTCCCGTCTGAACCGCTGCCTTTACCTGCTCCAAACTACATTCTCTTGCCAGTACCACACGCTTAACACCTAATTTTTTTAACTGTTCAATCTGCTCAACCTGTGTCACGGAAAGCTGAGTAGAGGCATGTACGACAAGCTGTGGCAATCTTTCATGAAGAAGATGAATTAAGCCTAAATCTTGTACGATCAAGGCATCTACGCCCATTTCGTGAAGGCGTTTTGCCTGTTGATAGGCTTGTTCGATCTCCTGCTCAAACAATAATGTATTCATGGTCACATGCACTTTAATGTTCAAACTATGGCATCGCTTCAATACTTCCTTCATCTGTTCCCAGGTAAAGTTATTGGCATAGGCCCTGGCTCCAAAAGAAGGAAGCGCACAATATATCGCATCACATCCAGCCTGGATTGCAGCTTCCAGAACTTCCATGCTGCCAACAGGCGCTAATATTTCTATATTTTTCATAAGACTAGTATATATAAAGAAAAGCCATGTTTCCATGACTTACTTCTTATTTTCATAATAATTTTGAATCGCATCAAACGTTTCCTGCGAAATCACATGTTCCATACGGCAGGCATCATTTTCCGCAATGGTCTTTGGTACACCGATCTCTTCCAACATTTCTCTAAAAAAGCGATGTCTGCGATATGTTTCGGTTGCGATACGGTTTCCTGCATCTGTCAGATATAAAAATTTATTTTCATCTAAATGAAGATATCCATCTTTTTCCAAAAGTTTGACCGCATGCGATACACTTGGCTTAGAGAACCCTAAATAGCTGGCTACATCCACACTGCGAACATGATCGATTTTTTCACTCAATACCAGAATTGATTCCAGGTAATCTTCCAAAGATTCGCCTAATTCCATAGTTCTCACCTCTTCTATGCCATTTTAAAGGTTTACAACACTTCTGTCAAACAGATTGCCATCACAGAAAGTAAACATTATGATTCACCCAGTAAAATTTCTTTATCCCTTATTTCAAAGCTAGTTGATATGTAGAGATTGTAAAATAATTGGTCTTGATGAAGTTTCTACATCTAACATGTTCATGGCTTCGTTAATATTAAAAACAACACGATTTTTGATTAAACTCTATATATTGTTTATAGAATTTATTAAAATCCCCTCTTATTTACCTTCTACTCTTCCTATGCTAATTCTTTTTTCACAAATCCATCGCTAAATGTACACATCTTTCATCTCGTTTTCTTTATATGTTCCAGTCTATTTCTAATGCATCTGTATAGATTTTAAAATAGCCGGTCGTAAAGATGCTTCTACTCCTAATAAATCCATGGCTTCTTCTATGTTGGAAACAACATGTTTTTTGATTAAATTCTGTACATTATTTATCGAAATGATTAGACTTCCTTCTTTTATCCCTCTTTCCATACCTTCATCTCTTCCTTTTTCTATTCCCTTTTTCCAGATCGCATCACTGAATGTGCACATCTTCCTCATCTCGCTTTCTGTTTCCTTTTCCAATAGTTCCTGTATCTCTTCCAGGGAAAGATCCTTATATTCTTCCAGACAGGACTGGAACAAATAGGACAGGATCTGTTTATACGACAGGATCTTCTTGCACTGTTCATCATACAGTCGTTTTGACTCCTGCATGATTTCTTTCAATTCTTTTTTGTCTTCCATTGAGTTCCCTCCTTTTCTCTACACTATTTAATACGTATGAAAAAGAGAAAACTATTAAAAATTCTTTTAAAAACTGTAAGTTAAAACTAATTTAAAACTTATGACAAAAAAAGAACCAGCCGTAACAGCTAGTTCTTATACGTTTCTAATACTTGATATCCATGTTCTTCTAATGCCTGAATCAAATTCTTTGGATCTTCCGCATCACATCGTACTACCATATTAGCAATACCATCTTTAAATGAATAAACACCAATATGCGAAATATTGACCTTCTTTTGAACAAAGATATCCGATAACTTCCCGATAGCGCCCAATTCATCTTTGACCGCAATTGTAATACGAGTTCCTTTATCTTCCCAACCAAGTACACTTAAAAAGCATCCAAATACATCATTTTGAGTCACGATTCCTACCACATTATTCTGATTATCGACAATAGGGATACAACCAATATCGTGGGATCGCATGGTTTCAGCACAGGATTCCATCAATTCCTCTTCATTCATGGAAATTACATTTTTGATCATCACTGTGCTAACCGTTGTCTTCGACAATAGATAATTCAACTCATAGATACTTAATGAGGTAGCCGATGAATGGGATGTCGCAATCATACCTTCTGTGATCAATCCCACCAGTTTTTGGTTTTCCACAACCGGAACACGATGAATTCCATGTTCTTTCATTAACTCCAATACTTCTGAAATCGTGGCATCTTTTTCCGTACAAATGACATCTTTTGTCATATAATCTTTGACTTTAAACATTTTTTATCCTCCCAGATACGCTTTTTGGATCTCCGGACTTTCCGCCAGTTCCTTACCGGTTCCACTCAATACAACTTTTCCTGTTTCCAGTACATAAGCACGATGAGCGATTGACAGAGCCATTTTGGCATTTTGTTCGACCAATAACACAGTCGTTCCCTGCTTATTGATTTCTTCGATGATCGAAAAGATCTCTTTGACAAGGATAGGTGCCAACCCCATACTTGGCTCATCCAACAATAAAAGCTTCGGTTTTGCCATCAAGGCTCTTCCCATGGCCAACATTTGTTGTTCTCCACCAGATAAAGTAGAAGCATCCTGATTGATTCGTTCCTTTAAGATTGGAAACTGTGCATACACTTTTTCCAGATCTTGTTGAATACCCTTTTTATCCTTGCGTAAGAAAGCACCCATCATCAAATTTTCATAAACGCTCAAGCCGGTAAAGATACGTCGTCCTTCCGGAACCTGTGTGAGCCCTTTTTGTACGATGAACTTTGGATTCTTTTTAAAAATCGATTCACCTAAAAATAGTATATCACCACTGGTCTTCTTTTTGATACCACTGATACTTTGCAGCATCGTTGTTTTTCCGGCACCGTTGGCTCCAATCAAAGAAACAATCTCTCCTTCATTCACTTCCAGGTTGATTCCTTTCAATGCCTCGATCACTCCATAGTGTACATGAAGATCTTTTACTTCCAGCATCGCCATATTAGATTTCCTCCCCTAAATAAGCCTTAATGACAAATTCATTGTTTCGGATTTCTTCCGGATTTCCATTGGCAATCAGCTTTCCATAATCCAGAACATAGATTCTTTCACAGATCTTCATAACCAAAGACATATCGTGCTCGATCAAGATGATCGTCAAACTGTATTTGTCACGAATACGATAAATCAGATTTGTCAGTTCAGCAGTTTCCTGTGGGTTCATACCGGCGGCAGGCTCATCCAAAAACAAAATTTTCGGTTGAATTGCTAAGGCACGGGCAATCTCCAAACGACGCTGTTCTCCATAAGGAAGATTGGTTGCCTGTTCATTACGTTTTCCATACAATCCAACTTCTTTTAACAGCTCACAGGCTTTTTCTTCTACCCATTTTTCTTCATTATAATAAGAAGGTAAACGCAAAATGGCAGCTAAGGTTCCATAACGAATATTTTTATGCATCGCAACCTTTACATTTTCCAAAACCGTCATTGTCTTAAACAATCGAATATTCTGGAAAGTTCGGGCAATTCCATAAGCTGTGATCTTATAAGGTTTTAAACCACCCAATTGAATTTTTTTACCATCTTCATTGAATTCGATCAAACCACTGCTTGGTTCATATACTCCGGTCAATAAGTTAAATAACGTAGTCTTTCCGGCACCATTGGGGCCGATCAAACCAATCAGCTCTCCCTGGTTGATCTGCATAGATACATTGGATACGGCACAAAGCCCTCCAAAGTTTTTGGTCAGATTTTTGATTTGAAGAATTGGTTCCATTAGCGATTCCCCTTTCTTTTCTGAAACAGCTTTTTAAAGGAGAACTCTTTAGTTCCCAATAAACCAGACGGCTTGAAGATCATGATAATGACTAAAGCCAAACCATAGATAATCATACGAATATCGGAAAAGTTTTGTAAGATCATATTTAAGATTCCGATAGCAGCTGCTGCAATCACACTGGAAGTCATCGATCCCATACCACCGAATACGACCATGACCAAAATATCAATAGAACGATTAAAGGTAAACTGTGTCGGGTTGATGACATAGAAGTTGCAGGCAAATAACGCACCGGCCATACTGGCCAATATAGCACCGATCACAAACGCAATGACCTTATAGCGAGTCGTATTGATTCCCATGGCTTCGGAAGCAATTTCATCTTCACGAATGGAAAGACAGGCACGCCCCGGTGCACTACGGGTAAAGTTACACACAACGACCAGTGCGATGACAACACCGATGATCAATAAAGGCCAAGTGGTTAAACGAGGAATGCCACTCAATCCGGCAGCTCCATTGGTAATTTTCATATTTTGTACGATGATACGAATGATTTCGGCAAACCCTAAGGTCGCAATGGCCAGATAATCACCTTTTAATCGCAATGTTGGTATAGAAACGATCAATGCCACGATCGCAGAAATCACAAATCCAACCAATAAACCTAAGAAAAGGCCGCCCAGATTCGGCATCATTTTCGTAACAATTCCGGCACTGTATGCACCGATACACATAAAGCCGGCATGGCCTAAGGAGAACTGACCACAAATACCAATGACAAGATTTAACGAAACCGCCAAAATGATATTGATACAGATATTATAAAGGGTAATCTGATAGTAGGAGTTGATGATTCCGGCATTCATTAAAACACTGCACACCAGAAAGATCACGACAGCACTGGCAAGCCAGGCGATATTTTCTTTGTTCAATAATTGTTTCGGCATCAATTACACCTTCTCTCTCTGGTTCTTTCCTAACAAACCATCTGGTTTGATGATCAAAATCAGGATCAAAATCAAATATACGATCGCGTCACGATATAACGAGCTTCCATAAGCGACAACCATTGTTTCGGCAATTCCGATAAACAGTCCACCGATCATGGCGCCCGGAACACTTCCAATTCCACCGAAAACAGCGGCAATAAATGCTTTTAAACCGGGAACCATTCCCATTAACGGATCAATCGAATTATAATAAATACCAACTAATATACCGGCAACACCAGCCAAAGAACTTCCCAAAAGGAAGGTAAAGGAAATCGTAGTGTCCACATTGATTCCCATCAGTTTGGCCGCATCCTCATCAACACTGACCGCACGCATGGCACGTCCCATCTTTGTCTTTTTGATAATCAGCTGTAAGGCAATCATCAAAACGATCGTAATCGTAAAGATATACACCTGCTGCATGGAAATCGTAACCGGCCCTAAACTAAAGGAAGAATTGCTTAAAAGAGTCGGATACGTCTTAACTTCACTTCCCATAACATATTGTGTCGTATATTCCAGCACATAGCTGACACCGATGGCGGTAATCAAAGCCGCAATACGGGTCGCATGTCGCAAAGGCTTATACGCGATTCGTTCAATCAGAACACCTAAAATTCCGCAAACCACCATACTGGCAATCATCGCCGGGAAAAAGCTGAAACCAAAATAGGTCGTTGTGATAAAGGCCACATAGGCCCCCAACATATAAATATCTCCATGGGCAAAGTTGATCAGTTTGATGATTCCATAAACCATGGTATATCCAAGGGCTATCAAAGCATAGATGGAACCCAAAGACAGACCGTTGATAACTTGTTGTAAAAACTGGCTCATAGTTTCTCTCCTTCTACTAGAAAAAAAGGGGAAGTTTGCTTCCCCTGATACATCTGGATTACTGTTCTACTTCGACTTCAGTAGCCGCTGTCTGTACACCGTTTTCCAGTTCAACGATCATAACCGTCTTGATTGGAGAATGTGTATCATCAAATGTGAACGATCCGGTAATTCCAGAGAATTCAATACCTTCTAACGTATTCTTTAGTTCTTCACCGGTAGCTCCGGCTTCTTCTAATGCCTGTAAAGCCAGGTTAGCCGAGTCATAAGCTAATGCAGAAAACATATTTGGCGCTTCACCATATTCTTCTGTATAGGAGTCAATGAAGTTCGTCAATTCATCACTGGCATTCAGTGTTGTATAACATGTTGTGTAGTAAGTATTACTTAAATTATCAGCACCAGCTAACTGAGAAAGAACTTCCGATTCAAATCCATCTGCACCAATGATCGGTGTATCAATTCCCATATCACGAGCCTGCTTAATGATCAAACCAGCTTCCTGATAATATCCGGCAATGTACAGAACATCAAAGTCTTTTGACTTCATATCTGTTAAAATCGATGCGAAATCTGTATCTCCGGAGTTGTAGCTTTGTTCCGCAACAACTTCTCCACCCTTTTCCGTAAATACATCTTTGAATGTGGAAACAAGCCCTTGTCCATAATCACTTACTTCATTGATAATGGCCGCTTTTTTGACGCCCAGGGTATCATAAGCATATTGTGCCATGGCAGCACCCTGATAAGAATCCTCGAAACAAATTCGGAATGCATATGGATACGTTTCGCCATTATCATTAGTTGTCGCATCAATCTGTGTAGCTGATGGTGAAATAACCGGAACGGCATTGTCGCTGGATACCTGATATGTCGCAATGGATGTACCGCTGGTTGCAGGTCCGATAAGAATAGAAGCACCATCTTCGGTAATCAGACGAGTAGCCGCTGTTGTACTTTCCGCGTTATCTCCTTTGTTGTCCTGTTCGGCAATTTCAATTTTATATTTGGCATCATCACTGGCATTGTATTGATCAATGGCAAGTTTTGCTCCGTTATACTCGGCAGTACCATAGCTTGCGGTTCCACCACTTAACTCAAAGTTCAATCCAATCGTTACTGTATCGCCATCTGCCAATGTCTTTCCGGCACCGGCACCTCCGCCAGAACTACATCCGGCTAATAATCCTACGGCTAAAGCTGAGGATGTAAAGACCTTAAAAACTCTTCCCTTCATATCGTTTCCTCCTGTACAATCATTAAATATGTTTATATTCTAAACACATTCTCACATATTTTCAAGAGATTTGTGAAAATATTTTGAAAATAGAGAAAAATCTATGAAAAAAGTTTCAAAGGCAATAAAAATACTGGGATCATAGTCCCAGTATCATAGAAGAAATATTGATAAAGAATTGAAGGATGTTATTCTGTAACATCGCCAATGGAACATTTAACACATTCATATAGATCAACAAGATCAACACCAGCATAAAGAACGGAGAGCCTTCGATAAAGCGGTAATACTGCTCATCCGGTAAAAACGCGAATAAGATCTTCGATCCATCTAATGGTGGAACCGGAATCAGGTTAAAAAGGCCAAATCCAACATTTAAGGTTGCCGATGTTGATAAAGTAGATACGATAAAGCTTCCGATACCGCTATAGACAAATTGCGGCAAAAAAACAATAAGCAAAATGTAAATAAAGACACATATGAAGGCCAGTAAGAAGTTGGCAAGTGGACCGGCAAAGCTGGTCCAGATGATTCCGGTCTTTCTATCTTTATAATAACTGGCATCGATAGGTACCGGCTTGGCCCATCCAAAATGAAACAGTAACAGACATAGCACACCTAACCAATCTACATGGGCAAATGGGTTTAATGAGATTCTTCCCTGCATTTTGGCCGTAGGATCGCCCAGCCAGTACGATACCAGGCCATGTGCCATTTCATGAATGGACATAGCCAATACGACCGCAATAACTAAAGACAACAAGCCTTCCAAATCTATATTAAACATAATTATACATTAAACCGGAAGTGCATGACATCCCCATCCTGCACGACATAATCCTTTCCTTCCAATCGAAGCTTGCCGGCTTCCTTGATCGCATGCTCACTGCCCAGCTCATCCATATCGCTAAAGGCATAAACTTCAGCACGAATAAAGCCTTTTTTGAAGTCTGTGTGAATTACACCGGCACAATCCGGTGCCTTCATTCCCTTTTTAAAGGTCCAGGCACGGCATTCATCTTCACCGGCTGTCAGGAAAGTACAAAGATTCAAGATATGGTATGCTTTCTGAATCAGCGTATCCAGACCACTGGTTGAAATTCCTAACTCTTCTAAGAAAGCAGCTCTTTCGTCTGGTTCCAATCCGCTCAGTTCTTCTTCCATTTTGGCACATAGGCTTACAACTTCGCTGTTTTCCTGCGCTGCATATTCTTTTACCTTTTGATAATACGCATTGGATTCTGGATCCATAGCTCCTTCTTCATCCAGGTTGCAGACATAGATGACCGGTTTTGCCGTCAGCAGGTTATACATCTTCATCAACGCCTGCTCATCTTCTGTTAATTCTAAAGAACGAACTGGTTTCCCTTCTTCCAGACATGGCTTTAACTTGGCCAAAAGTTCCATTTCCATCTTAGCTTCTTTATCCGAAGTCGTCTTGGCCTTACGCTCCACTTTCGCAATACGATTTTCGATCGTCTGCAAGTCTGCCAGCGTTAATTCCAAATTGATGATTTCAATATCTCGAATAGGATCGATGGAATTTTCCACATGCGTGATGTTGGGATCATCAAAACAACGAACGACCTGACAAATCGCATCTGTCAGACGAATATTGGATAAAAACTGGTTTCCTAACCCTTCTCCTTTGGAAGCTCCTTTAACCAAACCGGCGATATCCGTAAACTCAAAGGTCGTATAGATCGTTTTTTTCGGATGAAAGATTTCGACTAAACGATCAACTCTTTTGTCCGGCACTTCGACGACACCCACATTTGGCTGAATCGTCGCAAACGGATAATTGGCAGCCTCCACCTGACTCTTTGTAATGGCATTAAACAAAGTTGATTTTCCGACATTGGGCAAGCCCACGATTCCTGCAGTTAATGGCATTCTTATTCACTCCCTTTCGATACGATCCGCTTTAGCTTCTTTTCAAACTTACTACGGGGCATCAGCACACTGGCACCACAGCCTAAACATTTGATTCGAATATCAGCACCCATGCGGATGATCTTCCATTGTTTTGATTTATGACACGGGTGTTCCTTTTTCATTTCGATGATATCATTTAAATCATAACTTTTTTCATCCATAGATTTTCTCATGCTCCTTATACGCTTTCAATGTATTCTTCAGTAACATACATACCGTCATTGGCCCTACACCTTTGGGTACCGGTGTAATGGCTTTGGTCTTTTCTTTGACCGCTTCAAAATCCACATCTCCGCAAAGCTTTCCATCCTCCATGCGATTGATGCCAACATCGATCACAACGGCTCCTTCCTTGATATAATCAGCCGTGATCTTCTTTGGTTTTCCAATCGCCGCAATCAAGATATCCGCCTGTTGACAAAGCTCTTTTAAATGCGCTGTTCGCGAATGAGCCATCATGACTGTCGCATTTTGTTTTTGCAGTAGTAAGGATAATGGCTTGCCGACCAGGTTGCTGCGACCGATCACCACGGCATTTAAACCACTTAAATCAGTATAACCGATAGAAGCTAACATCTCCATGACACCTAATGGTGTACAAGGCACAAAACCATCTCTTCCCGTCAGCAGCTTACCGGCATTCACAGGATGCAATCCATCCACATCTTTATCCGATGATATCGCATCGATAACGCTGACTTCATCTAAATGAGATGGCAAAGGCAGCTGAACCAGGATTCCATCCACTTCCGGATCTTCATTCTGTCTTTTGACCTCTTCCAACAACTCTTGTTGTGTTGTTGAACCTGGCATACAAATGGTTCGATTTTCCATGCCTATGGACGCACAGGCATTGGCCTTGCTTTTGACATAACTTTGACTGGCCGGATTATCGCCTACCAGGATTACACTTAAAACCGGAAGTCGTTTTCCTTCCTTTTGCAGCTTTTCAATTTCCTGTTTTAGTTCTTCTTTTATCTTTTGTGATAACTCACTTCCATAAATGATTTCCATTACAATTCCTCGCTATCTAATACGATGGTAACCGGTCCATCATTACACAATTCGATCTGCATATCAGCACCAAATACACCTGTTTCTACATGTAACCCATTATTTCTTAATTCTTCATTAAAATAATCGTATAAGGGAATGGCCAGGTCCGGTTTGGCCGCATCCGTAAAGCCGGGACGATTTCCTTTTTTACAGGAGGCATATAAAGTGAATTGAGAGATAGATAAAATCGAGCCTTGTATATCTTGAATAGATCGATTCATCTTTCCCTGTTCATCAGAAAATATACGAAGACCGCATATTTTCTTAACAACCTTATCCACAATCGCTTTCGTATCGGTATGTGTAAACCCTACAAGGATACAAAAACCCTGATGAATCTGTCCGGTGATCTCCTGATTGATCGTGCATTTCGCATAGTTTGCTCTTTGAATTACGACTCTCATTTTACTTCCTCCAACAGGCAGACCGAGAATGCCGCCGCCCCTTCTTCATGACCGATAAAACCCATTTTTTCTCCCCTTGTCGCTTTGATGGATATTTGATCCAATCTACAATGAAGAATCTGAGCTATATTATTTCGCATCTGTTCTATATAAGGTGCAAGCTTGGGTCTTTCCATCACAATGGTCGCATCCACATTGCCGACTTTATACCCCTTTTGTACCATCATTTCATAAACACAAGTACAGAGCTGTAAGCTATTGGCTCCTTTATAGCTTGGATCTGTATCCGGAAAATGTTTTCCTAAATCACCCAGACTTAAAGCACCCAAGATACTTTCCATGATCGCATGTGTCAACACATCCGCATCTGAATGCCCATCTAATCCTTTTTCGTGTTCAATAGAAACACCACCTAAAATCAGTGGTCTTCCTTGTTTGAGTTGATGTATATCGATTGATTGTCCTATACGCATGTCGTCACCTCAGCTTAACAGAATCCATTATACAAAAAAAGACCTGACTTTCAAAGTCAGGTTCTAAACAATTATCGAGTTACCTGAATAAACTGAGGAGCACCTCCACCGCCATTATAAACGCTGGAGATAATGGTCTTGCTGGTGCCGTCTGCTGTCCAGAAGTTTCCATGTACACACAGTCCATTTCCGATATAGATCGCAATATGGTCAACTCCACGACCACCATTGTTGTAGTAAACTAAGTTACCAGCCTGTGGTGTATCTGTGTAATATCCATACATAATGTATTGATCCGGCCATAATTGATAAGCATCACTTACACCGGCTAAAGCCAATGCCTGCTGTACAACTTGTGTACACTGCTGTCCATCCGTTACACCAACCAATGTTTGTGCAGCTGCCGCAATACGTGCGTTCAAATCAGCATAAGCCCCTGTTGTATCACCCGATCCCGGTGTTGTAGTATCCTGGGCCGGAGGTGTTACTGGCTGAGATGGTGTTTCTTCTACCGGTGTACTTGGCGTTTCTTCCACTGCCGGCGGCGTTGTTGTAGTATCCTGAGCCGGAGGTGTTACCGGCTGAGATGGTGTTTCCTGTGCCGGATCGCTTGGTGTTTGATCAACCACTGGTGTTGTTGTGTCTGCAGGTGGTGTCTGCACAGTTGTATCTTCAGTATAAGTTGGCTGTGATACATCCGCTGTTGTATCTTCCACTACAGTTACGCTTTCCTGTGCTGCAGCCTGTTCCTGCGCTAAAGCTTCCTGTGCGGCTTTTTCTTCAGCTTCTTTCTGTGCATCTACTGCTTTTACTTCTTCTGTAACAACTTCTTTAGTAACAGTTGATACATTTTTCTGCACCGACTGCGATACATCTTGTGATACAGTGGCAACAGTGGCCTGCTGTGTCGTTTCTTCGTCCACTTCACCGCTTTCATCAAAGTAATAACTTTTTCCTTCGATTTCCTGCCATCCAACAGCTACGGTTGCATCTGTATTAATATAACGGTCTCCGTGCCAGCCTGGCTCCGTTTCCATCGCGTATACGGCTGCTACAACCGGAAAACAACTTGCGACACATAGAACGGCTGCCACTTTTTTACCATGCTCTTCAATGTAATTCATAGAATAACCCCCTTAGTTAATCCAATAGTTACCATAAATTTATCATAAAAAAAGAGGGCATTCAACCCTCTTTTTAAACAATCTGTTATACTTTTTAATAATTACTTTGTTTTTTCGATGATTTCCATGAAAGAATCTGCTTTTAAGCTGGCTCCACCGATCAAAGCACCGTCGATATCCGGGCATGCCATGTATTCAACGATGTTTCCTGGTTTTACACTTCCACCATACTGTACACGTACAGAATCAGCAGCTTCCTGACCATACATTACTTTAACCTGATCACGAACGATGGCACAGCAGTTTTGTGCATCTTCTTTTGTAGCTGATTTACCGGTACCGATAGCCCAGATTGGTTCATAAGCGATAACCATGTTAGCTACATCTTTGGCATCCAAATCAGCAATGGAACCTGTCAACTGATCACGAATGACTTTTTCAGTTTCTCCGGCATCGTACTGTGCTTCCGTTTCACCGATACAAAGAATTGGTGTCATTCCGGCAGCAATCAGACGTTTTGCCTTTTTGTTGACTGTTTCATCCGTATCACCAAACATCTGACGACGTTCACTGTGTCCGATGATGCAGTATTTGATTCCTAATTCTTCCAACATAGGAACGCTGACTTCTCCGGTGAAAGCTCCACTGTCTTCAAAGTGGCAGTTTTCAGCGGCAACGATCAAGTTTTTGGCATTGTTGGCAGCCGTTCTTAAATCAGTAAACGGACAACCGATTCCATATGTTGCGTTTTCACTTGCGGCAGCAGCATCTACTTCCTTGAAGAAAGCCTCTGTCTCCGCATTGTTTTTGTTCATTTTCCAGTTTCCAACAATAATTGGTTTTCTCATTTTTATTTCCTCTTTTCTTACTTCTCACTGATGATTGCGATACCTGGCAATGTCTTACCTTCCATGTATTCCAAAGAAGCTCCACCACCGGTAGAAACATGAGAGAATTTATCGGCATAGCCTAACTGTTTGGCTGCAGCGGCAGAATCACCACCACCGATAACAGTGATCGCATCCGGCAATTCCGAAATAGCCTGGCATACTAATTCTGTACCCTTGGCAAATTTCTTCATTTCGAATACACCCATTGGACCATTCCATACAACAGTCTTAGCTCCGGCCAGTGTTTCCTTGAACAATTCTACAGAAGCAGGACCGATATCCAATCCCATCCATCCTTCAGGGATTTCTCCGGATTTACATACCTGTGTATTAGCTTCTTCACTGAAAGCATCTGCACAAACGTTATCCACCGGCAATACCAGCTTGTCACCGGCTTTTTCTAAATATTCTTTAGCCAGCTCTAATTTGTCATCTTCTACTAAAGAAGTACCGATGCTTCCACCCTGTGCTTTCATGAAGGTATAAGCCATACCACCACCGATGATAACTTTGTCGGCTTTCTTCAATAAGTTGTCGATAACATCGATCTTGCTGGAAACTTTTGATCCACCGATGATCGCAACAAATGGATGTGCTGGATTATCGACTGCTTTTCCAAGCATTGTAACTTCTTTTTCCACAAGGAAACCTAAACCGTTTTCTTTGATGTTTGTTGGGATTCCGACAGTCGATGCATGAGCACGATGAACAGAACCAAAGGCATCTTCTACAAAGACTTCACCAAGGCTTGCCCAGTAAGCACCTAATTCAGGATCGTTTTTGCTTTCGCCCTTTTCATAACGCGTATTCTGCATCAAAACGATTTCTCCGTCTTTTAAATTATTGACAGCTTCTTCCAATTCTGGTCCACGAGTTACCGGACAGAAAGAAACTTTTGTATCTGGTAACAGTTCCTGTAAACGAACAGCTACACATTCTAAGTTATTTTTAGCTTTATCTTCTTCTGTTTTTACTTTACCTAAATGTGACATCAAAATGATCTTTGCGTTATTTTCCACTAAGTATTTAATGGTTGGTAAAGCCATGACGATACGGTTGTCGTCTGTGATCACACCGTCTTTTCTAGGTACGTTAAAATCGCAACGTACGATGACCTTTTTTCCAGAAACCTGAAGGTCTTTTACAGTTCTTTTAGACATTTCCATTCCTCCTACTGTACTAAACGTTTTTATTATATCACTTGATTTTTTGATTTCCTAGATTTTGTTTTTAATTCCCTGATAAAAACGCCCTTACTTGTGGTAAGAGCGTCCATTTTGAATCATAAAAGCACGATAGATCTGTTCTAAGACAAGAATTCTTGTCATCAGATGGGTAAAAGTCAGATCACTGAGCTTCCAGCGAACATTGGCTCGTTTGACCAAATCGTTGCTTGGTCCAAGAGAACCGGCAATCACAAAAACTAAATCCGACGATTTCATAAACCAGCTTTCCAGCTGATTAGAAAACGAAATGGAATCCGGCATCTTGCCATGCAGATCCAACAAGATCACGAAATCCTGTGGACGAATCTTCTCCAGGATGCGTTTTCCTTCTTTTTCCCTGATCAATTCAGCTTCCTTATCTCGTTCCATATGTACATTGGATTCGTCCTTGACCTCAATGACCTGAAGCTTTGAAAACGGCTGGATACGCTTTACATACTCATTTTCCAGCTGGCACAGCGCTTTTTCTTTGTTTTTCCCAACACAAAGAAGCGTGATCAAATTTGTGCCTCCACCGGATAGTTGGCTGTCAAAGCCTGCACTTCTTCTTTAACACGGGCACAAACAGCCTCATCACCGGCCTTTAAGACTTCAATGATCCAGTCTGTCACTTTTTCAAATTCAGCTTCTTTAAAACCACGGCTTGTCATGGCAGCCGAACCAATACGGATACCACTTGTCACAAACGGTTTTTGTGTATCATATGGAATCGTATTTTTATTGACCGTGATGCCCGCCAGATCCAACAATCTTTCCGCTTCTTTTCCAGTCATACCGATACTGGACATCACATCCAACATCAACAGATGGTTATCACTGCCGTTAGATACAACTCTAAAGCCCGCTTTCTGGAAACCAGTTACCATCACTTGCACATTTTTAACAACCTGCTGCATATATTCTTTGTATTCCGGCTGCATAGCTTCATACAGGCAGATGCCCTTAGCAGCAATCACATGTTCCAACGGTCCGCCCTGCATACCCGGGAATACTTTGGAATCCAATTTTTTGGCAAATTCTTTTTTGCAGAAAACCATACCTCCACGAGGTCCGCGCAATGTTTTGTGTGTTGTTGTCGTCACAAAATCGGCATAAGGGATCGGACTGGGATGTAAACCGGTAGCCACAAGACCGGCAATGTGTGCCATATCGACCATCAAATAAGCACCACAGGCTTTGGCAATCTTACCAAATCGTTCAAAATCGATGATACGAGAATAGGCGCTGGCGCCGGCTACGATCAGCTTTGGCTTTACTTCCATAGCCTTTTTTTCTAACGCATCATAATCGATTTCTTCCGTTTCTTTATCCACCATATAAGGTACAAAGTTATACAGCGTACCTGAAAAATTCATCGGATGTCCATGTGTCAGATGCCCACCGGCCGCAAGATCCATTCCCATCACCGTATCGCCCGGCTCTAATAATGTATTGTACACTGCCATATTGGCCTGCGAGCCGGAATGTGGCTGTACGTTGACGTGTTGGGCCCCAAACAATTCACAGGCTCTTTGTCTTGTAAGCTCTTCGGCTTCATCAACATGAACACAGCCGCCATAATAACGCTTGCCCGGATAGCCTTCGGCATATTTATTGGTCAGCACACTACCTTGTGCTTCCCGTACTTCTTTGGATACAAAATTTTCACTGGCAATCAATTCAATATTTCTTTTTTGTCTTTGTTCTTCCTTTTCAATGATCGAAAACATTGTCGCATCTCTCATAGCGCACCTCCATTTTTTGTCATTCTACCACAAGGAGCAAAAAAAAAGAAAGAGCGGCGCTCTTTCTTCAAATGTTTTTCATTTCTTTATCAATCAACCCTAGTGCAATCATCAAAGCTTTGATCCTTCTATGGGCCAGCGTGATCTGTGATCGATAGCGTTGTGGTTCTTCTTTTGATTCTATAGTTTGTACTGTTTTCTCTAATTTATGTACGATCGAATCAATTTGCCGCCTGGCCTCTGCCAATTCTTCGATCGATGGCTCTTTACTACTGTCGCACATGCACATAACCAATCAACGAGTTGGAACAATTTACGGAAAAAATCTGTGTGGTATAACCATTCCATCCACCATGGACAGCCTGACCATTGCCAATATAGATCGCCACATGTCCCTGATACACACAAATATCACCCGGTACCGGATCGTTTGTCAAATCACCCAATGATAAATAGGCACTTGGAGCTCCATGAAAGTTGATTCCCACGGCCTTTAAAGAATTGGTCACCAACATCGTACAATCTTGATGGACACCGATCTGTGCCAAAGCCGCATCCGCAATCTTCTGATAGAAGTTTGAATCTTCTTTTTTATCGACCACTACCTGCACTTCCTTACTGGTTTGATTTCCGGCATCGTCGGTTGCGATAATCGTTGCCGTATAAGAACCAGCTGTTGTGGTATCGATCGTGCCTTGTACATCGACAGAAACATCTTCTGTTTCATCACTGACTTTAATTTCTTTAGAAAGATCAAAATCATCTCCCTGCAGGATATCATAACGATCCTGTACCTGAATCTGCGGGGCTGTAGTATCTTGTACATCCAAAGTTGTCTGAATGATAAAATCGCTGGATACACCTTCCAGAGCCTTACCACCCATCTTTTCAAACATCGCCTTGGAATCCTTTAAGGAATACGTAATGGAAACCGGTTGTTTTCCGGTCTGCATCAAATCCAGACCATTAACCTTAATTTCCATCTGATCGTTTTCATAGACCAACGTATCGCCAATTGTCTTTTTGTATGTTAGTTCTGAACCCATAAAAGCATAACGGTTTGTGATCGCATCAATTACAGAATCTTTATCCTTGACCTGACAAGTTTCAACAGTTTCTTTTATCTGTGCCTCTACAGTTTGTCCCTGTATACCAAGAGTGAACAGTAGTCCTAGACTCAATGCGATAAATTTCGTATTTTTCAAGAGTTCTTCCTCCATTCTATTCATGATTTGTGAACATTTTTTTGCACACAATTTGGCATGATACACAAAAGTTGATGATTTGTAAAGTTTTTTGGCAATTTCACAAATTTCCCACATTTTCATTCAAAGTGCTTTATCTATCGCATTTTTAAGCCATTTTGACAAACAAAAAAGACCTTTCTATAGTCTAAAAAGGTCTAAGAAAAAACTATTTTAATTCGTCTAAAAGACTGGAACCAATCGTTCCTTCCGGCATGGAAACGCCAAAGTTATCGGCAATTGTGGCACCGATCACCGCAAATGTTTGTGCATCCGGTAATACACCCATACCCTTCATGGACGGTGAATAGGCCAGTAAAGGAACCATTTCACGCGTATGATCCGTTCCTTTATATGTTGGATCGTTACCATGATCAGCTGTCACCAAAACCAGGTCATCCTCATGCAGCTGTTCTAATAAAGTACCTAAAGCTGTATCAAATTTTTCCAGCTCTTCACCATATCCAATCGGATTTCTTCGATGCCCCCATAAAGCATCAAAATCCACCAGATTCACAAAACACAAGCCAGTAAAATCTTCTTTGACAATTTCATTGGTCTGCTCCATGCCATGTACGCTGCTCTCGGATTTATAAGCCTTGGTAATGCCTTCTCCATCAAAGATATCTCGAATCTTGCCAACGCTGATCACATCATAACCTGCTGCTTTTAAGGCATCTAAAGCGGTCTTGCCATAAAGCTTTAATGCATAATCATGGCGATTGGAGGTTCGTACGAATTCTCCTTTTTTCTTTCCGGTATAAGGGCGGGCAATGACACGTCCTACCTTCCATTCCGGTTTCATAGTAAGATCTCTTGCAGCTTCACAATAGCGATACAAAGTATCGACACCCATTGTTTCCTCATTTCCACAAATCTGTAATACAGAATCGGCAGATGTATAAACGATCAGATCTCCATTGTGGATTTCCTGTTCTGCCAGTTCATCCAGGATTTCGGTACCGCTGGCCGCTTTGTTTCCAATGATCTTACGACCATCACAGCGTTTGCTTAATTCATCCAACAATTCTTTTGGGAAACCGGTTTCGGTAAATGTCTGAAACGGTGTTGTGATATGCAATCCCATCATTTCCCAGTGGCCTGTCATCGTATCTTTTCCGGCACTGGCTTCCTGTAAGCGCAAGGCATAGCCCATCGTCTGTGTATCTTTTTGAATGCCGATATTGCCAAGCCCTAACTTCATCATATTCGGAATTTTCAAATCCGGCATCTTTTCTAAGATATGTCCAAATGTATGCGCTCCTTCATCATCGAATTCTTTGGCATCCGGCGCATGACCGATCCCAAAAGAATCGACAACGATCGTAAAAACTCTCTTGTATTTCATAACTACCTCATGATGGCAGCTTCTAAAGCCACTTCCATCATCTGCGCAAAAGAAGTCTGTCTTACCTTGGCACTGGCATGTTCATTGGTCACTAAAGAATCGGAAATTGTCAAGATACAGGCGGCATTCTTGCCTAAGATCTTCGCATTGTGGAATAAGGCAAAGCTTTCCATCTCCACACAGACACATCCATGTTCATTATAAAAATCATTATGATCCGGCGCATTGGCTTCATGATAGAAAACATCACTGGAATGAATGCGTTCTTCTCGCAGCTTGATACCTAATTTGTCGGCGGCTTCTTTGATGGTTTCGTTTAATTCCGGACTTGGATACTGAATGTCCCCTTTTACACCGGCCTGTGCCATGCAGTAAGTGGATTCACTCCAGCAGCTGTTGGCCAACACCAGATCAAAAATATGAAGATCGCTTGTATAAGCGCCGGCACTACCGATACGGATGATATTTTCTACACCATATTCATGAAACAACTCATAAGAATAGATGCCGATGCTTGGCATTCCCATGCCGCTTCCCATAACGGAAATTCTTTTTCCTTTATAGTCCCCGGTATAACCAAACATATTGCGCACGGTATTAAACTGTACGATATTTTTCAGATATGTCTCGGCGATAAATTTCGCACGAAGCGGATCACCGGGCATCAAAACGGTTTTGGCGATATCGCCAGGATTTGCATTGTTGTGTGCTGTTGCCATAAACATTCCTCCTCTACTTGGCTTTTTTCAGTAAAATTCTTTTTATAGGCTGACTTGTCAGCAGCTTCAAACACAGTTGAATACCGCTTCCCATACATACGATGGCAAGCAAAGTACCAATCGCAGCCGGCGCACCTAATACGATTCCCAGGATCACAAAGAAGATATCCGCACTGGTTCGAACGATACCGACAGCCAGATGAAAACGATCGCATAACGTAAAGACTAACGCTTCATAAGCTCCCTTGCCATAATCCGCAAGGGCATAAAACGCAATTCCAAAGGCAAGGATCAACAATCCCAATACCATCAGAATGATCCGAAGCAGATAGCTGGCCCCTTCAAAATTCAAATTCACAAACGCATCTGTTGTCAGTGCAATCACAATTGGATTTAAAAGGCTTCCCAAATGAATTTGTTTTCGATCCATGAAAAATACGATCACAAGAAGCACGGCACAGACTAACAGATTGGCCTGTCCGACCGTAATGTGTAAGTGATTGGCGATTCCGATCCAAAATAAGGTCATCGGATCGCTTCCCAGATTCACGGCGATCGTTATGCTGATTCCTACTCCCATGATAAAGGAACCTACGATTACAAGCAACAATTTCCTTAGATCCATACTCTCTCCTTTCCCAAAAAAAGATACCGCAAAGATTTTCTTTACAGTATCTTTTGTGGCTTTTCTTTTGACAACATTACTATAAAAGAAAGCTGGAAAGGCTTCAAATAATCTTTTTCCTATCTTTTCGGAAATGTTCCATAAACCTTAGGCAAAGGAAGTTAATGTATCTAACGCAATCTGAATCATCGCATCAAAGTTTTGTTCACGCTCGGCTACGCTCAACTTTTCTTTTTTCAAAGAATGATCACTGACCGTTAAGATCGTAGCCGCCTTTTTCTGTGCCTGATCGGCATTGTGTAATAACGCAAAGCTTTCCATATCGACGGCCAGACAATGCTTCTGTTCACAGATCAAATGCTTATCTTCTTTTTTCTTATAGTAAAAACAATCACTGGTATGCAGACGACCGGTTTTGTAGTTTTGGGCATGCTCACAAAGCGATTTCCAAAGCGTTGGATCCGGTTCTACAATATCTTTTTCATAACCGCTGTACGTATGGGCATAGGTCGATTGACTCCAGCAGGAATCCGGAATAAAGATATCCTTTAAATCTAAATCCATGGTATAGGCTCCGCAGGAACCGGCCCGCACAATGACTTCAACATCGTATTTATTAAACAGTTCGTGCGAATAGATTCCCATTGAACCACATCCCATACCACTTCCCATGACGGTGATACGTTTTCCTTTATACATGCCGGTATAAGCCAACATGCCGCGAACTTCATTAACCAAAGCGGCATTTTCTAAAAACTTACCGGCGATATAACGAGCACGATACGGATCACCCGGCATTAAGACCACCGAAGCAATCTGTTCTTTATCCGCTGAATTATGTACCGTTGCCATTTACCATTGCCATCCATTGAATGTAAAGGTGGTTTCGGCCACATCGCTAGGATCGTATTCTTCCAAGAGCTTGGCATAGCGATCTTTATAATCATTATCCACCTGGACCTGTGGAATGACGATGCTGGCTTCGTTTAAGAAATGGAAAGAATCTCTTCCCATGGCTTTTCCACGTTTTGTATGCTTGTCCAAAGCCACATCCGGAATTTCCGGTAATTTACCCATCGCAAAGCTTTTCATCACGATGTTTTTCAGTAAATCACTGGAGCGATCCTTTTCGCTTTGGCACATATAACGAATTGCGTGAATGAAGTAGATCGTACGATCATTATCCCCATAATCAAAATTTAAACGGGCCTGTGATAAGGCGTTGACCACAACGGCAGCCAGGGGATTGCCCATGCCGATATCTTCTACAGAAATTGTCAAAAGACGACGCCACATTTTTTCTTCCAGCTGTGGTGAAGAAATATACAGCTCATAGGCAAACATACAGGCCTCTTCTTCTTTTCCTCTTCGAATACATTTTTGTAATGAGCTGATCACTTCATCGCAGGCATAACCGTTGCGTGTAGTGATCTGTGCCCATGGATCGTATGAAAATGCCATATTATGCTTCCTTTCCTAATTTTTTATAAATCTCGATAATTTCAAGAACCAGAACCTTGATGGTTTCACAACTCATAAACTGGTCTTCCGCATGTAATACCAACATGGAAACCTGCGGTGTGTTTTCCGCCGCTTCCTTTTGAAGCAGCTGCATATGTGTTTCATGTGCTGTCTTTAGCACTTCGTCCCCTTGAAGGATTTGTTCCTGTGCTTGTTCAAAATTTCCTTCTCTTGCCAAACGGGCCGCTTCAATATAAGTCGATTTGGCCACACCCGAATAGGCAATGATCTCCATGGCAATCTGTGAAAGACGTTCCAGATCCGCCATAACTTACCCCTTTAAAGCTTTCGCCTGTTCAAAGGCAGCCTTACCATCAGCCATCGCATACACACGCATATCGACACAATCGGTTGGTACACCAACTTTAGCTTTGATATCGTTGACCATATAACGAATCTGTGGAGCCACCAGGCATACATCCCATTTTCCGGCTTCATCAGAAGCACTGGCAGAGCTTACCGCCTGCACGGATGCATCCTCTCCGATACTCTGTGCATATTCTGCGATCTTCTTAACTAAGATGGAACTGGACATTCCGGCATTGCATACGACTAAGATTTTCATATTTTTTCCTCACTCTCTATAAGACTTGAACGATACGTTCCAAATAATCAATCAGTTCTCCGGAATTTTCAATCTGGGTCAGGACGTTGACCAGTCTTTCCGAAGCCGCGATCTTATTGATAAGATCATAGATATGAATCATTTCTTTATTGATTTTAGGCTCATGCGCCCCTACAAATACGATACGAACCGGTTTTTGCGCATGCGTAAGCGAGTTTTTTATGATTGCCACACAAATTCCTGTTTTCTTTGCCTGATTTTCCAAAGGGTGTGAAAAGTAAACCCCGTTACGAATATGTGTGGAATAAATCTGTTCTCGCTGCAGCGTCATCGTGGAAAAGAGATCCGGATCCTCGATGTTTTGTTGTTGGTAAAGATTGAAAGCACAAGCTTCGATCACCTGTGCAAAAGAAGTCGCCTGATCAAAGAAAAGCACTCGTTTTCGATCAAAGACCTCATGGAAGATCACTTCACTGGAAGTTAATGTCATCGTTTTGACAATAAAAGTTTCCAGACGTTTTCTTTCGCTTTCTCCCGGTAATTGCGTGATTTCTACGATCGGAATGCCGATTTTTGCTTCAATGGGCATATCCGAAATGACCAGATCCGCACTTCCCTGCTTTAACTGCTCTTTGAGCTGATATAAAGGAATCTGTGAAATAATTTCGATTCGTGAGCCAAATTCCTGATGCAGCCAAACATGCAACATATTGGCAAAGCTCTGGGAAGTGCCACTGACCAAAATCGCCTGTACCCTTGCCTTTTGAGCCCTTAAAAACGGCATGACATACATTGTTAAAAACGATATTTCATCTTCGCTCAAATACAGTCCGTAGCGCTCATGAATAATTGGTACGATCAACATCGTGATCTCATACGCAAACGCATATTTGACCTTGACCTCCTGTAACAGAGGATTGGTCAGCTGATAGTCCATCAATAAGCGCTTGATAGTAAACTGCAGATGAATCTTAAAGTTCTCAAACAATGATGGAATCTGAGTAAAATCCATATTGTATTTTGCCTTCATCTGTAAGGTGAATTCTTCGACGATCTCATCGACTTCCGTGCCCGATACCACATTTTGTTTACTGCTGTAAAAGCCAAGTGTTTCAATGTAGTTTTGAAGCAGGTGACAATCCATTGTCGTCAGATCAAAGCGAAGATCCTGCAACAGGCTGGTCAACATGCGAACCAGCACTTCATTAGGCTGAAACAGTTCTACTTTTTTTGTCAGTGCATATCCGTTTTCTGAACGAAGCATGGTAAAGAAGACCATCCATGCGATCACAAACAACATCTGATCAGAAAGGACAATGGAATTGCTTCGACAAAAGCTGCTGATATAATCTGTAATATCGCTTAATTCTTCCATGTCCGCATCTTCTTTGACCATCTGATATAAATGAATATCTACCAGTTGATTGGAGCGATAGCTCTCTTCCTTTGCCAAACGATAGAAAAGCGTTCGAATTTCCACTTCATCACTTTTTAACTGTAATTTACCATTTTCTAGTGTTAAAGAGCAGAAATGATACTTCTGCTCTAGATAATGAATCATACTGTTTAGATCCTTGTATATGGTTTGTTCCGAAACATACAACATATCCGCCATATCACCCAAGCTGATCTGTGGCTGATGAATCAATTTTCCCAGCATAAAATATTTACGCTGTTTGGAAGAAGCGGCAACCTGCGAACGGTTAAACGAATCCATCACCTTTACACATTCTTTGATACGACTGATATTTTCCTGCATGATAAAGTAACCAGAACGCTTGCTGGACTGAATCTGACACTGCGCATTTTTCAAGACCAGATTGATAGCCGCAATATCATTGCGGATCGTTCGGGTACTGACCTGCATTTTTTCGGCGATCTCATTGGCATAGATGCCCCGGCTGTGATTTAAGATCATCTTGATTACATTTTTCTGACGGTCACTTAACAACGGGCATCTCTCTTTTCCATTTTACTGATTCGTTTATGCGTTTTGTGCTTCTTTCTGTGCTTCGATCTCGCGTTCTTTTCTGACCTCATCGGCTTCCATAGCTTTAAAGAACGGATAATAGAAGACACCCATCAAGACGACATTGAAGATTGCCAATACAGCTGCCTTCCAATCCATCGTCAATAAGAAAGCCTGGAATCCCGGAGGCAAAAAGCCTGGTGCTTCACCTAATGGCAAAGAAACTAAACCAGTAGCCATCGCTTCATAAGAAATAACCGCACAAATCACTGGTCCCAATACAAATGGCACTAACATGTAAGGGTTCATGATCATTGGCAAACCAAAGATGATTGGCTCATTGATACCAAAAATAGAAGGAACGATACCAACTTTACCGATAGAGCTTAATGATTTTGCCTTGGAGCGACACATCATGATGACTAACAACAAAGTCATACCGGAACCGGAAACTTGCAGGAATCCAAAATAGAATCCATACGTAAAGATATGTTCCGGTGTTGCGCCGGCTGCAACGGCAGCCGCATTTTCAGCAGCATAAGTGATCGCAAACGGTGCCCAAACACTCTGTGTGATGGCAGCACCATGTAAACCAAATACCCACAATAGCTGTGTTAAGAAGATAATGATCGCCACAGCCCAAACAGAATCCATCGAAGAAATGGCCGGTGCCAACAAACTGATGATGATCTTAGGGAATGTCGTTCCCGCATATGTCTGGCACAACAAAGCAACCGCAACAGCCAAAATAACGTTGACCGCAAATGGAATCAAAGACATGAAACTTTCAGATACCATTGGAGGTACGCTGTCCGGCATACGAATCGTCCAGTTATGTTTCACAAACATACGAGTAATTTCTACTACCAGTAAACCAAAAATAATACTTACGAATAAACCTTCTGATCCTAAAGAAGTAATGTCGAAGATCATACTGTTTTCGGCATCCACCTTCACACAAAGTACTACCTGGCAAAGCATAGCCATAATTCCAAGCATGCTTGGAGATTTCATCTCATATCGTTTAGCTAACGATTCAGCGATGAAAAAGGCCGAGAATAATGACATGATGTTAGTCGTAAAATAAGTTGGAAAGTTAAAAATGAGAATGTGATCATTGACCCAGGCTCCAAAACCTCCCCCGAAAAGGTTTCCTAAGCCTACCGGAATCATACAGAATGAACCGATGATGATGATCGGAATGATCGCAACCACACCGTCTTTCACTGACTGCAGATGTCGCTGTTGTTCCAATTTCTGTGCAATCGGAAACAACCACTTCTGCAGCGCATTTTGAATTGCTTGCATTTTGTTTCTCCTCTCTCTTTACTAAGTCCACTATGTCATGGTACTCTCTATTTTATGTGATTTTTGTGGGAAAACAAATAATTTATTTCCTTTTTCCTTAGGAAATTGAAAAAAAAGTACCCCCAATCAACTTTCCTAAGCCATGGGAAATTGTTTAGTTGAACAAAAAATAGCTCGTGCTTATAATAAATTCCGTAAAACAAAACATATTTAAGGAGGTACTTTCATGAGTAAAGATTATAGCTTATGGGCAGAAGCCAAAACAAAACACGGTTTAATGGCCGATGAAGTCATTTCCGGATTACAGAAATCCATTCGTCGTTCCATGACAGAACTTGCATGCCGTTATGCGTATGAGCTTTACACAACAAGCCCTGTATTATTGGAAAAGCTGTGGAGTCGTTTGTTAACAATCTCTGTTGAAGATGTCGGATTCGGAAATTTAGATGCCGCAAGACATATGTATGTATTAAATCAGATGCGTAAAGAATATGCCTATGATGATCCAGATCAGCCAATGTATTTCATCCATGCGATTCGTATTTTATGTTCCAGCCAAAAAGATCGTTCCAGCGATTTCTTAAAGAACATCGTCATTAAAACGGCTGCAATGGGTGAAGTTCCGGAAATCATCGATTTGGCATTGGATAAACACACAAAGCGCGGTAAAGCAATGGGACGTGACTCAAAACACTTCTTCAATGAAGCCTGCAAGGTCATTCCACAGGCAGAAGTTGATAATGACTATCGTGAACGCTATGGAAAAATCCTGGAAGAATACGATCCAAGCAAAGTCGAAGAGGATGCTTTCCAATATGCGATCGGCCGTGTATAAAATCAAATAAACAAATTTCTACTATCAAAAAAAGTGTGCATTCCACAAACTGATTCGTTCAGCTACGTGATCTGCACACTTTTTAAATTAAGATTTGTGATTGCATTAAAAGTCAATTTTCGTGAAAATAGCAATATTAGTAGGCTTATAACGCTTTTATTACCTCTTTTAACGATTTAAACTTATATTTCATCTCATCCTCAAATACCATATATTTTGTTAACCTATTCTCTATAATTGCCACATCCAAGCCTGCCTTGACTGCACTTTTCAGTCCACTTGGCGAATCTTCTAAGACCAATATTTCTTCAGGTTTAGAATCATAAAATCTCATTAATTTTTTATACATAAGAGATGATGGTTTCATTTCATCTCTTATCAATGGAGTTATGATAAGATCAAATTTATCTAATATCTCGTTTCTAATTAGATGGGGTATACTCCATGATTTTGGTGAATTGGAAACAATACTGCACACAATACTTTTACTTTTGGCGTAGTTTAACAATTCATATACGCCATCCATAGGTGATAGAGTAGAACATAGATCGAATAAAATTCTATTTGTCTCCTCTTTAAATTGTTTTGGATCAATGTTTACTTCCAGTAATCTAGAACATTCTTCTAAAAATTTATGATTCGTCGTTCCTACACAACTGATAAATAGATTTAAATCTAATTCAAATTGATAATATTCCATAAACCATTGTTTATATGCTAAGTACCAAGCATACTCAGTATCCAAAATCAGTCCATCAAAATCAAAGATTAAATATTTTTTCATACATCCTCCACTATCTAATTAGTATGCACATATTAAAACTTTAAATCTCCTCTAAATGTTTTTACTTTGTCCATAAACTCCTTTACTCTATTTGCATCAACATGATTTTCGAAGATCCCATCCTTCTTGAAAGTTGTTCCAACCACTGCACCATCCGCAATTTTCAACTGCTCTTCTACATTTGACAATCGTACTCCTGTATTTGCAAATACAACCGTATCAGATACTGTATCCTTAACTTGTTTTAGAATGGCGCTGTCTGTTTCTACACCTGCCGTCAATCCTGAAACACACAATGCATCTGGCTTGTTATTAAAAACAGTTGACTTTGCAATCGAGGTTATTGTTCTATTTCCTAAATATGCAGCAGCTTCGGGAACAATATTAAACAAAAGTTTTACATTTTCGGCGCCAATTGCTCTTTGATGCCTAATTGTATCCCCTACATTAGTATTCCAAAGTCCAAAGTCACTTCCATACACACCTGTAAAAATCTCGCGTACGAATTTGGCATCGACTGCAACAGCCAAGTCCAAAGACTTCACTGGATCCCACAATACATTTACTCCATACGGGACTTTTATATATGGCCGTAATTCACCAATTACTCGTGCCATTGATGCTACAGTTTCTGTTTTTACATCAGTAAGGTATGGCAAAGAAAACTCATTCGAAAACATAATTCCATCTACGCCACCTTCTTGTAGTGCTAACAAATCTCTCTTTGCGTTTTCTATTACTTTATCCATGCCTCCCTTTTTATCATAATATGGATCTCCAGGCAGAGGATCCAAATGACACATTGCAATAATGGCTTTCTCTGTACCAAAAATATCTTTTAACCAACTCATATTTAATTTTATAGACTTTTTAAGTCCATAATCTCCTTTCTCTATTCTTAAATTAGTCTTTTAAACTATGTTTTCTAACCCATAAAATAACAGGAATTGTTGCCAGTATAAGTAGTCCTACACCTAATATTCCAAAGCTTCCAAATTTTGCAATAATTGCCATGAAAACATTTCCTGCCCATAATGCACTGACACTCTGTCCAGTCTCAGCTAAACCACCTTTAATAGCTAAATCTGTAAACTGTGGTGCAAACCAAGTTGCTAAATACAATATTCCTATCATATTAATTGTTCCACTAATAAGTGTTTTTAAAATATTTCCCTTATGTATGATAGTAGCCATGCAGAGGAAAAAAGCCGCAAATGCTAAATCTGCTAAAGGCAAAACTTTATTCCCAGGAAGTATAGCAGCCAGAATAAGTGTAATCGGTATCAATAATGTACCAATTATTACTGTAGTTGGATGTCCTAAGGTGATAGCCGAATCCAAACCGATATAAAGATCTTTTCCAGAAAAGTGTTTTCCGAAAAATGTTTTTGCAGATTCTGAAAGTGGTAATAACCCCTCTACAATAATTTTTATCATTCGAGGGAACAGAACCAAAATCGCACAAACATTCATTACTAAACTTGCCAACTGTTGAAAATTATATCCAGCAAGCAATCCAATAATAATGCCAAGAGCAACACCGATAATAACTGGATCCCCCATCATACCAATCTTTGATTGCAATCCCTTTATATCTAATGTAGAATTCTTTAGTGCAGGGATATGATCATATAGCTTATCTAAAATAGCGAATAAAGGTACACTACTAGATGCATATCCTTGCGGTATTGATATCGCCTCCACTCCTAGTTCGTTTTGGACTCTCTTTGCTGTGTAATCAGCAGACAACAAAGACCAAGTTGCCTGTATTAATGCGCAAGCCATACCTAAAGGTAAACTGCCTGTGATATTATGAACTACTGCGCCTGAAAAAGCGTAATGCGAGTAGTTAAAGATATCAATATTCATCGTCTTAGTCGCACCAATCACAATCAGCACAATATTCAGTAAGAATACAGCAGGTATAATCAGCGCACCTACCATCGTTGAAAAAGCAACGCCTGCTCCGGCTCCACTTCCCAAATCAATAACTGTTAAATTAAAACCAAATCTTTCCACAATAAGCTGTACCGCAGGACTTAGAGCAGATGAAATCAACCCAACAGCTAAATTGAATCCAATAAAACCTACACCTACCGTTATACCTGATTTTAAAGATTTAAAAAAACCTTGACCGAAAATCAAACCAATAATAAATAATACAATAGGAACAAACACTGTAGATCCTAATCCCAGAATATACTGTAAAACATTCTCCATGATCTTCTCCTCTTTACTATTCTTTTAGTATGCTCAGTATCTTTTCTTCTGCTGCCTTTTCTCCAATACCAGCCAAAAATGGTGTTCCAACAACCACAGGCACCCCATAATCAGTTGAAATTTTCATTGCAGTGACAAACAAATCGGCATTATCTTTATAAGAATCTAACTCACTTAATTGACATTGACTTAGAATATAATCAATATGATTTTCCTCTAAGAGATTTCTTACTTTTTCTGCCATCATTGTCGAGGTTGCCATACCTGTACCACATGCAACTACAACTCTCTTACTCATTTTCTCCCTCCTTTCTTCTTTAAATCTTGGTGTTTACCAAAGTTTAGACAATCATTATAGCTATATGCAATTGACTTTATTAACGCTCCGATTTGCTCCAAATCAATTAAGCTAATTATTTCCACAGGAGTATGGGTATATCTCGTTGGCAATGAAATATTGGCTACAATTATCTTTTCATTTTCAATTGATAAATAGGCAGTTTCTGTTAAAATTCCAGTTGCCACCTCTTTTTGAATTTGAAATGATTTTTCATTGGCCAGATTCTCTATATATTTCAAAAGCTTATTATTTGGCACAATTCCAGCTAAAGTTCCTCTACTATGATGATTCATATAAGTTAGGGCTGGCCCTTCACCGATCTTGATTTCAGAATATCCTAATAAATCTGGAGAGTCTGTTGCCGGAGTAACATCTAATCCAATTGCTAAATCAGGATTAATCTTTCGCGCCATCGGAAGAATACCGCGGGTATTAAATTCTTCTTGCACTCCAAAAACAAAATATAAATCGCAGTCAATCTGATTCACATCTAATTCTTGAAGTGTATATAATAAAATCGCGACTAAAGCTCTATCATCCATTGATTTGTTAGCAACACAATTGTTCAACAACTGTACAAATTGTGATTTATAAGAAACCCGTGCTCCTACATCGATACCCGCCTCTAAAACTTGTTCTCGATTTTTGGCACCAACATCTAAAAAATAATCTTGCGCTGCTTTCTGCTTTCGATCTTCAGATCCCACTTTAGAAAAATGATGTGATTTCACACCTATTACAGCATCAAATTTTTTTCCATCATTCTCAATTTCCATCTTCAATCCAGCTAAACAATTTGGATTAAGTGAACCTAATTTTTCGCAGTAAATAAACCCATTTGAATCTATTTTCCTAACCATCATTCCCACTTCATCACTATGAGCAAAAAACATTACCTTCTTTTTACCCGTATTTTCAGGAGTTAAATGCACACTTATATTACCTATATTATCTACTGTCGCCTCATAGTTTAAATTATCTGTAAAGTCGATTATATAGCTAATAACATTTTCTTCATACCCTACATTCCCCTGAATAGAAGTAAGTTCCTTTACAATCTCTATCAACTTTTTCATATAGTCTCCTTTAAATATTTTGTCATTAATTCACACAGCTCTTCTTTTGAATCCGCTGCAATAAACTCATTTCTTATTTGTTCACTCGATAGTACTTGTGCCACTTTTTTTAGTGCAGATAAATGTGAATTTCCATTAGAGAAAACTAATCCAAAAATCAAGCTAACAGGAATATCAGTCAAGTCTTCAGAATTTTTAAAAATAATCGTTTTTTCAGGTTTCACTATATAGATGACATTTTTTAAAGCATATGTTGGGTCTGTATGGCATATCGCAATATTGCATTTTTCTAATTTTATTCCTGTTGGATATTTGCTTTCTCTTTCAATTAACTTCTCTTCATATTCCTTTAAAACATATCCTTTTTTATAAAGAATGTTAGAAACTCTATGAAACATTTCAAATTTATCATTATAATTTTCCCCAAATATAATTAATTCCTTATCTATCATTTGCTTATCTCCTTAAGAAAATAATCAGCTAAATCTTTTTTCGATGTTAACTGTTTCAAATTTTTATATAAATCTTTATTATTAGACAACTCCTCACATTTTAGTACCGTTGAAATTAGCTCAGCTTTATTTTTTGACGCTATGAATATTAACAATTTTACAATCTGCCCATCAGGAAATATTATTCCTTTTGGAGAAAATACAATGCTTATTCCATTAGAAATGGCACCACTTTCGATTCTGGCATGTGGTATACCTATGTTATTTTTAATAATAAAGTGAGGCCCATAATCGGCAATTAATGTAAATATCTCATTTATATAACTTTCTGTGATTTTATTTGTATCCATTAAATGCTTTCCCGCAATATAAATCATCTGATCCCAACGTATATCTTGATCTATCAAGAAAATATCTTCTACATTTATTTGTTCAAATAAATTCCTGGTTCTAGAAATTTTCGAAAAAGTATTTTTGAACAAATCACTCAAATCTTCATTTAATTTTTCTTCATTGATTACAACACAATTATTTTTAATTATATTGATTAGTTGCTTAACATCTACATCTGGTTTATTTCTTCGCTTTGTAATTCCATAGTCTCTTAAAATTTGTACATCTTTGAAATTCAAAAACGGCGAAATATATATTACAGGAATCTTCTTATCTATAGTAATATCCAATGAACTATTAACAGTACTTACGAGAATATCAACATTTCTCAAATCAATATCCTTCAGCTTATAAATAGAAACCGAACCTAAAACTTCTAAATTATAATTATTTTGAAGAATATTTTTTAATAGTACTGACGTTGAATATCCTGAATTACATATAAGCAGAGCCCGCTTTATTATCTTATTCTGTTCTTCTAATCGTTGCAGAGCACCTAAGAAATGAAATGTAAACAACGCAATTTCTTCATCATTCAATTCAGCTCCCATAAAATCAGCTAATGTTTCTAATCCTGATTTTACAATTAAAAATATTTCATTGTGTTTTCCAATATCTACATCAACAGAATTTATAGAATTAGCAAAATGATGATTCAATCTATACATTGTAGCTTTAGTGTGTTCATATAGTCCTTCGAGTAATATGTTATCCTCCTCAAAAGATACATTTAAATTATTTTCTACATAAGCAATTAAACTGGCAACAAACAAATTTGATTTTATAGAATTTTCTTCAAATAATTGATTATAATAAAAATTATTATAACCAATCAAAACACCTGTTAAATCCTGTATTTCATGAGTTGTTAAATTAACACAAAACTCCTTCTCCACCTTATTAATATGATCTTTAATAAATTGATATAATTTAACGTCAACAGGATTGTTATCTTTATTGTCTGAAATATAATAATCATGCATTAATCTATGAATCATGATTATAGTATATAAATAAAATATTTCTGACAAATCTTTATTGTTTGTAAATGAAATCACTTCATCAACAAATTCTTCTATATATGATATTTTTTTATCTCTAAAGTCATTAGATATTCTTTGAAATAAAATATCATCTGCACCTTTTTTTAGTTTTTTTTCCCTTAAAATATTAAATTGATTTTTCCATCTGTTAAAAATAAAAGTTCTTATCTCCCTCTCTTGATTAAGGCAAATCTTATAGCCCTCCATATGGATAGACTCGCTTTCCAACTCTTCTTTTAAAAAAGTTAAATCTGATTTAACAGTATTTCTACTAACATCCAGCAAATTCATCATGTGAGTGATATTTAACTTATTCCTATATGCAAGCTCATAAAACAAAACATTTTTTCTTTCATCAGGAGACATTTTATATATCGAGCTAAGTGATTTAATCAACGCGTCATAATCCCTTATATCTGAAATATAATTTCCATCCTTCTTATATATCAATGGTAAATTTAATAATTCAAGATAATCGTTTAGGTTTTCAATTTCATAACGTATCACGTTTTCATTTAAATTTAGTTCTGCTTGTAGGTGCTCTAAATTAACAACTGGGGATCGTTCAAAATATTCAACTAATCTAAGAATTCTCCTGTTTGTTTTCATGTAGACTCACCTCTCTTTATTTTTGAATATGGCTCTACCCATAACACACACATCAACATTTATTTTTTCTAATTTTTCTAGCATCTCTGTATCAATTCCACCATCACACCATAATTCGCCTCCAAATTTATTGCGTACATCTATAATTTTTTGTAACATACTGCTAATAAATCTTTCGCCTGCATAATCCGGCTCACTAGTCATTATCAAAATCGCATCCACTTTATCAAAAAGATATTCGTATGATTCAATTGGAGTTATAGGGTTAAAGGCTATTCCAACTTTCATCCCTAATTTATGAATTAAATTTACATAACGCATTATGTACATTGATGCTTCGACATGTATAAATATGACGTTGCATTTTTGAGTAGACAACATATATATATAATCCAATGGATTGGTAACCATCAAATGCACTGAAAATGGTAAATCTGTTGCAGTTCTTATTTGCATTACCATCCTATTTCCAAATGTAATATTTGGAACAAAATTCCCATCCTCTATATCAATATGTATGTCTTGATAATTACATTCTAGTTTTTTCAATTCGTCACCTATATTCAATAAATTTGATGATGAAATAGATGGTGATATTTTCATGTGGATCTCCTCTTATTTACATCCTTAATATATCTAGTTATGTTAATTTCAACAATTATCAATATTTATTTTTTTTTGATAAAAAAATTGACGAACGATTTATCGTGCCCTACGCTTCAAAATATTCGGTTCTATCTTAATCACTCAAAATAAACTTTCGTGTTTCGCCTATTATCTTCATTTTCAAATTGAGAATAATTAAAAGTACGTGAGTATACTAAAAGACCAGATACCTCTGATCTGGTCCCTGTCAAGTGGACACATTAAATAAGTAAAAATTCTTGCCCAATTGGTATTATGCTGATTGGGCTTTGTTTTTAAGTGATTCCTTATATTTTGATATTCTAGGATTGAATGCAATTGGATACTGATTTGGTGACTCATTGCCCAGTACTTCATTCCTTACTTCCATAGGCGTTTTGGAGTCGAATCTCGATTGATAACGACGATTGTTATAAAAGTCGATATATTTGCCAATAGCTTCAATTAAATCTTCTTTATCGTGAATCTCGTACATTTGATACATCTCCGTTTTAATGATTCCCCATAGGCCTTCCGTAGGGCCATTATCCAAACAACAGGCCACTCTTGACATCGATTGCTCCATTCCCTGTTCTTTCAACTTACTTTGAAATATCGGACTTGTATATTGATATCCTCGATCTGAATGAAATAACGGATGCGCGCCTGGATTATTCTTGATTGCCTGCTCAAACGTATCGAATACTAGCGCATTGTCATTTCGCTTACTAATTGCCCACGCAATGATCGAACGATCATACAGGTCCATAAATGCGCTCAGATAAAGCTTATCTGTTGTATGTGGCACCTTGAATTCTGTCACATCCGTGGTCCACTTTTCGTTCGGCTTCGATGCTTCAAATTCTCGATGAAGTATGTTCGCAGCTGTTTGATCCGCTTTATTTGCGACTGTGCAACATGTTCTTGTTCTTCGAATGGTTGAATGAATATTTTTGATCTTCATGATTCGGTGAATCCGTTTCACGTTATAGTGCTTATCATAATCGCGATTGATGAACATACACATTCTGCGATACCCCAGGATGCTGCCATACCTTTCATCATATTCTGCGATGATATCTGATAACTCGATATCTTCCTGTTCATTGTCGGAAATCGAGCGATTTAGCCATTTGTAATATGAGGAGCGCCTGATACCTAAGCATTTGCACATCCATTGAATGCTGTAATTTTTTTCCTCGTGAAGTTCCTTGACTGCTAGATATTTCGCTTCGTTCTTTGCCTTGGAGAAGATCGCCTCCTTTCGATTTCCTGCACTTTTTTTAATAGCTCGTTCTCCATTTCTTTTTCCTTGAGCTGGCGCTCAAGGAACTTGACTTTGCATTCCAATATTTCGATGTCACTTAATTGATCTTCGCTCTTGTGCTGTCCACGACGATCGACAAGACCATCATCTCCAAGGGACTGGTACTTCTTGACCCATTGATACACCTGCGTGTAAGAAACATCAAATACTTCGGCAGTCTTCTTATAGTTTGTTTCATGCTCCAAACAATACTTTACGATTTCAATGCGTTCATCTAGTGTTGTGTTTCTGCTACGATCTTTCATATATACCTCCGGCTTAGGGTCGTAATCCTTAAGCATTTCAAGGTTATTATACTTCATGATCCATCGTCGTAGCGTTTCTCTTGAAGGAATATCATATCGAATAGCCAAATCTTCCATAGAGCCTCCGCCGTTCAAATAAGCTTCAACCACTTGTTGTTTAAACTCTTTCGTATAGGCAGCATTATGTAATTTTATATCAAATGCACTAGCACCCTTTGATTGGTATGATTTTGCCCATCTATGAATCGTATTACAATAAATACCATATTCCTGAGAGAGCTCTGCTGCACTTTTCTCTCCATCTAGATATTGTTTGCAGATACATACCTTCATATCAGCAGATAATTTTGGCTTTCTTCCCATAGAAAAATCCCACCTCCATAGATACACGTTTATTTATTTCGTGTGTCCACTTTAGTGGGATCATATCACTCTATATTCAGCATCTGGTCTTTTTTCTTTTAAAACAATGTCATCTGATTTTCATCGTCCAAACCTTCCAAAGCATTCATCATATCTAAGCGATCTAATAATGATTTTGAAAGCTGGGTACGTTTTAAAACATCTTCCTTCGATAAGAACGGTCTTTCTTCTCTTGCCTTTACAATGGATTTTCCTACGTTATCCCCCAGACCATCCAAACTGGTAAATGGCGGAATAATGCTATTATCGTCATCAGGATCCATGATAAATTCATTGGCAGCTGAACGATTGATCGAAACATTGGCAAAGCGATAGCCACGACAAGCCATCTCCAGGGCAAGCTCCAATGTGTCATAGATCGCAAGCTCCTTATCACTGACCTTCTGTGTCTTATCTTCTCTGGCTCTGCGAATATCGGTCATCCGTTGTCGAATGGCCTCCTCACCGGCAATCATTGTCGAAATATCATAGGCATCACAACGAATACTAAAGAACATGCAGTAATAAGCTCTTGGCATATGAACCTTAAACCAGGCGATGCGCACGGCCATCATTACATACGCAACCGCATGTGCTTTTGGGAACATGTACTTGATCTTTAAACAAGAATCAATATACCAGTCCGGCACATTATTGGCCTTCATCGATTCGATCCATTCATCTTTTAAACCCTTTCCCTTACGAACACTTTCCATGATGGTAAAGGCTTGTTTGGGTTCCAGACCCATTTGAATTAAATCGACCATGATATCATCACGACAACCGATAACTTCACTTAACACACATGTCCCATTATTGATCAATTCCTCGGCATTTCCCAACCATACGTCCGTTCCATGGCTTAATCCGGAAATACTGACAAGCTCCGCAAATGTCGTCGGTTTAGTCTTTTCCAGGATACCCCGGACAAATTTGGTGCCGAACTCCGGAATACCGGCCGCCCCGGTTACTTCATTGTAGCGTGTCGTATCGATATTCAAAGAATCCAAGCCGGAGAAAATTGCCATCGTTGCTTCGTCATTCATCGGAATCGTACGCACATCTTTTCCGGTAATTCTTTCCAACATTTTCATAGCGGTTGGATCGACATGGCCTAAAATATCAAATTTCAAGATATTATCATGAATCTGATGGAAATCGAAGTGCGTTGTCTTCCACTCCGCATGAGGGTTGTTGGCCGGATACTGCACCGGTGTAAAATCATGAACATCCATATCCAGCGGAACTACAACGATTCCTCCCGGATGCTGACCGGTCGTTCTTTTTACTCCTTCACATTCTTTGGCAAGGTCGATTCGTTTTGCTTCACTGAATGGTTCAATCCCCATTTCTTCTTCATAGCCTTTGATATATCCATAAGCTGTTTTTTCCTGTACCGTACCTACCGTACCGGCTCGGAAAACATGATCCTCCCCAAAAATCTCTTTGGTGAAGGCATGCGCATTGGCCTGGTAATCCCCGGAAAAGTTCAAATCGATATCCGGAACCTTATCGCCTTCAAACCCAAGGAAGGTTTCAAATGGAATATCCTGCCCATCTCCACGCATGATGGTTCCACATTCAGGGCACGGTTTATCCGGCAAATCAAAACCGGATTTGACTTCTTCACCTTCAATAAATTCATAATGATGACACTTTGGGCAAACATAATGTGGCTGTAATGGATTCACTTCGGTAATGTTGCTCATGGTCGCCACAAAGCTGGAACCAACTGACCCTCGACTTCCTACAAGGTAGCCATCTTCGTTACTTTTCTTCACCAACAAATGAGAAATGTAATAAACTACGTAGTACCCGTGTCCGATGATACTATCCAGTTCACGGTTTAATCGCTTTTCTACGATTTCCGGTAATTGCTCTCCATACATCTTATGCGCTGTTTCAAAACAGATGTCTCGCAATTTCTGATCGGATCCTTCGATATCCGGTGGATACAGTTTATCTTTGATCGGATAGATCGGTTCTGTCATTTTCTTGAGTTTGTTGGTATTTGTTACTACGATTTCATAGGCTAGATCTTCCCCTAACCACGAGAATGCCTGCAGCATTTCATCCGTTGTCAACAAATGCTGGTTCGGTGCACTGGTGGCCTTACGCTGTTGTTGATCATACAGATATAAAGGATGTCTGGCATTACCAATGGCCTTGGCATTGATGTAAATATCACGTACTCGCTTTTGATGTGGGTGTACATAATGTGCATCACTGGAAGCAATCACCAGCTTATTCTTCTTTTTGGCTGCATCCAAAATAAATCCAATGATCTTTTTTAGATCATCCACGCTTTGAATGGCTTTACCACGTCTTCGCATCTGAAGAAGATTGCGGTAACAATCCAAAGGCTGCAGTTCAATGTAATCATAAAAATCCATGGCCTCTTCCAACATCTGAGCATCCCTTGTATGTGCCAAATCAAATATTTCTCCGTTTTGGCAACTGGAACCAATCAACAAGTTTCCGTTCTTTCTTTTGGCTTCCAGTTCAAACCGCGGAATTCTCGGTTCACCGGCGGCCGTTTCCGCAGAAAGATATTTAGTATGACTTAACGTAATCAATTCAAACAGCTCTTTTAAGCCATCCTTATTTTTGGCATAGACTGTCGTATGATAATTTCTAACTTTTGTATAGCTGTTTTCATTCTTTAAGACCGCCAGATCATCCAAGGTGACTTCGCTGTCATATTCGTTGAGCATATGGCATAAAACCTGCGAGAGTACCTCGGCATCATAATCGGCACGGTGTGCACCCTCTCCATCATAGCTGACACCATAATGACGACACACACTTCCCAGGTTGTAACGCTTGGCATCCGGAATCATGGCCTGGGCCAATGGCCAGGTGTCAATCACAGGATTAGTTAAATGCCCTTTATTGCACTTTTGACAGGCGGCATTCATAAAGCCAACGTCAAAGGATGCGTTATGGGCTACCAGGATAGAATCGCCGATAAACTCCAACAATTCATCAATGGCTTGTTCAATCGTCTTTTGTCCATCTACATCGTGTTGTGAAATATGCGTTAATGACGTGATACTGGCAGGAATGGTACGCTTGGGATCGATAAACATCTGTTTTCGATCGATGACCTCACGATGCTTCATCTTAACAGCACCGAATTCAATGATCTCATCTAAGCGGTTGGAAAGACCGGTCGTTTCCAGGTCAAATACGACAAAGGTGGCATCTTCCAACTTACGATGATCATTATTAAAAATGATCTTATACTCTGGATCGACCATGCTCATCTCACAGCCATACAACATTTTAAAATTACGGTCTGGATCTTGTTTATTTAAAGCTGTGACCTTATGTTGCGCCATAGGAAAAGCCTGTACGACTTGATGATCACAGATACCAATCGCATCCATGCCCCAATCATACGCCGTTTGAATGTATTCCTCGATAGAACATACTCCATCCATTTCCGAAAAGTTGGAATGCACATGCCATTCCGTACGCTTTTCACTCGCTTTATCCTTTCGCTTAGCTGGCTGTATTTCTTCTAAGCTCTGGATCATAAAGGAATCGCATTTAGAAAAACTGTCATAGACAACTTCCCCTTTTAAGCGAACACTCATGCCTTTTTTCACACTGTTGATCTCATCAATGGAACAACGCGCATTTTCAAATCGCTTACAGACAATCGCATCCTGATAATCCGATACATACAACATCTGTAACGTCTTTCCGGATTTCATGACACGATTATCGACCGAGAAAATATGACCTTCGATGATCACCGAGCGCATACCCACCTGCAGCTCCGCAATGGCGCAGGAAACGGCTTCTTCTTTACGATATGTCTTTCGTACCGGTTCTTCTTTAGGCGCATGGATTTCCGGTAATTCGATATGTTGTGTTTCAATGACTTTGTCATCCTCGATTTTTTTACACATCATCTCCATTAGAATCCCGACATTTTTAAGATTTTCAATCAATGAAGGGAGTTTACGATTCATCTTGGTAAGTCTTGTTTCATCTTTTGTCGAAAAATATACCATATCTTCTTCTATAAACGGATGAAGAAAACGAAAATCTTTAAACTGTGTATCTTTTTCCACAAAATAACTGACATATTGATCCAGATTGACCATATCCACCTGCGTATCTTTGGAATGAACAATCAAATCCACATGCACATGTGTCTTTACTTTTAATGTATGCAACAAGCGGGAATACACCTCAAATGGAAGTACGTGCTCCAGTAACAGTGTCATTTCCAGCTGTTCTTTTTTCACATGAAAAACAGGCCCTTTTTCAAAAAGAGCATGTTCAAAATAGTTTTTAAATTCTTCCGGCAAAAAATTGCCTATGCTTTCCCAAACCATCGGATCACTCCTTATCTGACCATTTTGCCAAACGCATCTTTAGCCGCCAGCTGCTCGGCTTTTTTCTTTGTCGAGCTTGTTCCGGTTCCCAACAATATATCATCCAAATATACACCCATCGTAAATGTCGGAGCGTTGCTTGGCCCAATTTCCTGCAGACAGCGATATTGAATGGTCTTACGTGTATCTGCCTGAATGACTTCCTGTAAATGGGTTTTATAATCCTTTACATCTTCACTTTTTTCTGCTTTGAACAAAGGAGACATATGCTCTTTTAAGATCGCATCGCAGGCGCCATACCCCTGATCGATATAAATAGCACCCAGACAGGCCTCAAATTGATCCGCTAAAATACTGGCACGATGACGCCCTCCGTTTTTTTCTTCACCGACACCAAGCTTTAAATATTCATACCAGCCCAGCTTCTGATTTAACTTCGCCAGGGTTGCTTCACAAACTGTTTGGGCACGCAAGGTTGTCATTTGCCCTTCCCGCATGACCGGTTCCATATGAAACAGTTGATCGGCACTCCATATCTGTAAGACTGCATCGCCCATAAACTCCAGGCGCTCATTATCCTTGCCTTTTTTATGATGTTCATTCGCAAAGCTTGAATGTGTACAGGCTTCCTGATAAATTTGCGGATCCTTTATCTGAAATCCATTTTCTGTCATCCATTCTGTAAATTCCTTCATCTTTTCACCTTCTTTAAATCTTGCCATACACATTCCGGCACCATATGGGATACATCTTGTCCGTACCGAAGAAGTTCACGAACATTGGAGCTGGAACAATACAGATGTGCCGGATCACTCATCAAAAATACCGTTTCGATCTCCGGTGCCATTTGATGATTCATCGCTTCCATATTCTGCTCATATTGAAAATCGATAGAGTTACGCAATCCGCGAACCAAAACTCTGGCACCTTCTTTTCTACAAGCTTCTACGACCAGACCTGTCTGTATGACACAACGTACATTTTTTAAGTGAGATGTTGCCTGTTTGATCCAATACATCCGCTGTTCCTTAGAAAACTGCTCTTTCTTTTCACTGTTTACGGATACAAAGACAATCACTTCCTCAAAAATACCGGCAGCTCTTTCAATAATATCTATATGGCCTTTGGTCAAAGGATCAAAGGTTCCGCAAAAACAAGCTTTTGTCATGATTTAGTTTCCTTTCTATAATACGTTATTTTTGTATCCCGATATGTTTTTTCTTTATATTTATAAAAATGACCTACCTGATCCGACCAGGTTTGTGTGGCAAGGCTTTCAATAACCACGTGTCCATCTTCATTGACCAGATTGTAAGAATCCAGTGCTTCCAATAGCTTCATATTTTCTTCTTTTTTATAAGGTGGATCGACATAGACCAAATCAAATGTCGTTTGCAGCTGTGACAAAACAGAAAAGATATTTCCCGAAATCACCTTAACTTGATCCGATACACCTAGATTTTTGACATTGGTGCGAATCACCTGCACAGCCTTTTTATTGATCTCTACACATACCGCATGATCCATTCCTCGTGAGATAGCTTCCAATGCCATATTTCCTGTACCGCTGTAACAATCCAACATAGTACCGCCTGAAAATTGATTTCCTAAACTGGAGAAAATGGCACCCTTAACTTTATCCGATGTTGGTCTGGTCGTCATTCCATCCACGCTGACCAGTTTTCGAGAGCCAAATTTACCGGATACGATACGCATTCGATTTCATCTCCTTTAACCGAATTTGGGAAATACACTGCTGGCATAACCCGACAGTGATAAAAGCCGCCATCAAGGAAGAACCACCACTACTGATAAACAAAAGCGGAACACCGGTCGATGGGATCAAGCCGGAAACACCACCTACATTCAGTACAAAATGGATAAATAAATAAGCACTGGAACCCACAAGCACGGTCTTATAGGTAAATTCATTGGTCTTAAATGCATAGTAGAAAAAGCGATAGATCAACAATCCATATAATAAAGAAAGAATTCCCAAACCAAAAATTCCGGTTTCTTCAATAATGACCGCTAAAATGTAATCATTATCTGCCTGTGTCAAATACCCATATTTACGCAGCGAACCACCAATTCCACGACCAAATAAGCCGCCGCTTCCAATTCCATATAAGGCATTAGCCGGCTGATATCCACTTCCGTAAACATCTGTATAAGGATTTTTCGCATTTTCAATACGCGTGGCAATATGTGCCAGAGGTGTATGCGACAAAATGGATGTACCGATGTCCGTCACCCAGAACAAAACAAGTGCCACGATAAAAACCGTACCGATGATCCGTCGCAGCCATTTTTGAAATGTCTCCATTTGCGGGTACGCCGGAATCATCAAACAGATAAAGAATATAAAGGAAATGATAAAGCCGGTTCCATAGTCATGTTGCAGAACAATTCCTACCATCAACATCGCCCAGCAAATGAACGGCTTTCGAAACAAGATCTGCCAATGTCTTGTCATGCTCGCATCCTTTCTGGCCTGATACAAGGAAGTTGCGAACACAAGGATCAACAAAGGTTTTGCGAATTCTGCCGGCTGTATCGTCACACCTCCCGGCAAACGGATCCAGGCATGGGAACCTCCGGATGCAGCAAACGCTAATGGCATCAACATAAAAATAAACGCAAAGATCAGAATCATATTTTGTGCCTTACTGAACCATTTAAAATTAAAAATATGATTGGCTGCCCACATAAACAAAAATGAGATGACCAAATAGACTACTTGTCGAATTGTTGTCGTCAAAACAATATTGGCATTTGAAGTCGTACCACCAACATTGGTGGAAATGATCATGACCGTTCCACACAGCACTAACAAAAGCACCGCTAATGTTACGATCCTGTCACTTTTAGGTGTTAAAGAAAAAAAGTGACGTACTTTATCAAAAAACAGCCCCCATTGCGGTTTTCGCTTCTTTTTTTCTTTTTGTTGTTTCTGCACTTTTTTTACTTTTCTTTTAAACATAGATCCCCCTGACTGGGTTATTTTATCACAATACCAGGCACAACCAAAGCCTATCAGTTCTTATGTGAAAATAAGAAGTAATGAATTTCCGGGTCGGCATTTAAACGCGCATCCACCTTTGTGCATCCCACACCAGCTGAAAGAATCGTTTCAAACGGCAGATTCACAGATTGTGCCCGATTCAAGGAAGTCGCTCCTTCTACGCTTCGGTAAGCACCGAGGCATGGATACGTTAACTGCGTTCCATGTGCATGTCCTGCCAAAGCCAAGGATATCGCAGTCGATTGCAGGCTCTGATCCAACAAAACATCGGGATAGTGACTGACTACTATATTATATTCTTGTGCCGCATTCGCGCTCAAAATGGAATAATCCGGTGTTGTTGCTAAACCGGTCAAACGAATACAGTTTAAAAGCCGAACAGACGTATTGGATAGAATCTCAAAGCCACTGTTATTTAAGATGCTCTGTACCGACTGTGCCTTTGTTTCATCCTGATCTTTTTCACCCAACACACAAAACTTACCTAATGGTGCCTCGATCTGATTGAAATACTGTATCAACTTTTGATTGGATTCTTCACTGGGCGTATAAGCATCATCATAGAGATCGCCGCCAAAGATCACAATGCCGGGATCTAAATCCTGTATCGTATGAATCAACTTTTCCATACGGGCATCATCTTGAAATTTGCCATATTGCACATCTGTAAAATACACCATGGAAACTACACCAATATCTTGCGAAATCTTTGTATCTTCAACACTTTGATAGCGTACATAAAGCTGATCTGGATTGATCATAAAGGCCATAAACAGACTGGATGCGACAAAAACCATAAAAGCTGTCAAAATACTGATCACAACTAAAAGTCGTTTTTGTAATGTTGTCATGTTATCACCAGTATCCATTCTACCATAGATTTAACAAAAGAACGTGAATATACCTGCAAAATGAAAAAGCATGGACTTTCTAAGTCAATCTAAACTTCTACTGATTTCTCATTTTATTCCCAAAAATATAGATAAATTTGATGTTTTTTATTCACCTTTACACCCTTAACAAAAAAACTTGTTTAAAAAGGATTACCCGTCATTTTTTAGTAAGATTCTCTATTTAGAATTTTCTTTAAGAAAAAATTTTTATTTTCTAGAAGGAGAATCACATGACAAATGATATTGTAGTATTTAAAAATGGTGAATTGGAATTAGAAGTAACTGTAAGTGAAAATCGTGAGGATGTTTGGCTATCACAAGACCAGATGGCCACACTATTTGATGTAGATCGATCAAGAATCACTCGTCACATTCGAAACATTTATAATGACAAAGAACTTGATGAAACTTCAACATGTGCGGAAAACGCACATGTTCAATTTGAAGGAAAACGAAAAGTCAAACGTAATCTTAGAATCTATAACCTTGATATGATTTTAGCGGTTGGTTATCGTGTTAAATCACCCAACGGCATCATCTTTCGCAAATGGGCAACCTCTGTTTTAAAGGACTATATGATCAAAGGCTATACCATAAATCAAAAACGATTAAATCGGTTAAACAAAACGATAAAGATTCAAAATCGTATGTTGGCTTCTACTTTGGAAATCGATGAAACGGAAGTCTTTAACGTCATTGAAGCCTATCAAAGCGCTTTATCTTTGCTGGATGATTATGACCATAATTCTATCTCTAAACCAAAAGGGACAGATTCTATTTATCGCCTAACGTATGAAGAATGTAGAGCTCTAATTGATACGATGAAATTTGAATCCGATGTATTTGGTGTGGAAAAAGAAGAAGGAAAACTAAAAGGAATTCTTGAAGCGATCTATCAAAATGTCTTTGGTCAGGAGCTTATCCAAGCATGGAAGAATAAGCGGCTCACCTTCTCTATTTTTTGATCAAAGATCATCCATTTGTGGATGGTTGTAAAAGAATTGGGGTGACAATATTTCTAGAATTTTTAAACAAGAACCATCATCTCTTTGTCGATGGCAAACAAATTATTTCCAATAGTACTCTGGTTGCGATTACTTTGATGATTGCTCAATCTGTGCCAGAAGAAAAAGAAACCATGGTGAATCTAGTCATGCATTTTCTATCTACATAAAAATTTGATATCCTTTGTATCTATTTTTAACTTATATTTATTAAAATCAAGTCTTAAAAAAGGAGAGCGTTTCTTGCTCTCCCAGACTACATTTTTATGCTTCTTCCTTCTTACGAACCCGTTGTTTTGCCAAACGCTTCTGTTGAATTTCTTCCATCGTTTGGCGTGAATTGATGATGACCGGAATCACGATTGGATTTCGATGTGTCTTCTTATACAAATAAGGTTCCAAGGTAGAACGAACACAGTTTTTAATTTCTGAGAATGTCGTCTTTTCCTTCATTTTCTCTTGTAAGGAATTATGTACGATAAATTCAGCCTCTTTAATCAACCCCTGTGAGTCTTTAATGAAGACAAAGCCTCGACTCACAATAACCGGACGCATCAAAATTTTATTTGTTTTTGAATCAATCGCGATAATAACAGACACTAAACCATTGTCGGCCAATATGCGACGATCCTTTAATACAGCTGTTGATAAACCGGAAATATCATTTCCATCTACATAAATATCGTCCCCTTGATATCGCCAATCACTTTGAAGGACCTCATGGTTTCGTAAAATCAGGATATCTCCATTGGCGCAGACAAAGATCTTTTCTTTGGGAACACCGACTTCCATAGCTGTCTGTCGGTGCTGCATCAACATCTTATATTCGCCATGGATCGGCATAAAGTAACGTGGTTTGATCAGCTGCAACATCAGCTTTTGTTCTTCTTTAGAAGCATGTCCTGTTGTATGCAGATTGTTTAATATCGACTTTGTCAACACAGTCGCACCGCTTCTAAACAAGTTATCGATCACTTTATTAACGCTGGAAGCATTGCCCGGAATCGGATTGGAACTAAACACAATCGTATCTCCCGGTTTGATATGGATATAGCGATGCGTTCCGTTACTAATACGGCTTAAAGCTGCTAACGGTTCTCCCTGCGATCCGGTACAAATAATGCAGACCTTCTCATCCGGTATATGGGCTAATTCATCCGGACTTAAAAAATCACTGTTTTTTACTTTGATCGTACCCATCTTTCGACCAATATCGACAACATTTTCCATGCTTCGACCAAAGACAATGACCTTACGTCCGCACTTGATAGCCGCTTCTAATATTTGCGAAACACGATGAACGTTAGAAGCAAATGTCGCAACGATCAATCGCTGTTTGGTTTTACGCATAATATCCAGAATTTCATTGGCGACCTTCTTTTCCGAAATCGAAAAATCTTCTACGCCGGAGTTTGTTGAATCGGACATCAAAAGATCCGGCTTCAATACACCGATATATGCCATTTTTTGATAGTCGGCATTGGTTCCAACCGGTGTCAAATCAAATTTGAAATCTCCAGTATGCACGATCGAGCCATTTGGCGTTGTGATCAAAACGCCTAAAGAATCCGGAATGGAATGAATCGTATTAAAGAAACCTACGGTAAAATACTTTGTATGAATGCGGGATTCATCATTGATCTCAATGATTTTTGTACGCTCCAGTCCTTTATGTTCCGAAAGTTTTTTCTGTATCAAAGCTTTGGCAAATCGCGGTGCATAAATGGCATCGATATTGACCTGCTTCAATAAGAAGGGGATACCTCCGATATGATCTTCATGACCATGGGTAATCACTAAAAATTTTCTTTTTTTGTTCATGCGAATCAAATGATGGTAATCCGGAATGACGTAATCAACACCTAAAAGATCATCTCCGGGAAATAACACACCACAGTCAACGATACAAATTTCATTCTCATGTTCGTAACAATACATATTTTTTCCGACTTCACCCAGTCCCCCCAGGGCGTAAATCAATGTATCGTTTTTTTCAACACGATTCTTTGTATGATATGTTTTCTTTGATTGAGCATGACCAAAACTACTGTTCATCTGTTTTGGCATAAATTCCTCTTTTCTATACAATAAACATATGTTAATCTTTCTTAAATTATAACAAAACCCCTATACCTTAACAATTAAAAAAGCAGAGTATTAGATAACTTCTGCTTCTGGATCTTCTTTCCATGGATCGTTTTCATCAATGCGATCATAGAATAAAATACCGGATAGATGATCAATTTCATGTTGAAGGGCTATCGCAAAATAACCTTCTGCACTGATCGTTACATTTTTATCCTGAATCAGATCATAGCCACGTACTTTGATGCGGGCATGACGGAACACATGTCCGGGATGCTCATCTTTAACCGATAAACAACCTTCGCCATTTTCCAAATATCCGTTTTGTACCGATTCGGAAACGATTCTCGGATTGGCTAATGCAGCTTCCTGTACCCCATCTTCTTCCGGCACAACAACCGCAATCAACTGCTTAGGGATCCCCAACTGGATTGCCGCAATTCCTACAGCCGGCTGTAACCCCTCTGCCTGCGCAATCTCATCATTCTGAGAATGGCGAACATAGGTCAGCATATCTTCCAATAACTGACGATCCTGCGCCGATAATGGCAGTTCTACTTTCTCGCTTTTTGTACGAATTCTTGGATCACTGTCTAATATAATGGTTTCACTATTAATTTTCATGAAACTATTCTAATCCATTTCGGTCTGTTTCGCAAATAATTTAAACTCTACACCTGTAAATCTGTATAAATGGACTTCAAAAGTGCAGCCGATTCCAACAAGGCTTTCTTTTCCTTTTCATCTAAGCGAATTTCAACCGTTTCCTTAGCACCGGAACCATTTAAAATGGTCGGCACCGATAAATACACATTCTCAATACCATAAATACCATTGACCAAAACACTGACTGGTAAAATTCGGTTTTCATTAAATAAGATGGATTTTACGATAGCTGTCGTAGAAGCGGCAATCCCATAGCACGTATTTCCTTTGCGGCTGAAAATTTCCCAACCTGCCTGTTTGGTCTGTTCCAATAAACTCTCTTCTGTCTCATTTTGGGTGCGCTCTGCATTATCACTCAATACATCGGATAACAGCTTTCCACCGATCGTAGAAGAAGACCAGGCAACCATCTCACTATCACCATGTTCGCCCAAAATATAGGCATGTACGCTTTTTGAATCCAGATCATACATTGAAGCCAGGCTGCAGCAAAGCCTTGCCGTATCTAAAGCGGTGCCGCTTCCAATGACCTGACTGGCAGGAAGTCCTGAAAATTTCCATACCAGATACGTCATGATATCGACCGGATTGGACACAACAATAAAAATTCCATTGAAGCCGCTTCCCATCACAGATGAAACAATATCTTTCATAATATGAATGCTTGGCTGCAACATTTCTAAACGATCATTCGAATCTTTTGGCATTGGTGCACTAGCCGTAATGATGACAATATCCGCATCCTTACAATCTGCATACTCTCCGGCACGTACCACCATGTTTCGATTCATAAAATGAATGGCCTGCTGCATATCCAGTGCTTCCCCCACTGCTTTTTCTTTATTGACATCGATCAGTACGATTTCTTCGCAGAGTCCCTGATTGATAATACTATAAGCCGTCGTTGCTCCTACATTGCCAACACCAACGATCACAACCTTTGATTTTTGAAATTTCATATTGAACCTCTTTTCTGTTTCGTATTGTATCATTCTTTCATTGTTATATCTATTTATAGGCTTTATATCCTTTATTTCCATGGTATAAAAAAAGATTAATAAGGATAATAAGCATTACATAAAAAAGCAATATCGGCTGTATCGCCGGCACTACATCTTCTAAGGCCGACCAGTCCTGATGCCGGACCCATTCTAAGATTTGATTATAGAGCGATAATAGATTAAAGGTTACAGATAAAAGTGAAAGAACTAACAACAGTGCAGAACCTTTCCTTTTTGATGCTCTATGCCAAATATGAGCTACTGTAAATATCAGACTGAATGCTGTACATAAGATCCACATACAAACTCCTTTTCCTTTCGATTCTTCATTTTCTGCATGCCCTTATTCTTCTGCCGTGGTTTGCAGGGCCGTTTCACTGCTTCGATACACTGTCCAATCTGACATTAGTTTTGCACCCAGAGAAAGATAAAAATCAACACTGGATTGATTCCAATCCAAACGCTCACATCCTCACTACCGCAATGCGAGTTAATTCTCTTAGGATTGCTTTTCCATATTCCTTATTACGATATTATGATTGCAGATACAAGTCTTCATAATCAGCCAGTTCACGCATAAAGTATAAAAGGATTGAAACTGCTCTCTTTGTATCTTTTGAGACATTAACGGTAGCGTATACAAAACCTTCTTAGTGTACGATTTTGATTATACCATAAAAAAATATGAATCTAGTATTATAAAGCTACAAAAAAAATGCTTTAAAATCAATTTCTTTTCGATTATAATATACAAGTCAAGACAGGGGCGCCTATTTAGGCTGAGATGTAGTCATACGGTCCCTTATGACCTGATCTAGGTAATTCTAGCGTAGGGAGTCTTCAAAGTTTTTTTGAATTCCTTACGCCTCAAATGGAGGTGTTTTTTTATGGGAAAGAATTTATCAGTCAGAGATGTTGTGTTGATGGCTTTTTATGTAGCCCTCTTTATGGTATTGGATACTTTTATTAATACCATGCCGATCCTGCAAATGCCTAATGGTGGAAGCTTAGGTGTATCCACACTGGCTTTGTTGATTGCCAGCTATCATTTAGGATGGCAAAAAGGATTATTTGTTGCGGTAGTTGCGGTATTTGCCCAATTTATTACCGGGCCTATGTACACACCAACACTCATCGGATTTCTTTTGGATTATCTGCTTGCCTTTGCAGCCTATGGCTTAGCCAGCCTATTTCCAAACTTTGGCTATTTCTATTCCGGTGTCCTTGTAACAAATGCGATCCGCTTTATCTGTTCAACGATCAGCGGTGTTGTGGTTTGGGAAACACCACTTTGGGGTTCCATCACATATCAGGCAACCTACATGATTCCAACCTTTATTCTAGGTATCGTTCTGGTTCCTTTGATGATGAAGCTTTTAGAACCTCATATGAAAAAACAGAAGTAACAAAAAAAGATCAGCCAGATACGCTTTTGTATCCTGCTGATCATTTTTTTATTCATCTTTTGATTCGATATCCTTGGTTCGGAATACAAATCGAACGATGTTTTCCGAATTATCCGGTGTACCCGCAAACGACTTATGTTCCTTGTTTAATGCATCGATTTGATCAAACACAGTTTGTAGTGTGTTAAATTCCGTTGTTGTCAAATCGTTTTAGTTTTCAGTTTGTAACCTTTCTTTAAGTTCTTTTTTAGCCAGTTCTATTAAATTAGGCTTTTGATATAGTCTAATAATAGATTGCGCCATTGCTTTGCTAGCTATTTGAATACATCTTAATCCAGAATCAGATATAGCTAATTCTCTAAACTTGTCTGTATGCCCTGAGATCTTTCTATCAGGATAAATAGTCACATAAGGATTACATATTGGAATATAATGGGAAACATTACCCAAATCCTCACCACCATAATCGTCTACCAAGCCATCCATTAAAGGCTCATCAAGCTTTACAAATTCTTCCCTACAAATATCAGACAAAACACAATTTGGAACTCTTCCTTGATATCCTTCTTCCATTGCAATTTCCACCGTACATTCCATAGCATCAGCACATTTAATTGCACAATTCTTAATTAATCTCACTAATTTTTCAAGATTACTAGCACTAAAACACCTAACATTTGATTTTATGACTACTTTATCAGGAACAATGTTTGTTCTTATTCCTCCCTGTTCTATTATTTGATTTATTCTTGTATCCATAGACAATTGCTGTTTCCATAAGCCACATGCAGTTAAATAAAGATTAGCAGCACTCAAAGCACTTCTACCTTCCTCAGGATGACTTGCAGCTTGAGCTGATTGTCCGTAAAAAGTAATCTTTAAATCATAAACCGAAAGGCATCGTCCTGCTAGCTTTGTTTTATAACTTGTTGGATGCATCATAAAAACAGAATCTATATTCTCGAATACACCTTTTTTTAGAAGCTTTATCTTTCCGCCACCGCCTTCCTCAGCAGGTGTTCCAATCACTTTAACACACCCTTGATCAGGATGCTTGGATAAATACTCTCTAATAACATCTCCAGTTAAAATTGATGTTGCGCAAATTAAATTGTGTCCACAAGCATGCCCCATTCCTTCTAATGCATCATATTCTGAGACTATACAAATAGCAGGTTTGCCACTGCCATACGTAGCAACAAAAGCAGTGTCTAATTCATCAACTCCTTGTTGAACTTCAAATCCTTGCTTTCGTAAAAAATCACATTGGATCTTTGATGCCTTATACTCTTTAAAGCCAATCTCGGGGTTTAAATGAATGTACTTGGAAATTTTCCAAACATCTTCTAATTTTTCGTCTATATATTGATTATAATAATCTTGTTCCATATTCATTATCCAAGAATTCCAAAGAAGCCGGCAATCATCGAGAAAATTAAGATACCAAAAATAACTTTATTATAGTTTGCTCCTTTATGCGTAAAGTACCAATATATTCCAAATATGCAACCAAGAGGTAATATACCTTTCAGTATTTGGTCTAAGATATCCTGCAATACTATAGGATTGGCGTTTTGCATAACAAATTGTAGACCTGTTGACACTTTAACGTATGAACTAGATAAAGCCCCCATCATAAACAAACCTAAAATACTTGCTCCAGTTATAATATTATTAATCATTCCAGATTTCATTAATTTCATAACTGAATCTTTTCCTAATCTATATCCAAATCTTAAACACCACATTCCTATCCCTATGCAAATTATTGGAATAAGAAATGGAATAAATGCTCCTAACGTACTTCCTTGTAGAGCAAAAGTACAAGCCAAAGCAAGAATAATCGGCTTTAATGTTCCATGAATTAAAGTATCTCCAATACCAGCTATCGGACCCATCAAACCTGTTTTTATCCCTGTAATAACTTCTCCAGTTATCGGTACACCATTTGCCTTTTCTTCTTCCATAGATAAAGCAATCCCATGTATGACAGATCCCGTAATTCCTTCAGAATTGTAAAATTCCATATGTCGAACTAATGCTTTTTTATATTCTTCACTATCTTTTCCATATAATTTTTCTAAGTTTTTTGCCAATGCGTTACAAAATGCCAACCCTTGTAAACGATCATACGAATTACTTAGTTCTGTAGTTGCCCACCACATCATAAAAGTCTTTTTCAAGTCTTTTTTGTCTAATGTTACTTTTTTATTTACATTGTTTTCCATGTTAAGCCTCTTCTTTTTTCATTGAATTAAAAATAACTAATAATGAGATACATACCCCAAAAACAGCTGCAGCCATAGTATTAATTCCTAAGTATTGGACCGCAAAAAAACCGATAAAGAAGTAAGGTAGCAATTTTGGTTTTCCAATAGTAACAATAATGATAGCAAACCCCATAGCAGGTAAGATTCCACCTGCCACAGAGAATCCTGTAATCACCCAACCAGGTAACACTTTTAATAGAGATGAGACCGCATCTGTACCAAATAATGTCAAGACAAAGACTGGTACAAATCTTAATAAGATGGTCATTAATTCTGGATATAGAAATGCACATTTGAAAATTCCCTTTCTATCTCCCATTAAAGCATACTTATCTCCCATTCTGACCCATATTGAATTTGTGGTTCTACGAATCTGATCTAAAAATACTCCTAAAACTCCAAATGGTACTGCTAGAGCAACAGCAGCGTCTGTATCAATACCGGTTTTTAGTGCAATAGGTATTGCTATTACTGCAGCTAAGGCTGCATCTGCTGGAACATTACCTCCTGTCATTATGATTCCAAGGTAAACCAGCTGAATCGAAGCACCTATAGCCAATCCTTTAGTTACATCTCCAAAGTATAATCCTAAAACAAAACCAATAAATACTCCCGAGCCTAGAGCTGATGCCAAAGTATAACCAACACGATTAGTTCCTGCAAAATATAGCAAACCACATAGTATAGCTAGTGCAATATCCATATTATATCCTTTCCTAAATATCAAAATTATTCTTTTTTAAGACGTCAATTAATTCAGCAGATCCTTCTTCCGGAACTTGATGAAGATAAACTCGAACGTTATTATCATTCATTTGTTTTAATTTTTTAGCATCTTCATCATTTAAAGTAATCGGGCCAAATACTACTTTACGCCCCGGAGCACTACCTAGTCCTCCAATCTGTATTTCTTTAAATGGGAACCCTAGTTCCCATGCAGAGTATATTTGATTCACATTTTTGAAGAGGACTAATAGCTTACCATCTCCTAATTGATTCTTATTCCACTCTTCAACAGCTTTTTCAACCGAAAAAACTGTAACTTTCGCGCCCGGAGGAGCTGACATCTCGTAAATACTTGCCATGAATGGATCTTTAGATAATTCATCGTCAATAATTATAATTTGATTTGCCCTTGTAGTACCAAACCATTTTGTAATTACTTGTCCGTGTATTAATCTAAAATCAACTCTTACTAATCTAATATCTGCCATATTATAAACGCTCCTTCTGATTGCTTAACAATTCCGACTTTACATTCTTGATATTATTAATAGATGTTGTTATCGCCAATTCCCCAAGCAATTTGATTGGCATTCTATTTACATTAGAATACACTTCGATTAGCATTGCCAAGTTTAGTCCTGAAACAATCTCTATATTAAAGTCTTTTACGAATGTACTTGCCATATTTGACGGAGTACCGCCAAATAAATCCACGAGAAATAGAAAATAATCTTGTTCATGCTGTTTCAAATAATTTTCAATTCTTTTTTTATAGTCGTAAGGATCTTCTCCTGGACTTAAACATAAAATTTCAATGTCTTTTATTGGACCTACTATTAATTCGGCTGATTCTTTAAGAGTTCTACCAAACTCTCCATGTGTACATATCACTAATCTATTCATATAATTTTTCCTTTATTACTGTGTGACCTCCAAATCCATTTCGCAATGCTGAAACAACCTTGCATGAAAACTTTTCCTCATCTTTTGAATTATTTCTCACCATAAGCGATAATGCTATGATGGGAATACTTATGCCCAGACTCAATGCCTCCTCAACTGCCCATTTGGCTTCACCTGTGGCATCAACAACCCCTTTTACATCTTTTAGACCCGGATGGGTATTAAATTGTTCCTGTGCTAATTCCATTAACCACCCTCGAATCACAGATCCATTATTCCAATTTTTTGCAACCAATTTTAGATCATAATTATATTCACTCTCCTTTAGTAGTTGAAACCCCTCTCCAATAGATTCCATCATTCCATACTCGATGGCATTATGTATCATTTTCATATAATGACCGCTGCCAGAACTACCAGTATACAACTGACCGTCAGTTACTGAGATATCTTCAAAAACCCCTTTTAAATATTCATATGCACGTTTATCACCACCAATCATTAAACATGCTCCTGTTCTTGCACCTTTCATTCCACCTGATGTACCTACGTCCAAATAAAATATTTCTTTTTGTTTTAAGGATTTCGCTCTAGAAACAGAATCCTTATAGTAGGAATTTCCCCCATCTATTAAAATGTCATCCTTCATCAGATATGGAGTTAATTGATTAATACAGTCATCGATTGTTTCCCCGCTTGGAAGCATCAACCATACTACTTTTCTATCATCTAAAGCGGATAATAATTCTCTGATATTCTCTTTCACTTCAATACCCTGATTCTTCGAAAAATTTCTTGCGGAAACACTTGTATCAAAACCAACTACTCCATAGCCATGGGATTGTAAATTCATCGCAATATTTACACCCATTTTTCCTAATCCTATAACACCTATCTTCAATGTAAGCGCCTCCATTTCTTAATTTAATTATACAAAAATTATTTTTATTTTCAATCATTAAATAAAAAATATTTTTTTTATTTAATGATTTGACTGTTTAATACCAACGTTTGCTGAGGTTTTAAAATATCGACACAAAAATATTTTCATGGTACTATTCATTTGTAAAAAAATTGTTTGGAGAATTAAATGAAAACCAAAACTATTAGCCTAAAAATTAAGTCAATTTATAGAGATTTGAGCAAAAAAGAAAAAACTATTGCAAACTTTATACTTCATGATCCAAAAAATGTTTCGCACATGACTATTACTGAAATTGCAAAATATTTGGGATTTGCCGATTCAACCATTTTTCAGTTCACTAAAAAACTTGGATACTCTGGGTTTAGAGATTTTCGTAACGATCTGCTTACAGAGACTTTCGACCCCGAAATATCCATACATGAGAACATAAAACAAAGTGATAGTTATTACACTATCGCACAAAAAGTGTTTGATTCCAGTATACAGTCTTTAAAGGACACAAAATCCCTTATTGACCCTAAAACTGTCGAAAGAGCTGCTAAAATGATCCTATCCTCCGATTCTATAAATTTTTTTGGTGTTGGTGGATCAAATGTTGTTTCTTATGATGCGTATCATAAATTCCTCAGGTCTCCAATACCTTGTCGCTATAATAGTGATTTTCACATTCAATTAATGCAGGCATCCCTTTTAACCTCTAAAGACTGTGCCATTATTATCTCTCACACAGGCTTAACGCATGAATCAATAAAAATTGCCCAGACTCTAAAAAAGGCCAACGCAAAAATTATTATCATTACTAGTTATAATCTAAGCCCACTAACGAAGTATTCAGATATTTTACTCATTTCATCATCTGAAGAAACGGGCTTTCGATCTGAATCTTTATCTAGCAGAATTGCTCAATTAGCAATTATAGATTGTTTGTTTACAATTGTGATGTTTGATAACGAACAGAAATCTAGAGAATCTCTATACAAAATTAGGGAAATAATAAGTTCCACAAAAGGATAATACCCAGTTTCTAAATAAAGAACTATGGATATTGCTAATCATTTGATAATTTAACTTATCGTGTGGACAAATTTCTATCATTACAGAACAAAAAAAAGATCAGCCAGATGAGGCCGCTGAAAAAATAGGAGATTTTAAAATCCAAAAAAATGAAAACAGTGAGAACATCAGAAAAAAATTCTGTCTCTCACTGTTTTTTTTGATAATGCTATAAAATCGGTTAAAATCAGAGGGCTTTAAACTCCTTTATACTTCATTAATTTGAAAATTCGCTTCATATTGACCATAAACATCGTACTGGCCCCTTGTATGTTCATGCTTAAAAGACCGCATCCTTGTGCAGTATCATAACCATATTCACTTTTTAACTCTCCATTCTTTGCCTCGATTTTATATCGGTGTGCATACAACTCTTCAAATTCTTTTGTCTTCATGTAATCCATATACTCAATATGAATATCCGATTTGACTTTGACAGAATACGTTTTTGTTTTTGCCCCTTCTTTATAACAGCCTTTCCGTTTTGGACAGTATTTACATTTCTCTACATTAAAAAAATAAAGTTCTACTCTTGTATCTACACCGTTTTTATCTTTTTTTGTACCTGTTTTCACCTTTTTGTAAGCCATATGCCCCTGTGGACATACATACATCCCGGCATCCTTGTTATATTCAAAGCGTTTACTATTTCTTCGGTTGCCATGGAGTACGGTTCTACTTAATTTTGACGCCAGTTTTATTTCTTTCTCTTTACAGTATTCAATATTTTCCTTTTCAGAATAAGCTCCATCTCCTATCACTGCTTCTACCTCAATTCCTGCCGCTTCACTCTTTTCTGCCAATTCCTGCATTTGTTTACCGTCATGTTTTTCACCCGATGTAATGACGGCTGCCGTTATGATTCTCTCTTCACTCATCGCAATATGTGTCTTATACCCAAAAAAATTCGTATCCGCTGTTTTATGTCCTATTCTGGCATCCCTGTCTTTTGAATATTCTATTTCGGTTTCTGTATCCTCAATCCCTTCTCTTAGATAGTCCATGCGTTCATTAACGGCTACACAATTTTCAAATCCACCTTCTGTCTCTACCGCTTTTATGACTTCTTTTGTATATTCAATCGTATCTTCTAAAAGTCCACTGTTCGCTTTTCGTTTGGAAGGCATTTTTTCTTTCATCCCTTCGTCAACCGCATAAACGGCTTTGCGTAAATCTTTGGCTCGTTTTAGAAGTTCTTCTCTGGGTGATACCTGTTGATAAAGGGCATGGGTATGCGTGGAATCTTGGATCAATTTGTTTCTGACGTTCATCACACCTTTACTGAGTGCGATCTCGACGGTTTTGTTTAATAAAAGATCCACTAAGTCTAGATCCTTCAATCGTATATGCCGAAACTTTGATAAAAGAGAAGGGTCAATAAAATTCGTTTCTTCCGGCGCGTAACCAAGGAAATACTTCATCTCCATATCCACACGGGTTTTACGTATGAGATCCCTATCCGATAATTTCATGGCCGATTTCAACAAGACATATTTGAACATCAAAATAGGGTCCTGTGCTGGACGGCCCATATTGGCGCAATCATTTTTTTGGACTTCGTTGTAGATAAAAGATAAATCCACAGTCTCATTAAGCATTCTCCAAAAATTATCTTTATCGATCTAAATGTCATATAAATCACCGAAAGGACTTAAACTCAAACCATCCTGGATTACTGTTTTTAGCACACATATCACCTTTATTTCTACATTGTCTATTTTATCATTTTCGAGCACAGGAAGGGATGAAAAAAGAGGTTAAATAAGCATACTGTGATCACTTATTCTAACCTCTTTATATTTTGCTTTTTCGAAAGATTCTTTTCTATTCATCTCTTGAAGACTTTTTCAGCAGCCTCAGCCAGATACGCTTTTGTATCCTGCTGATCATTTTTTTATTCATCTTTTGATTCGATATCCTTGGTTCGGAATACAAATCGAACGATGTTTTCCGAATTATCCGGTGTACCCGCAAACGACTTATGTTCCTTGTTTAATGCATCGATTTGATCAAACACAGTTTGTAGTGTGTTAAATTCCGTTGTTGTCAAATCGACCGTTTCTTTTAATTGATTCATACCCTGCTCATTGAACTGACTTTGTCCGTCATAAAGCTGTTTGGCACCATTCTCCAATGTATCAAAAGCACTTTGCAGCTGTACAAGACCATCGCTCATCTCCATTAATTTTGATTTTTGTCCTTCCAACTGTGCTGTTCCGTCATTTAATAAGGAGGCACCACTGATCAATTCTTCATTTTTAGATACGATTTGTTGAGAACCGGCATTTAACTGATCAACAGCTGTCTTGGATTCACTTTGAATCTGTTGCAGACCTGATTCCAAAGCTACTGAGCCCGTATGAAGCTGATCAGCCCCTGCTTTTAACTGACTGACTCCACCCTGCAGCTTCGTGATGAGTTGAACAAAATCTTGATCGCTCATATTCTGATGAACACCTGCCATAATTTGTTCTAAGGTAGCCATGGACTGAGCGGCTGTCTGCATAGATGTCTGCAGCTTTTGCATATCTGATTTCGTACCTTCCATGACCTTTGACAGACCTTCCAAAGACTGCTTAGTCTGAGAAAGCAAGACTTGCAGCTGCGTTTTTTGTGCATCTAATGTTTCCAGTGTATAACCCTGAACATCAATACTTTGAACAACTTGTAATTGAGTCTGCAGACTGGCAATCTGTTCATCAATCTTAGAAGCGGCTCCTGTTGTATCTTCCTGTGGAATTGCAGACTTACTGGCTTGTAAGGCCTGAATCGAAGACTGCAGTGCCTGCACCTGCGCCTGTTTTGCACTTTCTAACTGAGCATTAAAACTTTGAATCTTGCTTTGATCGCTCTCTACAGTTTGATTTACCGAAGCCACCAGAGCTTCAAACTGTGTCTGGAAAGTATCCAAACCGGCCATAGCCTGCTGAACCGTTTGTAAACTGTTCTCTAATGAAGTCAAAGCTTCTTTTGAAGTCGAAAGCTGTGTTTGTAATGTTGTTAATTCTTGCTTGGTCGTATCCATCGCCTGTGTCAGTTTTGCTAAGGTGTTTTTATCCAGCCCATTTACCTGTTCTTCCAGTTGTGCAAGACCGGCCTGCAGTTTTTGGGCACCTTGCGATAAGGATGTGCTACCCTGCACAGTTTGCTGCATAGCGGTTGGTATAGCTGTTAACTTTTGATTTCCCTTATCCAGCTGTGTTACTCCCTGTGTATATGCTTTGATTCCATCCAACAATAAGCTGGAGCCTGTATGTAATTGTGTTGATGCATCAGCCAGCTGTTGAATCTGGGGTGTAGCACTCGTTAAAGGTTTAGCCCCTTCCTTTAGTTCTGTCGTACCTTCATACAACTGTTTAGAACCATCTAACAACTGATCGGAAGCCGACACCAGCTGATCGATACCGCCTGTCAGATCCCCGATGGATAATTGACCAGCCAATTCATCTAAAGATATTTCATTGCTCATGGCAATCATGATCGATCCTAAATCAAAATCCTTTACATCGGTCTCAATCACTGTATCATCACTGATATGTAACTGATCGATGACCTTGTTTAATCCGGCGTCCTGTAAAGTACCAGCCAATCCCGGTACATTGGCAAAGGCCAGCACTTCATTTGTACCATCATTCACGATTTTTCCATTGGAACACGATACATTATCGTAATGATTCGCATCCAAAGTTAAAAGACCTCCGGCTAAAAAGCTGGGATGAACAGTAATAGCTTTTCCATCCGCATAGACCGTCTTTGATTCCAAATTTTCAAAGTGAATCGTCAATTTCAAATGTCCGCTTTGCCCAGCAACTTCTTTTGCGCTTAATTGACGTCCATCCAACTCATATGTAATTTTTATTTCAATGGGAAGCTGTTTTGTTGTTTTACCCTGATAGTAAATATCATTGCCCTTGCTGTTCCATGTATAGACATTTCCATCTACTTTTGGTTCCTCATCGGTTTTAACATTTTCTACATCGGTTTCATCTAAGGTTTCTTTGATGTTATGGATGCCGTCATCATCGTGCAGCCAGCTGGATACGATTGTATCCGATATCGATCCATCGGCATTTAAAACCGCATAGACAGTTTCTGTTTTCTGGGTCGGATTTTCATCCTCTAACGCATACACATGAAATGGAAGCATCGATTGTGCCAATACGGCACTTAAGATCACACTGCCCATTACCTTAATATTTTTATTCATACTGATCCTCCTTAGCTGTCGGCCATTTTTTCGTTGTTTTTTCAATAAGCTTATGTCCTAATAAAAGCATGCTTGGCAAGATGAAAATAATACTGATGACAGAAATGATGGCTCCTCTTGCCAAAAGCTCACAAAGGCTGGAAATCAAATCCATACGTGAAATCAAAGACACTCCAATACAAGCCGCAAAGAAGGAGCAACCACTGGTAATAATCGAAGGAGATGTCTTTTGAATCGCAACTCGTATAGCCTCTTTTCCACTCTTATTTAAACTGAGTTCTTCTCTAAATCGCGTTGTCATCAAGATCGCATAATCCACACAGGCCCCTAACTGAATCGTACCGATCACAATACCGGCAATAAACGGCAATGTCGTATGTGTCAGATAAGGAATACCCATGTTGATCGTGATTGCCAATTCAATCGCCAGCACTAAGATAAACGGTAACGCAATTGATTTAAACGTAATCAAGATGATCACAAAAATTGCCAAAATCGATAATACATTTACGACCTTAAAGTCTTCATTGGTCGTAGTAATCAAATCCTTTGACAACATGCCCTCACCAGTGATCAGCGCTTTTTTGTCATATTGATCCAAAATTTCATGGATCTTGTCCAACTGCTCATTTTCTTCATCCGTAGCCGCATGATAATCACTGTTGGCAATCAACAGTTTATAGCCGCCATTTTCAAAAATATCTTTAATGGCTTCCGGCTCAAATGTGCCGGGAACACCACCACCGACAAAATTTTCATAAGCTAGTACATTTTCAATCCCCTCAATGTTTTCAATCTTTTTGGAAAGTTCCTGGATATCCTTTGTCGGCAATGTATCACTGACCAAAATAAAGTGAGTCGTATTCATATTAAATTTATCTTTCAGCTCTTCCGTTCCCTTCATACTGGAAAGATCAGATGGCAATGTACTGGTCAAATCATAGTATTGCTTGACATGAGCCTGTGCAAAACCCATAGGAATAAAGATGCAAATTCCAATCAGCAGCAAAAACTTGGCATGTCGAACTACAAAGCCAGGCACTTTTTTGAGTTCATGAATCAATGTCCGATGTGTATATTTTTCAATTTGGCGATCAAAGATCATCAATAGACTAGGTAGAACAAAAATCGTACAAATGACTCCCAGCACAACCCCTTTAGCCATAACGATACCAATATCGCCACCCAGTCTTAACTGCATGAAACAAAGTGTTAAAAAGCCGGCTATCGTTGTCACTGAACTGGATGTGATGGAAACAAAAGTAGCCTGAATGGCCTTAGCCATGGCCATATCATTGTTCGTATTCTCTGCTTTTTTCTTTTCTTCCTGATAGCGATGTAAAAGGAAAATCGAATAATCCATTGTTACTGCTAACTGTAAGATCATCGCCAAAGCCTGTGTAATATAAGAAATCTTTCCTAAGAAGATGTTGGTTCCAAAGTTATAGATAATGGGAAAAGCCATACCCAACATAAAGATCAAAGGTGCTACAGAAGATTCAAGTCCTAAATACAGCACAACCAGACTTAACAAAACGGCAATCACTGCATATTTGACAGTTTCTGAATTAGCCAGATCCTTGGTATCCTGCGCAATAGCACTCATTCCCCCTAAATAACAATCCTTGTTTGATACTTCTTTGATCTTCGCAATCGCATCCATCGTTTTCTCCGAAGCTGTATCTTCTTCAAAGGTGACGATCATCAAAGTTGAATCTTTGGAATATAACTGTTTTTGAAGGGCTTCCGGTATCATTTCCTTAGGAAAGGTGATATCCAAAACATCATCTCGCCAGAAGACTTTTTTGACCCCGTCGATCTTTTCAATCTTATCTTTTAAAGAAACAACCTCTTTGTCCGAAAGATCATTGGTTACCATCATTCCTACACTGGCCAGATTAAAATCCTTATCCAGGACTTCCTGTCCCTTCATCGATTCCGCTTCTTTAGGCAGGTAGGAAAGAATATCATAATTGATTCCCGTATTTAAATAACCGATCACACTGGGAATCAAGAGCAGTACAGCAACAAGTAAAATCTTGTTTCTGTATCTGACAATAAACTTAGAAATTCTATCCATATTCTCTATCCTTTCTCAACATGGACATGAGTATAGTACAAAAATGACTAATAGTCAATTATTTAAAATAATTTTTAATATAACCTTTATATTAAGAAATAAAAATTGACCAAACGTATATTTTTGTCTATACTGTACGTGGTGATAGTATGAAATCCAAAGTATTGGAAAATAAAAGAAATAAAGAAACAGCGCTTTTAGACAGCGCTTTTGACCTGTTCACAAAAAAAGATATCCATTCCGTAACCGTTCAGGATATCGTAAAAAAAGCCAATGTAGCGAAAGGAACCTTTTATCTGTACTTTAAAGATAAATACCAGATTCGTGACGTACTGATTCAAAAAGAAGCAGCTCGTTTGTTTCAGGAAGCCAGAGAAAAGCTGGAGAAAAATGATATTCAAAATTTTGAAGATGCGATCATTTTCATCATTAATCAGGTTTTGTTGAGCTTAGAAGATAATCCGGCTATTTTAAAATTTATCGAACGTAACCTATCCTGGGGCATTTTTCATGAACAACTACAGACAACTATGGATAATGAAGAAATCGGTATGCTTCAACAGTTTACTTTATTAGCCAAAAAAAGTGGCTATACCTTTAAAAGACCGGATATTATCTTATTCATTATCATCGAAACTGTAGGAAGCACTTGTTACAACTCTATTCTGTATCAAAAACCCCTTCCTTTTCAGGAATACAAGCCTTATTTATTCAAGGTCATTCGAGCCATACTCAAAAATTATAAAGACTGATGATTTTAAAAGCAGGAGGATGTCTTTTCAGAATACTCCTGCTTTACTTATTTGAAACTACATCTTGCATGTTTCGATATTTTTAAAGTAATCTTTATTGAGCTTCTCAATTACCTTTGAATCCATTCGATTGATGATTTTATCTGCCATTGCGATCCCTTCTTCTAATCGAATCAATTCTTGGATGATGTCTTGTTTTTTATCGTCTGCATAGTATTTGATAAAGAAACACCATTTTTGCAGCAAGCTCATCTGATCAGGATCCATTACAGGAACTTTGACCAGTTGAATTATCTTTAATACTATGATTTCTAGATCTCTGCCAAGCGGCTGTCCTTTTTTATTTCGTAAGTCAAATTCTGTCAACAACCCCTCAAAGTCAGGATCCACTACAAAATCCGCAATCCCAATCTTATATGAACTCTTCAAGCCCAGATCGAGTTCATCCCCTTTAAGCTCCTGATTGCCATAAATCGCATATAGATCAAGCATCATCTCATACATGATATCCTCTCGTGGATTGACCATCTCCAACTCAACAATAACTTTTCGACCGCTCTGCAGTTGAGCAACAAGGTTCACACACGATTTACTATTATCTATGAATCTATTATCCGTGATTTGAACAAACTTCACCTTCTTACCCAACAATGCATACAACAATGAACATAAAACAATCTGATTTTTTTCATCATCCGATCCAAAGACCGTCTTAAAAGCCACATCATGCTTTAACACTAATTTTGACACCATAAATTATCTCCTTATTCGACTATTGATACAATGTTGTAAAAGAAGGCAGATTTATTTTAATTTCACTCTACTGTATCAATAGCCTCACTATTAGATACGCAAAAAAAATCAAAAAACTATTAAAATTTGTTTATCTTTTCGTTAGGTGCAGATAACTTATAGGCTCATTTGCCATTGCATAATAAAAGATCATCAGCCAGAGCCAATGATCTATGATTTCATATTTCTGATGTTTTTCATCTAAAAATGTAAGCTTATTCACCTTGTTCTAAAGCCAAAGTTTTTGTAGTGATGTCACATACATCAGCCGGTCCATAATACTGGATAGCACCTGGATATACATAACATGTGTTTTCAGCCCATTCTTCACGATGTGCTTCAAAATATTTAAATGGTTTTCCTTCCAATTCAACTAACGCTTTTTTGATAACTGGTTTGTCTTCTCCATGACGTCTTTCGATGTTCATCATCTTAGTGATCGGCATACCTCCGGCAACCCATTCATTAGCTGGTTTTGACAAGTTGGAAATCTTAGATAAGTATCCAGTGTAACCATACTGAATTAACATAAAGGCATTGTATCCTAATGAATAACAATAGTCCGCATCAAAGTTAGATGGGAATGCACAACGTCCTTCATATCCGAAGAAATGATGTAAGGCACTAAATTTACCTGTGTAAGTTCCGGCTTCTTTTCTTTGTGCCAGTTTATCGGCAACCAGAGCAGAGAACAATTTTTCAGATTCAATCAAAGAAACCTGTACGTTTCCATGAGGGTCACGTTCTAAGAATAACTGCTGCTGAATACTTTCCGGTAAAATCGCAAATACATCCATCGATTCTTTTGTCAAACCATTTTCGATGAAAGCATATTTATCTTTCCATGCAGGTAAAGCATTAAATTCATCAGCTTTGCTTCCGGCTAACAATTCGTTAATTTCCGCAATCAATTTAGAGAATTCAGGTACAAATTCTACTACACCTTCCGGAATGATGGCAACACCAAAGTTCATACCTTTGGCAGCACGTTTTTCTACTGAATCAGCAATGTAATCGGCAATCTGTGATAAAGACATTTTCTTGGCAGAAACTTCTTCAGATACCAAACAGATATTCGGCTGTGTTTCCAGAGCACATTCCAAAGCAACATGAGAAGCAGAGCGTCCCATAACTTTAATGAAGTGCCAATATTTCTTAGCGGAATTGGCATCACGTTCGATATTTCCAATCAGTTCGCTATATGTCTTAGTGGCCGTATCAAAACCAAAAGAACATTCGATATCTTCATTTTTCAAGTCACCGTCAATCGTTTTTGGACAACCGATAACCTGTACACCAGTGTTATTAGCTGCAAAATATTCCGCTAATACAGCTGCATTGGTGTTAGAGTCATCTCCACCGATGATTACGATAGCTGTAATACCATGTTTTTTGCAGACCTCAGCAGCTACGGCAAACTGTTCCTGTGTTTCCAGTTTTGTACGACCGGAACCGATGATATCAAATCCTCCGGTATTTCTGTATTCATCAATATATTCATCATCAAAGATCAAATAATCATCTTCGATCAACCCGCTGGGACCATTCTTAAATCCATATAATTCATTTTCCGGATTTGTTGCCTTTAAAGCGTCATACAAGCCACAAATGACATTGTGTCCACCTGGAGCCTGACCACCGGAAAGGATAACACCGACAACCTGTTTTTTAGCTTCCGATGTATTTTCACCTTTTTCAAAAGTGATTTCTTTTTTCCCATAAGTATTTGGGAACAATGCTTTAATCGTTTCCTGATCGGCAACGCTTTGTGTTTCTTCACCTTCCTTGACACAGATGGCAGAAATTCCATGTCTTAACATTCCAGGAAGTTTTGGCGAATATTCATATCTTGCCTTTTGTAATGATGAAATTTTCATACTAGATCTCCTTTTTTTCAACGTCTAAATTATAGAATATACATCAAGAAAAGTAAACTGTCACCGCATGGATTCTGGCTACATTCACTTCATGATTTTTATCATTTTTTAAAAAGTTTTCTAAAAAAAACATAGTTTTGATTCTTGTTTACGTATATATAAGCAGGAGGTATTTTTGTATATCACAATTAAATGAACTGGGGACCGTGCTTGAAATGGAAAAGCATTATTTTGATACCCAGTCAAAAATCATTCTCTCTTTTAAGTCGGTTCAGGCTGCTCTTCTTCAACAGTGTCTGGACGAATGTAAGCATCTGTCCCTGCACGAAATAGTTCCTCTGATTCAGCCAAGCTCTTCCCATTCCAAGATCATTACCTTGAATCCGGAAGATTTTCGTATGCCTGGGGCCAGAATCATCTATGATCTGTTGTATGTCCTTCAACATCCCTTACATCCGGATCGATCCATTTTGATCCATATTGAAGCACAGGGAGAGGAATCCTATAAGTATCATCTGCCTCGCCGAAGCCTTTATTATGCATACCGACTCATTGCCGGTCAACAAAATCATTCCCTGGGATTTCAGGATGACTCTTACGATGATATTCTGGATCTTCGATCTTTCTGGATTTGTTTACATCATGCGAAAAAGAAAGACAACTGTTGGCTGGAATATGAAACAAAAGAAACACTGAAAAGAGGACATTTTCGCTTTAAGCCGGAGGTCTATGGGATATCCAAGATCCAGATTTTATATCCCGGTATCCAATCCAGGAAAGACAAATCCATCGAGGAAATACTGGAAGGTCCCAAAGACATTATGGAGCTATTGTCATTGTTGTTTTTATCGGATAGAGAATTCGAACAAATTCTATTAATCCTAGAAAATAAGCATGATATACTGTTGACGAAAGAGGAAAGAAAGGAGGTTGAAGAAATGTGTACGTTTGGTCAGGGTGCTTTTCTGGCTTGGAAGGATTATGGATTAAAAAAAGGTCGTGAAGAAGGAATAGCGAAAGGGATTCAAAAAGGCCATAAACAAGGTCGAAAAGAAGGTAGAAAACAGGGAGCTTATGAAACCCTTGTTCAAAATATCACATTCCTACTGAGTGTAATATAAACCGTGTAAGTTGAGAGCGTACGGCTCAGCTCACACGGTTTTTTATAGCTTCATGCTATCATAGAAGGAGAAAAGGAAATATGGAAATGGCAAGAAAGAAAAGAGATCCAAAAAAAGTAGCTCTGGCACAGGCTATCCTGGATGCCTATCAGCCTGAAACCGCTGAAGATATGAACAACGCTCTCAAAGATTTGTTTGGTCCCATGTTTGAGGCCATGCTCCAGGGAGAAATGAATCATCACCTGGGTTATGACTCTAACGACAAAGGACCAAAAAAAGATGACAATCGCCGAAACGGCTATGGAAAGAAGACTCTGAAGACAACACAGGGTGAGGTGGAAATTGAAGTGCCCAGAGATCGGGATGGTTCGTTTGAACCGCAGGTCGTTCCAAAACGAACAAAAGATGTATCTGCCATCGAAAATAAAGTATTGGCCATGTATGCCCGTGGCATGTCGCAACGTGACATTTCATCCACGATCGAAGATATCTATGGTTTTCAAATGTCGCATGACATGATATCCGATATTACAGACTGTATCATACCGGAACTGGAAGAATGGAAAAATCGACCTCTAAAAAAATGCTATGCCTTTGTATTTGTGGATTGTCTTTATGTAACACTGAGAAACGATTATGAAGTTAAGGAATGCGCTGTCTATGTGATACTGGGATATGATCTAAATGGGCGAAAGGAAATCCTGGGGCTCTGGATCAGTGAAAGCGAAAGTAAGAACTACTGGATGCAGATATTTGATGAGATCAAGTCCCAGGGAGTGGAAGATATCTTCTTTATCTCGATGGATGGAGTTGCCGGATTGGAAGCCGGTGCAAAGGCTATCTTCCCCAAAGTCGTTGTACAACGCTGCATCGTTCACTTGATTCGAAATTCAATCAAATATGTACCAACCAAGGATTATAAAAAATTCACACAGAGTTTGAAAAAAGTATATGGAGCTCCCACTCTCAAATCGGCCAATTCTGCATTTGAGATCTTCTGTAAAGAATGGAGCCAATACCCCGGAGCTGTAGATGTATGGAAAAGAAATTATTCACATGTTGAACAGCTGTTCGATTACGGAAGCGCAGTTCGAAAAGTGATGTATACCACCAACGCAATTGAAGCTGTGAACTCCAGTTTCCGCAAAGTTACGAAGAAAGGTGCATTTCCTAACGAAACAGCGCTGTTCAAACTTTTATATCTGCGCATCAAAGAGCTGGAGAAGAAATGGTCTACCGGCTATATTCCGAACTGGTCCATGGTATTGAATCAACTCATGGTCAATGATTTATTCAAGGATCGTATCGATCAGTACATACGGCTTTAAGATAAAAGCTCTATAAAAAGTAGCCAGGCAACTCTGAAAGAGCTACCTGGCTTTTGGTGCATATGTAAGATTGATTTGTTCAAGATAAGATGCTTTTGAGAGTGTCAACAGGTAATTAAAAATTACTTACACACTTTTCTT
>CABOGK010000006.1:0-97246 GCA_902399855.1 Erysipelotrichaceae bacterium
TTGGATTTATTATAATAGTCCAAGAATTTGTCCGCAGCCCCAACCTTACGGAATTTATATGGGTAAGGAGATGGAGAGATAGCCATCTCCTTATTGTTTTTAATGTCTTTCTAGTGCAGCTCCATTTAGCCAGCTCTTTAGAGAAGCATATCTACTACTATCGCCTTGATCTATAACCCAGAACTCATAAGTACTCTTTCCACTTATTTTTTCATATTCTATGTATGGATAAAGGCCTAAATATTCAAGACCTTTAAAAGTACTAGATTCTTCCATTACTGGCAGTATACATGATTTTCCATTTAACATGCCATCTGCTAACCCCAATTCCCATGGACACCATTTTGAATTAACAATATTTCTAGTGGCGATATAAGATAAGCCTTTACAATTAGATATTCTATTTTTAATAACATTAGCCGTCTTAGGCGATACATTATTTCTATCCAAATTTTTGTCATTTATCCAATCTACATATACAGAATAACCTGCATTGTTAAATAAATCAATTAGTGTTAGTATCAGTTTTTTATCTAAAAAACTATGTGATATAAACAAGTCGTATGATTCTTTTTTTGAAAAAACCGTGTAATTTTCATTTAAAATCCTTGTTTCCGATGCATTACTAATGTCTCTTTTTATAGATTCTCTTCTTAAAAATTCATTTGTTAAAATCATATATATATTCCTCCTAGAATCTTTTATCTTTTGACAATTTCCAATAATGCAATCCTAAAGGAGTCAACCTGCATGACTTACTATTCATTGCCGCAAAATACATATGTTCCTCATCGACTGGTTCAATCAAACCAACACTCTCATACAGTTGTAGTTCTTTAAATTTATTAATATTTTCATCTTTTGCATATGGTTCCTTAATTTCAATTTCATACTCTGGATTATTAGTAAATTCAAAAGATGGGTCTAAAGAATATTCACTATCAGGATTTTGAAAATAATCACTTAACTTCCTTAAAACTTCAATAGGAACTTTAGGTTTTATTTTTCTAATCGGAAGAAATCTGGATATATTTGTTTTAAAAAGAGGTCGTTGTTCCCATGCTCCCAACGATTGATCAACAAATGAATATAAACTTGCTGGTGTGATATTTCCGCCAACATCAGCGGCTCCACCCAACAATCCCTGAATTAACAATTCAGTAAATACTCCATGGCCAGTAATTCCATCTTCTACAGCGTATTGATCTCTACTGCTGGCAGTCATAATTGTCACACCTTCGCCTAATACTGTTTCATTTGATGAAATGACTCCCAACTCTCCAAATTTGCCAGAAAAACAGCAATCCAATATGACAACTTTGTTTTTACTTTTTGACTGTTTTAATAAAGCCAAGATATCCGACATTGATACTCCCATATCTCTGCCTTTGAAATCAGGTGTAACTATCTTCCCCGTAACTTCATCTGTTCCATGACCTGAAAAGTAAAACAATGAAATATCAGAATCACCTTCACAAAAAAGAGCATTTAGCAGATCCAAAAGCTCATCCTTTGTCTGTATATTTGGAGCAAACTTAACTTCAAAATTCGGAGAGCCGTCTCCATTTGTTTCAAGTAAGTTTTTTATTTCTTCTGCATCATTTACACATCCATTTAAAGGGCAACCCGGATAATCATCAATACCAACAACAAGTGCTTTTCTACTCATCCTAAAACCTCTCTTTCATTATATATTATCAATCCACTTTGAAATGTTTGACCATGTCCAGTCCATTAGTCTAATATATCCGCATTCACTTGGAATGGTAACTCCAGAGTGACTATCATTTCCGTATATTCCAACAATTGGAATATTTTCATCTTTTGCACACTTCATTTCCCAAATTTGTCCATCTGCATTTTTTGTGTTCTTTGTGACTATTGATATCACACCGTCACAGCCTTTTATTCTTGTTCTACAATTTGTTTTCCACTGTGAATCCCATGGTTTTTTAACTGACATATCCACAAATTCAAAGGGGCTATTTTCATTTTTCGCTTGTCCTTTTAAAAAATCTCTTAAATGTTCATCCTCAATTGCAAAACTAATAAAAATTCTTTTCATAATTATTTGACCTCCTTAATGTCATTAATTTCTATAATATCTTCAATATTACATTCTAAGGTGTTACAAATTCTAAGCAAAACATCTGTGGTAACATTTTGTCCATTCTTTATCTTATAAAATGTACTTTTACTGATATTTGCCTTCTCCATCAATTCATTATTAGTCATATCCAAATCTATAAGTTTTTTAAACAACTTCTTATAACTGAAAGTTCTCATCCTTTTTCCTCCATTCATCAAAATATAGAGTAATAATATTATATCATATTTTTTCTGTTTTTACATCAATATATTCTCTTTTCCAATACTACGTGAAGTGAAAAAGTAAATTCCACACCTGGAAGAGTTTCGTTGATTTTACTTTTACAGAATTTCAACTTTCTTTTTTGTGGATTCTTCTCTTACAATTTCTTCATCTCCTGCTGTCTTTGTTTTAGGAGGTTTTCATCATGGCTAACCATAAGCATCTTACTCTTTCAGATCGTATCATTATCGAAAAAGGTTTGAATAATAACTCTTCCCGTAAATTCATGGCCGATAACCTGGGCATGGATAAATCTTCTATCTGCAAGGAAATTAAAAACCATTCCTTCTTTAAAAGATTCTCCCGTTCCGGTGTTTCTTCCTGTGGCACATATGACTGAATCCATATCGAACGTTGTGGATTCCATTCCTTTTGCCCCACTGCCTGTGATAAAAGAGTTCCCGTACCCTGTAAAACAAAAGATTCTTCCAGCGGAGTCTGTAATGGATGTGATAAGAAAGCTTCCTGCAAGCTCACTAAAAAATTTTATGAGGCCCAATCAGCACAGGACGAATACGAATATACTTTGAAAGATTCCAGAACAGGGTGGAATATATCTTCCCTGGAAGCCAGAGATTTGGCCGAAACCCTGAAGCCGCTTCTTCAGAAAGGGCAGTCCATTGCCCATATCCTTATGACGCATCCAGAAATCAAATACTGTGAAAAGACAATCTACAACTATATCGAACAGGGGGCTTTTGAACAGTTTGGTATCAAGAACATTGACCTTCGAATCAAGGTGCGAAGAAAAATCAGCAGGAAGAAAGGCATCTATAAGCCAAGAAAAGACAAGAAATATCTGAAAGGCCGTACCTACAGGGATTTTGAAAACTACATGGCTCAGCATCCGGCGGCTTCTGTGGTCGAGATGGATACGGTATACAATGATGTTTCGAACGGTCCTTTTATTCAAACATTCCAGTTCGTTACCTATCATTTCATGAAAGGAATATTTCATGCGTATAAGAATTCCGATGCGATGTACAGAGGGGTATGCTCGATATATTCTGCTTTGGGTGAAAAAGATTTTAAAAATTTATTTGAGGTCATTCTTACGGATCGCGGCAGTGAATTTGTATGTGCGGATGATATGGAGAAACTGGGCTGTCATGTATTCTATTGTGATCCTATGGCTTCCAGCCAGAAGCCCCATGTAGAAAACAATCACAATTTATTCCGCTATGTCTGTCCCAGCGGCGCAAATTTAAAGAAAATAGGACTTCAGTCCCAGGAAGATGTAGATGTCATCTTCTCTCATGTGAACTCCTATAAAAGAGAATCACTGATGGGAAAAAGTCCTATCGAAGTCTTTAATTTCTTTCATAACAATTCTAATATTTTAGAAAAACTGGAAATTAAAGAAATAGATTCAGAGAGCATAGATCTGACTCTGAATCTAATAAAAAAATAAACAATAAAGATCTTAACAGCAGGAGATCATCCAACCATAACAACAATCGGACAGTGGAATTTAGTCATACATTTTAAAAAATGTAGATTTCAGTGTCCTTTTTGACGTGGTTGAAATAAGTCTTACTGTTGATACAAGTATAGCAAAGTTTCAAGATAAATCATTAAAAAAGTTCAATATCTTCTTTTAGATACTGAACTTGTATGAGTGATTTCCACTTTTCTAAATTTCTTTCCAGGTGTGGAATTTACTTTTTCACTTCACGTTCCTCTTTTTCCGGTGTGCATTGTGGAATAACTTGTTTCTCTTTTTTTGATTTATTATAATGCTCCCTTAATTCAATACCACATTTCTTTTTAATCTGAGCAATATAGAGTGTCGAAACATTTAAATCAAATTTTTCTAATATATATTCCTTGATTTGTGCATAGGTTGCTTTACTTTCAGCACTTGTCAAATCAAGCTCATCCAGCTTAATTTCAACATCTATATGCTTATCGACATCAAGTTTGGACAATAACGCTACCGTCTCAACATGGCTCGGTTCTCCAACAAGTAACCTATTCAACACCCACTGTACAAGGGAATGGTGGAACACCTATTTTCGCCTAAAAATGGGTATGTCGAACCGATACGAATGTTGAGTTACCCTGTTGCTCGTATAGGCAAATACTATAAAAGAATGTCCTTTAATGCCTTGCTCATCAGTTCCTGGCGTTTTTCCATAAACTCTACAAAATTAGAAAGTTCATAAGAAATACCACCTGGAAGGTACTTAGCGTTTTCACTATTCTCAGCAACCTTCAACCAATCGACAAGTGGTGTCGCATTCTTGGATTCATTCTCTCTACCTTCCAACAATTGAAGGTTTGCTAATGTATTCCTTCTTCTACGCCAGTCTTCTTTAGTATCATCATCAATCACTGTTCCATCCGGCAACACTAAACCTTTAATCTTGCTTTCTTCAAATCCTGTATACGGATGCATATGATCTTGATGAAATCCCTTCTGACTATATTTCAAATTTGGATACAGAAGAGACAACAACATAAATGTATAAGCACCAATCTCATAAGTATCAAACATCGAATCAATCTCTTCAGCTGTGTAACGAAGAGATCTGTCACCCGTAAATCTGACAGCATTAAGATTTGCCATGCTAAATGAATTAGCGGGAGCTGCTTTTAATGCTTCACGAATACTTGTAAGTGCAGAGTTTGATGCAGTACCAAAAATCTGTCTTACCTGTGCGATTACAATATATTTTCTTAATTCAGCTTTACTGCTTGAATCGAAATTACCACCTTTGTATCTGTAGTAAACCATAGGAGAAACAGCCACATAAGAAATCATATATCCTATGCGTTCTTAAGCTAGCTGCTGTTAGTGCTTCTCATTGCACCCTGGTTATAAAAGCCATACTCACAAACCTCTTCACCAAAACTCTTTACATCTCTAATATAGACTCTATCTAGCGAACTTTTAGAAAAGATATAAAACATCAGAGTATGGACAGTTGCGGATGTACTTCAGAAAAGATTAGATGTCTAAAAAGCTTGTAGTTAAAGCTTTTTAGACATCTAAATCTAGGTACTAAAACAATTCATCCAGTAAAATATAATATTTTATTTTCTCCCAATCAGGCTTGATCCCCAGTAAGTCAAAAAATAGCTCGACATACTGTTCTTCCCCGATATCCTCCCTGATCGACCGGACGCAGAAGGCAATGTCATACCACTTGTCCGCCCTGCCGCTTCTCCCAAGATCAATAAAGCCACTTACTTTGCCATCTTTCACAAAGATGTTGCTGTCTCCCAGGTCGCCGTGGGAAAAGACAAGTTCCTCTTCGGGCTTTTCCGTCTTTAAAAAATCATACAGCTCGCGCGGATCTTTAAATGGAGTGTCTTCTTCCCAGTTTTCGCAATCCACATCGGCCAGATCGTTATTCAGTAAGTAATCCAATTCGGCTAAGCGGCTGTCTAAGCTATTCGTATAGGGACAATCCGATATGTCGATGGAGTGAAAGAGCCTGATGCACTCCGCATACAGCTCGATAATCTTTTCAGGGCTTTGTTCATCTTCATACTCTTCCGAGCAAAGGACGCCATCGGCCTCACTCATGAGCAGATTGCTCCAGCCATCATGCCGTTCAAAGTGCAGGACCTTTGGAACAGGCAGCTTTCCTTCCAGCCATAGCATCATGTCCTTTTCCCGTTCCACATCATAGGTGGTCCCTTTATACCGGCTGTCCGTCATTTTTAAATATAGGTTTTCATTTTCTCCCACCAGCTTATATACCTTAGCAGGAGACATTCCTTCCGTATCTTTTACGCAGCGGTATTTTTCGATCAGTTTTTTCAATTCCGGTGATATTCTCATTTTAGCCATTTATTATTTCCTTCCTCTTTTCTACAGTATTTAAAGATACCCCAAGAAGCTAATTATAACAAGACGAACTCCAATTCACTGTTCCTTGCATTCTAAAACCTTAAATACCAGAAAACAGCTTTTTCAAAGTTGTTTTCAAAGTTGGCGTATAACATAGTATCGACGGAGCCGATTTTGAAACCACAATTATGATAGAATTTACAAGCTATAAGGTTATTGTCCTGGGTTTCAAGCATTAGTCCATGCAAGTTTTTATGCTTTGCCCATTCTATAGATATATTGATAAGCGCGCTGCCTATGCCTTGCCCCCTGAAATCCTTACATACGGCGATATCTTCTATATAAGCGTACCGGTTCCAATTTTTTCGCAGTTTAACTTTTCCGACGCATTTATCGTCTTGGTAGTAAAGATATATTATCTTATCAGTATTGTCAATATATTCAAGGCAATCTGCCTCCTCATCCTCTTCATCCTCTTCGTCTTGGTAGCTTTTTAAATATAGCGCTTCATAGAGTAATTCTGTAAAGGTCCAATTCTCGTTTTCATACCTCGGTATAATCTTACCTATCACCTCAAATGGTTCGCTGGGTTTATCGATATCTTTCAGGTGCCCTGCTTTCATTTCTGTAATCACTGTTCCCGCCTCTCTTCTATATCAGCGGCATATGTGCTATCCAGGCAGCCGGTTTTACCAGTGTATTTTTTATACATGTCCCTGGTATATTTTGTTATATTCCTATCATACTCCGGATAGGCATAATGAAGCCTTTCCGCCACCTCACCGGATACCGCCCTGAACAATTGATGGCATAGAAATAATGCTTCCCATATGTTTTCATAGGAATCCATCCGGTAGGTGGACAAAAGTTTCTCCCACAAATCCTCGGATATATACCTTTCAATAAACTTATAGTTCTTGCCTACACTTAATTTAAAGCCTGTTTCGATGCCGACCTTCCATGATATCATTCTCAGCAGCTCATGGCGAACAATCTGATTAAAATGATCAATAGCAAATAAAATTTCCTTACGGCACAATCCTTTAATAACATAAGGTGTTACATTCCAAAATTCATTGCAGCAATCATCATACTCCCTTGCGCTTGGCTTTCTTACATGATAATCTATATCAGTCGGAACTATGTCCCTTTTAATTCTACAATCTTTATCAATTAGAACCTTTATTAATTTATCGCCCTTTAGGTAATTATCTAACTCTTCCAAGGGCAATAAGGTAAGATCAATTTTATTGTAATCATCAAATAGCATAAGATAGGAAAATCCCTTTTCTTCAGGTGGGAATAATTCCATATCCTCCGGCTTTTGCATCATTATTATATTCCCAAATTGATTAAGCCAGTCATCATTAGATATAAACGGTTCTATATCACTTACAAAATATGTAATATCATAATCCTGAAATTCATCTTTAGGTATATTAATATTTGCGCGTGACCCCTCAAGGGTCACAATTCGAATACGTTCATCCTGTTCTGCTAAAGAAAGTACTAAATCCATCATTTCTTTTTCTGATCTCATTTACATACTCCTCGTTTATTTTTTCTATATTATTACATCTTCTTTTTTGCCGATACAATCAGCATCATTGGGCGTCGCATTTCATCCGCCATCCCCGGAATATCCATCATGTTCTCTGGCGGCTGTGGCTCCACAATCTGATTTATTATAAAACTATTTGAAAGCAGTGTATTTAGATATGTGGTCAGTGTTCTATGATATTTTGTAACCTTTTCTTCCAAAAACATAGCTGTCCGTTTGCCCTCATAATAATAATTGTCCACCGGGAAATGCAGTATTTCTCCTTTTTCGTTATAATACCAGTCTTGTGTTCCATGAGCAGTAAAAACAGGATGTTCAACTGTAAAAACTAAATTGCCACCAGCCTTCAGCATCCTATATATCTTTTTTATTAAATTCTCATAGTCTGCTACATAATGAAACGCAAGCGAACTTAGTATTACATCAAAGCTCTCCTTTGGGAAATCCACATCTTCTATGGCACAGCATTCATATTCAATCTGTGGAAAATGGGTTTTTCCTTTTGCTACTTCGAGCATTTTATGAGAAATATCAACACCTACTACAGAGGAAGCACCGTTTTCCATCGCATATATACAGTGCCATCCATAGCCGCATCCTAAATCAAGCACACGCTTACCCTTAAAATCAGGTAGCATCTTTTTCAAAGTCTCCCATTCTCCCGCACCAGCCAGTCCTTTCTGCGAGCGACTCATTTGACTGTATTTTTGAAAAAATATATTATCATCATATTTGTTTTCTTTCATCTGAACTCTCCTCGTTTAAAAAGTTATTTATCTCCGATACAATTTCATTCACTTCATTATAAAGCTTCTCGGTCATGTCGTAGCATTCAAAAAGTGAGATACCGAGTACTTCAAAAATATGATTTACCTTCTCGGTATATTTTTCAGGTTTATGTTCAAAAGTTTCAAGCAGTTTTATAGCTTTCGTATGCCATAATATACCTCACTCATTACTCGTTTTTATCTGCTCTCCGTCCGGGAAGATAAACGACTGTTCAAAGGTAACACCCATGACATCAGCTATCAGCTTCAACTCCTCAAGAGTCACAGTATCTCGTTTCAATTTCTTACCAAAGTTCTGTGGAGTCTGACCTATCCGTCTGGCAAGTTCTGAAAGACTTATATTCTTTTTATTACATAATTCTTTAATCATATCGGATGTCTTCATCATAATCCTCCATGTCTAAAACGCACCTCAACTTATTACATTATAAACCATTTGGTTGATATTTTCAATCCTGGCACAGTTCTACTCTGTAAATTTTCTATGAATGACAAAAACACCCTGCATTGCTGCAAGGTGTTACTTGTTTATAGACTATTCTTCAATTGAATGATTTTATCCTCTATTTCTTTGATTACTACTATGAAATCTTCGTCAGATTTTCCTGTCGGATCCATGAGTCCCCAGTCATCATCAAACGGTCTGCCGATAAAAGGACATCCAACATCGCATCCCATTGAAATGGCGATATCAGGATCAGGTATTTCATCAATAAGCTTGCTATGATGCCCCTTTGCAACCATATCTATTCCATATAGTTCTTTTACAATTCTGACTGCATCCTGGTTAATCTGATTCTTTAATTCTGTTCCTGCTGAATAGCACTCTATATAATCACCGTACAGATGATTTCCTATAGCCTCTGCCATCTGACTTCTGCACGAGTTATGAACGCATATAAATGCTACCTTCTTTTTCATTAGTATCCCAACTTTCCAAGCAGTTTAATCACTTCAGCGCTCTTTAACACCTTCCCCATAGAAACAACCTTCTCATTTACAACAATTGCAGGCATACTCATAACACCATAAGTCATTACTTTTTCCATATCTGTGATGTATTCAACTTCAATGCCTAATCCTAGTTCTTCAACAGCCTTCTTTGCGTTTTCATATTGTTCATGACAGCTTTTACAACCAGCCAAAACCTTAATGCTTGTCACTGTATTTCCGCCACAGCAATTTTCTGTTTGAGTATTACTTTCTCCACAGCAACATGAATTTTCTGCCTCATAAGTAGGTACATCTCCATTGCAAGCACACATTGGCTTTTCATTAACTTCTTTTTTCTTTCCAAATAAACTCATACTTTTAATCTCCTTTACACTAATAAATATTGAATTGCGTTAAATAAGTATCCAACAATAATAATTCCTACGGTACAGATTCCAATGAACAGACCTAAGAGTTTTGGTTTGATTGCCTTTTTCAGCATAATCATGGATGGAAGAGACAGTGTGGTTACTCCCATCATAAATGACAACACAACGCCCAATCTTGCACCTTTAGCAAGCAGTGCTTCTGCAATAGGAATACATCCAAAGATATCTGCATACATCGGAACCCCCACAATTGTGGCAATAATGACACCAAATGGATTACCAGTACCAAGAAATCTCACTATAATATCTTCTGGTATCCAGTTGTGAATAAAGGCTCCTATTCCAACACCAACAAGAATATATGGGAAGACTTTTTTAAATGTTTCAACAACCTGCTCCCACGCATATTTTATTCTGTCTTTAACCGCTAGTTCTTCCTGTGGAATATCGATTTGCTTTGCATTTCTTATAAATTCTTCTACCTGATTTTCAAGGTGAAGTTTTTCGATAAGTGTTCCTCCTGCAACTGCAATAACTAAACCTAGTACCACATAAATCACTGCTACTTTTGCTCCAAAGATACTCATCAATAAGACTAATGACCCAAGATCAACCATCGGAGAAGAAATCAAGAAACTGAATGTAACACCTAATGGTAATCCGGCACTCGTAAATCCAATGAATAGTGGGATGGATGAACAAGAGCAAAACGGTGTAACGGTTCCTAATAATGCAGCTATGATGTTTGCACCGATTCCATGAAATCTTCCAAGTATCTTCTTATTTCTTTCTGGTGGAAAGAAGCTCTGGATGTAACTGATGATAAAAATCAGTACACAAAGCAAGAAAACAATTTTTATCACATCATAGATGAAAAACTGAACACTCCCACCAATCTTCCCAGATGTATCAAGACCAAAAGAGTTTAAGAACTGTCCAATCAATGTACTGAGCCACTTCATTCCTAGAACTTGATCTTGAATAAACATCCAAAACTCACTTAAAAATTGCATATCTGACCTCCTTATAGTTTTATAGATTTACATATATCAATGTATTGTTTTAAGAGAAAGGCAATCTTACATGATTGCCTAATATGTATTATTCACACTTATCGCAGCTGCATCCACCATCTGAATCAGTGGTTTCAAGATAATGAGAAAACATATCCTTAAAACGTTTTTTCCCTTCCTCTGAAATTGAGTAGTGCATCCATCTCCCATCTTTTCTAGAATCGACAAGCCCACAGTCGCAAAGCAATTTCATATGATGAGAAAGAGTTGATTGGGTAATGGATAACTCTTCAAGTATAACGCAGGCACATTTTTCTCCATGATGCAAACATTCCAAAATACGAAGTCTGTTTTCATCTGCCAAAGCCTTAATCATACGAACATCTTCTTTATAACTCATAGTATCCACTCCTTCCTGTAAATCTACACTTATTCTATCAGATGTATTCATACTTGTCAATATATCGAACTAATTATTAATGTAAATTTTCTATGAATGACAAAACACCCTGCATTGATGCAAGGTGTCCGTATCATATCCCATATTCAATTATCTCTTAAGTTCAAGTGTCATGCCGGATTTGAATTCAAAGATAAGCTTGTCATCAAAGACTGTAATCTTCTCGATAAGCCTTCTGACCATCTGCTCATCATACTCTGTAACTCGATTTGTCTGTGTCTGTAGGAACTGTCGCATCTCCTCGATTCGTTTTCTTAACATTTCCTGTTCGGCATCCCTGGTTACAACTGCTGCCTTCTTTTCCCTTAAGGCATCAATCTCGTTTGCAATGACATCGTACTCGGCATTCTTGTTCACACACATTACAAGCTTTTCCTGAAGTTCTGCCATCCTTTGGTCGATGTACTCAAGAGTCGCTGTTGAGTCCCCGTTCAATACATCTTCGATATTGTGCTGCAACTGTACCAGAAACTGTTCTCGTCCGCCAAGGGTCTTATTTATGGCTCTTACCACTGCATTCTGAAGTTCAACTTCGCTGATGGCATCGGCATCGCATCCTTCCTTTGGACCCTTTTCAATTCGGCTGGCACATCTCCATTTGTTGTAGGATGCACCCCTGGCCTTCCAAGCCACTCTTCTGAAAAGATCTCCGCATTTGCCACAGTAGACAATGCTCGATAAAGCATACTTGCTGCTGTAGACTCTCTTGGTCTTTCCGTCTTCAGTTTTAAGGTGTGCCCTGCGAAGGAGTTCTTCCTGTACCTGCATGAATAACTGTCTAGGTATGATTGCTTCGTGGTTATTCTCTACATAGTACTGTGGAACGATACCGTTGTTGGATACTCGTTTCTTGGTAAGAACATCAACCGTGTAGGTCTTCTGCAAAAGGGCATCACCCATGTACTTTTCGTTAGTAAGTATCTTTCTGATGCCGTCCCCACGCCATTTCTTGTTCCCGGTTGCTGTAGGAATGCCATCTGCCATAAGTCCGTCTGCTATGGTCTTAAGGCTTGCACCCTGCAAATACTCTCGGAAGATTCGTCTTACAATGATTGCCTGATCTTCATCAATGATGAGGTGTCCGTTCTCGTCCTTTGTGTATCCCAAGAACCAGTTATGATTGACCTGAACTTCTCCGTTCTGGTATCGGAACTGAAGTCCCATCTTAACATTCTTGGAAAGGGATTCTGATTCCTGCTGTGCAAGGGAGGCCATAATGGTAAGCAGCACTTCGCCCTTGGAATCCATCGTATTGATGTTTTCTTTCTCAAAGAATACTGGCACATTCTTTTCCTTCAGCTGTCTTATGTACTTAAGGCAGTCCAAGGTGTTTCTTGCAAAACGGCTGATTGACTTTGTAATGATCATATCAATCTTGCCGGCCATCGTATCTTCAATCATTCGATTGAACTCTTCTCGCTTTTTGGTGTTTGTTCCGCTGATACCGTCATCAGCATAGATCCCGGCAAACTCCCATTCAGGATTCTTTCTAATGAATTCTGTGTAATGCTCAACCTGTGCATCGTAGCTTGTAGCCTGTTCTTCGCTGTCAGTACTTACTCTACAGTACGCTGCGACCTTTAGCTTTGGCTTATCTTCTGCGGTTACTGTATTACCTACACGTTTTTTTGCCGGAATAACTGTTATGTTCTTTGCTCCTGCCATGTGTTATTCCTCGCTTTCTATCAAACTATAAATATATTCTGCCTGCTCAAATGGATCAGGAAATGTTAAATCGGCTGGCTTGAAATGAAATGCTGTAGGAACTGTCTTATTGTGTTCCTTGCATCTTCTGTCGAGCCTTCCAAGGTTTCCTGCCCTTCGTGTCAGTTCCTCCAGAAATCTTTTCTGGGTTTCTTCGTCAATTATCTGTGGGTAATAGTCTGTTCCCAGATACTTCTTGTTAGAAAGCATTCTCTTTACTGATGCATGGTTCATCTTAAAACCTGCCTCTTTAGCTGCATTAATAAGTGACTTGCCTTCAAAATAGTATCTGTAGGTTGCCCTTATTTGTTCTGCAGCCGTTTCATCAACTACAGCACAACCGTCAACTATTTTGTACCCTACTGGTATGTGTGCCATTTTAATCAATCCTTTCTTTTAGCTTTAAGCCACACTTAAATTCAAATTCAACTTTATCCCTTGACAGCACTTTTACCTTTTCTATAAATCTTTCAAACAGGGATTCTTCCCATTCAGTAAAAGGTTTTGCATCGTTAAGGAAATCGACTAGTTCTTTTAAAGCCTGCTCCATGGTATATCCAGCATTATCCATTCTGAATAATAAATCTCTTTTGGCTACCAGATGATCATATTCCATAGTCAGTTTATTGTGAGCTTCGGCAAATACAGGTCTTTCGAGATACCCATTGGTCAGCAGCGTATTCAGCTGCCATCTCTGTTCTTCATTGCTCTTCATTTCCTTTTCGATATCCTCCACACTGTTTGCGTTCTTTTTAGAATTATTTGCTGTAATGGAAATAAGGAGCGGTTTCAAGATCAGGTCGTTTCCAAATACCAGCTTGTTCATCATGGTAAGGAAGGCTCTCTTTAAATCATCGTCACGAATAAACTTCATTGAACAGGATTTAGAGTCTTCCAGGTGACCGCCACAGCACCAGGCATTGTAGCTTTTGCCGTGTGAAGTGTAATGGTATCTTCTCTTAAATGATCTCCCGCACTCGCCACACTTAATTTTGCCGGACATGGCATATCTGTTCTGATATTTTGCTGTATCCTCACTGCAGTTGCCTTTTTCAAGTCCTCTCTGTCTTATGGATTCTTTCGCCTTTTCAAAGGTATCCTTGTCAATGATAGGCTCGTGATGGTTTTCACAATAATACTGTTCTTCTTCGCCATAGTTTCTTTTTCTCTTGAAGGACGCATCTGTGATGGTCTTCTGAAAAAGTGCATCTCCTATGTACTTCTCATTTGTAAGAATGCCGTTAATCGTACCACCTGTCCACTTAGCCCCTTTCTTGGTAGGAACACCTTTTTCATTCAGTTCCTTTGCAATGATGCTGGTGCTCTTTCCGGCAAGGCATCCTGCAAAAATCTCTTTTACAACTTCTGCCTGTTCAGGAATAATCACCATCTCACCATCAACATTGGCATAGCCATAAGGTGGGTAAGAAATCACATAAGTACCGTTCTGGAACTTTTTCTTGATGCTCCACTTTTCATTCTCTGAAATGGAACGTGACTCGCTTTCTGCCATGCTGGCCAATATAGCAAGCATTAACTCGCTTTCCATAGAGCCTGTGTTTATATTTTCCTTTTCAAAAATAACATAGACTTCATAATTCAGAAGCTTTCTTACAAGTGCCAGGCAATCGGTAGTGTTTCTGCTGAATCTGCTGATGGATTTTGTGATAACAAGATCGATAAGACCTTTTTCACAGTCTTCCATAAGTCTTAACAACCCATCTCTCTTTGCAGTCTTAGTACCGCTGACACCGTCATCATAATAAATACCTGCGTATTCCCATTCACTGTTTGCTTTGATGTAACTCTCATAATGATTTTTCTGTGTATCAAGGCTGAGTTCCTGTTCATCACTATCTGTTGAAACTCTGCAGTATGCAGCCACCCTTGTCTTCTTGAAAATGGAGAAATCAACCTGATTGATTTTCGTTACATTCTTCACTTATATCACCTCGCTTTATCGTATGACATATTCCCGTAGAAACCGTTATATATCAAGTCAATTACTGATAAATCTCGCTTAAATATGGAGAGAAAATAAGTCGATTTTTCTCCGAAATTTTGTGTAATTCATCATCAGAAATAAGACCCTTTTCTGCCATCTTACGAACTATCCTTTCAGCGAGAATGAAGTCAAATTCCTTCTGCAATTCTTCCTGTGTAAACACCTTTGTGTCAGGCTTTGGTGCTGCTGCACCGTCTTCTAATTTTGTAATCTGCATAAAAAAGCACCTCCTACCATGTAGCCTTGGCAGGAGGCTGAAAAGGATGTTTTCATTAATCTTTTTTATAAAACTGACATTCATAGCCGTCAGCACGAAGAAGCAGACCTTCTGCCCAGGGTGGAGTTCTGCCCATCAGTTTGCATACGGCATCAAGGGACATATCCTTTCTGCACTCGATGATGACTTCATCATGCACATGAGCAACGATATTACAGTTTCTTAAGGTCTGCATTGCATACATGAGAATATCCCTTGCAATTGCCTGTGTGATGTTTTCACAAAACTTGGGACCGTAGCTTTCAAGCCTTTCCCATTTCTTTGTACCACCAACTCCCTCATAGGTAACAGACTCACCACCGAACTGATTCACACCCATCCTGGGTTTTACATATGCTAGTCTTCTGCCGGAAGGAAGAATGATAAAAAGAAATCCACTCTCATACATAAATCGTATGCCGTGAGTTTCGGTTGTGATTCTCTTCTTGACTGTTTCCTTTACACAGCTATCAATATCCCACCACAGCATTGTGATGGCAGGATTTGAATTTCTCCACGCATAGACAAGAGGCTGGAGTTCCTCTTCGGCAAGACCCATTTCAATAGCTCCCATAGCTTTTAATGCTCCAACAGATCCGCCATAACCAAGTGCTAATTCAGCAATCTTGCCCTTCTGTCTTAAATGACCGTTAACACCATGCTTTTCAACAGGAACGCCAAACATCTGTGATGCACTGCTGCAATAAATATCCCTGCCTTCTTCAAATACCTTGATTCGCCATTTCTCGCCAGCAAGCCACGCAAGGACTCTCGCTTCAATGGCAGAAAAGTCAGCAACGATGAATTTGTTATCTCCCTGTGGCACAAAGGCTGTACGGATAAGCTGTGACAGGGTATCCGGGATATCATCATATAAAAGTTCAAGTGCATCAAAGTTGCCTGTACGAACTAACCCTCTAGCTTCGGCAAGGTCTGTCATATGGTTCTGAGGGAGGTTTTGTAGCTGCACTAGTCTTCCGGCAAACCTACCCGTTCTGTTGGCACCGTAAAACTGAAACATTCCTCTTACTCTGTTATCTTCGCAAACTGCATTTTCCATAGCCGCATATTTCTTAACACTGCTTTTTGCAAGCTGCTGACGAAGGGATAACACATCCACAAGATGTTTAGGAGCATCTTTCATCATCTCTGCCACCGCCTTCTTACCAAGGCTATCTGTTTCGAGTCCATTCTCTGAAAGCCAGTTCTTCATCTGCTGTACAGAATTCGGATTCTCAAGACCAGTAAGTTGCTGCATCTGTTTTGTAAGTGCCGTCTTGCTCTTCTCATCAAAGGCAATGGCATTCTTAACAAAAACCATATCAACACCAATTCCACGGTCATTGATTTCCTGATCTAAATGATACTCGTCCCAGATGCTTTCGCTTACCGGAAAACGGGATAGTTTCTGCTGGATACCCATTTCTGTTTCAACATCTCGAAGGTTGTATGCCTTAAACTGCGTCCACTTCTCCAGATCATGATATGGCATATTTCTTGTTCTGCCACCGTTTACCTTGGTTGGGGAACAGGGAACACAGAAGTATTTGATGAGATTCTTGCCTTCTAAAAGTTTCTGTTTTTCAAGTCCAAGAACGGCACCTACTCCTTCAAGGGATAATGGAAGTCCAAGAGTTGCCGCCCAAACAAGAGTGCAATGCCATGACACAGGATCAAGACAATATCCCCCTAGAGATACACCTAAATCCCTTAAATACCTGGATAGACAGATTCTTTCAAACTGAGCATTGAAAGCCCATTTGATAACTGAATCATCTGTAAGTGCATCGATGATATCCTGTGGTATCGTTTCTCCCATTGCCAGGTCAACAACCTTGACCTCACTACCATCAACAGAGTATCCGAAAAGCAGAATCTCAAAGTCCTCGCTTTCTGCATAGCGATAGACTCCAGATTTTTGCAGACTCACACTTGAAAAAGTTTCAATATCTATACTGATTAATTTCACATTCTCACTTCCTTCCAATGTAAAACAGACGGCAGAGGATTGTCCTCCACCGCCTGCAAACTTTTATTCTTCAGTTTTCTCTTCAGCAGATTTCTTCTTTTTCTTACGCTTCTTAATGGAATCCTTGATAAGCCATATACCATTCATGATAGTACTTACAATGCCGTAGATACCAGCACCCATTAATAAGTAGAAAATGATAAGTACGTCAACCTGCTTTGCTAATTCATATAATTCGTTCATATCGTTTACCTCGTATATTCTTAATAGATGCAGACGATGGTGTTTCACACCGCCTGCAGGAAGTTAATAGATCTATTCAGATTAAGATAAGAAATCGTCATCTTCCTCAATGCTGAAATCATCAGTTGCAGAGCTGCGACCACCAAGTGACTCTCCATCTCTGATTTTCTGAATATTGCCAAGACCACAGGCAATCCCCTTATTACCATTGGAATTGAATGCATAGAAGTTAAGAGAAACTCTTGCATAGCAGCCGCTGTACACTTCATCACGGTCAAGGATAGGCTTTACGGCCTTATCAACAATCTGTGGTGCTGTCTTACTGTTGGCATTGATGAACCAATGTCCGGCATAAGCCTCGTCCTCACGCTCTGTGTCACCGTCACGAAGAGGAAGCTTGATTGCTGCCTTGTTAGGCTTTTTGCCACCGAACTTTGCAATTCCTTCCTCAATAGCTGCATCAACCGCATCATTGATTGCCTTTACTGTTTCCTTATCATCCTTTGGAATAAGAACTGATACACTGTATCTTTCAGGACCGCCATTGATAGATGTAGGTTCCCATCCGTGAAAATAAGAAAGTCTTGTGTTTTTACCTGTAATAACTTTAGTTCTGTTTACATTAGCCATAATCATTAATCCTCCATTTTAAATTCCTTTTTAGCGTTTGTAACATTGATTGCTGGTCTCTTGTCCGAGTCTGGTACAAGAGTCGGCTTTCCGGGTGGTTTGATGATAAGGTCCCCCAGTACCTTTTCAAATGTTGCTTTCCCCATCAGTTTCTGCATCTCTGTAAGAGTGATAAGACTCTGACGGTAAATATCCTTATAGCCTGCTTCCTTGGCTGCCTCTGCCACTGCTGATTCGTCCTTATATTTACGAACCGAGCGACCTTCAACAACCTTGAATCCATTCCACTGCTTGCCGTGGTTTACTGCAGATTCAGTGGCATAAGCCATAATTTCATTTGCCCACTTTGTAAGATCAGGAATAATCGTTAATACCTCCTCAATTTCACTGTCTGTAAGAAGTGGAGGAAGTTTGAACTCTTCCTGTGCTAGTTTCAGTTTTTCTTCTGCTCTTGCTCTGCATCTGACTGCTGCCCTGCAGAAGGTACACCATTCACCTGGACAGAATTCGCCTTCGCCATTCATTGCCATCTCAGCCTTTGGCTTTAAAACTTCTTCCGCCCAGGTCTTGAGTTCATCAACTGTGATTGTCCAGGTACTCACGTTCTCCCTGCGTGGCTGGAAGATGGACATCGATACTTCCTTGATGTCATATAAGCTGTCATAGATGGCAAGGGCACCGAGTGCATAGCATTTCATCTGTGGATTATCTGTTGCATCAACAAGAACTCCCATTCCATATTTGAAATCGATGATATGTAATCTGTCATCAGATACAATCACACAGTCTGCTGTGCCATAGCCGTCCGGCACATATTCAGAGAAGTCTACGTGTTGCTCTATCAGCACCAATGGGTCCTTGCAGTTCTGTTTTGCAATATCAAGCTGTTCCAAGACGAAGTCCACATATGCATCTGTGTGTTCCTGCATTTCATCACTGTCATAGGATGATACAGGTCTTTTACTTCTCATGCGGAGCGCCTTCTTTAGCTTGTGTTCGCACCATGCGTGAGCAGCTGTTCCTTCTTCTGCTGCCTGGCTTGTCTTGTTTTCAAACTCTGATTCAAGACTTGCACTTGGTGTACAGTTAAGCCATCTGTGAGAACTTGAAGGGGAGAGGAATGCGTGTTTACTCATTTCCAAGCACCTCCGCCTCTTTGATGATTGCTTCATAGTTGCTAGGGTCGATGTCGGATAACTTGCTGCCTCCGAACTTTGCAATCAGACCCTTAACTTCTGATGTAAGTCCGTTCTGGCTCTTCTCTGCAAGAACTCCTCTAACATCTTCAAGTGTGTAAGTCTTGGCTTTTTTCTTCTTCGGCTTTGCTGCCTTTTCAGGAATCTGTGCTACAGGCTGTGCTTCGATTACTTCCAGAGATTTCATATCTGTAAGAACATCTGCTACCGCCTGAATACTATCTGCCAGGTTACGAACACAAGTGATGACACCACCAACAGCGTCAAGTAATTCTGTTACTTTATTCATGGTCTACCTCCTTCCGTAATTTTTGTGATGGCAAGTTCATCGATTGCATCACCAGGAACAAGAATCACGATCTTCTGCTTTCTGCCAAAGAGCATACGCAGGAATCGTTCTCTCATGCTGATGCTTTTACAAGAGACCATGCCATTTCGTTGTGGCTTGTCTGAAACACTAATGTGAAGATTATGTTTCATCGCTGCACCTCCATTTCCGAGAGATTTGTTTCTCTCTAACTGTTAGCCTTGGGAAGATGCTCTAAAGGACGTTTTTTTGAAAAGCTTTTTATTTTTCTTTTCTGTCCTGTTTTTTTCTCTTCCTAACTGTTAGCCTTGAAAGAACCATCAAAAGGACGCATTCTACAAAAAAAAAGAGCCTGTCCACACTCCGAAGAATGCAGACAGGCTCTTAGCACTGATACTTATATATCTTATTTTAATAATTCATTCACTTTTCTTTGCACAGCATTGTAATCATAACCTGCGGCAGTGAGACGATTTTTCCTTTCAGCTCCGTTACCCCAATTTCCACGAATAACTTCTCTTGCAATCTCATCTACCGTTTTGGTACTTGAGGTAGTAGATCCTACGATTCTTCCGCTTTCATCAAAGACAAAGTATCCTGGATTTGATTCAGCACATCTCTTTGCATTATCAAGGGACTTGAATGCACCTTTCTGTGATTTTGCATCATTCCAGGATTTTCTGACTCTATATAATCCACTTGCAGTTGTTCCGCCAGAAGAAGAACCACCAAGCTGTGCAGTGACCTTTGATGCAAGATCACCAAGTCTTGAGTAAAGCCAATCTCCTGGACAGGACTTATTGGCAAACCATCTGTGAACTGTAAGTACCATCTCATCAGATTTTGGTGAGTAATTCAGAGTCTTACTTTTATCCCCAAGCCAGATAAGTTTCTTCTTTCCATTACGTTTACAGATATCTACGCAAAGCTTAATAAGAGTTGCATACACAGTGCTGTTCATAGTATATGGATGTTTAGTATCGGATGCACATTCAATAGTCACTGCTCTCTGATCGTTCGCATTAGATGAAGAACACCAAGAACGATTCTTTTCTTCCACATACATTCCTACTCTTCCATCGGGACCGATGCCATAATTGCAGCTTGCTTGTCTGGAAGTCGGTGCAAAGATATTTCCTAAAGTTTCTACAGAACACTGTCCCACCACGCAGTGAGGTGTGATTCTGTCGATGGAATGTGTTCTATGTCCTGAATGATTTGGACTTAGTTTTGTGTAAGATACTAATTTTGAATTGGTATAAGTCATATTATTTTTCCTCTCTTTCTGCTCTGTCATGGAGCTGCTCTAAAACTGTTTTGATTTTTTCAGGGATTGGAAGTCCCAGATGTGCGGCATTTTCAAGTAAGCTGACGCCTTCATTGGAAATGTAGAAAAAGATGACTGCTGTTCTAAGTGCACTGCCAGAACCGATAACATGAATATCGAGAATGTTTGCAATGCCCACCAGCAAGAAAATCAGCACTTTTCTACAGATGCCTTTGAAACCCACTTCACTGGAAAGCGTATGATTGCTGATGGCACACATGACACCAGTGATGTAGTCAATGACCACAAAAGCGATGAGTGCATAAAGCAAGCCATCACAGCCTCCTAAGAAGTAACCAAGCCAGCCACCAACACCTGCAAAAATAAGTTGAATTGTGTTCCAAAATTCCTTCATTGTTTATTCCTCCATTTTCTTAAAAATATGTATGAAAAAAGCACCTCCGAAGAGATGCCTGATTCCAATATTAGGTCATTCCAATAACATGGAAATTTACAATATAGCTTTTTCCGTCTATCGCAGTGCCTCTTGCTAATTCAAAGGTACCGGTTGATGTTGTAGATGCATCTTTACAATCACCAGGCACCATCAGAAACGCACCGGCCCAATTCGCAGTCAGATTTGCAGTAACGACTGGGACAGAGTTGAACGCAAAAGGAAAAGAAATATCTAATGCATCCAATCTTCCGGAAGTATATAAACTGCCCCAGACGTTTGTGATATTGGTGGTTATGGTCTTTCTGCACCAGCATTCTGCAATTCCGCTTTTCCATTTACGATAAGTCCAAATACCACTGGTGCCTTGAGAGATGACAAAATCAGATTCTACAGAACCTTTTTTCTTAACACTCCACGAAGAGGCTATCTCAAAGCAGCTGTCTGTTTCAGATACTTTTCCAATCGCCACGCCTTTGCCGCCGCTTTTGAAATCCATCACAACTGCTGCAGTAGAAACGATATCCTGCGCAGAGATTGTACAGAAGGCATCCGTCAATGAATATTTGATATCATAGGTACTGTCTGTAGATATCTTACCGTTTCCAAATGTGAAAGGTGTATCTGAATGAAAAGATACTCCACAGCTCGTCCAATTCGCATCAGAGTTTTTCTTGTATAACTGGGAACAGCTCAGTGTGTTTTTTCCGCCACATGATGAATAGCCAAAAGATACAACAGCACGGATATATGTTCCATCATCATTTAGCGTTCCATTACTCAATGCTCTTTGAGAAACAACTGAATTTATATACGGTGGAGCATAATCCACAACAGATATGGATGTTGTTTTTACATCCGATACTCGCCCTCTGGAGTCTGTAACTGTGGCAGTAAATGTAATCGTTCCAGAAGTATTCAAGAATCCTGTTGTAAGCGTGTCTGCTGTTCCTGAATATCCACCTCCACTAATACTGTAAGATTTAACACTTGATCCATAACTTCCAGCAGCACCCGTTATTTGGATGGTTGCCTTAGATTTTGTCTGAACATACATCCCCCATGATGAAGGCACATCTCCATCCACTCTTGTCGCTGACAGACTACCGATAACGGGTTTTACCGAAGATGGAACTGTAAGTGTATGAGTACAAGTTTTAGAACCAACCTTTGTAGAACCACTATAGGTGTCGCATGTAATCGTGCAAGTACCTGAAACAGCTGATGGGATCTGACCTGCCAGTGAAACAGGCGGAGTCCATGACACAGAAGTCGATGAAGTCTTTGAGGCTATCGTCCCCGATGCATTTCCAAATTTATAAGTTAAGGTATGCGTAAAGGAAGAAGATGCCCTGCTTATCGTAATGGTTGCAGCACTCCCCATATTAACATTTGATGCTTTTACTGATGAGGCTCTTGGAATAGTATTTAACGTATGCGTACCACTTGCCGTTACATTTACTGCATAAGTATAAACCCCCGCCTGACAGCTCAGACTGAATGATTTTGTACCGTCTGCATTATGTGCAATAGTTATCGTTCCAGATGCAACAGTCGTTCCTTTGTACAATTGGATACGGCTGTCAGTTGAAGTAGAGTATACCGTTGTGCCATTGATGACTGCCTTAAAGCCACCGGACTTTACCCATCCTCCACCAGAACCGGAACCTTTTAATGTCCATGATATAGTTGATGTATTTTTCTCTATACTTTGACTAGATAAAGACCAAGAAAGTGTAACTGAACGCCCTTGATATTCATTTGTTGTAATACTTCCACTTGATGCCATTAAAAACCATCCTCCTTCTACGATACGGGACCTCTCCACTTGATGGAAAGGTTACCGTTAGTTCTTGGGATAAAATCAAACCATCCTCTGGCATCATTCCCCAAGGACAGTTTGTTTCGTATTTCTGCATTTGTAATAACCAAGCTCTGATTCGAGATATATGCGATCTTCTGACCATTCTCTTTGAATGCCAGTTCTTCATTAGAGAGTTCAGCAGTGAATGCGTTTCCGACTTTACCAAGTTCAATCAATGCTCCTTTGAATCGGATATATTCTTCCAGAAGTTCCTGGTTCGTTGCCACATTATTTTTAATCTTATCAGTAACAGCAGTGAAATCCATACGAATCTCGCTGCTGTTTTGTGTAATGCTTGTTTGAAAATCCTGTTGAATTTTCTCTATATCTGATTTTTCTATATAGGTATCCTTTACTGAGCTTAATATCTCATTAGATGTTTTGGTGATTTCAGAGTAGCACTCATGCACCTGAATCTTCAGTGTTTCCACATCACCCAATGCATCTTCATACGCCGCAACACTCTGAAAGGTGTGCTGGCAGGAAGTCAAAAGTGCCACTTTTCACACCTCCCATCATTTTGAAACATCACACTGCAAGGTCATGATGCTGTCGATATCAGCTGCGGATAAATAGATGACCTTGCCCATCTTGTCAAAGGTCTTTTCTTTGCCGTCTTTATCCTGTGCATACCAGGTGTAGTTAAGACTCTGCTTTTCCGTTGCATTCGCCCAGGCAGAACCGTTGTATTTCATCAAAGTTACCGTCTTTGCATTGTGATCGACCTTGTACCAGAAAGCTCCGCTTGCGGGACTGGATGGTGCTGTTTCGCTGATGTTTCCAAGCAGTGCATCTACTTCCTTCTGATTGGTACGAACAATAATATACGGAACCACACCGCCAAGGTTATTTTTGACGGTATAACCACCGATAGAAAGCATCTCCGACACATACGGATCTGACTTATCTTCTACAGTGATCACATCTACATAGGTTTTTCCACCATAGGTCATGGTGCATCGATAAGACTGAATATTGATGATATCCGATCCACTGACAGTCAACGTACTTGTTGTTGCTCCGCTGATATTTGTCCATTTACCATCAGCATATTTTGCCCACTGATAGGTGGCAGCTGTGATCGCCGTTGTTCCACTGTAGGCAGAAGTGGCAAGCTGAATACTGCCGGACTGATTTTGCACAATTGTTCCGTTTGGAGCATAGACGGAAAAGACAATAGCGTTAGCACCATTACTTCCTGCTTTCGACTTTGTCCAAGTAAATATCTTTGTGACTGTCTTTCCTGAAATGGTAAATGTCAGTGTAATATTTCCATTCAATGTCGATTCACTTCCAAGGTCTGAAGATGCAGCTACGGCAAGTTCCAGTTTACCTGTTGCACTGGCTGTTGAAGCAGTATTGGTCTTGACTGTAATTCCTGTAGGCAGTGTTCCCACCGCACAGGTACAAGCAGTCTGCGTAATACCAACATATCCGGTAAACGGAATACTAATCGTGCTTGCAGCAGATGTTTTTCCTTGTGAAGTACAAGCAATCGTCTGTGCCTCATTTCCAAGGACAACCGAAAGACCTCCTGTTCCGGCTGAACCAGGATTACCTTTATCACCTTTTGCCCCATCATAAATCTTGCTGATGGTAAGCGTGTCATATACGTCATTCTCTGAAGTAGTGACTCTGATCTGTGCCACATTATTTACAAAAACACTGTGTGTAGGCTTTACCACCAAAGTTCCGCCAGTGATGGAAGTATTGTCGGAAGTGGTCGGATAATCTGTCCACGCTCCACTGCTGTTCTTATACTGCCATTTACTGACGGTTACGCCCTGCACCTGTACCGTAAGAGTTGCCTGCGATGCACCAACTAAAGCCTGTGAAGTGTCATACTTAAATACATAGGTATCACTGCTTACTGTACACAACTTTGCATTTTCTGCATTCTTTACCAAGGTATAGGTAATATCAGCTGTGATGTTAATCGTGTTCTTTGTTTCAGAATCGTAGTAACTGATATAGCAGATATAGGTAATCATCCCAGATGAAGATGCTGACAGCTTATTCTGATTTACTGTCAAAACTCCATTTTTAACAGTTTCACCATTTGTCAGTACCGTCTCAGATGCCACCCCATCTTTTCTCTTCCATGAAATCGTCACTCCACTTGCTGTTGGAGATACATTGGTCTGATCCAAGAAAAGAACAGGAGTTAATACAAGATTTGTGCTTGCCCAGCTTGGTGCATAAGTGTGTGGCAGAACATTCGGATCTTCACTCTGAGTCTTTGGAAGATTAGATGTGATATATGCTGATAGCTTTCTTTGGTCTGTGATATCCACGAATGTCTGCTGACTTGATGTTAAAATTGTAGCCATTGAAATTCCTCCTAAAGTTTTATTTCACAATAAAAGGACGCATTGTCTAACACGTCCTCAGTCGTAATCGTTATTTGTTTCATACCTATGTGATTCTTATCCCACTCGGTATCCGCCTCTTCATCAGAGGACTTTCTGTGCCAGATAAAGCACTCAGCATCAATGCTTTCTGTAATATCCTTGTCCCAAGAATAGACCTTACAGAGCATGGTACTTTTTTCACCTTTGGTCTTGAAGATATTTACCCCCTCCACGATAAGTTCGGTTCGATACATCTTCTGAGAATTGATGTTATCCACCTCTCCCAAAATCACATCTATCTTCCTTGTCTGGCCATAAAGGTCATCTTCAAGTGCAGATATGTTCTTATCCTGCTTTACTGTGGATGCAGAAAGACTTACTCCGCTTGCACCGATTGTGATGGTATTTCCAGAAGGATTTAAGTAATCTCTTGTCCTGCTGACACAAAGATAGGTTCCGTTGATACCATGAGGTTTGGAGATGCACTCCACATACATTCTTGCACGGATGTCTCCAATATCTGCACCCGTATCGGATTCATCCACGATTGTAAGCTGAATACTGGTAACTCCATTCACAAGGTCGGACAGTCTTGATTTTGCTTTTCTTAGAAGATTACTGGGAAGTGTCACATCATCCCACACTTCTGATTTCCATATCCAGCCTATTTCCTTAACTGCAGCATCGTCTGAAATATAATTCTTTCCACCATTTACAGATGTGATATCCACTCGTTCCTCAGATTCTGTTTCGTTGCCTTCTGCATCTGTTATTTTCTTCTTTGCGCCAAGTGGAATCAGCACGGTCACTCTTTCCGTATGGTCTCTTGTGATTTTTACATCTGTGATGTTTTTTCCATACTCAACCTTCTGGACTGACTTTGTTTTAAAGTCATCTAGATAATCAAGATACTTTCCATCACTCTCATATCGAACCATAAGATATCCACCGTGGGTGTTGATGAGTTTATTCTTAATGGCATCCATCGTTATCGAATAATCGGAACTGCTGTATGCCACGTAGTCATTGTCATCCGTAACTGTAATATTGCCAACCTTGAACTGTTTTTGCTGTTCCACTGCCTTGTTATGAACAAAGATGAACTGTTCAAACAGGCCTTTTAGTGTCCCCTTATATGAAAACGGTGGCTGCACAGTATCTTTCAGGTATGCAAGTGCCGATTCACATGTCCAGGTATGCGTATTATAAAAATCAGAGCCGTTATCCAGGGCACGACCTTCAAATACTGTTTCCTTACCTTTTTTGCATATAATCACAGACGCCATCGGCTTGATGGCATCAATGTAAGGATGATTGAATGGAGCAGATAAAGTCAGACTATCAATATTCTCTGCATCCTCACTGACCTTTGCCTCCGTGATAACAAGTTTGGAAAGATTCGGATGATAGAATACATTCCCATCCACATATACTCGAAACTGTCTCATAAGCACCCCTCCCTGTAGCGAAAAGTCGTATCTCCAGTGCTTGTCACCTTCACAGAATTATTGCCATAGGAAAGCTGGAGTTCTGGGATTTCCCATTCTCCTGCACTTAATGTTTTATTGAATGAATCCGTTCCTACCTTCCATGACAGCGTAGTATCTGCTGTTGTGATGACTGTCGGAACCACTGGCATATAATCATTTTTCAAAATGACTGTTCCACTCCCAGTCTGAACAATTTCTGTCATATCTACACGGTAACGATAACTGTCACCATCGGTGCATTCCAGCACAAGCTGACCTTTTCCGGCAAGTGGATCATAGGATGGAGTAAGCTGCAGTGTTCCAATTGCATACAGACTTGGCTCTTCACTTTTCCTTACCTTGCACAGTCTTCCGGCATACTGATTTGATGCTGTCAACACCTTGGCATCAAACTGACTTCTTGTTCCAAGCATAGACAAAGTAATGGTAAAGGCTCTCGGCTTGAAAGAAATCATGCCAAGAGCCTCATTAAATCTGATCGGAGCATTTCTTCCCGGAACAACAACTGTCTCTGTCTGAGATTCCGGTACTGGAAATTCAACATTTTCTCTGATCCACCCCATTTTCAGCATGGACATATCGTTAATATAAATATCCGGTATCATAATGAAAGCCTCCTTGTCAGTTTTGTATTTTTACCAAGTCCATCATCGATTGCAGGAAGTAAATGTCCTACAAGAGTTCCATCGTCAAGGTAGATTTCCTTCGAACTGTTATCTGCAATGATGGCCAAATACTTCTCCATAGAAGTCATATTCAGTCTGCTGTCAATCATTGCTTCAAGCTGCTTGTAAAAGCCTGAAAGCGGCAGGATTGCCTCTGCTCCTGCTTCTCCTCCCATCATAAGAGTAGAACCGTTCATGCCAAATGCTGTCGGCTTGGTCATAATACCACCTTCCTTATACCAATCAATCGACAGATGTGGTACAGATGGAGGTGCAATAGACAGCTTGCCCGTTACCTTGAAGTGAGGAAGTTTAATCTTAGGGAGCGACAGTTTCATGCCAGAGAAAAATCCCTTAATGGCATCAACAACTCCCTTAACCTTATTCTTAGCCGCCTCAATCGGTGTAGTGATTGCAGATTTTATTCCATTCCACACGGATGTAGCAGTGGATTTAATTCCATTGAAAATACTTGTGATGGTACTTTTTACGGAATTAAACACGGTCGATACGGTATTCTTCACAGCATTGATTGGTGTTGTGATTGCTGTTTTAATCGCATTCCATACCGTAGTCGCTGTATTTTTAATTGCATTAAATACTGTAGTGACAACTGTTTTAATGGTATTGACCACTGTTGTTACCACGGTTTTTATCGCATTCCAAACAGTAGTGAATACAGTCTTGATGGCATTCATTACTGTACTGATAACTATAGAAACTGCATTAATGACTGTTATGACTTTGGATTTAATTGCATCCCATACCGCAATAATGATTTCCTTGCAGTTCTCCCAAATGAATCGGAACGGCAGTGTGATGATATCAAAAGCTGCTTCAAAGAGTGCTGCTATGAACATAATTGCTGTCTGAACTGTATTCTTGATACCCTCCCACAGATTCGTAAAGAAGGTTGTGATGCCTGTCCACAGATTTACGAAGAAATCTTTAATTCCAGTCCACACTTCATTCCATGATGTACCAAACCATCCAAGCACTACATTTGCCACATTTTGAATCACGTTCATATAGTTGGTAAAAGTATTCTTGATAAAATCCCATACCGAACCAAAGATTCCTTTGACACCTTCCCATACCCGTGACCAATTGCCTGTGAATATTCCGATGAACACATCAAGAATTCCTGTGATAACACCAAGCACCGCTTCAAGGATATTAGCAATCTGTGTGAATACTCCTTCAAAAACCGGAGCAAGGAAGTTACAAAGTCCGTTCCAAATAGCAGATACAACGTCCTTGAAATTCTGGAAGTCAAAGCCTAGAGCATTCAGCCTGTCTGTAATGCCCTGCGCAAAGCCGCTGAATACAGATTTGATTCTCTCCCAGATTGCTATAATGCTGTTTCTGAAATCCTCATTCGTTCTCCACAGATGCACAAAAGCTGCAGCGAGTACTGCTAGAATAGCCACAACTGCAACCACAGGGGCAGAGATACCACCAATCGCAGCACCAACCTTTCCCATCACCCCGGATAAGCCACCGGCATTGGAAACAAGACTGGTAATCTTAAGTCCCAGCTTGCTGAATGTCTGCATGGCCACACCGCCTTTGGATATCACCGTACCAAGGATCACAAGGAACGGTCCTAAGGCTGCAATGAAAAGTCCAATCTTAACAATGACCTGTCTTGTACCCTCATCAAGATTATTCAGCCAATCCACGAAGGACTGAATCTTTGCTACGATGTTTTTAATCATTGGCATAAGTGCATCACCGATGGAAATTGCAAAGCCTTCTACCGCAGACTTTAAGATCGTAAGCTGCCCAGATAAGTTATCAAGCTGAGTGTCTGCCATCTGCTGTGCTGCTCCGCCACTGTTTTCAATAGCAGTCTGCAAGTCTGTCCAGGTATCGCCTGTATTTGCAAGCAGTGCATTAACCGATGCAAGATCTGTTTTGTTAAAAATAGTTGCTATGATATTCGCCTTTTCCGCAGAAGTCATGCCGTCCATTGATTTATTTAGGTCACCCAAAATATCATTTAATGAACGCATATTGCCTTCGGAGTCATAGGTCTGAACACCGAGTTTCTCCATTGCTTTGGCTGCACCATCTGTTGGATTCTGCAAGGACAAGATGACATTTCGAAGATGTGTGCCACCTTCCGCTCCTTTGATACCATTGTTTGCTAAGATACCCAGTGCCGTATTAAGTTCAGCGGTTCCTCCTTTGACAGACTTTGCTGTTGCACCGATAGTTAAAATTCCCTCACCAAGCTGTCCTACCGATGTATTTGTGCTTGATGCAGTCTTCGCCATTTGATCCACCATCTTGTTTGCATCAGAGGTTTTCATTCCAAGGGCGGACATCGCATCAGTAACCATATCCGATGCAGATGCCAAATCAAGTCCGCCAGCAGCTGCAAGGTTAAGTACAGTCGGAAGTGTATCAGCCATCTCCTGTGTATCGTATCCGGCAAGAGCAAGGTAATTTAATGCCTCGGCACATTCACTGGCAGAAAACGCAGTTTTAGCCCCCATCTCTTTTGCAAGGTCGGACAGTGCATCCATTGTATTAACGGACTGCCCATCAAGCGTTGACATGGAATCCTTTGTGATTCCCATTGTTGCCTGAACCTGGCTCATGGAACTTTCAAAATCTGCAGCTGTCTTTACAGCAGCTCCACCCATTGCAGTAACAGCAGCGGATGCTACAGATACTTTCTTTCCTACATTTGTAACACCATTACCAAATGATTCTACCTTTGAACCTGCTTCTCCGATTTTTGTAAGTGTCTGATTGGTCTTGGATGCCTGTGACTCCAGCTTTTTAAGTTCTACTTCCGTCTCGGCAATCTCACGTTGAAGAGCATCATACTGCTCCTTTGAAATCTCACCCTTCTGCAATTGTTCATTTGCCTGTTGTGCTGCTGTCTTAAGGGTTGCCAATTTTTCCTTGGTTTCTCCAATTGCCTGTGTCAGAAGTTTCTGCTTCTGCGCAAGAAGTGTTGTATTAGTCGGATCAAGTTTTAACAGCTTTTCTACATCTTTTAATGCAGACTGCGTATTTTTAATCTGACCATTGACTCCCTTTAAGGCGGTCTGAAGTTTGGTAGTATCACCGCCAATTTCGACAGTGATACCTTTGATTCTGTTTGCCATTGGCGTCTACCTCCTTAAAAAATTGCATAATAAAAGCCCGGATTCGTCCGAGCCATCAGAACTTATCAAAGTCCTCCTGCGTTGCAATGCTGTCATATTTTACAGAATCGTTTCCTTTCTCCGTCCAGATATCCATTACCATACCAATGGTCAGATAATCCAAGTCTCGGATGGAAAGGCCGATTTCTAAGCAACGCAAGAGGAACAAGGGTGTTGTCATCTCCCTGCTACTGCGTTTAAGTTTTTTTTAGAGTCAATGTCCGTGATAAGGTTCGTTCCCCAAAGAGCAAGGATCTCCGGAAGTACCTCATAGATAGAAAACATCTCAAACTGGTCTAGCCAATCATCGATGTTATCTGGGATGGTGTTGTCCGCATGATATGCCATGATATATGCCACGTTCTCGAAGATTTCCAAATCATCGATAGCGAATTCTTCTCCCTCTTCCTTACTGCCTTTATAGGAACTTTCCAACTTTGCTAAGTCCTTGAAGATATCTCGTTTGAACTTTGCACGATATAATCTTGGAACAGTAGCAGAGGAACGAAATGCGACCTCTTTGCCACCAACATTAATTACTTTCTTCAGCATAATTATTTACCTCCTGTCGAAACAGATGATGCAGAAGCGGTCTTTTCTACGGGAACATAGACTGCCTTGTACCAATCGTTGTAGGTTGCATCCGTAGTTGTATCTCCGGTTCTGCTCTTTACAAGACCATCCTCTCTAGGATCTGCTGTCAAAGACAACTTCTCAGTACCAGGTTCAATGGTATCTTCCTTTGTTTCAGATTCGATAGAAGGACGAGATGCCGTGCAGTTATACATAACATGACGAATGCACTTAGCATCACCGTCAAATTCAAAAAGCAGTGCAAACTTCTCCATCTCCGCAATCTTGGAATTTTCTACAAGAACACCATTCTTATCAAGTTCTTCCTTAAGGATGTCAGTTCTAAACCATTCCGGAATAAGAGCAATCTCTAAATCTCCGCTATAACCGTTGTTAGATACAGAACGGAAATACACGATACCATCCGCATAAAACGGAGAAGTATCACCTTCTGCATCCAAGCTAATACTTACTGCACCTGGAATTGCTCTTGGTGTTTCGTAGGAATAGCCACCATCCTCTGTCCTTGTCAGCTTTGCTGCATGGACGTTTTTAAGGTTGTATTTTACTTTATTCGCCATAATCTAAGCCTCCATTTCAAATGAATACAGGACTTCATACATTTTTTCACTCTCAATCCATGTTTCCAAACGGTCATAAAAAATGCCGTGACTGTCAAGCACGGATTCAATTTTCTGTTCTACCGACAAGTCCTTCAAATCGGTATACAGTTCTATATGAACTTCGTTTACCTTCAAATACACTCTTCCGTCAGCTGCAAAGTTATCACTGTCGGGCAAGAGATAGCAGATAAACGGTGGATCTAGACTTTCTCCCTCTGCAAAATGGTCATATGCAAAGGGAATGTCCATTTCTTTAATAATCTGTAACAGTTCTTCCATCACATACCTCCAAGTGCTCTTGCAATTTCTGTTTCCAATGTTTCAATCGCATTCTCTTCTGCCTGAGCAATGTGAGGTCTTGCAGCCACTCTTCCACCACCACGTTTTGCGTGACCGTGTTCAAGAAGATGGGCAAGCTGATATCGGTTCTTGGAATGTACCGTCAGTTCAAGTGAATTTGAAGTTTCCTTCGTTTTCTTGACTGACCAGCTCTTCGCATAGGCTCCTGTATCCTTTGGGGCAGATGCAGCGATATCTTTTCTTACTGTGTTTCCTGCCTTCCTTACAGATTTTTTTAAATCATCCGTAGCCAGATCAGCATACTCCTTGAGACCGTTCATGATTTCATCTGCAAGGTTATCAATCTTTACATTTGCCATCACTATCTCCTCACTTTCTCACATTTCAGTTTCAGGCATTTCTTCTTATAGTTCATGTGGTCAATAGAAACGATGTTATAAAGTGAGCCTTCAAATATAACTCTGTGTTTTGTAACATCAAGACCTACAAGAGCCTTACAGTATCTGACCGTAAAAGAAATATCCGAATCATCTACAATAAGACCTGCCACACTCTTTTCAGAGCCGCCTTCGCCACTTACCGTTGCAAAGCAGGTGTGATAGTCAGTCCAGTTATTCTTATGATTGCCGATGGCATCTACAACAGTTTCATTCTTCTGCACGGTAATCTTCACATTCAAAAGAGCAATATCCATCAGAACACACTCCTTCTTACACCTTCAAGCAGTGAGCGAAGGGAAATGGTAAGCTGATGGTGGTCTGCATCTTCTCGATGTTCATACAGATAGGCAACTGCGTACATGACAGCAATCTTTGATGATGGAATCGCACCGAGTTCATCAACTGATAACCTGGCTATGTCTGCACAGAGATTCTGCCCAGTTGTGATGAAGTTCTCGATAAGTGCATCGTCATCATCAAAATCCACACGAAGGTAACCCTTCATCTCATCAAGATTTACAATCATTTCTATCACCACCTAATAATCTGTGACACCTTATGACTGGCATTCCCTATATTTATATATAGGTTTCTTTTTTTATTCCTATAGAAAAGGATAGTAAATAGCCGTCATAGGGTGTCACACTTAATTATTCTTAACCCTTAGAACTTGCAGTTTCTTGCTTAAGCTTTAAGATCTTTACTGCTTCAGGAAGGATAAGCTTACCATCGACTCTTTCCTTGGCTACATAACCGACCATGCCGTTACCAGCGAAAAGTTCACGAAGTTCTGCAAAAGAACGAGAACCACGATCACCGATGTTGTAGTAGCTGTAGTCACCGAATGCAATCGCATTTGTAGGTGCGAAAGCAGAAGTGTGAACAGCATAGCCAAGCACTCTGTCAGGTTCTCCTTCCTTGTAAGAAGGCTGCCAGATGTAGGCACCGTTGTTGTCCTTAAGCTTTCTAATAGAAGCAAGTGTGGCATCATTCATGATGAAAGATGCATTCTTACGGTAAGGTCTCTTAAGACCGTATACCAAATCGATAAGGTCATCAGACTTGATGGCTGCAGTAAGAGTTGCTGCAATCTGACCACCACCGTTTTCTGCGAATATACCAGTAGGCTTTCCAGTTCCGTTACCGTTAAGGAATGCATCCTCTTCGGCATTTGCTAAAGCCTTACCGAACTGAGTGATGATGTAGTTTTCAAGACCGAAGGCATTGTCATAAAGCAATTCTTCAGTAACCTTGATTGCTACATGAAGCTTGTAGGCATCAAGATAGATCTGGTCAAATGTTGCATCACCAAAAGATAATGCTCCACCTTCCTCAATCCATGCTGCTGCAGGCTTGGTAGCTGCGATGTTGATTTTGTGCTGACCTGCAGTAGTAATCTTTGTAGCAAGGCTACGCATGATGTTCTCACCATCAAGCACATCGATAAGTCTTCTGTCATACTCTTCCGGCACAAGGTATCCACCATCGGCATCTACACCTTCCTGTAATACATTGCTTACATTACGGAAATTAGAACGCATTGCAGAAAGCATCGCATCCTTGTATGCATCAGAAGCACGTCCAGTCTTTACCTTATCTGCATCACCCATAAAAGGCTTACCTGTGATTGGAGAATTAACAGGCTTGGAAAGTTCCAGTTCTCTGCGTTCTGCTCTTGTTTGACGATCAATCGCAGCTGTCAAATCCTCAATTTCCTTTTCCATCTTGTTATAGGTCGCTGTGTCCTCATCGGAAAGCACACCGTTTTTATCCTCATGAGTTTCTACAAAGTTCTTTGCAGTATCCCACACTTTTGCTCTCTTTTCGATTAAATCCTTAATAGTCATAATAGAATTCCTCCTTAAATGAATTTCTTAATAAAATCAAGACGCTCCTTAATCTCTTTCGCAGGAGTGCCGTTACTTGCAGGTGCAGTGATTTCTGCCTGCTTGGTTACTGTCTTTTCAGGCTGGACATAATGTTTTTCCAGCTTGTTGATAAGAGCGTTGTTTACAGCCTTGCGTGAAAAAAGCATTGAATTGGCAGGAACTTTCTTTTCCTCTTCTTCAATGCTTTCATCTTCATCCTCTTCATCAGGATCTTCTGTATTCGGTTTTGTTTCTGCTCTTGTGATAATGTCATCAGCAAAGCCAAGTTCAATGGCCTTATTTGCATCCATCCAGGTTTCTGCGTCCATAAGATGTGAAAGCTTGGCTCTTGTAAGACCAGTCTTAATCACATAGGCATTGATGATGGATTCCTTAACTTCTGCAAGCATATCGATTGCTTTCTGCATTTCTGCGTGGTCACCGAATGCAAAGGTTGCAGGGTTATGGATCATCATCATGGATACAGGAGACATAAGAACTGTGTTTCCTGCCATCGCAATGACCGATGCAGCTGATGCTGCGATACCATCAATCTTTACTGTGACATTTCCCTTGTACTGTGTGAGCATATTGTATATCTGAGCCGCAGCCACACAGTCACCACCCGGAGAATTAATCCATACGGTAATATCTCCACTTCCGGCATTTAACTCATCCTTGAAAAGCTGTGGTGTGACATCATCGTCAAACCATGACTCCTCGGCAATCGTGCCATGCAGCTCAAGGATTCGTTCTGCGACTTCTTCGTTTGACTGGTTTAGAGTCTTTCGGCTCTTCCAGTTCCAGAACTTCTTGTTCTTCATCTGTCTTCTCCTCTCCGTCTGATGTATCTGGACTTGATGCAAAGATACCTGCATCTTCAAGCTTGGTCATATTGCCATTGATAAGGTATAGGTCACCACCCAACTCAGCAGGAATCCTGTCGAGATTTTCAAGTTCCCTTATGTCATTGGCAGACATCCAGCCATTCTGTCTTGCAGTGGCATAACCATTCATACGGCTCTGGTAATCACCACGAAGAAGTCCATCCACATTAAACTTGATAAAATAATTCTGTTTTTCCTCTGCAGATAACAGAGAACGAGCCATGTTCTGCTCCCACCTTGATACCCAGGGGTCAAGGGTGTATTTCACGAACTCAAGTGACTGCTGCTCAATATTAGAAAAGCTCGACTTCTCAAGGTCTCCTACCATATGTGGAGGCACTCTGAAAATTCGAGCAATCTCATCTATCTGAAATTTTCTTGTTTCTAAAAACTGTGCTTCGTTTGGAGAAATGGAAATCGGTGTGTACTTCATCCCTTCTTCCAGAACAGCAATCTTATGTGAATTTGCACTTCCTCCAAATGTCTGCGACCAGCTGTCCCTAACTTTTGATGGATCTTTCAATGTTCCCGGATGTTCAAGCACACCGCTTGGTGCAGCGCCATTCGCATAGAACTTACTGCCGTACTCTTCTGCTGCGATTGCAAGACCGATAGCATTCTTGGCCATTGCTATAGGGGAGTAACCAACAAGACCGTCAAAGCCAAGTCCTGGAACGTGCATGACTTCACCAGGTGTAAGCCTTACGGTGGAGCCTTTATTTGTAGGAGCATCATCAGAACTTACCTGGTATTCGTAATACAGATGACCCTTGTCATCACGGTCAACTCTCATACGATTCGGCATTAAAGGATAGAGTGCTATTACTTCACCTTTGCCGTTTCTTATGATCTGGGCATAAGCATTACCCCAAAGTAGTAAGTGTGTCATAAGTGTTTCCCTGAAAACAAAGCTTGTCATTTCAGGGTTCGGTTCATCGTGCAGCAAATGATAGAGATTATGGCTTAATGCTTTTTCTTTTCCACCATCATCGTTATAATGATAGACATGAAGTGGCAATCCTGCGATAGCCTCCGAAAGGATACGGACGCAGGCATAAACCGCTGTCATCTGCATGGCACTTCGCTCATTTACATTCTTCCCGGCAGTACTTCCACCCATGAAGAATGAATAAGCACTACCGCTTGTTCGGTTGGTAGGAGCATCTCTTGTCCTAAATAATCCCGAAAAAATACTCATCGTTTTTTCCTCCATTGTTTTTATAATTTCCCAAAAGTAAGGAGTTGATTGCTAATGTATACATATGATGTCGATTTTGTCAAAACCCGTGGTGCAGATAAAACACCTAGAAAACGTCCATTCAAAGCAGAACGAAATCTTACTGTTTCATCTGTAGGTGGGTACAACAATAAAGAAGTACCAGCACTTCGTATCAACGGTATGTGGCTTGAAGATCTAGGCTTTCATACTGGAGATAAAGTTACTATCCATTGTGAAAACGGTAAGCTTGTCATCGAAAAATCAGAAGACCAGTAGTCCTCGTGTATCGTAGACTGATTCGGTCACTTCATTACCACATCTGATTGCTCTGTCAAGCGCCATGATTGTTGCAATGGCACCGTCAATCTTTTCTGTTGATTTTTCCTTGTCAGCCTTGATGTTTCCTGCAGGGTCAGTACGAATAAAGATATTATCCATATTCCATCTGAGAACCGGATGACCACCATGAGCAATTTTCTGCTCAAGCACAAGTTTCATCAGTTCTTTTGTAGGTGGACTCATATCCTTGAAACCCTGTCCGAATGGAACAACTGTAAATCCCATTCCTTCCAGGTTCTGAACCATCTGAACTGCTCCCCAACGGTCAAATGCTATTTCACGGATATTGAATCTCTCACCGAGGCTTTCGATAAAGTTTTCAATGTATCCGTAGTGAACAACATTTCCTTCGGTTATCTGCAGATATCCTTTTCTCTCCCACAAGTCATAGGGAACATGATCCCTTCTTACTCTAAGGTCAAGCGTATCTTCCGGCACCCAGAAATAAGGAAGAACTACAAATTTATCATCCTCATCAAGTGGCGGAAACACAAGCACGAATGCCGTGATATCCGTTGTACTGGATAAATCCAGTCCTCCGTAACAGACTCGTCCTTCCAGGTCATCTTCATTGACCGTAAAGTTGCAGGCATCCCATTTTTCCATCGGCATCCATCTCACCGATTGCTTTACCCACTGATTGAGTCTTAGCTGTCTGAAGGAGTTTTCTTCTCCAGGATTCTGCTTTGCAGAGTCACAGGCAGCTTTTACTTTTTCAATAGCAACCGTAATCCCTAATGATGGATTTGCTTTCTGCCACACTTTAGGGTCTGTCCAGTCTTCTGACTCGTCTGCTCCGTAGATAACGGAATAAAAGGTAGGGTCAACTTTTCGCCCTGCCTCAATGTCGAGTGCCTTCTGATGTATCTCGTAGCAGATGGAGTTCGTATCATTCCCGGCTGTTGTAATAAGGAAATACAACGGCTGCATACGGGCATCACCCGAACCCTGAGTCATTACATCATAAAGTTTTCGATTTGGCTGTGTGTGCAGCTCATCGAAAATTACTCCGTGTGTATTAAAGCCATGCTTGTTGGCCACATCTGCCGACAGAACCTGATAAAAGCTGTTGGTTGGCTTATATATCAGCTTCTTTTGCGACTCCAGTATCTTCACTCTTTTCATAAGAGCCGGACAGAACCTTATCATGTCAACGGCAACATCAAATACAATTTTTGCCTGATTTCTGTCTGCTGCACATCCGTACACTTCCGCTCTTTCTTCTCCATCACCACATAAAAGAAGAAGTGCAACGGCAGCTGCAAGCTCTGATTTGCCCTGTTTCTTGGGTATTTCAATATAGGCTGTATTGAACTGTCTGTATCCGTTTGGTTTTAATACTCCAAATAGATCTCTAATAATCTGTTCCTGCCAGTCAATAAGTTCAAATTTCTTTCCTGCCCACGTTCCTTTGGTATGGCATAGTTCCTCAATAAAGCTGACAGCATAATCTGCCATCTGCTCATCATAATGAGAAGACTTCGCCATAAGCTTCGTGGGTTTATACTTTTTCAGTTTTCTCATTTGCCATCACCTCCACAAATAAAAATAGCCACCATCATCGGTGACACCAATAAATATTTCTATATGAGATACAGAAGCCTTTCAGCTTCCGTTCCCTATAACATTTCGTTATTCAGTCTAGTTAAAATCATTCAACAGGATGCAAAGAGCAAGTTCCGCCTCTTCGCAGGTCGGCTCAATATCCCAGCCTCTATCGTAGTTGGCGATCCACTCACCGTCCATCTTAAGGCTCAGTTTAGAAATCATACCACCGTTGATGCCGTAATCCTCGCTAGGTTCTTCAAAAGATTTCACCCAGTATTTTACGCTCTTGTATCCGCCATTCCCTTTAGGGATTCCGATTGTTCCTTCTGACCACATGCTTATCTCACCTCCATCTTGATTGCTGGAATTCTTGCATGCTCTCCAGTCTTCCAGTCGGTGTGTCTTGCGTTGACTGTTGTAAGTCCGTTCATGCAAATGCCTTCTTTCTCAAATGCTGCGAGGGTTTCAATAAGGCTTGAAAATGTTGAACTGATGGTAAACTCTGTGATGCCTTCTGCTCTTAAGCAGTCTGCAATCTCTTTGATGTCGTAATCCCAAATGACCTCGTTAAAATCAATAAGGTCGTTGCCAGATTCTTCTTTGGAAGTTCTGTATGCCCAGAAAAGTGTAGGATTGATTCCTGCGTCCTTAAGGTTTCTTGCCTTCTCTTCGATTGCCTTTTCAAATGTTCTGATTTCCTTCATTGTGATGTCCTCCTAAGTGTTTTCTTTTCCTTTCGGTACACTATATATCACTCTAAAAGCACATAATAGCAAGTTAATTACTGGCATAAATGTAACAATTATTTCAGTAAATAACTGTGTATTTTATGCCTCTCCATAAAGGATAAAATGGACATAATCTGCTCGATTTTCCTCTAGGAAAATCACAAGTTCGTAGAAACCATATTCATTGGCAATCCTCTGAACCATCGTTACATCAAACATATTGGTAAGACCCGAGGCTCTGATATGTAAAATCTGTTCTTTTATCTTCTCATCCATAATCTTACTCCTCGTCTGTACAATCCGGCAGTCCCATTGCAAGTTCTGTATACACCTTCGAGTATCTGCTTTGTTCACTGCCTTCGGATGATGCCATTGCTCGAAGGTAAAACTCCATCGCATCCTTTCTGCTATCCCATGTTTCGGTGCTGCCGTAGCAAGTGACCTTCACACTATCAAGCTTTCTGCAACTATCCTCCCCATAAACTACATTGAGTCCCGAACCATTATCCCAAGCAACCATGATACTTGCTGTGTCATCCACACCAACAACTGTTCCTTTTGTCCCAATCGGCGGTGCCTGCACATCATCCATGTGGGTAAGTTGTACTCTGCATCCGACAGGATACTGTCTGCGTACCCTTTCCACAATCTCTTTACTTGGAAATCTCATCGTCTGACACCTCCTTCTTTGCTACATTTTTGAAAGCAGATGAGCCACTGAGATTCTTTAGCAGAATCTTTCTGTCGGCTTTGTACTCATCACCGATAAATCCAAGTCTTAATAGAAAGCATCGGAAAGCGTATTTTTCGTTTTCGACTTTATTTTCGGTATTGTTGATTCTCTTCTGCTTTTTGCTCATCTCGCAAAGTTTGGAAATGAATCGTGTGTAGGTCTTTGCTGTATCTACATCCGGCAATGTCTCAAACCAAGGAAATGTGATGGCATCTTCCGTAATCTCAATCGGAAGTTCTTCAGTTCCCAGTGCCTTTTTAATAAGGTCACCTTTTGCATCCAGAAGATTAGTAAGATTGCCAACCTTGACGTATTCAAGAGGAACGCTCACTGTAAACCCCACATCTTCGCTATGTGGCGTTTCTTCCGGTTCTTTGTTTACATCTTTATCCTGTTCCAAATCTTTGCTGTTTTCGGTGGTAAAGCCTTTTTCTGCAAGACTTTGCAAAAAATCTTTGATTTCCTTTGGAAAGATGTTCTCTTCGAACTCCAATGCTCCTGTCTTATCTACAATAAGACCTCCGAAGTCATAAGCCGTTGATGGCATTCCCATGTACTTTGCCTTGGTTCCAAGGATTTCAGAAATGGCTGTAACCAGTGCTTTTCTTTCAGCTCCTGTTCTGTTAAATTCTACTCTCATAATGAGTACCTCCTTTGTTTTTCGGTACTACATATATCACTCTAAAAGGCACATATATCAAGCATTTTAGGTGTAGAATAATCTGCGAATTATTCTGTAGGAAACTGTGAGTAGTACACAATACCAGAAAGCACAAATACAACATTCGGTAGTGCCACTCCGTTGCCCCACATCTTATATTCTGCTGAGTCCGAATGTGGGCTCTGCAGCCATCTTCTGATTTGATTGTCCGACTTAGGTTTTGTCTTCTTTCCCATTGCGTCTGCATGGGTCTGAAAGATTTCTCTCCATCGTGAAATATCCTCATCTGTGGGATTTTCTGTTTCAAGACCGTCACACCACCAGTCAGGAAATCCCTGTAGTCTTGCACATTCTGTAGGCGTTAATCTTCTTACGATATACCTCGGCTCGTTTACAATCGGAGGATCTTTATAATCTGTTGCTACCAATGTACCCGCTAGATTTTCTTCTGCAATGGTATGGAATGAACTCTTACTTGTGCAATAGATTTGATGCGCTACACCACTTGCACCTGCCGCCACAATTGTTGGTTCAACTTCCTCTTCAATCTGAAAACTGAACTTCGCATTATATCCTTGGTTCATTGCAGGTCTGCCAATACCATAGGCAGGTTCTCCTACAAAGTTTTCTTCCGGTGTTCCAAGCATCTGTGATGATGGTCCTTTAGGTCCGTCATTCGCAGACAACGCAGCATGAACATCAGCAAAAGCTACTGCGTGTTGCTCTGTGGCATTCAGCGTATACATAATATCTGATTCCTTATATCCATCACCCTTATGTGACGGGCGAGTTCCGTTTCCTTCAATCACAGCAATGCCACCTTGATTGCAGCTTGGATTTCCACCGTTGCCATCAATCGTTCTGCTTGTGTCAGCCTTATAAAACCCACTCTTGGGATTAGCTGATTTCATGGAATTGCTGTCCTTGGAGCAGATGCCATAAGCGACTACTGCAACACCGCCTTGGTTGGAATCGGGACTGTTGCCACCGGTATCAATGGTTCTTGATGTATCCGTTTCATAGACATTATGTCTTGCATTTCTTGTACCTTCGGAGGTTAGCCTTACATCAAAACTTTTCATATCTTCCACGATAAACGGCTGATTATTTCCACCCGTTCCATATGTTGATAGAACTGTCTGCGATACATCAAGAGGCCCCGTATACCTTGCATCTTGTCCATGATTTTCAAACATCAGGCCGATGCCTGCATTTTCAGTGCTTTCTCTAACAGTGGCGGCAGAACCTTGCCACGAAGAGATGCTCGTCTTAGAATACCCAGACAAGCCTTCTGACTCAAATAGTATTTTTCCGGCACACCAATCTGCAAAATCTGCGACAAGGTAGATACGTTTTCTTCTCTGGGGTACTCCCCAAAACTGAGCATCAAACTGTCTCCAGGCAACGGAGTAACCATCTCCCAAGATTCGGCCTGCTGTATTCCATTTGTTAGGTTTAGGCACAGACACTGATTCGTCTTTGATTTTGCAGACCTCTTCGAGGACGGCTCGGAAATCTTCTCCCTTGTTGGAACTGAACGCTCCGGGGACATTTTCCCAGACGATAAATCTTGGATATTTGCCATCTGTCTTACACCTCATTTCTTTTATGATTCTGACTGCCTCGTAAAACAGGCTAGACCTTGAACCTCCAAGTCCATCGCGCTTGCCCGCAATACTCATATCCTGGCATGGACTGCCAAAAGTGATGATATCGACAGGCTCAAGATCTGCTCCGTTCATCTTGGAAATATCTCCATAGTGTTTTACCTGTGGCAGTCTTTTCGTTGTTACACGAATAGGAAAAGGCTCAATCTCCGATGCCCACACAGGGGTAATGCCGGAAATCAAGCCTCCTAAAGGAAATCCACCCGAACCATCGAATAAACTCCCAAGTGTTAAGTTATTATTCTCCATCTGCTCCCTCCACCTCTTTTACAAGGTCGGAGTAAGCAAGTCTTTCTCCGTTTCTAATTACAAATACACCTTCTGCATCACCGGTATCCTCTACATATCTGCGAAGAATTACCGATGCGTACTTCTCATCCAGTTCCATCGTATGACATATACGGTTGGTTTTCTCACAAGTCATCAGAGTTGATCCGCTGCCACCAAAGGTATCGATTACAATTGCATTCTCATGACTGGAATTTCCAATTGGATATGCAAGCAGGTCAAGTGGCTTTGAGGTCGGATGATTCTTATTCTTCTTTGGCTTATCGAAATTCCAGATGGTAGTCTGACTTCTGCCGGCACTCTTGCTCCAGTAATGTTTGCCATTCTGAAGGAAACCATAAAGCACTGGTTCATGCTGCCACTGATAATCACTTCTGCCAAGCACCAGGGAATTCTTCACCCAGATGCAGCACCCGGATAAATGAAAGCCTGCATCTATGAAAGCTTTTCTGAAGTTCAGACCCTCAGTATCTGCATGGAATACATACGCTGATCCACCCTTTTCCAAATGCTCTGCCATGTTCTTAAATGATGAAAGCAGGAATTCATAGAACTTATCATTTGCCATCTTATCATTTTTAATGGAAAGTCCGTCTGAGCTTTCAAATGCCACATTGTAAGGTGGATCAGTAATGATAAGATTTGCTTTCTTCCCATCCATCAGCTGTGCTACATCTTCTTCGGATGTCGCATCACCACACATCAGTCTATGTCTGCCGACTGTCCAGATATCTCCTCGCTGTACGAAGGCTGCCTTTTCCAGTGCATCAGATAAATCATAATCATCATCTTCCACTTCTGACTGCTTGTCTTCTCCATAAAGTTCTGCAAGCTCATCTTCAGAAAATCCTGTCAGCCCTACATTGAAATCCATATCCTTCAAGGACTCAATCTCAATGCGGAGAAGTTCTTCATCCCATCCTGCATCCATTGCCATTCGGTTGTCTGCAAGGATATAGGCTTTCTTCTGTGCCTCAGTCAGATAATCTACGAACACACAAGGAACTTCTGTAATTCCTTCTTCCTTTGCAGCCATAATTCTGCCGTGTCCGGCAATCACGTTATATTCTCTGTCGATGATGACGGGATTGATAAAACCGAACTCGCGAAGAGAGGATCTCAGCTTCATGACCTGTTCTGCAGAATGGGTTCTTGCATTGTTCACATAGGGAATTAGTTTTGAAACAGCTACAAGCTGCATTTCTGTTGTTGTCTTACTCATAGCCACCTCCACTAAAAAAGACCCCACTCAGCGAATTTTTCAAATCCACCTACAGAGTCAATGTAATCTTTTGCAATATTCACGATGTCCTGATATGGGATTCCATCGATTGTATCATCACCAATGGCACAGCAGATTTCTACAGGCTTTCCTGTTTCCTGTGCTTTTAGAAATGCGTAGATATTGACTGACACATCTGCCTTTGAAAGATCCTTACCATGAAGACCTCCACCAGTCACTGACTCAGCCATGTCACTTCCTAGCTTTCTGTTGGTCGCACCGGAATCTACATCAATCCCACCAGTCCAATCACCGAGCGGATTGACTTCAGCATTTGGATATGTGCTTTTCAAATCTGTAGTTTTTGCATTGCTCTGACAGATGATCAGTCTTGCCTCATCAAGAATGTACTTTCCATCCGTAGGATAAGAAGTGTAGATTTCTCTTGCAATCTTAGAGAGCGCTTTCTGTTCCTCTGTCAGTGGCACACCTTTGAAGATTCCATTGTCACCACATCTCATTCCCTTCGACTGATTATTTGCAAGATGCACATCCTGCGGAACGATCTGAATAAACACACGGATGCCCGGTGCCATTCGATCCACGATAAATGCAACATCTTCTTTTTCCAAAGGTGCGGAAGTTTCGATTACTACATGACCATAACCATGACCAATGAGCACCTCCACAGCAATCTTTGGATTTTCCTGTTTCTTATATGCCAAATCTACAATAGCACCTGCAATCCTGTCACAGATTTTATCAGGGTGCATTGGATTTACTTTTTCAATCATTTTTACTTTCTCCCTTCTCTCGCTCTTAGGAGTCTTTCCATCAAATCATTCTGTGGAGCAGCATCGTCATAATCGGTACTGCAGTTCTCCTTCACAATCTGAAATATTTCATTCCACAGCCTTACTGCCTGGTTCATATAGTTGATGCCAATATTGATAAACGGAGATGGGATAGGTTTCTGTGTGGTGGGATGCTTGGAAAGAAAACCCAGCTTATTGGTCATCTCCTCACACTGAATCCAACGAGCAGAACACATCGCATATCTTTCAAGCAGCTGCGGTGATACTTTCGATGCACACCCTATCTTCTTCAGCCACTGCCACGTCTCCTCATAGATTTCGGATGCCTGCAGTTCTGATCCATCTCTTTGTTCTGCTGACAGGAAGTCATGTGGCTTTGGCATCTCCACACCTTCCACATCCGGAATATCTAGAACCTCTAATCTTCGTCCGCCGGGATTTCCGTTATTGGCTTTTTCTTTGACAGCCGATTTCTTACGTCCGGCACCAGGTCTGGCACCACCACGGCCGCCTATGTTATTTGATTTCGTAGGCACGTCTCGTTCCTCCTTTAATTACCCTTTTGATTTCGCCTTTTTCACACACAAGACCCCACGCCGTTCCACGGTGACGGTCATTTTAGAGATTTCGACCGCCCCTGGGTCTTTTTTTCTCATCAAATCGTGCTTTTTTTAATGTGTGACAGGGTAAGACTGTCATTTCCTATATTTATATATATAGATTATTTTTTAACCTCTATAGAAAAGGTATGTAAATACCCGTCATAGCCTGTCACACTTAATATTTATACACATGATGTTTTTTGCTTCCATGATAATCACCACGCTTGGCATGAATCTTTGCATGACATGACTTACATAAAGCAATGAGGTTAGACCTCTCATGCGTTCCACCTTCTGACAGTGGTTTGATGTGATGAACCTCATCAACAGGCACAAGGATTCCTTTCTCAAAACACAGTTCACAGAAAGGATGTTCCTTAACATACTTGTCACGGATTCTTTTCCACGCTCTTCCGTACCTACGGCGTACAGCTTTATCTCTGCCATACTTCTCGTAGGATTGGTTCATTTGTTTTTCATGTTCCCTGCAGTATCTACCTTCTGTTAAATTAGGACAGCCAGGATAGCCACATGGTTTCTTTGGTTTTCTTGGCATCTTTTTCACCTCCATCTGGACATAACAAAAGCCTCTGCGGGATTGCTCCTACAAAGGCTCTGTTGTCTTTATATAATTTTCTACAATACCATTCTACACCATTTCAATATGAACGGGGAGTGGCCTAGGGGTGATCTAGGGGTGTCCTCTTTCAAAGCTGTCCAATGCACGTCTATGTAGTTTCTTTGTCCAGCGCAGTGAGTAGTGCATTCGAACAGAAATATCTGGCATTGATAAAAATTCCAAGTACCTATATCTTAGAATCATTTGTTCCATTGGATCTTCCACAACATCAATTGCATTGTCCACTTCGGTTTTAATCTCTTCAAGCATTTTATAATCTTCAGCAATCTCTCGCTCTAGATCATCTATCTTTTCTAAGTAGCGAACAAAGGGTGCTTTTGTATTTGGATTGCTTGAGAAATGCTCTTCAAATCCCGGTGAAGATGGACTGCACGACAATTCTCTGTAAAATCCGAGCTTAATCTTCTTATCGTTGATTTTATTATTCAGAATAAAAGGTCTGTTTAAAAACTCATTGCCCTGCATCCACACCACCTCCGATTCTTGCCTTAACCGCATCGATAAGATCTGTCTGTGTTTTCTCTTTGAGCCTTAATGCCTTCATCACATCTTCATCAATGGTATCCTTTGAAATAATGTGGTGTATGACAACCGTGGATTTCTGTCCCTGTCTCCATAACCTTGCATTGGTCTGCTGATAGAGTTCCAATGACCAGGTAAGACCGAACCATATAAGGGTCGAACCACCACTTTGCAAATTCAAGCCATGTCCGGCACTCGCAGGGTGGATTACAGCAATCGGTATCTCGCCATTATTCCAATCTTTGATATCCTTTGAAGTTTTGATTTCACGAACCTTGAATCTTTCCCTGATTCGCTCCAAATCGTGGTTATACCAGTAAGCTACAAGTACAGGCTTGCCATTTGCACCTTCAATCAAATCCTCAAGAGCATCAAGCTTACGGTCATGAATATGGAACACCTCTTTTTCTTCGTTATAGATAGCACCATTGGCCATCTGCAGAAGTTTGCCTGAAAGAGCAGCTGCATTTGCAGCATCAATTTCCTCATCTTCCAAAGCCACCACCATTTTCTGCCTTAATTCGTCATATACAGACCACTCCTTTTCTGAAAGCTTTACTTCCACTTCGTTCATAATGCATTCAGGCATTTTAAGGAAATCTGCCGACTTCATAGAAATCGTAATATCCGATATCAGTCTGTAGATGGCATCTTCTGCACCTGGTCTTGGTTTGTAGGAAAATATCATCTGCTGATTTCGTTTATCCGGCACAAAGAAATTCATACGATAATGTGTGATGTATCTTCCGAGCCTTTCTCCCATGTCAAGGATTCTGAACTCTGCCCATAAATCCATAAGTCCATTACTGCTTGGAGTTCCTGTAAGACCCACGATTCTTTCTACCTTTGGCCTTACTTTAAGAAGGCTTTTGAATCTTTTAGCCGATGCCGACTTGAAAGACGATAACTCATCAATGACAACCATATCAAAATCAAATGGAAAACCACTCTTGTTTATAAGCCAGTCCACATTCTCTCTGTTGATTAGATAGATACCAGCACTTTTTCTTAATGCCTCTTTTCGCTCCGACTCTGTACCAATAACAACCGAATAGGTAAGACCCTTTAAGTGATCCCACTTTTCTATTTCAGCAGGCCATGTATCTCTTGCTACTCGAAGGGGTGCAATGACCAGAACTTTTCCTACTTCAAATCTGTTATAGAGAAGTTCAAAGATAGCCGTTAAGGTTATCACGCTCTTACCTAATCCCATTTCTAAGAGGACTGCTGCCACAGGATGTTCCAGTACAAAGTTTGTTGCATAGACTTGATAATCATGAGGATTGTATTTCATCAATGACACCCCCAATCACATCAGTGTTATCAACTACATAGCAGGGAAAACCTAAAGCTGATAACTGTTTCATTCTTCTTTTCTGTAAGGCTCTTGGTTTCTTACCGGGAGCCTTGAGTTCTATAAAAGCTATTCTCCCTTTTGGAAGAAGAACCAGTCTGTCCGGTACTCCATCAAATCCGGGAGATGTAAACTTGATACAGAAACCACCCGCAAGCTTTACAGCCTTTACAAGTTTCTGCTCTACTTCTTTTTCACGCATTCGTGCCACCTCCATCAATGTCAAATTTGATGGTGTGACAGGGTAAGACTGTCATTTCCTATACTTTATATATAGACTTAATTTTTTACTCTATATAAAAGGATAGTAAATAGCCGTCATTAACTGTCACACCTACTGTCATTACTCTTCTTCCATAAAGTCCGTCTTGAGTCTTAAACCTTTAATGTATCTGCCCTTACGGTCACGGTATCTTTCAAATCCGACCGTTTCCAAGGCTGTGTAGAAATCTGTTGTACTTCTTGTAAACTCACCCACCTGGGTACAGAAAATTCGATATTCGTTATATACCTCGCTCGATTTTGCCACATAGGCAGGGTCAAGTTCGCAGCGTTCACTTAAGAAGTAGGAAAGCCAGTCATTGCTTTCCTTATAATGCTCAATGGCATCACGCACTTTCTTGGGTGGTTCAATCTTGTAGTTGTCTGCAATTACCTTTTTTGCACCTTCGATTACCCATGTAAGGATTGCTCCGCCCGCCTTTTCAAACAGATAGTCTGCATAGTTCTTGATATCAGCACTTCCTTCAATCTTGGCATCAAACGGAATAACGATAAGTCTTCTCCATGTACCTTTATCAATCGCACCAACCTTTGGCAGGTGGTTGGTATAAAGCACAAGTGTATGTGTCGGAGTATATGAGAACGGATCTTTATACTTCTTCTCAGCATAGATTTCATCGGTAGAGCAAAGTTGCTTTACATTGGCAGTGTTCAATCTCATGCCTTCTTCAAGTTCTGCTGCGATAAGCATTCGCTTACCCTTTGCCTCGGCAAGTTCCGGCTTGACATTTCTTCTGCATCCAACTGTCAGCATATCGGCAGAGATGTTTCCTGAATATGTACCAAGCACCCTTGCGATAACATTCCAGAAGGTAGACTTACCATTACGGCCTTCTCCATATGCGATAATGAGTGCCTCCACATACACCTTACCGATTGCAGAAAGACCAACCATTCTCTGAACATAATCGATAAGGTCGGTATCCTTTAAAAAGAAGGTATCAAGTGCAGCTGCCCAGATATCTACTCCATCACTTGATGGGTCAACAGTAGTCTGCTTGGTAATGAAATGCTCCGGTCTGTGTTCCATCGGGAACTTGATGCCCTGTCTTAAATCATAGGTAAGAGTCGGTGTGTTCAGCATGAACTCATCGGCATCAAGGTTTCGCTGTTCCACTTCAAGCATCGGACGAGCCTCTTTTAAAGTGGCTGCAATGTTCTTTGTATCTCTTCGCTTAATGGCATACTTCTTATATGCAACGGCATCTTCATACATTTCATAGGCATGAGCCTGCTGCTTGTTGAACATCTGCACAGCCTTTTTCGGACCCACGGATACAAGGATCTCCATACCACCGTTCTTTACAAGTTCATCCATAGCCTTCTTCATTTCGGTTTCAGCCTCTGCAAGCTGTCTTTCCGTCAAGTCCTGGGAAACACCCTGGGACTTTGGTTTTGACTCTTCCCAGAAACTGCCGTTGTAGACCATGTAATCAGTCGATGGGGAATAGCGAAGAATGTCCTTATACTCGGTTGCAAGTACCGTAGCCTGTCCCACATCCGAAAAGTCTTCAGGCTTTAATCTACAGTCGGAGTTGTACTGTTCAGGTGGAATGTATCCTTCCTGGTTCGATACCTTTTTACCGAACTTTGATGCACTTCTCCATATCACCCCCAGTTCACTTTCAGGAAGTGGCGGGTTACAGAGTTCAGCTTTCTTAAGGAAGATCTGATAAGCCTCTTCTGTATTTCCGTATCTCTTGATAATCTTTCCTGCGATGTGGTTCATGGTGCTGTTACGCTGACCTTCCGGCACCTGCTCAAGGCTTGCATCGAAATCTGCAAAATCATCCTCTTCCAGATAATCAAGAATTGTCTTGTCACCTTCATAAAACTCCACTTCGTCAGAGTCATTGCCATAAAGGAATCTGGCAGAGTCTAATGCGTTGGTATCGTAATAAGGGAAAGCATCAGCAATCTTTCGTTTCATGGCTGCATACTCTTCTCCATCCGTTACCTTTGGTATAGGGAAGAACACATGAAATCTCGGTCTTGCCGATTTGTCACCCTTTGGAAGGTTGTGATGTCTGCTGTAAGATGCAGCAAACACTACTCCCGGAATTGATAATGCAATATCAAAAGGAGTAAGCCAGTCTTCCGGGTTCTCTGAATGGTCATTGTCACAGTCAAGAGGGATACAGTCGGAGGATTCAAAGTTATCCTTACTGCGGTAGTTTCCCTTGTACTTTGCAGTTACATGATCCATCTTGGTTGCTGCGATAAAAGACTCTTTATCCGTTACAACATTCTTATTGGGATACAGACAGTTACCGCTGTTGCCGACACAGTCTGCTGAATAAACAGTAAAATTAATCATATTCTCCGACCTCCTTCAAATCCTGGGTAAACCATCTGATCTTCATTCTTCTTTTCTTGGCAATACCTATCTCACGAGCCATACCTCGGCTAATCACACCACCGAAGACCCAGACCTCTGTGCATGTACCAAGAAGTACATAATTGAAATGCATAGCCATCTCTCTTTCAGCCTCATTACTGTCATCCATGAACTGCGGATATAAAAGATGAGGTGTTACCGGGATAGCATTTTCATCAACAGCGAATCTGCTGTATCGTTTTGCGTTCTTTACATTGGTTTCAACATCACCTGCATATGGACTGCACACATACACCAAAGGAAGATAGGCAGCCTTTTTATCAGCTGCCATTTCCTCACGGTGGATGTTGGTAAGAGCCTCATATGTGGTCGGGTCAAAGTACCCTTCGTGATTAAACTTATCAACGCCCATATCTCTTAATCCTCCTGTTCGATAACTGGTAAGATGCCTTCACTTTTCAAAAGGTCATAAAGGAAAAGTCTGCCCTTCTGAGTCCAGTAAGTATGCATCACACTTCTGCTCTCATCGATTGCGTAAGTACGGGACTGTGTGTATCCGCACTCTGCATAGTGCTGATATAAAAGCCAGGTCTTTCTGAACTTGTACTGAACCCCAAGTTCGTGAAGAAGTTCGTTGAACTTGCGACCGCTCATACCGTAGTCTTTTGCAATCTGTGTAATAGGTACTGTGTTCTTATTTTGTAAAATCAAATCATAGTAACTTGCCTTTGGTTGCATCTCTGCAATCTGCTGACGTTGAATGAGTGTCTGACATTCAAGCTGCTTTCTTCTCTCACGCTCTTCCTTAAGCTGTGTAAGTGCTGCAATCGCAAGATCAGGATTATTGAGAATCTCATCGATGGCATACATTCCATGCTTACGAATAGCCGGAAGAACTTCTGATGTAACCCAATGTTTGAACTTCTTTGCATTCGGCATCTTGCTTGAAAGGATAAGACTGTAAAGTCCAGACTCATTGATGATGATGGTTTCCTTATCCTGGTTACCATCAAAGATCATGACCTTGTGTCTGTCCTCTTCATCTACATGGCGGTTGATATCTCGACTACCGTTCTGGTACCCGAGAATGTCTGCTACATCCTTGCCAACAAACATAACCTCACCGTTTACAGTTGCTGTTCTTACAGAGCCAAACTCTGTGTTGTTAAATACTTGTAATTCCATACGAATTACCTCCTTAAATTAATTTCTCGGAGGTGTCACCCTCCTACCTGGTAGCCTTGGGAGAAGGGTTAAAAGGACGCTTTTGAAAAAACTTTTTTTAATTTTTTGATTGCACGTCTGTAACGATGACTGACATTGTTGGCATCCTCACCGATTGAGGCTGCATACTCGCCAACGGTGTATCCGTCAAGTACAATGGCAATGACCATATCTGCTACTGCAGGTTTAAGAAGACTTCTCAAAGTTTCACAGCATTCTTCGTATTCAAGCTGGTTATGTACTCCGTCAATAGAACTGTTAAATGCTGACTTATCAGCTGCTCTGTACATAATTGCTTCTTCTGTGTTGACCTCAACTGTTCCATCCTTGCTCTTCATATAAGCATTGCCAGTATGACGGTCATGCTTGTGCCAGCTGTTGTAGTCAGGTCTGTTGAATCTTTCCTCGATTACATCCTGGATTCTCTGTTCGTAGTCTTCCTGACTCTCATCTTCTGAAATGGAGATATTAAGCCATCTCTCCAATTCCACGTTTTCGACCTCAAGGGTCTGATACTCGTTCTCATAACGAATCTTGATTTTCATAAAGTTCCTGCCTTTCTGCCTGGTTCTTGCAGAAGGGCAATGGGAACAAATAAAAGGCCGGTGCTTGAAGAAGTACCGACCCATGAAGCCTGAAAAAGGGCATAAGGAAATAAGGGTACCTCTATCACACCTTCCACAGGTTGTCCTATGGTTGATGTCGATATCTGTATCCCAATGCCCTTATAGCTAATCAGGCCTTGTGATATTTATTTTTTAAGTGCCTCTGGCACTTAGTTGAATCCACCTAATGAACTCAACTAAAGGTCAGAGAGGTAAAATAACTGTATTTGTAAATTTTCTCTGCGAACGCATATTAACAAACTGTGAAAGTGTAGATTTTTGCGTTCTTTTCTGATATAATATTGGGTAGAGCAATTTCCCAATACAGCCTTACAAGTAGCAAGCACTCGCTGTTTGCTTTTTACACTTCTCATTATAGATAACTGGCTCGGTAGAACTTGGTAGTGGCTGGTAGACTTCGGTAGTCTTGGGTGTAATGAAGAAAGAGGTGGATTATGGAATTCACAGAATTTGCACAAAAAATAAAACCCATCATCGGTGGTTCATACAGCACTCATGTCTTTACCAGAACACTGTTTGAATCAATCATCACCGAAGAAGGGTTATTACAAATTGAAGATATAAGCGAAAACACTTTTAAGGCCTATTACAACGGTCAAACCAAAATAACGAAAATTTCTCAACGTATTTTGCCTCACATAGATCCAGAACAATTTATCGCATATTTGGACGGTTTCCCAGAAGCTACAACGCAAAGACTGTGCGACACATTTGAGTCTGATATCGAGGGGATTGACCTATATAATGCAGCTGAGAAAATTGCATATTATTTTGAAAAAATTCTTACAACAGCTGCCACACAAAAAAGAAAAAGCACTCCTAAGAGTGCTGATAAAACTCCACATGATATTCTTGAAGAAAAGATACTGGCATCTGGACAGGCAGTAGCCGATGCGTGGGGTAACGCAGTAAGCAACCTGGTAAATGGATTAGATGGAAACGGTAATGCCGGAACAACAAGTGTTCAGCTTCCAGAAGAACAGCCAAATGAATCCCTCTATTCTTCTGAAGACAATTTACTGCTTGAAGAATTCACAGCAGATTATGATGAAATTATGGTTATTCTCATAGGAGAAAACTATGCTGCGTCATTAATCGACATGACTCTGCCATGTAAAATAAAAGACTTGTATGAAACCAAATGGATGTCAAAAGCAGATACATTTGCTGATCCATCTTTAAAATCATATGTTTTTGGTTTGCTTGGCGAATTAAACAATATAAGCAACAGCTTTTTAGTCAGTGGCTCTGCAACTCCTTTTTTAGGAAGTTCCAGAACCAAAATACGCAATTTGTATGTAAAGCTTCATCCCGACCAGTTTGCTGGGACATTTCCGTATGATGCATTTATCGATGATTGGGATGATGGAGAATATTTTTAATCGGAAAGGAGGATGTTGATGCCATCGATTGATGAATCCATCCGTAAAATAGACAACGTCATATGTAGGCATTTAGATGAAATAGAAAACAATTCTCGTGGTGCTATTTCTCAAGACATTTTAGAGCAGCTGACAAAGTTCGTAAATCATGTCATGCTCAAGTTTTATGCCAACGGCAGAGAAATACCTATCACTGCCGAAAACATAGCAAAGGCCACAGAGTATGCACAGATAAACAGTGAACTGTACACTTTATATAAATTCCATAATTACCTGGAAGTAGTCACCACACAATATACATTGGATGAAGACGGCTCCGAACGATTAATGCTTAAGTATTACCAATACCTGTTAGAAGCGAAGAATCTTATCTCTTACTACTTTGGTATTGAGGTACTGCATAATTTAGATAAGTTCCCTCTTCATTTAGATGATACCTTACAGGAATACTATAAAAAGATTTCTGAAAAAATAGAACGATATCCAGTTGAATTCAAAGCTGAAAAAAATGACAAGTACTATATTCAGAAAATCAAGCCACTGTTTGTTAACAGACACATATATTATGAAATCACATTTACACCAATAGATGATAGAAAAAACAAGTCCAAATCTAACAGAGTAATTGCTTTTACTAAACTTCCAATCAAAAGCAATTACGCATCAAAGTTTCATCTCGTACATGAGACTATCGAGATATTAGGAAAAACAATGCCTATCATCATTATTGACGGCTGGGAGGTATCCATTCGTGACTGTGAATTTCAAAATTTTATTAAACTGATAAAAGGAGAGAAAAAACGAGTACCATATCCAGAGCAACGCTTAATCTGTGAGTTTCTTACCCGAACAAAATACACTTTGACTGCTCTAATGGACTTCCCGGATAAAGCATATGATAGACTTACTCTTGAATGGAAAAATAACCTTAAATCTATGGTATTTATTCCTATTTTAGATTACTGCAGAGAACTTATTCGAAATGGTCGTAATGGAAAGAATGTGCTGCGATACCTTCTCTATAACATGAACAATGTTATTATTAAAGGCCAATATTCAGACGGATACTATAGCAAATACTATGAAGAATGGATACACGCTGGAAACAGTTATCTTTCTAATTTGTACTTATCAAACGGTTGTAGGCAGTTTGACTCTTTGCCATTTAACAGATCTCCTGTTGGCCATAATCCAAAATTAGGTGCTGTTTTTGATTGTATTCCGTGTAAAGACAAACGCCCGGAATTGTTCGCAAGGTTTATAAGGAATAACACTGAAGGCAGAGGACAACTCTTTACTGATGTTGATGAACTAGGTAATTTTCCTGATTACCCAAGACTCATCGAACAGTATAACGACAGCCTTTATTCAGGGCACAGACCTGAAAGTGATTTAATGCTTGAACATAATCAAGTATTTATAAACGATTACAAACTCGATACTTGCACTGTAATTGAAAAATTACAGGAGTTGTCAGAATCCGGTATCGAAAATTACAGTGACGATGTTGAATTTTGGCTACTATTCGGCGATTACGAAATTGACTGCGATGAAAAGAAAGACATCATCACCCGTATTTTTTCGGAATCAAAGGTTGGTGTGATATACGGTTCAGCAGGCGTAGGAAAATCTACGCTAATAAACCATGTTTCTCACTACTTAAATGATGATTCTAAACTATACCTTACACAAACGAATCCAGCCAAAGAGAACTTGATGCGAAAGATCGATGCTGAAAATACTACTTTTTCAACAATTGAAAGTTTCAAACATCAAGGCTCTGCTTTTATGAAATATAAATTATTGGTTATCGATGAGTGTAGTACCGTAAGCAATAAAGATATGGTTGAGGTTCTTCAAAAGGCAAATTTTGAAATGCTTTTATTGGTTGGAGATACTTATCAGATTGATGCCATTCAATTTGGAAATTGGTTCTCGGTATTAAAAGCATTTTTACCAGAAAGCGCTGTATTTGAACTCACCCAGCCCCATCGTACCAAGGATGAACGATTACTTGAACTATGGGATAAGGTCAGACAGATGGATGATACTGCAAAAGAAGTCATCGAAAGAGAAAGCTACTCCTTAAAAGTAGATGAATCCCTACTCTCTTCTCTTGAACCTGGCGAAGCTATCCTCTGCCTAAACTATGATGGTTTATATGGAATCAATAACATCAATAGATTCCTACAGGAAAGCAATCCTAACCCTGCTGTTCAATGGGACATTCAACAGTATAAAGTTGGAGACCCGATTCTCTTCCTTGACTCTGATAGGTTCTTCCCTGTCATACACAATAATATGAAGGGAATAATCAAGGGAATAGAAATCTTAGACCCCGGCACTCATGAAGAACGCATTCAGTTTGATGTTGAGATACCTAAGGCAGTAGATGAAGGTGATCTCTGGCGTATTAATCTCGAACTACTTGAATGTTGGGAAAGTGAAGGAAAATCTTTAGTAAGATTTTGTGTACACAAATTAAAGAGTGCTGACGAAGATGGAGATGAAAGTACCTCATTCACTGTTGTACCATTCCAAATTGCTTATGCTGTATCGATACACAAAGCACAAGGTCTCGAATATGACTCTGTAAAGATAGTTATTACTGATGAGGTAGAAGAATTAGTAACTCACAATATCTTCTACACAGCTATTACAAGAGCCAGAGAAAAATTAAAAATCTACTGGACTCCCGAGGTCGAGGAAAAGGTTATTAACCGAATCAGACCACGAGATATCAGTAAAGATGTCGAACTCTTGAAAAACTATCTCACAGAAAAACAGCAAGAAGAATCATTTGATTTTTGGTTGTAAAGCAAGGAGGTTGATTATGCGAATCAGTTACAACAAATTATGGAAGATGTTAATTGACAAAGAAATGAACAGAAATGATCTTAAAGAGGCTGCCGGAATCAGTGCAGCTTCCATTGCCAAACTCGGCAAAGGTGCAAACATCACAACTGATGTTCTTCTCAAAATCTGTGAGGCTATGGATTGTAAGTTGGAAGACATCATGGAAACTATAAAGGATTAAACCAAGGAGGAAATAAACTATGTCAAAAGCTTCAGACGCATTTGAAAATGAAATAGTCACAATGGTTAGTAAACATATTGGAGAAAGCCTACCATCAACTCTACCTGATTGGATGCTTAAGGAAGGAATTATTCCTGGTGCTAAAATAGTATCCGTTGATGGAATTGGTAGTAAAAGCAAAGATAATAAAACTGATGTTATTATCAAATTAAGTGAGGGAGAGCCAATTAAGATTTCTGCCAAACTTAGAAATGCAGACTATTTCGGAAATTGGTATGGACACAAAAGATTCATAGCTGAGTTTGGAACGGCAGCTTTTGAAAGAATGACAAAGGCATCTACCGTTTGGGCTAACGAATGGGCAAAAACTGCAACTGCACCTTATGTTGGTGTAAGTATATGCTTTGGAAGAAGATCTGGAAAAACCGGGCAAGACTTTCTAGATATATTTACTGCTGACGATATTCTCACAGTTGCTCGTGGTTTTGGAAGCGGTGACCACGTTGCTAACTGTATGTATATTTCAAACAATAGTGCAAGTACTATTCAGTCTTTGATTAACAACATCGAGGAAATTACAACTGAATCTGTTAATGCAGCAACTGAAAGTTTCAAGGTTGCTCATAGACCTATAAATCCAATTACAGAAGGCACAAACCGTGGAAAGAATGTATATACTCGATTCAAACCGTATCAAAAATTAGCCACCAAAACAGTAATACGTGATCCAAAAGAACTCTTTAAGTTAGGTGAGTTTGTTGAAGTAGAACCTAGCGCCTTAAATCACAATCATATACTTGATGATTTAGAAGCAAATTATAATATCGTAATTCCAAGAAAAGGAAGATAAAAAATAAGGAGACTGTTCACTCATATTCGTAAACAGTCTCCATTATTTTTACTCTAATGCAGCCTTGATTCCTAAGGCCACTTCGTATGCAAGATTTACAGGAACGGCATTACCAATCATTTTATAAGCAACATCAGTATTCTCATAGATGTATTTGAAATCGTCTGGGAATCCTTGAACTCTTGCAACCTCTCTAATAGTCATTCGTCTGTAAAGATGTTCTTTACCTTCTACGAATCTACAATCATTTTTCCCGAATTTAACCATTTTAGGTGCTTGTGGATGAAGCTGGCACTGTCTTCCTGATGCCTGTACAGTAAATCCTTGTTCATCCCAGTCTCTCACTCTATTTCTACTCATGAAAATGGTTGAGAATGCGCCGGTAAAATATTCATTGTTATTAATTGCATTAGGATTATGCTTGTTTTTTTCTGCTGCCGGAACTGCGGTATCCTGTAAATCCCAAATTATGTCTCTCAGAGTTATTTTTTTATCATCATCCTCTGTAGAACCTTTTGGGAATTCAAACTTGATTTTTAAATCTTTTCTGAATCCAATATAGAATACTCTTTTTCTATCCTGTGCAACGCCATAGTCTTTTGCATTTACAAGTGTAAGTGATACATCATAACCAGCCTCATCAAAAAGTTTCAATATATTTTGCACAGCCTCTGAATGTCTATTTGCTAACATTCCACTTACATTTTCTGCCAAAAAGAACTTAGGCTTAAACTCCTTTAAGATTCTGATGTAATCAAAGAATAATTGTCCTCGCTCATCTTCGATACCTCTAAGAGCACCAGCTTCCGACCAAGACTGGCAAGGTGGTCCTCCGATTATTCCGTCTACTTCTCCATCAATATACTGTGCGATATCTTCCTTGGTTACTTTTCTTACATCGCCCTCAATCAATTTTGTCTTAGGATGATTCGCCTTAAAAGTAGCCCATATTGTTTTGTCAAATTCGTTAGCAACTGGAATATTAAATCCCGCTCTTTCAAAGCCAAGATCAAGACCACCGCAACCACTAAACAAACTAATTACATTCATTATTTTTCCTCCCATACCTTTGAATCTACTTCAAAGGAAATATCGTTCTTTTCACAAAAATCTTTGATTTTCTTTAATGCCTGATAATTCGGAATTGCCTTTTCATTTTCCCAACGATTTACTGTTGAAAAAGAGACACCAAGCGCATCAGCGAACTCCGTTTGATTCAACAGACATTTTCTTCTAATATCTTTAATCTCACTGCTTATACTCATGAGTGACCTCCTTATCCATTTGTATAGCGTTATTATAGCATATTTAACGCAAAAAGTAAATTGATTTGAGCGTAGATTCCGCACCACTAATTAAATAAATATCATAAGACGTGTACCAAAATACGGACAGCCAAATCAATATTTTTGTCTTACCAACCCCAAATCAATACTTCTGTCTATCCAACTATAAAAATCTGCCTCTCTGCGGCTCCCAAAACGTAAAAAATCCGAGGACCTGGATTTACTTCCAAATCCTCGGAAAAGCCTTATATTTCAAGCATTTTCACACTATCAATTATGTACTTTAGTCAACAGAACCACGCTCTCAACATGTTGAGTCTGAGAGAACATATCAAATGGCTGCACAGATTTGATTTGATAGATTTCTTGTAGCTGCTTTAGATCTTTTGCCAATGTACTGGGATTACAGGAAACATAAACAATCTGGTTGGGTTGTTTTTTTAAGATGACTTCCTTCATCAATGCATCTAGTCCCGTTCTTGGTGGATCTACCACCAAAGCATCTATAGTTTCTTTCATGTCCCTTAAAGCTTTTCCGGCATCCTCACAAACAAAAGACACATGTTTCAAATGATTTCGCTGTGCATTTTCATTTGCGTTTTTTACGGCATCCTCAATATATTCAATCCCAATTACCTTTTTAGCTTTTTTGGCAAGCATCAAGCTCATGGCTCCAATCCCACTATAGGCTTCTACTAAAACATCACAAGGCTGTATCAAATCTTTGACATAATGGTAAAGACGATAGGCTTGTCTTGTATTCAACTGAAAAAAGGAACGTGGAAGAAGCTGCAGAACCAAGTCATCCAAATGCAACTCCATTGTTTTCTGTCCATACAATAAGCGCATTTCTTTCCCATAGATATCCACACTATTGTCTGTTTTAATACTTTGCCATATAGAAACAACCTGTTCAAGTTGACTGATTTCTTTTAACATCTCTGCATCTAAAGTATCTTGGCCCGTTACCAGAATAACTTGTATTTTTTCTTCAAATTCTTTGATGACAACGGTGCGTAATCCAGATTCTGTTTGAAAATCATACGACTGCATCGAATACGTATTAAAAATACTTTCCAGCATCTGTCTGGTTTGCTCCAAACCTTTTTGATGTACAATACATCGTGGAATGGAAACAAAAGTATTAGATTCTGCTTTGTACATACCCAGTCTGATTTTTCCATCAACTTGTTTGACTGGCATCTTACAGCTGTTTCGATACCCTAATACAGACTCATTTTTGATTAAGGGATTGATCTTTCCTCGATAACCGGCATACTTGGCTAAGGTTTGTTTTAAGATCTGCATCTTCATTTGACACTGGCCTTTATAATCTACATGCATCAAAGCACATCCATCACACTGGTCGGCATACGCACATGGCGATTTTCTTCGCCTTGGACTTTCTTTAAGAATGCTTTGCAGATGGCCGATACTATATCGAGGCATTTCCTTTTCTAACGTAAAAGAAACAACTTCATCCGGAAGTGCTCCTTTAATAAATACCGGTTTATGATGAAGATAACCGATTCCTTCGGCATTGATTCCCCATTTTTTTATCGTTGTTTTCATTTTTTCCTCCAAATACGAATTAAAAATTCTAAAGTCACATCCATTCCTTGTAGTTCTTTTACTTTTTCTAAAGCCTTAGGATGTGTTTTATAACGATACGGTGTCATCTCTAGTAAGCTCCAACAATCTTTTATCCATTTCTTCTGCGATAAAATAGTTTCCTTTACCAATTCAAAATTTGAAAGCTCTTTAGACGACATGAGATTGAGATACGGCGTTTGATACAATACTTCTTTTAATTCCAGACAATGTTTTGGACCTGGCCCAACTTCAATCCATATCCCTTTCTCTTGTAGAAGACGAGCAAACTCATCAGCAGCTTGGGGTACAAAAATAGATACGATACCATCAAAAGAAGAATCGGTAAAAGGTGCATCAAAAAAGCTGGAGACAATATATTGTGTCTTCTTATCTTGTTTGGAAGCGTATAGAATGGCTTCTTTACTCAAATCGATACCTACACAGCTTTGTACGATCTGTGAAAATGCCTTTGTATAATAACCTTGCCCACAGCCGGCATCCAGTAAGGTTTTGATTTCATATATTGACAATTGTTGACAAACAAACTGACGCATAAAATCATAAACATCACTTTCTAAAAAAGAGCTTCTCGCCTTAACCATCAACGCATTATCCCCGGAATGCTTTTTCTGTTTCATTGATAAATTCACATAGCTCTGCCTGGCGATATCATAGACATGATGATTTGAACAGACAAAGCATTTTTCTTGTTTAATTAATGGCTCTTTACATTTTGGACAAATTAACATAGCTAAAGTTTACAACAAATCCGCAAAAGAAAAAAGACTTCATCTTGTGATGAAATCTTAAAATAAATCGTCCTCTTCTTTTTGAGGATGTACCCAGATCGACTGCACGTTCTCAATACATTCCTGTACTAAAGCTTCATAGTCAAAACGAGCTTCATATTGTTTACATTTATCCACTCTTGGTTTAGTCACAGGGTTTTTCGGTGTGAAAATCGTACAACAATCTTCATAAGGTAAAATGCTGGTTTCATATGTACCAATCTTTTTAGCCAGATCAATGATTTCAATTTTATCCATACATACGACTGGACGAATCATAGGTAAGTTTGTAACTTCATTGATGGCAACCATGCTCTCCAAAGTCTGACTGGCAACCTGTCCTACACTCTCTCCGGTGCAGATGGCCAGGGCTTTTCGGTTTTGTGCTAAACCTGCCGCAATACGCATCATCATCCTTCGCATCAATGTAATGGCATAGCTTTCATCCGCATTTTGATAGATCGCAAGCTGTAAGTTAGTAAAAGGTACAATATGCACCAGTAGATCGCCCTGATAGCCGGATATCAGTCTTGCGAGTTCCATGACTTTTTCTTTGGCATTCTCACTGGTATAAGGTGGTGAAGCATAATGAATGCATTCGATACGAACACCACGTTTCATCATCAAATACGAAGCGACCGGCGAATCAATACCACCGGATAGAAGAACCATGGCTTTTCCTCCCACTCCAACCGGATATCCCCCGGCCCCCGGATATTTATCCGTCATGATATAAGTCGCATCCGCATGCACCTCAATAACAATCTTGACATCCGGATGATGAACATCAACCTTCCATTCACTGTTTTTTAAGATCGATGTGGCAACCATACGGTTGATTTGATCCGAAATAATCGGGAAATTTTTATCCGAACGACGAGCTGCCACTTTAAAAGTCTTTTTTTCCTGCAAAGGCAGTGCCTGCATACACGCTTGTATGATTTCATCCATATCGCTGTTGGTCTTGATCGCAAAACTAAACGAGGAAATACCAAACACCTTTGCAATCACATCTTTGACTTGATTCGCATCCTCATCATGTAAATAGATGTACATACGATCATGTTGGCGCTCAATTTCCAATGTTGGAAAACCCTTTGTTGCTTTTTTTATATTTTCATGAAGCTGTTTGATAAAGGTATTGCGGTTCTTTCCCTTTAAAGAAAGTTCCCCATATCGAATCAGTATATGATCATATTTGTAATCCATAACTTTTTAAAATCTCCTTACATATTTCTATAAACTCTTTTGTCTGCTCTATCGTGTTGTCCTTATCAAAAGACAAACGAATCATATGTGTCGCAATCTTTTCACCATATCCCATGTGCAGCAAGATAGCACTAGCATGTTTTGAATGCGAAGAACATGTACTTTTTGCGCTCACACAAACACCCTTCTGATCTAAGGCATTCAATAAAACCTCGCTTGTGATCTGATCAAAAGACACATTTAAGATATAAGGAATCGCATCTTCCGGTGAATTGATGTGTGCACCGGGAATCTTTACAAGTTCTTTGCGTAAATATTGATTGATCTTTTGAACTTTATCATAAGACACTTCTTGTTCCTGCAAAGCCAGACGAATCGTTTTGGCAGCACAAATATTGACAGGCGCATTGCTGGTGCCGCCTCGTAAGCCAAATTCCTGCTGTCCCCCCTGAATCAAAGGCATAAGCTGAACCTTCTTCTTTTTGATCAAGATACCGCTTCCCTTTAAACCGTGGATTTTATGCATCGAAAGTGTCACAAGATCCAACTTTTCAAAAGGAATATCGATTTTAGAAAAGCTTTGTACACAATCACAATGAAATACGCAGGTTGGATGCGTATGAACAACATCGGCTAATTTATCAATTGGATTGATGGCTCCCATTTCATTGTTGACATGCATACAAGATACAAGAATCGTATCTTTTCGTATCTTGTTTTTAAGCTCCTGCCATGTAACCTTGCCACTGGCATCAATCGACAAGTATTCAACTTCAAAACCCATGGATTGTAACCATTCAAAAGAATGACTCACACTGGCATGTTCCGCATTGGATAAAAGAATGTGCTTTCCTCGATGCGAATTAGCCAAACAGTAACCTATGATAGCCAATGAATTAGATTCACTGGCGCTGGAAGTAAACAACACTTCTTCATAAGCAACTTTCAACATCTCGGCAATCTTTTTGCGAGATGTTTCCATCATTTTTGAAACCTCACGCCCCGGTGTATGCATCGCATCCGGATTGGCATACGCTTCCTGTATCAACTGGGCATAAATACGAGAAACCTCTGCACGTACAGAGGTTGTCGAAGAATTATCAAAATAAATCATATTATTGCACCTGGTTCATCACAGCCGGATCTTTTTTCGCAATCAGCTTTTCATAAATACCCGGATGCATGTTTTCAATGGCCTGAATCGCAATACGTAAGGCTTTTGTATATTCACCATTATGGAAATACAATTCAGCCTTAGTCAGTTCTGTATCCATTTCCGGATGACTGCTTCTAAAACGATTTCCAAAGACGATTGCATTTTCTACCATAACGGCTACACCAGTTAAGTTATTGGCGTTGTTGTAGAGTTTATAGATAAAATCAATCGCATCCTGCAGATCTGCATTCAATGTCTGTACATCTAACGGACTGTGATCCAATACTACACGCACTCTTTGAATCAAGCGTTCTCCTTCTTTGATATCATCATCAAATTGACCGGAGATGCTTGGCAGCTGGCGAATTGCTGCATTCAAACGAACTTCATTTAAGATCAGCTGCAGCTTGATCAACTGCTTTTTCGCACGGCTTTCATCACTGCTGGCACCTACCAGCATTTTCTTCATAGACTGAATCTGTTTTTCAAACTCATCGGCTTCCTGCACAAAAGCACGATAATTGTGAATCAGATCCACACTTGTTTTATCATCCTGATTCAACTGTGTTTCAATCAAATGTTTCTTCTCTTTTAAACTGGCGCACTGTTTATCCGCCAAGATGAAATGCTGCGTCCAGTCTTCCAGACCAAAACGATCTTTAATATTGGCATACAAGCTTTTGATTTCAGACAATTCATCTTCAATGCGATCCAGAATAGCCAGCTTGGCATTTAAATCACCATGAATTTCTTCATAAGCACTTTGTTCCTGCGAAATGTTATCCTGTAAAACCAAAACCGCATCGGTTGTTTCATTCAACAATGTATCAGCTTTAGTTACTTCACCGGAATCTAATAAATTCAATACGTTTTGCACATTGTCCTTAAATCCACTTACTTTATTCATTGGCTGTAAATAGCTCAAATCTAAACCACTTGCCTCCATCGTCTGAACATTGTGTTCAACTTCTTCAATGGCTCTAGGCAATACAGTCTTTGCCTTTTCATACAGATCCGGATAGGCTGCGATCACAGAGCTTAATGTATCAACCTGTTTACTGATCTTTTCACATTCATCTTTTGCCTTATTAAACTCGGAAGCATACATCCATTCTTCAAAATTCGTAAACTGATTTTCAATATCTTCCAATTTGGCATCAATCAAAACGGCAGCGCCATAGAAGCTGCTTCGATTATCCTGGTAAACAGTTTTTACACTGCGGAAACGTTCTTTTAAAGCACTGGCCAGCTCACGAACTTCGCTTTCCTTTTCCAAAATATGATCTAAGCTCTGGTTCACGATACGAATTCTTTCTTTAGTATCATCAATTAAAGACTCAATTTCATCCATTTTACGCATTGCTTTTTTCGCACGACGGGAATCTAACAGATGATCGGCATCCGTAAATAAATCTTCAATTGTAGATACACTTTGTTGGCAAGTATTATATTTTGTCGTTAAATTCTTAACACGTTCCATCACATCATCATTGACACGAGCAAATGCACTGGCTTTGTTGAATTTAAAAGCCAGCTGGTTATTGCGAATCTCATTGATTTCCACTTCCAGCTCTGTCAAACGTTTTTCTGCCTTACGACGACGAATCATTCTGGAAACGATCCAAATCAAGATCAACAACAAAAAAGCGACGGCGATATATACCAGTACGGTCGTTGATATATGCGAACTAATAAAATCAATGAACGAATTAAAAATATCTAAAACTGCATCCATGACAGTACCTCCCAAATGAATCTCATATATTATAACAAATCTTTATATTCTGTGCATTAACATTTCAAATTTTCTTGATTTATAAATGTACATTTGGTATGATTTCTAGGCATAAATTGATAGCAGCATACAAAGCCGTCAAGCCAGCGTTGTAAGCTTTACAGCGATGTGAGTAAGCTAATAGCTGATAGCGGAAAAGATCGGTTACAACACACTTGGTGGTGATTTGTACTGTTATTGTTTTATGAAGAGTAAAACAATAGGAGGAAAATTATGTCTAGAAACACAGGAAGTATCTGGAAAAAGTCTCGTCGTTTAGGCTTCTCCGTCCTGGAAACAGGTGAAGAGCTGAACCGCCGTCCTTATGCTCCAGGTCAGCACGGGAAAGGTCGCCGTGTAAAATTAACAAACTATGGTATTCAGTTACAGGAAAAACAGCGTATTCGTCATACGTATCAGCTAAGCGAGAAACAGTTCTATAACACATACAAGAAAGCAAGTAAGAAACCTGGTTCTGCCGGTGAAAACTTCTTGATTATGTTGGAATCTCGTTTGGACAACCTTGTTTACCGTATGGGATTTGCCCGTACACGTCGCGGAAGCCGTCAGTTAGTTAACCACGGACACATCTTTGTAGATGGAAAGAAAGTGGATATCCCTAGCTTCCAGGTAAAACCTGGTCAGGTGATCGAAGTACGTGAACGTGCTAAAAACATGGCTTCTATCAACGAAGCATTAGAAGCCGCTACTACAATCGTTGATTACGTTGATGTTGACAAAGAAGCTAAAAAAGGAACTTATTCACGTTATCCTGAACGTAACGAATTGTTCACAGCTCAGCCAATCAATGAACTGTTAGTTGTTGAGTTCTACAACCGCTAATGAAAAAATCTCTGCAGCAAGCAGAGATTTTTTTATTGATCTTCAAATTTAAAATACTAAAAACGGAGATTGTAACTGTGAATCCTATGACCTATATTTTAAAAATCATTTAAGCAGTGTGTATAAATCCAATATGTTCAGCTACAAAGACACTGTTATAATACACTTTATCGTCTTTGTGATATGCTCGTGAAGATATTCTTCCCTTTACAGTGATCCATGAGCCTGTTTTCATCGTACTGCAAAGCGTTTCTGCCAATCCTCGCCATACCTCAATCTGAAATGTATCTAACTCATACACACCATCAGCATTCGCATACGGTCTTTCTACTTCCAATAATACATTACAAACCTTTTCTCCCGAAGGAATAGATCTAAGCTGTGGCATCTCTTTGATCTGCCCTACCAGACAAAATACATTCATCATTTACCTCCCTATCCGGTATGGGTATCTTCCCATATTTATCACCTGCCTTCGAGGATAGGATAGTCATTTTCATCAAACAAAACAAACGAGCCGGTTATTCTAACCAGCTCGTTTTTATGTCAAATTAGAGGGCTATTGTCCTCTAAAAACAAGTATTATGGATTGATTTAGACAAATTAGCATTCATTGTAGCTTTTTAAATACACTCGACTTTGGTGAGATAAATCAAGCTTTGAAACCATCTTAAAAACCTCATCTCGTTTCATAGCAGCTATAGTATCCAAAAGCTCAAAATAAGACACACCCTGCACCTCAGATTGAAACAGGTCGATCGCAAAACTTTCAAAATGATCAAAGGTGCGTAAAGACTGTGCATAGGATTTATTCTTTAAACTGTTAAAAATTAAGTCGTCCATAGCTTCTGTCTGCATTTTATGCAAAATATCTTCTACGATTTGAAAGAATTCTTCTGTTTTCTTTGTTTGCGCATAAAACATCAAATACGCATGGTCTGAGGTGATCTCACACTCGGCACCAAAGGATGTAGTAAGTATCCGTTGATCCATCCATGATTGAAAGTCCGGATTCAAAGAGCTAAACCACGCATCCAAGCTCATTTGAAGCGCAAAATCCATACAAGCTGCCTGTAAAGGATCTAAGATTGGTTTTAGCTTGACGGCAAAAGCAACATAAGGAATACTGATATCCATTCGATCTTCTACGATTTCTTTGGCAACCGTATCCGGTTCCTTCAAAAAAACACGTTCTGTTGGATGTGAAAAATGTTTATCATAGCTTTCCTGTTTCCGCTCGATTTCTTTCAACAACAAACAAGGCTCTTTTCCCGTAACCCCGACCAGAACCATGTTTTGAGGATCATACTTATCGTTATAAAACGCTTCCAGATCTGCAACCTTCATGGATGTAATATCCTCCGGATTTCCTAAAACATCAATCCGAATCGGATGCGTTTGATATAAAGTATTCCATACCAGCTTCATCAGTCTTGTTTCCGGATTTTGTTGATACATATTGTATTCGCTTAAAATAATGCCTTTTTCTTTTTCAACGCTATTCTCATCAATATCCAGATTTTGCACAAAATCCATTAAAAGTGATAATGGTTTATCCGGATTGGACGATGTGGAAAAATAGTAAGCCGTTTCACTCAAACCGGTAAAGGCATTGGTCATGGCTCCCAGATCGGCAAACTGATCTGTTACATCCTGTCCATATAGACGAAACATCTGATGTTCTAAAAAATGAGCACATCCGCTGGGATATGTCAATTGTTCCAACCCTCGCTTTTGACAAAGATCCATACCACCGGCCTTTATCCCCAACAAGAAAAAAGACTGGGAAAACTGTGGCTTATGTACAAGGAGCACCTTCATCCCGTTTTTCAAGGTCTTTGAAAACCATTCAAAATTATACTTCTTCATCATTTTCCTCCACCAAAGCTAAGGCACACAACGATAAATTATGCGCTGCCAAAGCAATATCCTCTTTCTGAATCCGCTGAATCTTTGATATCCTTTGCACAATGGAAGCCGTTTGATGTAAATAATCATCCGAAAAGACTTGTTCCATCCAAGAAAACGGCAGATCTTGTATGCTTCGAATAGAATCGATCCAGTCTTTTTTGGCATTTTCCAAAAGTTCATCCGAATAATCCATCGATTGAATTCTTTGAATCTGCTCCTGTATCAAAAACTTGACCTGTTCAAAGTTTGCCTTGGATAGACCTGTCTGCACCAACAATAAACCATCATAACGAATCAGTGAAGAATGAATCGCATAACACAAACTGTATTTTTCACGAATCGTATCAAACAAAAGATTGTTTGGACATTGACCTAAAACAGAATTTAAAAGCACTAATGGATAGGATAACTCGTCCTTAATCGTAATCTTAGTTTTAAAGGCCATTGTCAAAGAAGTCTGTGCAATCTCTTTTTGAAGAAAGGATTCTCTATATTCTGTACCCTGATATGGATGCATGGACATCATCGGTTCTAAAGGTACATCAATCGATTGCAGGTAAGACAACACGGCTTGTGATGGTCTTCCGCAGACATAAACATGCTTTTTCAAAGTCATGATCACGTGAATCCTTTTTTGTACATCTTGATAAGAAAGTGTTTCTAAATCACTTTGATAGCCTTGAATCGAAATAGAGCTGGTGTGTCCCTTATCCAATAAAGAAAGACATTGTGAACTGCTCAAATAATCCGGATCATCCTGCAGACGAAGCAGCTTGTCTTCATATTGCGCTTTACATTCTTCAAAACTGGCCGCATCGATCAACGGATGAAACAAAAATTGATCCATGATCTTTAAAACAGTGGAATCCTCCAGTCCTGTCGGACAGTATTGGCTTTGAAGATATTGAAATCTGTATTCGATCATCAATTTGTTTCCTAAACCGGTCATATGCAAAGAAACACGAAAACTATATGCCTCATTTAAAGCTAACGCAACCTGCTGTAGCGAAGGAAAAGCTTCTGTCTTTCTCTTTAACATTCGTAATGCCAGATTCGTAACTGTAATTGTTTCTCTTTCAAATGGCAGAAACATCCGAATTGAAATGGAATTGTCAACAAATTTATCTGTTTTAATAAACCTCATGAAAAGTATTCTACCATAAAATTAATTAGACGCAATTGATTCTGCATTCTATTTACCCTTTACAAAAAGAAAAAGGAAGCACAAAGCTTCCATGAGCAAAAAAAAGAAGGAACGAATCCTTCTTTTCGAATTTGATGACTATCCTACGTGGATATATCCAACTAATGCATTAGAACAGTTAACGGAGAATACAACTGTTGTATATCCGTTCCATCCACCATGTACGGCCTGACCGTTTCCAATATAAATGGCAACGTGTCCACTATAGATGATGATATCTCCTGGTACCGGATTGCTTGTCCAGCTACCTAAAGAAGCATAATCACTTGGCCAACCATGGAAGTTGATTCCTACTGCTTTTAGTGCATTGGTTACTAACATCGTACAATCCTGGTTTACACCAACCTGTGCTAAAGCTGCACTGGCGATTGCACTGGAGCTTACAGAACCAGTATTTACAGAACCACTGTTTGATGGAGCTTGTGGCTGCTGTACGGCACTGTTACTTGATGATCCATTGTTAGAACCACTGTTTGATGGAGTCTGCGGTGTACTCTGTGCAGGAGTCTGTGTCTGCTCTTGTGATTGAGCAGGTGCTTGCGTTTGTGTTTCTTCCTGTACCGGAGCACTTTCTTCAACTGTTTCTGTAGCTACACCATCAGAAGCAATTGTATATCCATCTTTTGTTGTGTCTTTCAACATAACACCATTGGCATCAAAGAAATATTTCTTTCCTTCGATATCAATTGACTGGTCTTTGACTTGTTCACCGTTTTCATTGTAGTAGAATGAATTATCACCTTCAGTGATCCATCCTGTTTTCAATTCACCGGCATCTGTTAAATGGTATGTCGTACCATCTACCGTAACCTGACCTGTTGCCATAGAACCATCTTCGTTAAAGTAATATTTCTTACCTTCGATGTCCTGCCAACCTGTCACGGAATATCCTTCTGCATCAAAATAGTACTTAACGCCATCAATTTCCATCCAGGATGCTTTGACTTGCTCACCTTGATCGTTAAAGTAAGTTCCGTCATCCTGCCATCCTTGAAGAAGCATTCCATCTTCCTGGAAATTATACGTTGTACCCTGCAGAGAAGTTTTTCCAGTTGCGGCTGTTCCTTCAGATGTGAAGTAGTAAACGTCGTTTCCGACAGTCTGCCATCCAAACTGAAGTTTTCCATCCTGGTCAAAGTAGTACAATTCATCGTTGATCTCAGTTAATCCTGTTGCCTCTTGACGTGTCGATTCTAAAACATAGCTTCGATTCTTTCCCTCTCCATGCCATCCAGGCTGTGTTTCATAGGCATATACCGTAGAAAGCACTGGACCACATGCACAAGCACAGAGGGCAACGGCCAAGATTTTGCTGTGTTTCTCGATAAAATTCATTACTGTCACCTCTCATACAACAACCATAGAATAACATATTCGACATCAATCTCAAAAAAAATCACTGTATTCTGTCCCATTTTTGGGTTCCATTTTTTGATACAAAAATACGATAAAGCTTTATTTAAAGCGCATTTTTATAATTTATGGGATATTATGTGATTTTTTAAAAAATTTTAAAATTTTTATGAAAAATACACCTGTTCACTATATAAAGACAGTTTATGACTTTGTTTTGACCCATTTTAAGCAATTTTGTACAAGATTAAACATCAAAATCACGATAAATACGATATGTACCACCAAGCTACATAAAGAAAGCACATGAAGACATTGAATCAGACTTTGTATAGAATCGGCACGCATACCAATCATCAAGCCGATAAAAAGCATAGTAAGCATCAAGACATTACCACCTATAAAAAGACCGGCTTTTTTCTTATTGGCCTGTAAAAACCATAGAATTGTTAACAGTATAAAAAGAAGGTCAAAAAAACTCATGGCATTCCATAGACTGCTTAAAAAGGATGTGACAGAAACTGTCGGTATGGTAATAAACCGGTAAGCGATACGAATCAGAATCGAGCCGGTATAAGCATCCATCTCGTTCATAAACGCAAACAAGGAATGATAGTCATGAACCTGCACTAGTGAAAGAAAGAATAAAGCCTGCAGTACATATTGTAGAAACCAGTACAAGAAGACAAACAGGCTCAATATCCTTCTTCTTTTCTCAAAGCTGTTCCATAAAGAATCAATCAAACGATAAAGTTTCAAGGAAGTCTTCTCCTTTTAATTCTTCATTTGTACTCAAACCTGGATATCCAAGCTGTCGTAAGACTTCATATACAACGATAGCCGTGCAGTTACTTAAATTTAAACTTCGGGCATTAGCCACCATGGGAAGACGCATGCACGTATCTAAATGATCTTTTAAAATGTGCTTATCTACACCGGTACTCTCTTTTCCCAACACCAGAAAGATATCGCCTTCTTCCTTTGTGAAATCAAACTGGCTGGGGGCCTTATGTCCATAACGCGTCATAAAATAGTAATTCCTGCTGGAGTATTGTTCGATAAATGCCTGCCAGTTTTTATGAATGTGAATTTCGGCATCTTTGATATAGTCCATGCCGCTTCGGCGCAAATGTTTTTCATCCAGACTAAAGCCTAATGGCTCGATCAAATGCAGCACAGAGTTTGTCGCCATACAGGTACGAATGATATTACCGGTATTCTGAGGAATTTCCGGTTCATACAATACAACATGAATCATAAGGTTGCCTCCAAATCCTTTAAAAACATCTGCAGTGCTTTTCCGCGGTGGGAAACACTGTTTTTCTTTTCTTCCGAAACATTGGCTAAAGTCGTTTGAAACGGCGGATAATAAAAAATTGGATCATACCCAAAGCCTTTTTTGCCGACTGGTCGATCATTGATCTCACCCTCAATCGTTGCCCTGTATGTTTTTTCCTGTCCGTTTTCATCAATATAGGCAATCACACAGACATAACGAGCAGTCTTGATTTTTCCTTTAACCGCATCGATGATTGCCTGATTTTTGATCGCATAATCGGTATCCTCGCCCATAAAGCGCGCCGAATACACACCCGGTCTTTTATCCATCGCATCGACTTCAATCCCACTGTCATCGCTAATTACAGGTTCCTTTAAAACCTGGTATAAGCAACGTGCCTTGATCAGTGCATTTTCTTCAAATGTCTTTCCATCTTCTACAATTTCAATCTTCTTATCAAGATCTTTTAAGCATTTTACATTGGACCTTCCTTGTAACATGTTTTGAAACTCTTCTACTTTATGCATATTGGAAGTCGCAATCCATATTGTTTTCATTTTCATCACCACAAGCATTATAGACAAAAAAAGAGCTCAAATCAATTTGAACTCTTTATACGTGCATTGCTTCTAAGATCGCATCTCCCATAGCTTTGGTACCCACTTTTTTCATACCTTCCGTATAAATATCCTGCGTACGATATCCGGCATCCAACACACGATGCACCGCCTGTTCGATGCACAAAGCTTCCTTTTCCATGTCAAAGCTGTATCGAAGCATCATCGCCGCGCTTAAAATACAGGCAATGGGATTTACGATATCCATACCGGCAATATCGGGTGCCGAACCATGGATCGGTTCATATAAGCCTCTTGTGCCTTCCCCTAAAGAACTGCTGGGGATCATACCGATTGAACCCGTGATCTGGCTGGCTTCATCGCTTAAAATATCACCAAACATATTTTCTGTGACGATCACATCAAACTGACTGGGATCTTTACAAATCTGCATAGCACAGTTATCCACAAACATCTCACTGTATTCTACATCCGGATAGTCTTCTTTGATCGACTGTAAGACTTTACGCCATAAACGAGAAGTATCCAAGACATTAGCCTTATCGACCAGACAAAGTTTTTTACGCCGTTTTTGTGCCATTTCAAAACCAATGCGTCCAATTCGTTCGATCTCATGCCAGCTGTATGGCATGGTATCCACAGCTTTTTCTTCCTGATCTTCTATAAATGTTTTGTGTTCTCCAAAATAAACGCCACCGATCAACTCGCGCACAACCACAAAATCAATGCCCTTGTCCACGATTTCCTTTTTTAATGGAGAAGCATCAGCCAACTGCGGCCATAAAGTAGCCGGACGATTATTTGAATAAAGCTTCATGCCGGCTCTAAGCTTCAACAATCCTTTTTCCGGTCGCTTTTCACCTGGAAAGCCTTCCCATTTAGGGCCGCCGATAGCCCCCAACAAGACGGAATCACAGGCTAAACATTTATCCAGTTCGTGCTGCGGCATGGGCTCTCCATATTTATCAATGGCAGCACCACCCATATCGATTTCTTCAAAGGTAAAGTGATGCGAAAACAATGTTTCAATTTTTTGTAGCACACGCAACGCTTCCTGCACAATTTCCGGAGAAGAACCATCGCCTCGAATTACACCGATTTTCTTTTCCATACGCTTATTTCTCCTTAAGGCTGGCCATCAAGCCACCTTTGTCAATAATGTTTTGAATAAATGGCGGAAACGGCTGTGCCTGCCATTCTCTGTTCTGCGTGAGATCTTTGATGACCCCGGTGTTAAAATCCACCGTTACTTCATCACCAGCCTGGATCTGATCGGCTGCTTCTTCACATTCCAGAATCGGAAGTCCAATATTAATGGCATTGCGATAGAAGATGCGGGCAAAACTTTTGGCAATGACCACACTGATACCACACGTCTTGATGGCAAGTGGCGCATGCTCTCTACTTGATCCACAGCCAAAGTTGTATCCAGCCACCATAATATCCCCACTCTGTACTTTTTGTACAAAGGAAGTATCGATATCTTCCATACAATGACTGGCCAATTCTTTGGCGTTGGGTGTGTTTAAATATCGTGCTGGTATGATGACATCGGTATCGACATTATCCTTATATTTTAATACGGTTCCTTTTGCGTTCTCCATCGATTATACCTCCCTTGGATCTGTAATATACCCAGTCAACGCACTGGCTGCAGCCGTATATGGGCTGGCTAAATAAACTTCACTGGATGTATCACCCATACGTCCGACAAAGTTTCGATTGGTCGTGGATACACAACGCTCATTTTCAGCTAAAATACCCATATATCCACCTAAACAAGGTCCACAGGTTGGCGTGGAAACCACACAACCAGCATCAATAAAACTTTCCGTATAACCACGACGAAGACATTCTTTATAAATAGCCATCGTAGCCGGAATGATGATCACACGTACATCCGGTGCCACTTGTTTTCCATCAAGGATCTGATAAGCAGCTTCCATATCCTCCAAACGACCATTGGTACAAGATCCAATCACAACCTGATCAATTTTAATATTCTTACCTTCTTTGGCCAGATGTGTTTTTTCCGGTAAATGCGGATAAGAAACAGTCGGTTCCAAAGAAGAAAGATCAATTTCAATCGTTTTGATATACGAAGCATCATCATCCGCTTCATACACCTTCCATGGTCTTTGTGATCGCCCTTCCATATATTGTATGGTGATATCATCCACCGGGAAAATGCCGTTTTTGGCACCAGCTTCAATCGCCATATTACAAATACACAAGCGATCATCCATGCTTAAAGAAGAAACACCTTCCCCACAGAATTCTAAAGAACGATACAAAGCGCCATCCACACCGATCAAGCCAATCAAGTGTAAGATCACATCTTTTCCGGAAACAAAAGGAGATAATTTACCTTTTAAAACGACCTGAATGGCTTCCGGTACTTTAAACCAGGCTTTTCCGGTAGCCATACCCGCTGCCATGTCCGTCGAGCCAACACCGGTACTAAAGGCACCCAAAGCTCCATACGTACATGTATGAGAATCGGCACCGATAATACAATCCCCGGCCGTTACGATCCCCTGCTCCGGTAAAAGAGCATGTTCAATTCCCATCTTTCCCACATCAAAGAAATTCTTGATGGAATGTTTATGACAGAAATCACGACAAGTCTTTGACTGTTTAGCCGCTTTGATATCTTTATTAGGAACAAAGTGATCCAATACGACATTGATCTTTTCTTTATCATATACGCTATCAAATCCAGCCTTTTCAAATTCCTGAATGGCTACCGGCGTTGTGATATCATTTCCTAACACACCATCCAAATCGGCCATGATCAACTGGCCGGCTGTTACTTCCTCTAATCCGGCATGGGCTGCCAGAATCTTTTGTGTCATTGTCATTGCCATAGTTTAATCCTCCTGCGGCTTATTGTTGATAGCCGAAACTAGTGCCTTGATACCGGAACGAATAATATCGGTATCCAAACCGGCACCCCAGCTGGTAGAACCATTTTTCCACTTCAAACCGATATAGCTGACAGCTTGTGAGCCACTGCCCATATCTTCCAACGAATGCTCGGTATAGGTTTCTAAGGCATAGCTGTAACCCATTTCCAGTTTGATGGCATTGCTGACGGCATCTAAACGACCATTTCCCTTGGCACTGCATTCATGCATCTGTCCATCTTTTTCAATACTCAACATGGCGGTAATGTTATTTCCCTTTTGTTGAATATAATGTGCTTCTACGATGTGTAGCGGCATCATCTTGTTACAATATGTCTCATTGAAGACTTGATAAATTTCCTCCGGTTTTAACTCCTTGTGATTTTTATCACTGATATCTTTAACGACGTATCCGAAATCTTCACGCATCTTAGGCGGCAAATGGAATCCGTGACTTTCTTCCAGAATATACCCGATTCCACCTTTTCCACTTTGTGAATTTACACGAATCACATCCGCATCATATGTACGTCCTACATCCGTTGGATCGATTGGCAAATACGGACAGTTCCATTGATGTTGATGATGAACTTTTCGATAGTGCATGCCTTTGGCAATAGCATCCTGATGTGATCCAGAAAAAGCCGCAAATACAAGACTGCCGGCATAAGGCTGACGATCGTTGACTTTCATTCTTGTGACGCGCTCATATACTTCACAAATATGCGGCATATTGGAGAAATCCAGTTTGGGATCGACTCCATGCGAATACATGTTCATGGCTAATGTGATCGCGTCCACATTTCCGGTACGTTCTCCATTTCCAAACAAACAACATTCTACGCGCTGCGCCCCGGCCAACAAAGCCAGCTCGGTATCTGCTACACCAGTTCCTCGATCGTTATGCGGATGTGTCGATAAGATAACCGCATCACGATATTTCAAACGATCCGAACAATATTCGATCTGATTGGCATACACATGCGGCAAGCTCATTTCCACTGTTACCGGTAAATTGATGATCATCGGTCGATCCACTGTTGGCTGCATCACATCCAAAACCGCGTTACAAACTTCCAAAGCATAATCTGGTTCCGTTCCTGTAAAAGATTCCGGAGAATACTCAAACAGGAAATTTCCTTCATATTCTTCGGATAACTTCTTGACTAACTTAGCACCTTCTACGGCAATTTGTTTGATCTCTTCTTTTGATTTTTGGAAAACTTGTTCTCTTTGTGCCACACTCGTTGAATTATAGAAGTGAATCACAGCACGAGGTGCCCCTTTGACTGCTTCAAATGTCTTTCGAATAATATGATCACGACACTGTGTCAATACTTGTACTGTTACATCTTCCGGAATCATATTTCTTTCAATGATCGTTCGCAAGAATTCATACTCCGTTTGACTGGCAGCCGGAAAGCCTACTTCGATTTCCTTAAACCCGATTTCCAGTAACATCTGATAAAACTCAAGTTTTTCTTCCAAAGACATCGGTACAATCAATGCCTGGTTTCCATCTCTTAGATCAACTGAACACCAGGCCGGTGCCTTTTCAATGTGATCCTTTTTGACCCAGCGATATTCATTTTCCTTTGGCGGATAATAACCTGGGGCATACTTACTTGCATCCATCATGTTTTCAATCTCCTTTAACCAATAAAAAGTCCTCATCCTCAAGGACTTATGCCTTGAGAGACGAGGACTATAACACCATAGTTTCCCGCGGTACCACTCTCATTGTCACAAACTAGTAACCACTCATTACAATCAGCTAATGCGAATTGTTTTCTCCTGATAACGGTGAGTTTCCGTCTTTACTTACTTGTTTCAGTAAAGCAGCTCAAGGGTGAGTGTGTCAAAAAGATCTTTACGATTTTTCACCAGCCAATCGCTCTCTTAAAAACATCATTTTTTGACAGCTCCCTGTCATCGCGTTTTTTAACTTAGTTGAAGTATATCAAGAGTATTCAAAGATTTCAACACCAAAATGTAACTTTTTACATTAAGGAATGTAAATTTTCAAAGACATTCCCAATAAAAAAAGGATGGGTTCTCCATCCTTTATCACCTATTAATACATTCCCTGAGGCATTGGCATTTCTTTTTCCGGTTCCGGAATTTTGGCAACTCCGGCTTCTGTTGTGATAAACAGTGCGGAAATGCTGGCGGCATTCAATAACGCATTACGTGTTACCTTACATGGATCAATGATACCAGCTTCAATCATATCAACCCATTCACCGTTTTTGGCATCAAATCCTTGATTTCCAGTTGCCTTTAATTGTTCAGAAACAATATCCTCGGCATTGTATCCGGCATTATCGGCAATCTGAGCAATTGGAGCCAACAATGCATCAAATACGATCTTGATACCTTTTTGTACATCGACTACATCACTCTTTACTTTATCCTTTAAAGCCGAGTAGGCAGAAACTAAGGCAGCTCCACCACCGACAACAATACCTTCTTCAACAGCAGCACGTGTAGAGTTCAAAGCATCTTCAATACGAAGTTTCTTTTCTTTCAATTCACTTTCAGTCATGGCCCCAACTTTGATTACGGCAACACCATTTGACAATTTACCTAAACGTTCCTGTAAACGTTTTTTATCATAATCACTCTTTGTATTTTCAATCTGTGCTTCAATTTCATGTACACGAGCTTCTACGGCATCTTTATCTCCGGCACCACCGATCATTGTTGTGTTATCTTTTGTCACAACCAGTTTTTTAACTGTACCTAAATCAGATAACTGCAGTTCTTTTAATTCCATCTGCAAATCTTTTGAGTAGAATGTAGCACCTGTCAATGTTGCGATATCCTGCAGCATTTCTTTCTGGTTATCACCAAATCCAGGTGCTTTTGTCGCAACGACATTGAAAGTTCCACGCAATTTATTCAATGCCAATGTGGAAGTCACTTCATTTTCATAATCATCGGCAATGATCAATAAAGCACGATTGCTTTGAACGATCTGTTCCAATACCGGCAAGATTTCCTGAATGTTTGTAATTTTCTGATCCGTTACCATAACATATGGATTTTCCATCGTACATTCCATCTTTTCACGATCAGAAACCATATATGGAGAAACATATCCCTTGTCATACTGCATACCTTCACTGATTTCCAATTCATCTTCAAATCCATTGGAATCATCGGTAGAAATCACACCGTCACGTCCTACTTTATCCATTGCGTTGGCAATTAACTTACCAATTTCTTCACTTCCTGAAGAAATCGCAGCTACGTTTTGAATATCATGTGTGCTTTCTACTTTCTTGGCATGATCTAAGATATAAGCGGCAATTTCTTTTGCGGCTTTTTCAATACCTTCACGCATCAAAACAGGGTTAGCTCCACGATCAACTAATTTCAAACCATTTTCAATCATACTCTGTGCCAAAATCGTAGCTGTTGTTGTACCATCACCAGCTGTATCATTGGTTTTATTAGCTACTTCATAAACCAGTTTGGCACCCATATTTTCAAATTTGTCTTCCAATTCAATTTCTTTGGCAATACTTACACCATCATTTGTAATTAGTGGTGAACCATATTCTTTTTCCAATACTACATTGCGACCTTTTGGACCTAATGTAACACGAACAGCATTTGCCAGTGTATTAACACCCTTTAACATTGCCTCACGGGCATCTTTAGAAAAACGTACTTCCTTAGCCATGTTCTTTCCCCCTATCCTTCACAAGCGATGATATCTTCATCTTTGATTACGATAAATTCTTCATCGTCTACTTTCATATTTGTACCAGCATATTCACGATACAATACACGATCACCGACTTTATATTCCGGCTTCTCTACTCCAGTACCGATAGCTTTTACAACCGCCAACTTTGATTTTTCTTTACCACTTGTCAGGATAATTCCTGAACTTGTTGTTTTTTCTACTTTTTCTTTTTCCAGTAATACATAGTCATGTAAAGGTTTCAACATGCTTAATTCCTCCTTTAGCACTCCCTTTATCTATGTGCTAAGTATATTATACACACTTTTAGCACTTGTGCAATAGGTTTGCTAAAGAATTTTAAAAACTTTTTACAAAAAAAGAAAATGGCTATCCGTTTCATAAACGAAATAGCCATATTTCTAAAATATGAATCAAAACTCTACGCACTAAACTAAAGATATTCGCTGATATCTACTTTTGAAAATATACTAGTTTCTAATCACATATGTGTAATTGTTATCTTTTAAGCATATCCAATTTCCATGTGTTAGTTTTCCCCAAAGACTTCCATTGGAACCTGGAACTATATCCACTACATTGATCGGAACACCTTTTACCAATTTTCCTACTTCAGCTGCATTATAATCAGGGGATACACGTGTAACCATATTATATTGAAGAATGTATTGTCCTAAATCATATCCGGCAAAATTATCTCCCGGAATTTGATTAATTGGTAATTGATTAGATGATGAATTAGATTTTTCTTGCTTTTCGAGAGCATCCTGTACCTTTTCTTCTGCTTCTTTTTTCTCTTCAGTCGCTTTCTTCGCATCTTCTTTAGCTTTATCCGCATCTTCCTTGGCTTCATCTGCCTCTTTTTTAGCTTCTTTCAACTCTTCCTTTTGTTCTTGTAAATCTCGTTGCGACTGTTGATGCTGGTAAAAGAAATAGCCCCCAACAGCTATTCCAATTATCGCAACAACACTAACCAATGCAATAATTAAGTTTTTGGTTTGATGCGGTGATGAGTCAGGATGTAATTTCTGATTATTTTCAAAACTCAGATGATCTGCAAGTAAATTTTCTTCATTAGGCTGAACATCCTCTTTTAGTGGACATCCACACTCTTCACAAAATTGGTCCTCATCAGTATTCAAATGACCACATTCCGGACAATACATTTATGATTTCCTCATCTTTCGTTGTTCTAAATAGGCTAGTAAAAACGATATGCATCCAACAATGGATACAAATAGCAGTAAATAAAATCCAAAATAGAAAGAAAGCATGACTCCATATTCTTCCTGCATATTTACAGTAATTTCAATAATTGGAATTAAAGTCGATAAGATACATCCAATCATACTCACTAAAGGTTTATGAAATATAGCCAAAATCAAAGATATGATAATTATAAACAAAGCCATAATACCATCAGGCCCAGTGATCAAGGTAATAGAGAATGTGCTAGCTAATAAATTTGTTCCTACATAAGGTAAGAACAAAGAAAGCAACGCAAAAATTAAACAGATAATCCCAACGATTTCTGTAACATAAAACGAGGACGTTCCTAGCACAACACTCTTAGAAAATATATTATCCTTAGAATAATTAACATTCAAATTAACACTTGAATTATCAATAATTTTTTCTTTACTCGTTACTACCGAAGCTCCACAGCTTGTACAAAATTTTGCATTTGTCTTTAATTCTTTACCACAACTCGGGCAGAATCGTTTAGAACTTAACTTAGGTTCAACTTTTGTTCCACAATATCCACAAAATTGAGAATTATCAGGTATCTCTTGTCCACAATTTACACACTTCATAATATCCTCCTAAAAAAACAATACATCTATCGCAAAGGTAACGATCCAAATAACAAGGCAGACTTGGCTCTGATTAAGCATTCTTGCTCGTTTATACATATATGCAGGAATAATCAAATACGAACCTAATTGGCGAGTATCATAGCCACATTTCTTCAACATCTTACAATCTTGATATGTTAAAAATGAATTTATCGAAAGTGTAATAATCCAACTGAAGCGGAATAAGTCCAGCTCTGTTTGGTATAACTCTGCATTAGATACATCATTAGCTAAATTTAAATACGTATAATATTGGTATGTATAAAATACGCTGCTACTCAACAAAGGCGCAAACGCTAGAGTCCACATCCAACTGTCATTGATATGTTCTTTCTTTAAAGAAGGAACTCTATCATCATAATACTTTGATTCTCTGACTTTTGAAAACTCCGTCCAATCCTCTAAACCTTTATGCCATACTGGCGTATTATTTTGAATCAATTTATTGCTGACCATGTCATTAATTTGCTCGTCACTATATGGACCCGACGGCGACTTTCCATCAAGCACACAATACCACTGATTCAAAACAGGTGTTGGCGGTGGTGATTTCATAAGCTCATCAACAGGAGTACCACAATTTTCACAAAAAGCAGCACCATCAAAAATTTCCTGACCACATTCTCTACAATACATTTTTTAAATCTCCTATCAAAATTCTAACCCCCCCCCCGACTCTAAAAGTCAATGCTTTTCCACGCAAAAAAACTCCCAAGTTTCCTCAGGAGTTCTTACTATCAAATTCTTCTGTACCTATTCAGCAATCAAGCCTTCTGGCAGTTCCATTTTAAATACCTTTAAGAAGTTCTCAATATCTTCTTTGGCATCTTTGCCTTTGACATAGCGAATGTTCTGCTGCTTCCATGTCTTGACCGCAATTTGTGTGTTTGGCAAACCTAAAGTATCCGCACCGGCTTTGTCGATGGCACTTGTCAATGTATCTTCGTCGGCATCCGCAATAAAGGTTTCAATTCCATCCAGAACACGACTTACTTTTTCTTGTTCATCAGCTTTGACAAACAGGGAAGCCTGTGGATAACCGGCATCTTCACTGCCGGTTTTTTTCTGCCATAATGCCTGCAGGTCTTGCAGTACACTGAACTCTTTACCATTTTCTTTCGCTTTGGCAACGGTTGCCTGTGCAACCGGCTGTGCCAATAAGGCAACCTGCTGCTGACCGGTTAATAAAGCCTGTTGTGCTTCGGCAGCCGAAGAATACCATGTAACATTTAAGCCTTCTTCTTCCACCTGATTAAAGACAAGACCCGGTACGGCATTTTGTCCAAAAGCCGCAATGGAAGCCGTTTTTAAATCGATACCTTCCGGTCCTACCAGATATAGATTTCCCCATGTCAGTACCGCATCCAGATTATAGCTTTCACTTTCACTGTACACCTTGGCACCTAAATTCGTTGGTGCTACGATAATGTCGTATTCCCCGTCTTCCTTTGCCAATTCTGATGTCAGAAGATCGCTTCCATCCACATATTCGATGCTTACATCTTCCAGATCGGCCGCTCCCTGAATACTTAAAGCCGGCGCACCGGTCGGACATAAAATTGAAACCGGTTCTACTGTTTCTTCCTTTGGCGTTGACGAAGAGCAGGCTGTCATCGCAAATGCCAGTGCAGCTGCCAATGCCAGTTTAGTTCCTTTTTTTACTTTTTGAATAAACATTTATCTTCTACCTCTTTAGTGAATTTTTCCAATGCTTCCTGTAAAGCAACCGTAGTGGATTCTTTAGAACCACTCTTACGGATTGTTACCGTTTCGTTTTCCATTTCTCCATCACCGACAACGATCTGGTAAGGCACCTTTTTCATCTGGGCTTCACGTACACGATAGCCTAATTTTTCATTACGATCATCTAACTGTACGCGCATACCCTGTGCTTGTAAAGCTTCTACAACTTTCTTGGCATAGTCTAGATGTTTTTCCTGATGAACCGGAATTACGACAAACTGCTGTGGAGCCAACCACAATGGGAAATGTCCACCAAAGTGTTCGATCAAAATTCCGATAAAACGTTCGATAGAACCATAGACAACTCGATGCAGCATGATCGGCGTTTGTTTTTTACCTTCGGAATCCACATACGTTGCGCCAAAACGTTCCGGCAGGTTCATATCCAGCTGTACGGTACCACACTGCCAAACTCGACCTAAGCTATCCTTGATATGGATATCCAGCTTCGGTCCATAGAATGCACCATCGCCCGGATTCACCTTGAAATCCTTACCGGCATAACGGCAGGCATTGGCCAGCGCTTTTTCGGACTGATCCCAGATTTCTTCGCTTCCGATATAACCTTCTTCCGGGCGAGTGGATAACTCAATATCATAAGAAAGTCCAAATACGCCATACATACGATCAATCAACATCAATACGTTTTTAACTTCTTCTTCAATCTGACCAGGCATCACAAAGATATGAGCATCATCCTGTGTAAATGTACGAACGCGGAACAAACCGTTCAAAGCCCCACTGGCTTCATGACGATGTACCTGTCCTAATTCTCCCATACGAAGCGGCAGATCTTTATACGAATGCAGATCATTGTTATAGACCAACAAAGCGCCCGGACAGTTCATCGGCTTGATCGCAAATTCACGATCATCGACCATTGTCGTGTACATATTGTCTTTATAGTGATCCCAGTGCCCGGAAGTTTCCCACAACTCACGTGACATGATGATCGGTGTTTTAATAAATTTATAGTTTTCTTTGGCATGTTCTTCATACCAGAACTGTTCCAACACATTACGCAGGATCATACCGTTAGGCAAGAAGATTGGCATACCCGGCGCATATTCCGATACCATAAACAAGCCCATTTCCTTTCCCAACTTTTTATGATCTCGTTTTTTCGCTTCTTCCAACGCTTCCAAATGCGCTTCTAATTCTTCTTTTGTTGGAAAACAAATTCCATACACACGCTGCAGCTGTTTATTTTTGGCATCGCCTTTCCAATATGCACCGGAATGTTTCAGCAGCTTAAAGTTCTTACATTCTTTAACACTATCGACATGGGGTCCACGGCAAAGATCCGTAAATTCTCCCTGCGAATACACCGTGATCGTTCCATCTTCCAGATCCTGAATCAAATCTTCTTTATAAGGATCGTCTTTGAACATTTCCTGTGCTTCCGCTTTGGATACTTCTTTACGCACAATGCGCTTTCCATCCTTGGCGATCTTTTTCATCTCTTTGGCGATCTTTTCCAGATCGGCATCATTTAAACTGACATCGCCTAAATCCATATCGTAGTAGAATCCATCCTGAATGACAGGTCCTACCCAGAACTTAGCCTGTGGATACAGACGTTTCACAGCTTGTGCCATCATGTGCGCACAAGAGTGATTCAATTTGGAAAGATATTCATCTTCCAGTACATTCACTAATTCCATACATAATCTCCTTTTCCATATAAAAAGCGACAGCATCCAAAGGACGTCTGTCGCACGCGGTACCACCTTTGTTCACATAGAAATCTATGTGCACCTCATTTTCTTTTAACGCAAGAGTACGGCTCACTTTTTCAAGGGCAATTCAAAGGGAGTAAACAACAGTTTTGTCAGAAAGTTTTCACCAGCCACTTTCCTCTCTACATCCAAAGCTCTGCGTTCATATCCTTATCATCATTGTTGGCAAAATTATAGAATGACTTGCCCGCTTTGTCAAAGAAAACACTCTTTCTTTTACAAAATCAAGTTTCCTACCTGAAAGACGATGAAGCTAACAATCCATGCCACCGCAATTTGAAATACCATCGTCTGAAACATGTATAAGATTGAACCGCTCTCTTTTTTGATCGTTCCCAAACTGGCAACGCATGGTACATACAACAAACAAAACAACATCAGACAATATGCATTTAAAGCAGTAAAGCCTAATGAGGAAAGCTGAAGGCTTAATGCCTGCATGCCGGATAAACCGTTGATATTGGAAATACCAAACAAAACAGCGGTACTGGAAACGACCACTTCTTTGGCGCTGATTCCGGCCAAAAGGGCAACGCAGATCTGCCAGAACCCAAGTCCGGCCGGTGTCATAACAGGTACCAACAAATTTCCAATCAATGCCGCAAAGCTTAATGAAATATCCTGTGTATAGCCCTGCAGACCAAAGTGCATCAAGATCCAAACGATGATCGAGGCCACAAAGATCGTGGTTCCGGCCTTGCTTAAAAAGTCTTTGACTTTATCCCAGACATAAATAAAAACAGTATAAGCGCTTGGCATCTTATAAATCGGTAACTCGATCAACAATGGATTTTTGGTCGAATCTTTATCTTTTTTATGCAATAGCCAGGCAACAAATAAGGCAACGATGATTCCAATCAAGTACATACTGTAGGCTGCCAATGTCGCATACCGGCCAAAAAACATACCACTAAATAAGATATAGACCGGTAGTTTGGCACTGCAGGAAAAAAACGGTGTGACAAGCATGACTCGGTGCCTGTCTTTTTTTGATTCCAAAGCGCGGGTGGCCATAATAGCCGGTACCGTACATCCAAAACCTAAAACCATAGGAATAAAGGCTCTTCCGGAAAGACCTAAACGTCCCATGATATCGTTCATTACATACGCTACTCTTGCCATATAACCACTGTCTTCCAAAAAGGCAAGTGCCAAAAATAAGATGGCAATATTGGGCAGAAAGGTGATGATACCACCAACACCGCCGATAATTCCGTTTGTCACCAGATCTAATAACCAGTTGGATACATGCATCTGTTCAAAAAGATTCGTACACAACAAGATCAGCCAATCAACAAAGCCTTCTATATAACCTTTTAAAAAGTCTCCAAATAAAAATGTTAATCCAAAAACGGCCAACATCACAACCAAAAAGAACAACATTCCCCATACCGGATGGGTGACAACCGCATCGATCTTGTCTGTCAATTCTTCTTTTGATGTCTTCCCTAATAACACTTCATGTATGATTGCTTGGATATAATCGTATTTTTGATTGATGATTTGGGTATCTTCTCCATGATCTACAATATCCGAAAGATCGATCGCATATTTCTTTTGAATTTCCTGATCATTTTCCAATAGCTTAATCGCAATCCATCTGGGATTGATAATATGCGGATCTTGTCGTACTAATCGTTCCTGAATCAAAGAGATCTTACGCTCCAAATCCGCATCGTATTCCATTGCATAACGTTTGACCTGCTCTCCATGTATGGACTGCGGACGATGATTGACCTGTGTATTCTGCCCTTCCTGCTGATGACAGGCGGCATGCATCAAGGCTTGTATGCCTCGTTTTTTTCGAGCCGTGACCGGAATAACCGGAACCCCCAGAATTTCACTTAAACGATGTAAATCAATATCCATACCACGTTTGGCCACAATATCCATCATATTCAAAGACAAAACCATAGGTTTATTCAACTCCAAAAGCTGCAACGTCAAATATAGACTTCTTTCTAAACTGGAAGCATCAACCACATCAATGATCACATCCACCTGATCACTTAAAATAAACTGTCTGGATACTTGTTCCTCCATCGTATAAGATGTCAATGAATAGGTTCCCGGCAGATCTACCAGATGAATCGTCATGTCATGATCCTGAATAGCGCCTTCCATCCGTTCTACGGTAACACCCGGCCAGTTGGCCACTTTTAAATTGGCACCTGTATAGGCATTGAATAAAGTCGTCTTCCCACAATTAGGATTTCCGATAAAACCGACTGTTATTTCTTTTGACATGGTTCCACCTCAATTTCTTTTGTTAATTCATCACCCAGGGCAAATCTAGTACCTCGAAGGTTGATGACCATGGTGCCGTTATGTTTTTTCTGTATGATCGTTATCGCTGTATGAACCGTCATGCCCAAAGATTGCAGACGATCTTTTGTCTGAGCTGGTACATACAGCTGCAAGATCCTGTATTCCTTTTTACACTTTCCTTCACTTAATTTCATATTGGTTCCTTCTTTACTTTATTCATTATATGCATTTCTTTCCATTTGACAATCTAAAAGACATTCCACTATAATTCAGTCATGGAAAAAGAATATTTATATCAGACAAACGATCCCCAGCGCATTAAAGAAGCCCAGAAAAAAATGCCCGATACCTCTTCCATCGAGCAATTGGCTGACTTCTATAAGGTCATGGGAGATACGACGCGTTTAAAATTGTTGATGGCACTGGAAACCGGTGAGTTTTGTGCCAGTGATTTAGCCAATGTATCCCAGATGACACGCAGTGCAGTTTCCCATCAGTTGAAAACTCTCAAAAGCAATAAACTGGTCAAGAGTCGTAAAGAAGGAAAAACCGTCTATTATTCTTTAGATGATGAACATATACATTCTGTCTTAAAAGTTGCGTTAGAACACATTCTCGAATAAAGCACAAAAACAGCCGTTTGGCTGTTTTTTTCTTATCCTATTCTTCAATAGCGGCAATGACTTCCACTTCCACCAGCACTTGTTTAGGCAGTTCTTTGACAGCTACACAACTGCGGGCCGGTTTTTCAGTGATATACGATGCATAGACTTCATTAAAAGCCGCAAAATCTTTCATATCCGCTAAAAAGCATGTTGTCTTGATGACCTTGGAAAAGTCAGTTCCTGCTTCTTTTAAAATCTGTTCCAGATTTTTTAAGACCTGATTAGCCTGACTTTGAATATCACCGCCAACGATTTCACCGGTAACAGGATCCAAAGGAACCTGACCGGAAGTATATAGAACACCATTATGCACGACAGCCTGTGAATAAGGACCGATTGCAGCCGGTGCTTTCTCCGTATGTATTTTCTTCATGAAACCCTCCTATAGTAACTTAAAGCCTGCTTTGGTAAGACCTTCACGCACCGCTTTGATATGTTCAAAATTGCGCGTTTCCAAATTGATACGTAATACACAATCGGTAATATTGCTGCCTTCGCTGGCTTTTTCATAGTAAACACTGTTGACGTTAGCGCCATATTGCGCAATTGTAGCCGATACGCCCTGCAGCTGACCCGGTTTATCTTCCAGCTGAATGACTAAGGTATCACTGCGACCCGACTTCAACAAACCGCGTTCGATAACCTTGGAAAGAATCGTTACATCAATATTTCCTCCGGAAAGAATACAAGCCACATTCTTTCCTTTGACCGGTACTTTATTAAACATCACAGCAGCCACCGAAACCGCGCCGGCCCCTTCGGTGATCAGCTTTTGATTTTCAATCAGAGAAAGAATAGCACCGGCCACCTCATCATCACTGACAGTTACGATATCATCTACATATTTCTGACAAAGATCAAACGTATGTGTACCCGGTTCTTTGACTTGAATACCATCCGCAATCGTATTGACACTTTCCAGTTGAATGATCTGTTCCTCTTTTAAGGACTGTACCATGCTGGCAGCACCCTCAGCCTGAACACCATACACCTTCACATTAGGATTCAAGCTTTTGATCGCAAAGGCAATACCACTGATTAGCCCACCGCCACCAACCGGTACGACAACCGCATCCAGATTCGGCAGCTGTTCCAACAGCTCCAGACCAATTGTTCCCTGTCCGGCAATCACGTCTTCATCATCAAAAGGATGAATAAAGGTGTAACCACACTGATCTCTTAACTCTAAAGCGCGATTATATGCATCATCATAAACGCCTTTGACTAACTCTACCTTGGCACCATAGCCCTTGGTTGCTTCCACTTTGGAAATCGGAGCTCCATCCGGCAGACAAATAATCGAAGGAATACCATTTTGTGTAGCCGCAAACGCTACCCCCTGTGCATGATTACCGGCGGAACAAGCAATCACACCTTTTTTCTTTTCTTCTTGTGAAAGCTGTGAAATCTTATAATAAGCACCACGAAGCTTAAATGATCCGGTATTTTGAAGATTTTCAGTTTTTAAATATACGTTGGCTTCCGGATTGATTTTCGGAGCGTGTAAAACGTCCGTTTTTCGGGCTACACCCTTGAGCACATAACTGGCATGATAAATTTTATCAAGACTTAGCATGTGACATCCTCCTTTCCTTCTAAAGCCGACAATTGTTCCACCAACTGTCTGGCCGCTCTGGCCGATCGTCCGGCTTTTCGCAAGGCAAACTGCTCTGCCTTTAGAGCCAAGACTTCGCGATCCATCGTAAGACCATATTGATCTGCCAAGCCATAGACGATATCCAAATAAAGATCCTTCTTTGGCTTTTCATAATACACTTTCATCCCAAAGCGTTCTGAAAGAGAAATCGTTTCCTGCATCGTATCATTGCGATGGATCTCATCTCCCTGCCGGGACTGGAACGTTTCTCGAACGATATGGCGACGATTGCTTGTCGCATAGATCACTGTATTGTTGGAGCGTACCGATACACTTCCCTCCAACACGGCTTTTAAAGCGCTAAAATCATCATCATTTTCCTGAAATGACAAATCATCAATAAACAAAATAAATTTTAAAGGATTTAAAGCTAATACATCCAATAGCTTTGGCAACAGATGCAGTTCTCTTTTACCTAACTCGATCAAACGAAGTCCCTTAGAGGCATATTCATTGGCTATGGCTTTGACCGTAGCACTCTTTCCTGTACCGGCATCACCGTATAAAAGAACATTGCTGGCCATATTTCCCTGCAGTAAAATCTCCGTATTGGCGATAACCTGCTGACGTTGCAGATCATAGCCGATCAAATCCTTGAAAGTAATTGGATCTGGATAGGCAACCGGTTTTAAATAGAATCCCGGTTTTTCCTCCGTTTCTTCTAAGCGGAATGTCATAAAACGTGCATATTCGCCAAAACCAAACTGGTCAATATGCTCTAAGCGCTCCAGATAAATGGTTTTTAAATCAGTAGGTTCTACGCTCCAGTTGGCCTTAAATCCCTTCATTTTGAAAGCTTCCGGTTCCATTTGTGACATTTCTTCCAGAATATCCAATTCAAAAGAAGCCGCTTCACGAATAGAGTACGGGATGCTTTTTTTGGAACATGCCATAGAAACCAGACAATTTTCTAAAGAAAGTACTTTTGAAACGAGATATCTTGTCCAGTTATCCGTATTTTGTTCATATAAAGAACTCACAAATGTCGCATAACTCTCCAAGTCTTCTTTTCGTAATAAACGATAGAAGTTTTGAATTACTTTATCCTTCTCCAGTTCTTTAAATACGGTAAAAGCCTGAACATCACTAATGATTTTTAAACTCATCGGTTGATTATAGCTCCTTTATCGGCACTGCTGACAAGCTTTCCATATCGTTTTAAATAACCTGTCACATTTTCTTTTTTCAGAATCGGCATTTCTTCTTTACGCTTTGCCAATTCCTCTTCGCTGACCTTTAAGGTAATCGTATGATTTGGAATATCGATAGCAATCAAATCACCATCTTTGACATAGGCAATCGTGCCCCCGGAAACAGCTTCCGGTGAAACATGACCAATGCTGGCACCTCGGGTTGCTCCGGAGAAGCGTCCATCTGTGATCAAGGCCACTTCTTTATCCAATCCCATACCGGCAATCGCACTGGTTGGGGACAACATTTCCCGCATGCCCGGTCCACCGGCTGGCCCTTCATAACGAATCACAACGACATCGCCGGCTTTAACTTCTTTTCCAAAGATTCCTTTGATGGCCTCTTCTTCACTGTTATAGACTTTGGCCGGTCCTTCATGCATCAACATTTCTTCAGCCACGGCACTGCGTTTGACAACACAGCCATCCGGTGCCAAGTTTCCATATAAGACCGCAATACCACCGGTCTGTGAATATGGCTTATCGATAGGTCGAATGACTTCTGGATTTTTGTTGATGTGACCAACCAGATTTTCCTTTAATGTCTTACCGGTACAAGTCATAACATCCGTATATAGCAAGCCTTTTTTATCCAGCTCATTTAAGACGGCATGGACCCCACCGGCAGCATCCAGTTCCTCAATATAAGTTGGACCGGCCGGTGCCAAATGACAAAGATTTGGTGTTTTGGCACTGATTTCATTGACCTTCTTTAAATCGATTTCAATGCCACATTCATTGGCGATAGCCGGCAGATGCAACATCGAATTGGTTGAGCATCCTAATGCCATATCCGCTGTTACTGCATTATGGAAAGCTTCTTTGGTCATGATATCTCTTGGACGAATATTTTGGCGATACAACTCCATCACCTGCATACCGGCATGTTTTGCCAGTTCAATACGCTTGGAGTAAACCGCTGGAATCGTACCATTACCGGCCAGTCCCATTCCTAAGACTTCGGTTAAACAGTTATGCGAATTGGCGGTGTACATACCGGAACAAGAACCGCAGGTCGGACACGTATTCAATTCATATTCTTTCAGCTTTTTGCCATCAATCTTTCCGGCCTGATAAGCTCCAACCGCTTCAAACATGCTGGATAAAGATGTTTTATGTCCATCGATTCGTCCAGCTAACATCGGTCCACCGGAAACAAAGATCGTCGGTACGTTGATACGAGCAGCAGCCATCAAAAGACCAGGCACGTTTTTATCACAGTTAGGAATCATGACCAGGGCATCAAAAGCATGCGCCAAAGCCATTGCTTCCGTTGAATCCGCAATCAAATCACGTGTCACCAGAGAATAACGCATACCGGCATGTCCCATGGCGATACCATCACAAACCGCAATGGCCGGGAAAACGATTGGTGTACCTCCGGCCATGGCCACTCCCATTTTTACTGCTTCAGTAATCTTATCCAGATTCATATGTCCGGGTACGATTTCGTTATATGAGCTGACAATTCCTACTAAGGGCTTCTCAATTTCTTCATTGGTCAATCCCAGAGCATGCAACAAAGAGCGCTGTGGGGCTTTATCAAAGCCCTCCTTCATAGCTTTACTTGACATCTCGTTTAATTCCTCCTATTAAAGCATTAGACAATCCAGAGGATTGTCTAATGAAAAATACTAGTTATTGATCAGCTTGTCTTCATCGGACCAGCTGTATAAAGAACGTACTTCTTCTCCGACTTTTTCACAGTCATGATCGGCTGCTTTTTTACGCAGCGCATTGAAGTGTACGCGGTTTCCATATGGTGACATTTCCAGTAAGAAATCCTTGGCAAATGTTCCATCCTGAATATCGCTCAAGATCTTCTTCATCGCTTTCTTTGTATCTTCAGTAATGATCTTTGGCCCGGTAATGTAATCACCATATTCAGCTGTATTGGAAATAGAATAACGCATTCCCGCAAAACCAGACTGATAGATCAGATCAACGATCAGCTTCATTTCATGGATACATTCAAAGTAAGCATTCTTTGGATCGTAGCCGGCTTCACAAAGTGTTTCGTAACCAGCCTGCATCAAAGCACAGACACCACCGCAAAGCACTGCCTGTTCTCCAAATAAGTCTGTCTCAGTTTCAGTCTTAAATGTCGTTTCCAATACACCGGCACGACTTCCACCAATTCCGGCCGCATAGGCTAAACCAAGATCCCAGGCATCTCCTGTGGCATCCTGTTCTACCGCAATCAGACAAGGAACCCCTTTTTCTGCTTCATATTCACTACGTACAGTATGTCCCGGCCCTTTTGGTGCGATCATGATTACATTGACATCCTTAGGTGGAACGATACATCCAAAATGAATATTGAAGCCATGGGCAAATGCCAATGTCTTTCCAGCCGTTAAATTCGGGGCAATTTCACTTTCATAGACTTGTTTTTGTTTTTCATCCGGAATCAGGATCATGATGATATCACTGGCTTTTGTCGCATCCGCAACACTCATAACTTCCAATCCCTGTTTTTTCGCCTTTTCAATAGAACGGCTTCCTTCGTACAACCCGACTACTACATCCACACCGGAATCTTTCAGGTTTAGAGCATGCGCATGCCCCTGAGAACCATAACCGATAATGGCTACTTTCTTCCCATTCAGTTTCTGGATATCGCAATCCTGCTGATAATAAATTTTAGACATTGTAAACACTCCTTTTCTTTACTCTTTACATTTTTGACTGTCTTCAAATGTTTGCGTTTCTGAATTTAAATACTTACAACCTCTTTCCAAAGAGGTAATACCGGTTCGACACATCTCCAAAATGCCCAATGGTTTAACTACGGTGATAAACGCTTCGATCTTCGATGTGTTTCCGGTAATTTCTACACATAGTGTATTCGGAGAAAAATCAATGATCTTTCCTCTGAAAATATCCACGGCCGACAAAATATCACTTCTTGTCTCCTGCTTGTTTCTTAATTTGATCAACGCCAGTTCTCTTCGAACGCTGTCATCCTCTGGCATTAACTTTACTTCATGTACGTTATAAAGCTTTCTGGCCTGTTTCATGATCTGTTTACGTGTGGCATCATCACCCTGTGCACAGATCGTAACACGGGAAAAGCGAGGATCTTCGGTTCGTCCAACCGTCAACGAATCAATATTGAATCCACGACGGGTGAACATAGAACTGATACGTGTCAATACACCGGACTTGTTTTCAACAAGTAAGGCAATCACAAAACGATTTTCCATCAGTTCTCCTCCATTTCCGTAATGATATCATCAAATGATCCACCCGGTGGCAGCATTGGCAATACCATTTCATCTTTATCGATCAGACAATCTACCAAAACCGGTCCATTTGTATGCATGGCTTTTTCTATATTTTCATGAAGCTCATCCATATTGGTAATACGATACGATGGAATACCAAAGGCATCCGCCAATTTTTGATAATCCGGCATACCGGAAAGATTGGTCTGGGAATAATGTTTGTCAAAGAACAGATTCTGCCATTGACGTACCATACCTAATACACCATTGTTCATGATGATGATCATGACAGGTGCCTGTAGTTTCGACAACGTGGAAAGCTCATTCATATTCATACCAAAGCTTCCATCTCCGGTAAATAAAACTGTTTTCTTGCCCGTTGCCAAAGCGGAACCGATAGCAGCTCCCAAACCAAATCCCATGGTACCCAAACCACCGCTGGTAATAAATGTACGCGGTTTATTGAATTGGTAATACTGAGCGACCCACATCTGATGTTGTCCTACATCAGTCGCAATCGGCATATCCGGTGTCGTATATTTTTGAACTTCTGTAATCAGTGTATAAGGATTTAAGGTATCTAGAGAAACTGTCCTTTCAAACTGTTGAGCTTCTTCCTGTTTTAACGCTTCAATTTGCTTCTGCCATTCTACATTGGACTTTGTTTCCAACATCGGTAAAAGCTCCTGCAAAGCTTCTTTGACATCGCCGCCGATTCCTAAATCCACAATGATGTTTTTATCCACTTCCGCACGATCAATATCAATATGTACGATCTTTGTGCGGTTTCCATATTTATTGACATCACCGGTAGCACGATCCGAGAAACGAGCACCAATAACGATCAACAGGTCAGCTTTGCTCAAAGACTTGGAGCTGGCGTAATGTCCATGCATACCGACCATTCCCAAAAAGCGAGGATTGTTGTGATATACAGAAGAAAGTCCCATCAAGGTGGAACCGATTGGTGCATCCATCACATTGGCAAGTTGCTCAATTTCCTGCGTTGCATCAGCTACCAAAGCACCGCCACCTACATAAATGAATGGTCTTTGGCTTTCCTTGATCATCTTGGCAAGTTTTTCCAGCTTATACGTTTTAGGTTTACGTTGCTCTTCTTTTTCTACAACCGGCATCCTCGTATATTCATATTCGGCAATCTGTACATCTTTTGGAATATCGATTAAAACCGGTCCCGGTCTTCCAGACTTCGCAATTTGAAAAGCATGGCGAATCGTATCCGCTAAATCCTCAATACGTTTCACAAAAAAGTTATGTTTTGTCACAGGAATCGTAATACCCGTAATATCTACTTCCTGAAAACTGTCTCTTCCAATCAATGAATTCGGTACATTTCCTGTAATTGCCACCAACGGCACAGAATCTAAATAGGCCGTGGCAATTCCCGTCACAAGATTTGTGGCACCCGGCCCGCTTGTCGCAATCACGACGCCAACGCCACCGCTGCTTCTGGCATACCCATCTGCCGCATGAGAAGCTCCCTGTTCATGAGCTGTCAGGACATGATGTATTCGATCATCCGCTTCATAGATCGCATCATATAAATTGATGACCTGACCACCAGGATAACCAAACACAAATTTTGTTCCCTGCTCGATCAACGTTTCAATCGTGATCTGCGCTCCCGATAGTTTCATGTTCTCACCTTTCTTTTCTAATATCGACTATTATAACAGAAAATTCTTTCATTTTACACATATTTTGAAACTTTTTTCATACTATTTTCATTATTTTCAAAAACTATACAAATCTACTTTAAACTGATACACTTATTCCATGAAAGTTATTATTAGCCCTGCCAAACAAATGAAGATTTGCGAAGACGATCTCCTGCCTCTTTCAACCCCTCGTTTCTTAGACAAAGCAGCCTGTCTTCTACATCAGCTTCAATCCAAAAGCTATGAAGAGTTAAAAGAAATCCTACAATGCTCCGATAAGCTTGCCACAGAGGCCTATCAAAACTATCAAACCTTCCGATTTGATCAAAACCCTTCTGCCGCTATACTAACGTATAAAGGAATTCAATACCAGTATATGGCACCTCAAATCTTAGAGGATGCATCACTTTCTTATCTGCAGAATCATCTTTTCATCCTATCGGGTTTATATGGGATCCTTAGACCTTTTGATGGCATTGTAAAATATCGTTTGGAAATGCAGGCAAAAGTGCCAAATTCTCTATATGACTATTGGACAGATGATTTAGCCAATACCATCAATGACAATGTGATCTTAAATCTAGCCAGCGAAGAATATGCCAAATGCATACGCCCCTACAAAGCTTTGATCGATGTTCACTTTTACGAACAATTACCAAATAAAAGAGTAGAAAAAGGCGTTTACGTCAAAATGGCACGAGGCCAAATGGTACGTTTTCTGGCAGAACATCAAATAGAATCACTAGATGATGTGAAAAAATTTCGTGAAAGTGGCTATGAATTTGACGAAGAGACAAGCACAGAAACTGTATTCAATTTTGTCAGAAAATCAAATAACCACGAATTGAACATAAAAACCAAGCATAGTAAATGAGACCTTTGAAAATACAGAGGTCTCATTTATTTTAATTTCGTTCAAAAATTAAAGATATATCAACAGCTTTTGTTTTTTTATTCGACGTCTAATGCATCTGTATAGATTTTAAAATAGCCGGTCGTAAAGATGCTTCTACTCCTAATAAATCCATGGCTTCTTCTATATTCGAAGTTACATGATTCTTCATTAAATTTATAACACTTCTTCGAATTCCTTCATCTTTCCCTTTTTCCCAGATCGCATCACTGAATGTGCACATCTTCCTCATCTCGCTTTCTGTTTCCTTTTCCAATAGTATACCATACTTCTTCTCTAGGATTTCTATTCTCTGCTCATAGCTTCTTTGCGATAGAAACAAGATTTCCAGATACTCCATAACACTCTTTTCACTGCTCAGGATCTCTTCCATGCTCTTGTGATCGCTGTTGTTTCCGGGGATACAGTAATATGATCTCCATCAGGTCATAAAACTCTTTTGCATGTTTAAGATGAACCACAATGTTTCTTTCTTCGATCCTGTATCTATTGATCGTATTGTCCTTATACCTCGCATGGCGCAAACAGATCCAAAAAGTGATTATTTTTTGTATGTTGTCAAAGTCATCTTCTTTAAAGCCTTCCGGATCGTTTCTTTGTCGGGCCACCATTCTTGTGGCATAGTAAAAGCCTCGATGAAACAGATCATAGGTACCGGGATCCATCCCCTGTGGTTCGATATCGATCCACATCGAGTTGCTGTTTTGTGGATTTTTGAGCTTATAGAGAAGATCATAGCGGATCATACTTCCCCTGATACTTTGATCCTCCACATTTTTACTGATCATCTTGTCAAGGCTTTGTCCTTCATCCAGCAGATCCTGTATCTCTTCCAGGGAAAGATCCTTATATTCTTCGAGACAGGACTGGAACAAATAGGACAGGATCTGTTTATACGACAGGATCTTCTTGCACTGTTCATCATACAGTCGTTTTGACTCCTGCATGATTTCTTTCAATTCTTTTTTGTCTTCCATTTGAGTTCCCTCCTTTTCTCTACACTATTTAATACGTATGAAAAAGAGAAAACTATTAAAAATTCTTTTAAAAACAGTAAGTGAGTCCTAATTTTT
>CABOGK010000006.1:97256-108250 GCA_902399855.1 Erysipelotrichaceae bacterium
AGTAAGTGAGTCCTAATTTTTTAGAACACACCTTCATCTTTTAATTGATCTGAATCTCCATATACGTTTTATAAAATTTCAACTATGCTTGCCAACATTTATTAACCAACAATAATATAGTTTACAAACTATAAAAAAAGAGTGATTTCTCACCCTTGTAGTTGTGAATGTGCTTCTTCAATTAAAGAAACGACTAACTTTGTCTGTTCACAAAGTCTTTGATATTCTTTTTTATCGTCCTTTTGAATAATATTTTCAAAGACCTGACACTCATAAATCATATGCGGAAGCTGGTCAATACCTAACTCTACTGTTATTTCTTGGTCTTCCTTGCCAATCATATCACCTTTTAGAGGTAAAAACTGTACATGTTTACAAACACCACAGCTCGAACCATAGACACGAATCGTTCCCTGATCTCCCTGAATAAAGACTTGGTTTGGTGAACTGCTATCTTTAGCACCTACACAAATGGCCAGCTTATCCGGATACCGAAGAATCGCAATACCGCTGGTATCGATACCATTAAAACCTTGATTTGCGTTATACTCTATTGAGTCCGGTTTTCCAAAAAGACCGGTTACAAAATGAAGACAATATACATTGATATCCATCAAAGCTCCACCATTAAAAGCCGGATCAAATACATTGGTTACCTGATGATTCTTATATTTATCATAGCGTGACGAAAACTGTGAAAAGTTACATTGAACCAGCTGTACTTTTCCGGTATCTTTTAAATGCTCTTTTACGATCTGATAGTTTGGAAGATGAATCGTTGTAATTGCTTCAAAAATATAACGATTGTTCTGATCTGCCAGATCAAAAAGCTCCTGTGCTTCACGCAGTGTAGGTGTAAATGGTTTTTCACAGATGACATGCTTTCCTGACTGCAGCGCTCTTTTTGACTGTTCAAAATGAAGGCTGTTGGGACTGGCGACATAAATCGTATCAATGGTGATATCCTGAAGCATTTTTTCCAGGTCATGATACGATTTTTCAATCTGATGTTTTTGCGCATAGTCTTCCGCTTTCTCTTTTGTTCGAGAATATACGGCAACCACCTCTACATCTTTTGTCTGTTTCATCGCATCAATCATACGATCTACAATCACACCAGATCCAATCGTTCCTACTCTCATGTCAGATCCTCCTTGTTCTCTTTTACTTCTGTTTCTTTTTTATTTTCATGGGCCTTGTTGTCACGCCAGCTTTTTCGGTCGCTCGGCTTTTTCTTTGGCTTTGGAACATCTCGGTAAATCCTGAAACATACACCATCCTCTGTATTAAAGCCTTTTACATGATATTTATTAGCTTTAACAACACGAGATACGATAGAAAGACCTAAGCCAAAGCGTCCGCCCTCACCTTTTTCATAAGGCCTGAAAAGAGCTTCGATTCGATCCTCCGGCATCTTTGGACCATCATTGGATATCTGTAAATCATTTTCCCGGACCGTAATCTGTATATAGCTTTTCGCATAACGGAATGCGTTTTCCATAATATTTTCAATACAAACACGCCAGGATTCCAAAAGTCCGTCAAAGAAGACTTCTTCCACATCAGTAATGATGCGAATTTCCGGACGAATCACCGCCGAATTTAATACGACTTCCTCCACAACTTCTTTCATATTGGTCACAACGCCCTCGGCATCACTGGTAATCAAATATTCAATACGATTCAAATACAATAAGTTATGTACTTTTGCTTCCAATCGATTGGCATTATCTAAGATCACATCGATACTTTTTTCCAGGGTTCCATACGGATATATACCATCCTTAATGGATTCAGAATACGATTTGATCGTGGCAATCGGTGTTTTTAGATCGTGAGAGATGTTATGAATCATTTCTTCTTTCACTTTTTCCTGCTTTTGCAGCTCATCCTTCATATTGACCAGTTCTTTGGCCACTTCTCCGATCTCATCATCGCGATTCAAATGCAGTTCCACTTCTTTTCCCTGCTTCACCTGCGCAATATACGATTTGATCTGATTCAAAGGATGAATGATTGAGAAAACCCAGATCATCATGATGATGATAAAGATACAAAATGCCAGTATCGTACCATAAACCGTGGATTCAACCAAAGTATTTCGTATGCTTTGCGGATAGGCATCATCCATAAAGCTGACCAAAACGATCACACCGTTAGTTGTCTGTACCTGCTGGAGTCGATAATAATATTGTATGCTTTGATTTGAAATCGTTCCCTGCATTTCTTCATTATGATCCGAAACCATATTTGCTGATTGGTTGATCAAATAACGATATAGGCTTTGATCGACATCATCGGCATTGTCCGGATTTAAAATTGTGATCTGCATTTCATTGCTTTTGCTGTCTTTGGAAACGATACAGTTAGTTTGTATGTTATCGCTGGACAAAGCTTTATAAATCGCATCATAGGCATCCCCGGCACCTAATAAATTCGATTTCAATAAAGAAACAATAGGCTGCTGGCGACTGGACATGGTCGTGTACATCTGATTGGCAATCATATTGTCAATGTTATTGCTGAGATAAAAAAAGAAAAACGTCGCAAAAAAACTGATAAACAGCAGTATCATCAATAAGACCTGCTGTGTTAAAGAAAGCTTTTTAAAAAATTGAGAAAACATGAACCTATCCTAAACGATATCCGTATCCATAAATGGTATGGATGTTCAGATTCGGTAGTTTTTTACGTAAACGACGTAACGTATCATCCACTACACGATCACTTCCAAAGTAATTTTCATCCCATACGTTTTCTAAGATCTTATCTCGTGAAAAGGCAATACCTTTATTTTTAATAAACATCATCAAAAGATCAAATTCCTTTGTCGTCAGTTCAATTTCAACATTATCGGCATAGATCTTACGCTGTTCTTCATCCAGTTCATATCCATCTACCGCAATACGGTTATTGTCATCCTTATAGGCACGTTTGATGATATTGTTGACACGAAGCACCATTTCTTTAGGTGAAAATGGCTTTGTGATATAGTCATCACAACCTTTTTCTAAACCGATGATGCGGTCAAATTCTTTATCACGAGCTGACATAAAGATAACCGGTGTTTCCGGTCCCTGCAGACGGATCTCTTCAATTAGATCAAAGCCGGATTTGTCATCCAACATGATATCCAGAATCCACAAATGCACATCATCATCCTGAACGTGAGCACTGGCTTCTTCATACGTATAGTAAGAACGTACTTCGTAGCCTTCTTTGCGTAAATATTGCGCAACCAGGTTGTTTAGATCTTTTTCATCTTCAACCACACAGATTACTCGCTTCATGATCTCCCTCCTTAATACTGACTTTCCTCTATAAAATCAACGACACGCTGTACATACTGCTGGCAAAGTTCATCTGTCTTTGCCTCTATCATGACACGAACCAATGGCTCTGTACCACTTGGACGAACTAAAATACGTCCTTCATCCTTTAATTCGTCTTCCACTTCTTTAACGACCTTCCACAAGGTTTCATCTTTTAAAGCTGCTTCTTTATCGTTTACTTTAACATTTTTTAAAAGCTGTGGATAAATAAACAATCCTTCCGAAAGCTCCTCTAACGATTTTCCGGTTTTCTTCATGATTTCTAAAAGCTTCAATGCCGTTAATAAGCCATCGCCTGTTACTGCATTTTCATAGAAAATGATATGTCCGCTTTGTTCTCCACCCAGATAGTAATCGTTTTTCTGCATTTCTTCAAATACATACTTATCACCGACCGGTGTTTGTACATAATCGATCTTATTGGCATCTAAAGCCTTATACAAACCTAAATTAGCCATGACAGTCGTTACACACATATTTTTATTCAAGCGGTTGACCGATTTCATATACCTTGAACAGATGTATAGAATGTAATCTCCATCGACAAGTTCACCTTTGGCATTGACCGCAATCAAACGATCGGCATCGCCATCAAAAGCCAAACCGATATCATAGTTGCCCTCTTTGACCATCTGCTGCAGCTTTTCCGGATGTGTAGAACCACAGTTTTTATTGATATTGATCCCATTTGGTGAATTGGAAATGGCTTCAACCGTAGCTCCTAAAGAATCTAAAGTTTCAATCGCGGTACTGGTGGCGGAACCATTGGCGTTATCGACCGCAATCTTAAAGCCGCTTAAATCGACCGGTACGATTTCCTTTAACCAGGACATATAAATTTCCAGGCCATCCTGCCATTCAAAGTATTCTCCGATCTTATCTCCGGTATTTAAAGTCAGAGTACTTTTGCCATCGATATAATCTTCGATCTGTAAAAGCACATCTTCTTCCATCTTCTCCCCGTTATGATTGAAGACCTTGATTCCATTATCATAATAAGGATTGTGACTGGCCGATACCATGATACCGCAGTCAAAGCGCTCTTTTTGAATCAAATAGCTGACGGCCGGTGTAGGACATACCCCTAACAAATAGACCTGTGCTCCCATGGAAGTAGCGCCGGCTGCCAATCCCAATTCAAACATATCACCGCTCAAACGTGTATCTTTTCCAATCAGGATACGAGCATGCTTTTCTTTTCCATAATACATGCCCAGATACTGACCAATTTGAATGGCCATATCCAGTGTCAATCCCTCATTGGCACGTCCCCGCACGCCATCGGTACCAAAATATTTTCCCATAATTCTATACTCCTATTCTGTATCTTCTCTTTCAACCGTTGCTTCGATCGTTGTAGGATCGATTTCCACTTGTACACGGTTACCATCCGCATCATAAGCCACAACATTGGCATTGACTTTCGCAGAATTTCCGTTGGTAAATCCACTGACATCCACGATAGCACGTACAAATCGAATCGCATTCAGCTCATCCGCTGTAGCTCGAATCGTAACACTGTTGACTGCTAAAGTCGGTGTCTTGAAATCCGATGCCTTTTGTCCGGCTCCGATCAAGATTTCCGGTGCTACACTAAAGACACGTGTACGCTTAGATGTGATCGTGGCCGTGACCGTCGCCGGTGATATGGAAGCCTTAATGGTCGATGGAATATCCTCCAGTGCCAAATCGATAATATAGCTTCCCTCTTTATACTGGCTCAAATCCGCTTTTACCGTCAAATTCGGATGTTGCTTCTGATACACTTCTATATCGGTTTCCTCACCAGATAGCGTTACCTGCACACTGGAAGGAATACCACTGACCTCATACTTATTCTGATCTAAATTGATCTCTGTATTCACATTTCCCAGATCGACGACCGTTGTCGTATCATTAAACAGTTCGATACGAATATCCTGATAATCAATGGCGATACAAATCACCAGAGAAGCAATCAAAGAGATGATCAAGGAACCTGCTTTATTGAAAACAACACGATCAAACAATTTATTAAAGCGTCGAAAGAAAGAATACAGCACTTCCAAAAAACGATCCAAAAAACCTGCAGAGGATTTATCCTTACTTGGCTTTGCCATGCGTATTCACCCCCTGCCTTGTGAGATCGACAATTTCCAGTGGTTGGATTCTTTCATCCACATTCTGTTGTTTACGCATCTCAATTTGTCTGCGCGAACGATTGAACCCCAGACTTTTAGCCGTATCAATGATTGGCCTGAACAATGGACTGCCTGTTGGTTTTTCTGTATCCGGCACAAGCAAATTGCGCAAAAGACGGGAAAGTGCCTCTGGTTTATATTGCGTCAGCTGACCATTCATGGCTACCGAGATATTGCCTGTTTCTTCACTGACGATGATCGTAATAGAATCCGTGATTTCACTGATACCTACCGCCGCACGATGTCTAGCCCCATACTTGCTGGGAAGATCCTTTGTCGTAGGTGGAAAATAAGCTGCCGCACAGGCAATCTTATTTCCAATGATGATTACCGCTCCATCATGCATGGGTGTCCCATACTGAAAGATCGTACCCAAAAGCTCACTTGATACAACCGAATCCATTTCGATTCCTGTATGTACATAATCTTCCATCGATGAATTTCGCTGAATGGAGATCAAAGCACCCGTCTTGGTCTTTGACATCTGCTCACAGGCACGAACCAGTTCTTCGATCATATTGATCTGCTCTTCCTTGGAAACATTGGCACCTAAGATAGAAGACGATTTACCAAACTTTTCCAACATGGCACGTATTTCCGGCTGAAAAATGATCACGATGACGACAACGCCCCAGTTCACAAAGATACTGATCAGAAAGCTTAATGCGTTTAATCCCAGTAATGTAGAAAGCCCTTGTGCGATAATGATAAACAAGATTCCCTTTGTGATCTGAATCGTTCGTGTGTTATTGCGCACGATACGCAATGCATAGTAAATCAATGCCCAGACAACAAGAATGTCTAAAATCAGCCGCAGGAGCAATGAAATATCGCTGAGCGTTATATTCATTTCCTTACCCCCTTATACGTTTTATTTTAAAATTGTATGAATCATAGAACCTACCGATTCATAGAAAACGCTTGCATTTTCTTTAACAGCTTCATCCGCCATTTCCATACAGGCGCCATGATATCCATACGTCATTAGCGGAATATCATTGTAGGAATCACCGATGGTATAAACATCTTCTTCATTTGTATTGGTATATTCCACGACAAATTCCAAACCGGTTGCCTTGGAAACTCCTTTAGGAACAACATCCACTACAAAGTTATTGGCATAAGCTACTACGATCTCCCCAAAGAACATATTAATGTTTTCTGCCAATGTAACCGCCAGATTCTGTTCTGACATGGAAATAACGATCTGGGCGATCTTTTGCGTATTGATCAGATCATCCACGCTCATATCACTCTGCATTTCCGGATAACGACGATCCGTAATACTTTCATCAATCGTCATTTTGTGACGATGTACACCATCATTGATCACAACACTGGCAACGCCTTCTTCCTGCTTGGCCGCATAAATGATATCCACCGCTGTTACGATATCCAAATAATATGAAAGCAGTTCATGTCCTTCTCGATCAAAAACCATACCGCCATTATTCGTAATATAGTAATCAGCCGGTAAATCGTATTGTTTGGCCTGTGCCTCAATGGATTCCATAGATCGACCCGTACATAAAACAAACAGGTTGCCGGCCTTTTTCCAATCCTGAATCGCCTGTAGATCCTCAGGCATAATATGTTTTGCGTATTTTAAAGTTCCATCATAATCCGTAGCTAATAGTTTCATACAAGATCCTCAACTTTTCTATTTATGTATATAATATACCACAGTTAAAAAAAATCACATAATTCAAACCAAAAAAATAAGAATCCGAAGATTCTTATTTCATGTATTACTCAACTGGACTGAACTGATCTTTTCCTACACCGCACAATGGACAAACAAAATCTTCAGGAAGATCTTCAAACTTTGTACCCGGTGCAATACCTTGTTCAGGAATACCTACGGATTCATCATATTCCCATCCACATACATCACATACATATTTTTTCATTAGTATTTCCTCCTTGCCTATACTATGACAGATTTCTTCAAAAATTGCATCTATTTTGACTCTTTTTTGACCATTTTTTCATTTCAGTTTCCATCTATATCAAAAGAAGGCAAGACTACAAGTCTTGCCTTACAAATTCAGTTGTTGTATAAGTTCATCTATTGAGATGTTACCCACATAACGTATTTTCCACAGCATTTTCCGATTGCTCCAATATTCCGGTGTCTGTGCTCTTTTTATGTAGGATTAGATGACAGCTTCATGATATGCAAAGATGGTTTTATCTGTGAAATCCATCACCTGACAGCCTTACCAGCCTGTCAATCTTTCATCCACGCATTCATCAAGTTTTACGGAATGTTTTTTTTCGGATTGCTCCGACATACCCTTTGGAGTCTTCTCTCCATAGTTTCGTGCTTTGCCGGAAAAATCAATTTCCGACGATTAAACTATTGTCATCTTCCCACCGCTCTCTATCGTTTCATTTAGAAAGGAAACCTTTCGCTTACTTTTATTTCCTTTGTTCGCTTATAGTATAAATGATTTTAAAACGATCACAAGTACTCTGTCCATCTTGGTTGTCATATTGTCTTTTTTGACCTTTGTTTAGCCAAAATCTTCTTTTTTTGCGCTCTGGAAAGCGGCACCTTATCACCATTGCTAAGTTCTACTTCATCTTTAAACCAGCCTACGATGTATTTGGCGTTCACCAGATAGGACACATGTACGCGCAGAAATCCAAAATCAGCCAGACGTTCTTCTAAATCAGCCATGTTGGCTCGCTCATGAAATTCCCCTTTTCGCGTATGAAAATAAATCATCTTTTCCATTTTATCCAGATAATAAATATCCTGATAAGGCAATCGAACATGGATTCCATCATAGTTCAATTCATAGAATTCACTTTGGTGATATTGTGAAAGAAGCAGTTCTCTTTCATTTTCAATCTGCTGGCGAATCTTTGCCTTATCGATATATAAGACACGGTGTCTTTGATCATTTCCCTTTACCGCCAATACATTTCTACACAGATAAATAAACAAAGCACTGGGATGATCATGCACAAATACACTTTCTAAACGAGGTGTCTTAAATACCTCATCAAAGACAAAGATCTGATAATCCTCCACCTTCATGCGCTTTGCCAGTTCCGAGGCTTTTGTAAAGACACGAAACGTCCAATCCAGCGCATCAAAAACCTTCGCCAGGGAAAAGACAACTTCCATAGATTCTTTTTCATACTCTAACAAGGCAACTTTGATCATACTTTTATGATAAAGAAAAAAGACCGCAAAATCAATTGCAGTCTATTCAACTTCTTCTCGCCAAAGTACAGCGCCTAACGATTTTAATTTTCCATCCAGATCCTCATATCCTCGATCGATATGATAAACGTCATGAATTTCCGTTACGCCTTCTGCCATCAAAGCGGCAATCACAAGACAGGCTCCACAGCGAAGATCGGTTGCCGTAACGCTGGTACCCATTAATGGTGTATTTCCATTGATAAAGGAACTTGGAACACGAACATCAATATCCGCTCCCATTTTATTCAGTTCATAACAATGTTTGAAACGTTCCGTATAGATTGTTTCCGTTACGACCGATTGTCCCTGGGCACGTGTCAAAAGTGCCGTAAAAGGCTGCTGAACATCCGTGGCAAACCCTGGATATGGTTTTGTCAGAATATCGGTTGGCTTTAAAGGCCCTTCTGTCTTATACACTTCGATTGCATCCGATTCCACCTTCATTTGAATACCGATTTCTTTCAGTTTCATGGTAATAGCTTCCACATGCTGCGGAATGATATTTTCGATCCGCATCGTGTCAGCCATAGCTGCTGCGATGATCAGATACGTACTGGCTTCAATACGATCCGGAATGATCTCATGCATACAACCACCCAATCGTTCTACCCCGTCAATGGTCAGCGTACTGGTACCCATACCATGAATACGTGCCCCCATTTTATTTAAAAGCGTAGCAATATCAATGATTTCCGGTTCTCTAGCCGCATTTTCAATAACTGTTCGTCCTTTGGCATAGACAGCTGCCATCATGATATTGATTGTTGCCCCTACGGAACTGATATCCAAAAAGATATTCGTTCCTACCAGTTCCTTGGCATCCAGAATATAACAACCTTTTGTATATTGTACAGTAGCCCCTAAAGCCTCAAAGCCTTTTAAGTGCAAATCAATAGGACGAGGCCCCAAATAACATCCGCCCGGCATTTTGATCTCTACATGACCAAATTTTCCTAATAAAGCCCCCATAAAATAATAGCTGGCTCTAAGCTTACTAACAGCCTGTGATACCATAGGCTTATTGTTCATTTGACTTGGATCTATATAAAGTGTTTCTTCATCACACTGTTTAACTTCTACATCTAATTCTTCTAACAAGACTTTTAAGGATTCCACATCACTGATATTGGGAACGCCATAAATCGTTACCGGCTCGTTGGCTAAAACACAGGCAGGAATCAATGCCACCGTTGAATTCTTCGAACCACTGATTCGTACTGTCCCCCGTAAAGGATGGCCCCCTTCGATCTTGATTACTTCCTCCATACCTTACCTCCTAGACATGCTTATATATCATACACAAAACTGTGTTCATTTCAAGTGTTCTTTTTTATTCTAAAGAAATGTTTATGAAATTACAAGGAGGAAAAAGAAAAGAGTCCGAGTAACTGACTCTAATCTTAAAACTCTAATTTTAGATCGATCACAAAATCATCAAAACTTTTATATCTATCAGAATTATAGATAAAAAGAACATTTGATATCGATTTTCTTTACTGCCATATTTCAATTTAAATCATCTATTCCATGTCCTTATTGCAATTCAAAGCTTTCTTCGTTTAAATATACAAGATTGATAAAAAATAGAATGAAGAGACATATGAATGCACTTGTCAAAAATGTAAGCTTAAATCCAAAATGGTCACATGACCACCCAACAATCGGTGAGATCACAATAGCTGTTAGCGCAATACCAAAGCTTCGTAAAGACATCAAAGTTGCACGGCTAGTACTTTCAATTTCTTTTTGGAAACAAGAATTGTACGATGTATTGTTTATATTCGATAACGCTTCACAAAGAACATATAATCCCCATGCGGCAAACACATGATCAAGAAAAACAATCATTATCGAAAAAATAATCGCGGAAAGGATTGGAAGCCCTTTAACTGTAAAACCATATCCAAACTTTTGATTCAATTTTTGAGTGAACATACCTGCTACAGCACTTATCAAAAGTGGTATACCTGTTAATATTCCTATTTCAAATTCCGGAATGCTCTGGCTTTTTAATATGACGGAATAGTAGTCTTCATATGGTAAAAAGACGATTGCTATAATAGAAGGCAATAGAAGTAGATATACAATTTTTCTATTTTTAATCGCCTTTTTTAAAGACTCTTTTATGTCATTTTGTTTTCTGCTCATTTTTGTTAAAGAGGTTTCCCTAAACTGAAATATACAGAGCAATGAAAGGAATTGCATAAGAATATCAAAATAAAAAACGCTTAACCTTCAATTTGTTGATATGACATAAATAATGTT
>CABOGK010000007.1 GCA_902399855.1 Erysipelotrichaceae bacterium
TTTTTAATTCTCTGCATCAACTTTTTAGTTGAACTTAGCGATTTTCATTTATTTTATCGCCAGAATTAATCAAATTTTTTAAAATGCCTGTAGTTTAAATTCCTGGCGCATTATCATAAATTGGATTAAATTCCTTTTCCTGAAATATGAAAAAGATTAACATTGATGTTAATCAAGTGAAATAAAAGGATTAGATTTCTTAGGAAGAAATTTCGATATTTATAAAGTGATATATTTAATACCCGTTATTTTTGCACTACAGTGTAATGAGTATTTCGCACATTCCCTTTTTGTTTTAGAAAATTTTCTTTAACAATTTCATATTGCACGAATATCGTTAAATCTGACTTGATTATATCTCGGACTATATTGCTGATCTGTAAAGAAACACTGTCCGGATTGTCTACGCCAATCACTGTTCCATCATCTTTAGCGCCAATATACAGCTTGCCACCATCCCAGTTAGCAAAAGTGGTGATTTCTCTTTTTATTTTGCCTGTAACGATTTATTTTAGTTCTTTCGCTTCGCTTTCACGAAAAAGCATAATGGCGACCTCCTTCACATAGGTTTTACACAAAAATTGTGTCAAATCAGATCAATCGGGTCAATGTGATTCGATTTTGTGATTCGATTTAATTTGATTTTGATCTAAATTATTTTTTCAACAATTTCTAAATTAAACTCTGATACATTTCTTCCTCTTTCTTACATCTGAAGCTCAACTTCTTTTACTGTTTTGACACTTTCTACTAATTTTTTATAAAATTAGATTCATTGAATAAGAAACGAAATTTGTCGATTTTCTCCGGAACTTTTCGCAGTTCTTCAAAAGCAAAGATGGTAAAAATAGGTGATAAAATTGTAATTTGCACTCCCTCATGTGTATTCTCTTTTATGTATTCTCCAACAGAGTCAATCTTGCTGTTATCTAATACAACCGACATACCTAATTCCTAATTATCTTTCTTAATAATTTCTACAATGTCATCCAATGTGCAATCTAACCCTCTACAAATCCGTACTAAAACATCCATTGATACATATTCATTTTTTGACAATTTGGATAAAGTTGGAGCACTAATATTACATATGTTGGCAAATTCACTCTTTTTGAGTCCTTTATCAATCAACAGTTTAAAAAGATTGTTGTAACAAACATTATTCATGACTATTCTCCTCTGCTTTTACTTTTTAATAATTTTCATAGCTGCTTTGCCCGCTGCAGCAATCTTATCTTTGTTTTTCACCGCTAAACCGCCAACAGCGCTCGCAGCACTAACAGCTAATGTACCCCAATCTTTTATGTTTTCTTTAATATTCTCCTTTTTTTGTTCTCGCTTTGCAGCACAACTTACACAATATTTTTCTGTGCTATGGTCCATTACTTTCCAACAATCTGCACAAACATATTCAAGTTTCTCTCCGCAAATAGGACAATATTCATATTCATCTTTATAATGTGTTTTATGTTTAAATGACTTACATTCTCTGTTTACACAACCTTTACATGCTTTCACTTTCTTTGCCTCCTATGCCTATAGGTAATTCTTCGTCAGATCCATTCAATTGATTAACAATTCGAATGACTTTATTTAATAAAAGCGATCGACTAGACCAGGTTCCGTCTAGCTTCCCTGTATCATTCATATCGCATTGTGTTAACAATTTTGCATTTGGTACAACTGTATTTTGAATAAATAAAGCATATTCATTAAAAACACTAGTCATCGCATTGATCTCTCCACATTGACAATAGATTGCTGCCTTCATTAACGTAGCTTGATGAATCGCTGAAAATGCTTTGTTGATATTATTGACTTTTTCATTCATTAAATTGACTTTTTCATTCATTAAATTGAATTTATGTCTTTTATCACTTTCATATTCTTTTCGCTTAAGATAACTAATGTCAGATTGCATAGTTAATACAAGTTGATAATTCGCATCACTTAAAGCTTTAAGAGATTGGGAAATCAAGCCAATTTTAAAAGCGGGATCCGATACTCGATTAGCCTCTAAATAAAGAGATACACCGCTATAATACAAGCCAAGCCTATCATTTTGTTGACCTCTCAACACTTCTTTAATATTTTCATCTATAGCTAACATTTGGTTAGATAACTCTTGCAGAGAATCCGCAATATTCTTTAATTGACATGCATTCATTATTTCTAAAGAATTAGGCCCATCTACATATGTTTCTTCCTTAATTGGTAATTTTGGGCCATACTTTCCATTGTTTTTTATCTGCGCAACAACATGACCTTTTTCCTTAGCAAGCTTTATAACACCATCTTGATAATCCTTTATAAAATCATCTGATCCATCTACTACTAATCTCATCTTTTCTTTACCTTCAGATAGTTTGCGAGGATCAAATTCTTGACTTTTTAAAATATCAGATACCAGTTTATTTGTTGCTTTTTCCGCTTGTTCAACTTGCATTTCAAATGCTTGTTCTAATAATTTCATTGGATAAGAATCATCATATAGAGGATCATTCATTATTTTAAAATCTGACATGAAAAACTCCTTTATGTGTTGAAATAATCATATCATATATAACAATAAAAAAGCATAAAAAACTAAGTATATGCTTAATTTTTTATGCTCTTACTACGATTTATTGTTATTTTACTCAAATTCTATCGTCCCCGGCGGTTTACTCGTCAAATCATACAATCGTGCTGACAAGATGTTAAAAATTGAAACTATACCTGTCCTCAGAAAAGGTAAAGACCAATTCAAAAAATTTAAATTAGCAAAATATACAAAAAGTCTATTTGGCATGTTTAGTGGAGCAGAAACCAACGTAACCATCAAAGCAGAGAATAATATGGTCAGCATTCCGATTGATCGCTTTGGAAAGGATATTCTTATCATACCGATAGATGAAAATCATTTTAAAACGATAGTTTCTATTTTTATCAGCAATCATTTTTTAGGATGGATCAAAGGAGGTTATTTTTATGAAACCTATCTCTTTTACAATTACCGGTACCCATCCCTCTTATGAATCCGATTCAAGGGAGGTCGGTGCATTAATAAGATCGCCCCCCCATTTCGAAACGAACCTTCTAAATGATTGCTCTCGATTTTCTTAAAGTGTACTAAACTTCCTCAAATACGCAGGAACCATTAGTTTCAATCAACTTCTTGTAAAAATAGAATGAATCTTTCTTTTTTCTTTCTAGTGTTCCGCGTCCTTCATCATCTAAATCTACATAGATAAATCCATAGCGTTTTTTCATCTCTCCAGTTGAAGCGCTTACTAAATCAATCGGTCCCCACCATGTATATCCAAATAAATCCACACCGTCATCAATAGCTTGCTTCATGGCCTTAGTATGTTCTTTTAAATAATGGATTCTATAATCATCATGAATCTTTCCATCTTCACTGATTTCATCAACTGCTCCCAATCCATTCTCTGCAATGAAAATTGGAATATTATAACGACCATAGATTTCATTTAAAACCCAGCGTAATCCATCGGGATCAAATGCCCAACCCCAATCAGATTTTTTCAAATAAGGATTAGCTGCTCCTAAGTTGAAATTTCCAGAATCTGTATCTACCTTCTGATCCAAGCAATCTGTTCCTGAAGTATAATAACTTAAAGAGTAGAAATCAACTTTTCCTTCTCTTAATATTTTTTTATCTTCTTCCGTAACCTCCAATGTAACGCCTCTTTCATTCAGAAACCGTTTGGTAAAATAAGAATATTCTCCACGTACTTGGACATCACCACAATACCATAATTTTCTCATCGAATTTTGTGAAGCTAAGATATTTACAGGATTACAAGAGTAAGGATAATGGGCATCTGAAGCAATCATACATCCTATTTTGTTTTTTGAGTCTATTTCATGTCCAATTTTTACAGCTAGAGCACTAGCTAAAAATTGATTGTGTAATGCAGCAAAACGTTTGTTTTGCTTCTCTTTTAACATGGCATCTTCACTGACATTATTTATATCAATAAACCTCGTTCCATTTGATAAAATCCCTGCTCCATAGACATCTCCAAAATAGTTCATGGTCATATTAATTTCATTAAAGGTAATCCAATAATGCACTAATCCCTTATACTCATTAAATAAAGTTTTAGCATAATTAACATATGCAGAGATTGTATTTTTACTTAGCCATCCATCCTGTTTTTTCGCAAGAGCCATGGGTGTATCATGATGCATAATAGAGACCAATGGTTCAATGTCATATTTCTGACATTCTTTAAAAATAGATCTATAAAATTCTAAGCCTTTTTGATTTGGCTCTATATCATCCCCATTCGGAAAAATCCTTGCCCATGAAATGGACATCCTATATACTTTAAAGCCCATTTCTGCAAATAATTTAATATCTTCTTTATATCGATGATAATGATCTATACCAATTTTTGCCGGATAATAAACATCTGATTCTACATCAAAAGTCAATCGCCTTGGATTTCTACGTGTCCCTGCCGTCAATAAATCTGTGATGGCAAAACCTTTTCCATCCTCATCCCAAGCGCCTTCACACTGATAAGCGGATGTTGCACCACCCCATAAAAAATTGTCTGGAAATTTATTATTCATTATAAATCTAACCTTTCTTTGTCACAAATTTTTCAACACCTAATTTTAATCTGTTGAGCCCTTCACACAAAATTTCAGTACTTGTTGCTATACAAATACGAATATGACCTTCAGACTGATCGCCAAAATAATTATGTCCTCCTGGAACAACTGATAATTTTACTTCTTTTCGTAGAAAATCAACAAATTCATCAGCCTTACAATTTAAATCTTTGATATCCACGTATAATAAATATGTAGCTTGAGGCTTGTAAGCATGCAACTCCGGAATATTCTCATTTATATAATCAACCGCAAAATCCCTATTTTTAGTTAAGTGGACTAAAAAATCATTTAACCAGTCTCTGGCATCATCCATAGCTGCAATTGCTGCAATCTGAGAAATAGATGTAGCTCCCCCTGCTGTGGACATGACATCGCTAGCCTCAATCAATTTTTTAAACGTCTCATCATCGGTAGAATACACACATCCTATTCTTAATCCTGCTAATCCGAAGCTCTTAGAATACCCAAATACAGATAAAACCCTTTTACATCTTTCATTTCCCAAACAATAAATACTATTAAATTTCGAATCTGGATATACAATATCTGACCAAATTTCATCGTTCATAATGTATAAATCATGTTTTTCACATAAAGACATGATGAAATCTAGTTCTTCTTTTGTATATACCACACCATACGGATTATGTGGATTACATAATCCAATCATCTTTGTTCGATCTGTTATATAATCTTCTAATTTAGAAAGATCCATTTTTTTATTTCTTTCATCAATTTCTGCTGGATAATATACCGGTGTTGCACCAGCGCCTAAACACGATTCTCTAAAAAGAAAATCGCAAGGATCAAAAACGATCATCTCATCTCCCGGTTTTAAACAAGCTTTTGCAATAATATACATTGCTCTGGCGGCGCTATCAACAGGTAAGACATTTTTAGATGGGATATCCTCACCTTTTAAATCTTTCACATAACGAGATAGTGAAATTTTAAACTCTTCAAATCCTGTTTTCGGAGTATAAGAGAAATACCCATCTGATGCATAATCAATGATTGCTTTCTTAATTTTATCAGAACAAGGAAAATCAGAATCGGCTGCTGTTAAAGGAATTATTCCATCTTCAACTTCTGCCCATCTTAAATTAAACGCTTTCTTTTTTAATACTTCTAAATTTACATTTTTATCTTCAAAATAAGACATCTTTTTTCTCCATTCTTTTGAAATTTGGCAGGAAAACTCCTGCCAAATTCATTATTTGTTCTCAAGTTTCTTAAATCTTTCATCAACAACATCAAATAATTCTACTAAGTGCAAAGCTACATTTAGTTCACTGCTCGCACACATACAAGTATCCTGTGCATGAGAAAATAAAATCGAATATTCTAAATCTTCTCCACGCGATTCTGCTTGTAAAGCATCCGTTTGAACTTGATGGGCTTTAATCATATCATCGTTAGCTTGCTCCAGTAATTTTTTCGCTTCCTCAATATTAAATACCTCCAGAGCCTTTAAAGCTTCCATTGTTTTTTCTCTTGCATCTCCAGCATGCAAGATTATTTTCATAGCTGTTTGTGCATGTTCTAAATTCATTCTGTTTCCCCTCTCCTACTTATATTTTTTATTCCATACTATTCTCTTCAAGATATTGCTTCTTTTCATACACCTTAAAGAACGGCAACCAAATAAACCAGGAAACAATAAATAATACAATAACCAGAATCACTCCTGACAAACTTCCTGTTGTTAAATATCCTTGAATAATCGTTGGCAAATACCACATTTGCATTGGAGCACTCGGAACCGGGACTAAACCAATGTGCATTACTACATACATAATAGTTGGTATTACAATTGAATTCAAACATAATGGAATCATCAAAATTGGATTCCAGACAACTGGAGCACCAAAGACAATTGGTTCATTAATATTGAAAACCGCCGGAAAAATACATACATTCCCAATGGCTTTTAACCGTTTTACTTTTGAGCGCATACACATAATTACTAAAGCCAGTGTACAGCCTTGTCCTCCAATGTATGTAAGGCCCATTACGGTTTCCATTAAGTTGATATTTGTAGCAACCTGACCAGCTGCTACAGCTGCCATATTCGCATCCATACCTTCCATCCAAATAGCCCATGCTATCGGGAACAAAATCCATGTAAATCCGAACGAGTACAAAAAACATGTAAAGAATGTAATAGCTATTAAACCCAGCCATGTTTGTCCAAAAGCGGAAATAGGTTCAAACAAGCCACGAATAAACAATGGTAAATCAAAACCGGCATTCATAATTACTAATCCAATAACTAATGTAATAGTAACAGGGACTAACGCATCCATCCAAGCTACTACCATATCCGGCATTACTGTATCTTTTTTAAACAATGAATGATTAGATGCTATATTAAAGATCCAAGCTGTGAATACAGCTGTAACAACAGATGTCAGCATACCACCAGTACCAATCTTATCTGTTACAAAAGACATATTTCCATCGGCAATGTTTGGAATCGTAATAATAAAGAATAATGCCAAACTGGTTAACATTGCTGCCACTTTCAATTTTTCATTTCCTTTTTTCTCTAACACTTTCATTGGAACCAAAATACTCAAGAAAATCGCAATCAACCCAAATGAAAATGTGTTAAGTTGAGAAATATCTGGAATCCAACTCAATGCCTCAAAGTTCCTAAATACACCAACAATTGAGGACACAGACCCAATCATAATCATTGGCAAAATATTCATGATAGATTGCTGAATAGCTGAAATATAAACATTTTGTGTCAATTTATCCAGCTTGGGAGACAGTGAATTTGTGATCCAACCCATAAATCCTTTTTGTGCCTCTTTTGATTTTGTATCATTTTTTTCAATTTTCGTTTCTGTTTTTACTTCTTGTTTAGGCTTCTGATTCTTTAATATCTCTAAAGCTTGCGTTAATGCTGCATCGCCATCGATAGATCCATAAGCATCTTTATCAATAAATGTAAATGGTACATTATATTGCGATAAATCATGCTCCAAGGCTTCTTTTTTAAATGACAAATGTGGACCAAACATTACTAAATCTGTATCTTTGAGATTGCTAGTCATTTCTGCTTCACTTCTAGCAATAACTTCAATATCCATTCCTCGTTCTTTGGCGGCTTTTCGCATTGCTTGCGCCATAAAACCACTCGACGCTCCTGCTCCGCACATCAATAAAATCTTCATATGCTCTTTCCTCCTCATTATTTACGAGCAATAACTTCTACTTCACAAAGAACCTTTTTTGGTAACTCTTTTGCCGCTATACACGACCTTGCCGGAGTTACGTCTGTAAAGTATTCACTGTATACTTCGTTAAATTCTGCGAAATCTTCCATACTGGAAATAAAACAGGTAGTTTTCACAACATCCTTTAAAGTTAAACCAGCTTCTTTCAAAACTGCACTCACATTTTCTAAGGATTGTCTCGCCTGTTCTTTAATAGTATTAGCCTCCACATTCCCCGTTTCAGGATTCACCGGAATCTGTCCAGAGACAAACACAAGATCACCAGCTATAATACCTTGCGAATAAGGTCCAATTGCTGCAGGTGCTTCCTTTGTTACAATTGTACTATTCATTATTTTTTCCTCTCTTCCTATTGTTATCTCTACCAATACATTAATACGTTATTTTATTTTAGTCAATAAATTTTTATTAATTTTTTGAATATATTTTATTTTATTTATTTTGATATTTTTGAGTAAAATAAATAATTACATTATATTTTTTTATTGATTAAATTTTCTTTTATTCATTGTTTTAAATAAATTTCAGTTTGAGTTATAATAATTTGGGAGGAACACATGAAAAGAAAAGAAATTCAATTAACATTGATTGATCGGCAAATTTTAAACAGTTACAACACTTTACTGGAAGGATTGGAAACCTACTTAGGCAGCGGTTATGAAATTGTGCTTCACAGTCTGGAAAGTTTCGATCATTCTGTCATCAATATAGTCAATGGAGAACATACAGGAAGAAAAATAGGTGCACCTATTACAGATCGAGCTCTTGAAATGTTAAATCGATTAAAGAACAGTGGAGAATCAAGTGAAACATATTTCTCTACAAATGCAAAAGGTGAACCATTAAAAAGTACAACTATAGCTATTCGTGGTGAAAATGACCGAATCATCGGTCTTTTATGCATTAATTATTATATGAATATTAGTTTCAACGAATTCATCCAATCATTCATTCCAAAAAAACAAAAAGAAGTAACATCCAAACCAGTAACTGAAACATTTGCCAAAAATGTGGATGAAACAATTCTGGCTACCCTTGAATATGTAAAAAAGGAGGTCTATTCTGACTCCTCTATTACCTATTCAAATAAAAACAAAGCTATTATTTCTACACTGTATAATAAAGGAATTTTCCAAATTAAAGATTCTGTTTCTAAAATCGCAGAAGACCTTGGAATATCTAAAAACACAGTGTATCTCCATCTACGCAACTTATCTTCTCAAGACAATTAGAGTATAACTTTTATAATTGGGAAATAATCAATAGCACAGATTCAAAACTTTCCGTTATTGCTTAATGAATCAAAACCTTGCCAAAAAATGCCGGAATACTTGATGGAAACTATCAAATATTCCGGCTCTTATGATATTTTAATTTTAAAATCTGCAACAAAAAAACTAAGTATATGCTTAATTTTTTTATGCTCTTATTACATTTTATTGCTATTTCACTCGAACTCGATTGTATTATTTTCCCAATGATCGAAAATATGCCCTTTTTGGATCTTATTTACATGTGCAATTCCATAAAAACAGGCCGTTTTCCCATGCGTCTACAAAAAATGTTTTCAAAAATGTTTTCACGGAAATGGTTTTAAAGCGTTGCTACATATTCTGAAAAGGAACTGCCCTCTTAAGGGATATGTATGATGCTGCGTTCACTGATAACAGTATTTCATATGCTATTCATGAAGTCCAATCTAAAAAACAGTTAAAGCAACATCTTATAATAGCTTGCTGGAAATGTTATACTATGGATAAATTTATTCTATCATCTTATTTTTTATGACATTATGAGAGGAGTTGATTACATGAACAATGATATTGTAATCTTTAAAAATGGAGAATTGGAATTAGAAGTATCTGTTAGTGAAGATAAAGAAACTGTGTGGCTATCGCTAGATCAAATGGCTGAACTTTTCAAGCGTGACCGGAGTGTAATTGGAAAGCATGTGCGAAATATTTTCAAAGAGGGCGAGTTACAAAAAGAATCAGTGTGGGCAAAATTTGCCTACACTGCTGCAGATGGAAAAGTATATGATGTCGATTATTATAATCTGGATGTAATCATTTCCGTTGGTTATCGAGTAAAATCCAAGCAAGGTACACAGTTTCGGATTTGGGCTACATCAATCCTGAAAGACTATATGATCAAAGGCTATGCTGTTAATCAGAAAAGACTGGAAGCTTTAGATCGAACAGTTAAGATACAATCAAGGATTATCGCATCAACTCTGGAGTTGGATGAAAAAGAGGTGTTGAATGTTGTTGAAACATATGCTGATGCCCTTTCAATGCTGGACGACTATGATCATGGCTGTCTTGAAAAGCCAAATGGAAAAGATACAATATATCGCCTATCCTATGAGGAATGTCGAAACCTGATTGACAGCATGCGATTTGAATCGGATGTATTTGGTGTTGAAAAAGAGGCTGGTAAACTCAATGGTATACTGGCGGCTGTATACCAGAATGTATTTGGTACAGAAGTATATCCAAGCATCGAAGAAAAGGCAGCCAACCTGCTTTATTTCCTGATCAAGGACCATCCATTTGCGGATGGATGCAAAAGAATCGGTGCTTCTATTTTTCTTGAATTTCTGAACAAAAACAACCATCTGATTATTGATCATCGGCAGATCATTTCCAACAGTGCCCTGGTTGCAATTACTTTGATGATTGCCGAATCAAGACCTGAAGAAAAGGAAACCATGGTAAAACTGGTAATGAACTTTTTAAAATAATAGTGTATAGCGTAACGTGAGATGTACAAAAAGAGCCAACTATCATGAGTGGCATTCAAACATACCGCAACCCAAGATTGGTTCATATCTTTGATAAACTCGGTTTAATCGAAAATTTTGGGACAGGTATTCCTAGGACATTCTATAGTTATAAAGATTATGAAATGCAACCAGAATTTAATGTTAGCGACAACTTTTTCGTCATAACTTTACCAAATGTTAATTATCAAAATGACTCTATAAATGACTCTATAAACGATTTAGGTCTGGATATATTAAAATATATTAAAGAAAACCAGGTATTAATGCACCCACATTAACAACACTACTAACAGGAAAATACCCTTCAATCACCCTATATCAGGTAAAAAATGAAATTAGAAGAAATTTGAATAATCATATTGAACACAAAGGATCTAAAAAGACTGGTGGATATCATTTAAAATAACTACTTAAAAACGTCGAGAAATTATCTCGACGTTTCTTGCATTTTGTCACTCAAATTCGATTGTATTATTTTCTAAATGGTCTAAAATTTGCCCTTTTTGTCCATATTCACAGGTACAATTCCATCAAAACAGGCCTTTTTCCCATGCGTCTTAGAAAAATGTTTTCAAAAATGTTTTCACGGAGTTGGTTTTGATGCGATTATTGCATATCATGAAAATCAATATACTTCTCAGTTAGATCTTCGATCTATTTTATTGAATGATTATATTATTACAACTGAATAAAATAGAATCCATCATGAATTTAATAATTTTATACCGACTATCCAGAGCTATAAAATAAATGTTATACTCTAGGTGATTTTAGATAAATGGATTTATACAAATTAGAATTTGACGGGGAGGTCTCATGAGGACAGAATATAAACACAATCCGCCCATTCCATATAGTCTGCATGATATGCGGGTCAAAAAGATTATAATTCAAGATAAGACAATAGCACTTGAATTTGAGGACGGATATGTAAAACTTACAGAACCTTTTGAACAGGTCGAGGGAAACATCACAATCGAAGGTGTGGATTTTGATTGTACCTGCGTTATGTTGCAGAGCAAATGGGGAAACTATGGAAAATTCAACGGTGAGAAATTAGAACTGGAACACTTTATAAAGAGATACAAAAACTATAGCTTTGAAATTGTAGATGAATTATATGGGTATAATCAAGTATTGTATTCTGGTTATTTATCTATCTTAGAAACAGAAGATTTAGTTCAAATGGACATTTCAATTTACTTTACGGGCAAAATTATTTACGATACAAAAGAGTAACAAATTCCAGTTTATCTATCTAACAAAATAATCATAACTCCTTTTACATATCCACTACTAGCTGGTGGTTATGGGAAAGGAGTTTTTTTATGTCCAAATGCAAAGTAATTGCAGTCGCAAACCAGAAAGGTGGTGTTGGAAAGACAACTACAACAGAAAATGTTGCCATTGGCCTAGCAAGAAATGGCAATGAAGTTCTGATTGTGGATTTTGATCCACAGGGTGATCTTACTGCCTGCTTAGGTTGGAAGAACAACGATGCACTAGAAAACACAGTATCAACAATGCTCGATGATTACATCAATGATAAGGATATCAGGTATGCCTCTTTGATTTTGAAACACGAAGAGGATGTCGATGTAATACCAGCAAACATTGAACTGGCAGACTTTGAAATGCGTCTAGTATCTGTCATCAACCGTGAACAGGTACTAAGCAGCTGTCTTGGACCATTAAGGAATCGATATGACTATATTCTGATTGACTGTCCCCCTTCTCTTGGCATGCTTACAGTAAACGCACTTTCAGCTGCTGACCAGGTACTCATTCCGGTACAGGCCCAGTACTTGCCTGCCAAAGGAATGACCAAACTGCTTCAAACAATTAACAAGGTCCAACGCAAGATCAACAGCAATCTCACCATTGCTGGAGTTGCTATTACCTTGGCAGATATGAAGACAAATCTGGCTAAAAGTACAATAGAGACAATCAGGGATAGTTTCGGTAGAAACATCAGGGTATTTGACTCGGTTATTCCAGTTGCTACAAAAGCCGGAGAAGCTTCGATTTCAGGCAAAAGCATCTATTCCTACGCCAAGGATTCCAAGGTTGCCAGTGCATATTCATCGCTTACTGATGAATTGATCTCATCTGGCAAGCCAAAACAGCGAAATGATTTTGAAAGATAGAAAGAAGGTAGAAAATGAACAAGACAAATTATGTGTCATTAATCGGAACCCTTGTTAAGGATGCAATCATCAGGAAAAACGACAAAGGTTCCGATTATGTACTGTTTACACTGTCTGTTCCCCAGACTGGAACAAAATGGTACGACTATATCAACTGCATCGCATTCAATGAAAATGCTGCCATTATTGCAAAGAACCCATCAAAAGGTGTTTCTTATCGTATTGAAGGAAGGATCCATACCAGTTCTTTTGACAAGAACGGCAAGAAGCATTATTCGACAGATGTCGTTGCTGAAAAGATCGAGGTGGTGAAACAAGATGATTAAGATCAGACTTAAGAAATGTCCTGTTTGCCATTCCGATGTCAAGGTGATCATCGACTGGGATGGTGGAAGGATCAATGGCAAGTTCAGACAGTTTGGGTACTGTTCAATCTGTGGCTACCATTCAGATCCCAAGGACTCTTATGAAGAAGCTGCCAACACATGGAATGCTCAGGTATCCAGTGGTCATCAGCTTCCATTGTTCTAGGAGGTGATCCGATTGACAAAAATAGATTTAGGCTTACCAAATTATGATTCCCTGTTCTCTACTGAAGAAGAACGACAGGAATCAAAACTTGAGAAAATCGTATCAATACCGATTGACAAGATATCCGATTTCAAGAGCCACCCTTTCCATGTAACCATGGATGAGGATATGCTAAAGCTCATTGATTCCATCAAGGAGAACGGAATCCTGATTCCGGCGTTGGTACGTCCAAAGAATGATGGAACCTATGAGATGATATCTGGGCACAGGCGTAAATATGCCATGTCACACATCGGACTCAAGGAAATGAATGTCATTGTCCGAGAACTTGACGATGACCAGGCAACAATACTGATGGTTGACTCCAATATCCAAAGGGAGAACATCTATCCATCCGAAAGAGGCTATGCTTACAAGATGCGGCTTGAAGCAATGAAACATCAAGGCAAGAAAGTAGATTTAAATACCGAAGATGTTAGCGTTCAATATGATAAAACAACTTCGGACCAAGTTGGGCCGAAGTTAAGTGGTTCGAAAAGAACTAACGAAATATTATCAGAACAGGTTGGTGTTAGTTTAGGACAAATTAAGCGTTTCATTCGTCTCACGTACTTGATTGAACCATTGCAGGAAATGGTAGATGGAAGACACGAAAGTGAAATAAAGATTGCTTTCAATCCAGCTGTTGAGCTTTCATTCCTGACTGTAGATGAACAATATGATCTTGCGGATGCCATTGTTGCCAATGACCGTACACCATCGCTTGCCCAATGCCAGGAATTCAAGCGATTAAGCCATGATGGCGAACTGACAACCGAATTCATCCAGGAAACACTGGAAGCAGAAAAACCGAATCAGAAGGAAAAGCTGTCCTTCAAGATGTCGGAAATCGATAAATACTTTCCAAAGGACTTCACACCAAACAGGAAAAAGGATCTTATCATCCACCTGCTTGAAAACTGGGCCAGAAAGAAATCACGGGAACAGGAACGATAATCGCATGTCGGATATCGATATTTGCACCTGTGATTTTAACAGACTGAATGAAGGGGCAGTCTGCTTTGTGACCTGGCAGTTGTGACTCCATGTTTCCCCTAAAACCCCTTCAACCTACCGAAAGACTATTACCTACCGAAGAAAATGAACTGGTAATAGTAACTATCCAGAATATTAGTAGATCTTTATAGGAGGAACAGTAAATGAGAAAGAAATTATTATTATCATGCTTATCAGTAATTGTTCTAGCAGCACTTGGTATTGGTGCTAATGCAGATATGTTTAAACCATATGAACGATATGAGATACCAGTAGAAACAGCAGATATCATCATAGAGGAAATGCAAGAGGATGAAGGAATCATTGAGGAAACTATTGAAACCAATGGCACCGAAAAAGAAGAAACAATAGTTGTTACAGTTGCAGACAAGAAGAGCACTTTTTCTTCGGAAGGTGAAAAGGAAGAAAAACAGGTTGTTGATACATCGCCTGTCAATGAAGGCAAGACACAATCCAATAACAAACCACCAAAGAAAGCATCAAACGACCAGTCTTCTGCTGCAGAACCAGTAACACCTAAACCTGAACCAACACCCGTGCCTGATTCAAAGCCTGTTGAAAAGCCATCGATGCCGGAATATGCATGTCCTGCTGGAATGGATCCAAACAAGCCATGTGATGTAATCATGGACACAAACTTCTACTATTCAACATATTCCAGCCAGTCTGAAGCAGATAATGCTGGGCAATATTTCCTGGATGATGTTGTGAACATTGGCGATAAGGAAATCACCAACTATTCAGTACAGCCTGTTTATCGGAATGATGGTTCTGTTGCCTATTATGGTTTGAACCTATGGAGCTATGGATCTTTGATCCAGTAAAGGCGGTGATTCATTACTGAACTATATAGATATTCTGACGAGTCAATCTCGTCTTTTTTTATTGAAAGAGTTAGAAAGAAAGGACAAAGAAAATGAAGAATTTATTTAAGAAAACGGGCAAGCTGTTCCTCACATTGCTTGTGCTTTTGAACAGTGCATTTCAAATTACTCCCGTCTTTGCTGAAGAAAACGATCCAATCGATTATTCTGAAGCCGTTGAGACCATAACGGAACTTGGTCCAGCTGAAGAGGTTTTTCCTGAAATCTATGCAGAGGAAGCGGAAAATCCCAAGCTTCGATTAACTCCAGGATTTAGCAGTGACCACATTGTCAGAATCAATGGCGTTGGCGTTTATGGATATGACTACATCCGAATCCTTACGGTTGGAGGAAATGTTGTATTCTGCATTGAACCATGGGCATTGTTTGCGACTGACCATGATTATCCAGTCAACACAACCAAATGGAATGATCTATCTGAATACCAAAGACAAGCCATCTGGGAACTCAACTACTATGGCTATTCCTATCCAGGACATCAGACTGAAAGATACTATGCTGCTACTCAGTTATTGATCTGGGAAGTTGTTGATCGATGGTATGATCCTTACTATCCAGATGGTGTTACGCCAATTGATTTATCTCCTGAAATCAATGAAATTAATTATCTGAGAAGCCAGCCACAAGGAAGACCTTCCTTCAACAACCAAACCGTCAAGATGGGAATCAATACTCCTGTTACCTTGGCTGATATCAAAGGAACCCTTGGCAATTACAACGTCAATAGCGGCAACGGTATCAATGCATCTGTTAACGGCAACAATCTGACAGTATCCATTACCTCAGAAAACTATGATCGTGCTCTTACCTTCTCAAGAAAGAATTCAGCAAGGGATGTTCATGTCATCTATGGAGCAGGAGGCGATCAGAAGGTCATCTTCATGGCTTCAAGAAGTGATCCAACGCCAAGCTTTAAGCTGAATTTTGAACTTCTTTATTCTGATATTGAAGTGGAAAAGCAGGATATTGAAACAGGCGATAAAACACAAGGAGATGCGACCTTCAATGGAGCAGTATTTGAAGTAAAGGATGCTTCTGGTAATGTCTTGGAAACAATTGCTACAAATGGTAATAAAGTCAAGTCAAGGAAGTATCCTGTTGGTACGACGCTCAATGTCTCTGAAGTAACGCCACCTGAAGGATATCTACTTAATAGCAACTGCAGCAGCATTGAACTGAAGTTTTCTGGTGATAGTACCCCTTCTACTTTCTATACAACCTGCAAGGACCAGGTCATCAAAGGAAGAATCGAAATTGCCAAGACAATCGAGCAGGAACGAAAAGATCCATATGAATCGGTCATATCAGAACCTGGTGTTGGCTTTGTGTTTGATATCATCCTCAAGTCAAGCGGTGAAACCGTTGCTACACTGGTTACAGATGAAGATGGTCGTGCCATTACTGATTGGCTTCCATATGGAACCTATGTCGTCAAGGAACATGCTGTTACCGGTTATGATACCTTGAAGCCATTTGAAGTGAAGATCGAACAGGATCAGAAGACCTACTTCTACAACATCTACAACGATACCTTAAAAGCTGAACTCAATATCTACAAAACCGATGCTGAAACCGGAAAAAGAATTCCAGCAGCTGGCGTTGAATTCAAGATCAAGGATGAAAACGGCAACTTCATCAAGCAGAAGGTAACCTATCCAGACAAGTACGAAACCGATGTATTCGTAACAAACGAAGAAGGATCGGTTCATCTTCCAGAAACACTGAAGTTTGGCAAATACTGGATTGTTGAAATCAAAGCACCTTATGGCTATGTATTAAGCAACAAGGAAATTCCAGTCAATGTGGATGGTACAGCAACCGAGATCTTCATGAATTTTGACAATACAACCCAGAAGGGGCAGGTATATGTTGAGAAGTATGGAGAAATGCTTGCTGATGTTGAAACAAGCGAAACTAAATACGGTACACTTTATACTCCAATCTACGAAGAGAAATATCTTGAAGGGGTAACCTATCAGATTACAGCAAGAGAAGATATCATTACACCTGAAGGAACGCTCTGGTATAGCGCTGGAGATGTTGTAGATACCTTTACAACAGTTGATGGTGTAACCACTTCTTCTCTTCTCCAGCTTGGCAAGTATTCCATTACTGAAATCAATACACCTGAAGGCTTTGTACTGGATCCAACTGTCTACGACTTCGATATTGAGTATGGTGGACAGCTGATCGATGTAGTTGAAATCAAGCAATCCTACAAGAATGATCGACAGAAACTGGATCTTGAAATCACCAAGACATTTGAGGACGAAGATCCTGATGCCTACAAGGATGTTGTATTTGGTGTCTATGCAAAAGATGAAATTGTTATAAGGGAACCAGTTGAAGAAGTAATACCTGTTCTTTTATCTTATGATGAAGATGATGATAGCGGCAGAGTATGCATTCCAGCTGATGGACTTGTTGGAATTCTGACTTTGGATGAAAATGGTCACAATGTTGAACAGCTTGATCTCCCTGTTGGCGATTACTATATCAGAGAACTTGAAACCAATGTTGGTTTTGTTCTTGATGAAGAAAACCATGAATTCACATTTGAATATGGTGAAACAAGCCTGGAATCAATTCAAGTTGGAATGGTACTTCACAACGAAAAACGCCGTCTTGATCTGGAAGTAAACAAAGTAGACAGTGAACACAAGGACCATTTCCTGAATGGCGCCATCTTTGAAGTCTATGACAAGACAACTGGCAAAGATGTTGCTTCCCTATGTTCTGGAAATCTGATGATCAAAGGATCTGAAAAGGATGAAGAATATGAAATCGCCAAGGATGAAGCCTTTGAAGAAATCATCAAAACAGCCAAAACGGATGAAAACAAGGAAATCATCATTGATCTTGATGATGGTATCTACTATTCAAGAAAAGCGGATTCAGAAGAAGTTACAAAGCATATCGTAAAAGATGGAAAAGCAGTATTGGCTGATGCCATCTATGGCCATGAATATGAATTCAAGGAAATCAAGGCTCCTGTTTCCTACAAATTGGCTGACAAATCCAAAGCCTATAAAGTGGAAGCGGATCGAGATAGTGACATTGTAATCGTCTATTTTGAAAATGACCGTATCATTGTTCCAAATACCGGAGTCTAGATATGAAGAAGAAAACAAAGATCAGATTGATTGTAGCAGTCGCTGCAGCAATTGGCATTACCGGAATCTGTACCTACAGTATTCTCAATACCAAGAAGGCTTATGACTATACTGATTACTATGTTGATACTCCAGCAACCAATGAAACGAATAAGGATGAGGAAGCTTCTGAAAAGGAGCTTTCTTTGCCTTTATTGAAAAAGACAAATCCGGATGTTGTGGGAATCATCGAAACTGATGATCGCGTCATTTATGAACCTGTTGTCCAGGCACCTGACAATGACTACTACGTCAGAAGAAACATCGAACGAAAATATGCAGCTGCTGGCATTCCCTACATCTCAGGTGATGGAAACATAAATGCCAAGAATGTTGTCATCTATGGGCATTCAAGCACCAGAAGCAATATCATCTTTACCCCACTGATGGATTACATCAACAGTGATTACTATATGAAGCATCCAACTTTCCGATTCATCACAGAAGAAGAAACCAGAACCTATCAAATCTTTGCGGTAATGAACATAGACCTTAACAATCTTGAACATTCACTCGAGTTCACTCAAAGCAGCTGGCGTTCCAATAATGACTTCCAGGCATTCATTTCCAATACAATAAACAACAGCCTGTATCGGACCGGAGCATCTGTTTCAAATGATGATGAGTTGATGACTTTGGTAACATGCGACACAAGAGATGGAAACAAGAGGATCGTTGTCATTGGAAAGAAGGTTGCATAAATGTATATGCTTGCAATTGCTTGCAAATATCTCTATAATGATAGTACAAAAGGAGTTGATTCTATGAGTACTTCACCTGTTTATGCTCGTATTGATACAGAATTAAAGGAAAATGCCGAAAGCATCCTGTCTAAATTAGGAATTACGCCATCAAGTGCCATCCAGATGCTATACAGCCAGATTGTTCTGACAAACAGTCTGCCACTGGATCTAAGGCTTCCTGTTTCAAAGCCAACTTCCATCGGTGATATGACTCGTGATCAGATTGATGCTGAGCTTACAAAAGGTCTTAATTCCCTTCAGAAGGAAAGGACATATACTCCAGAGGAAGTGGATGCGATTCTGGCAAAAGAGTTCAACATATGAGCGAAACATATGCAATCAAATATTCAACTAAAGCAATAAATGATCTTAGAGACATCTATTCATATATTGCTTTTAATTTACAAGCTCCTGAAACAGCGGCGAAAATGGTAAGGAGAATACGAAATTCCATCAAGGAACTAGACTTCATGCCTGAAAGAAACCCAATATTAGATTGGGAGCCATGGAATTCATTGAATACACATAAGATGCGTGTTGGAAACTATCTGGTTTTCTATATCGTGGATCCTTTGCAATCAAGTGTTTCAATTGTTCGTATCGTCTATGGAAAAAGAGATATTGCCAAAGCATTAAGTGAATAATTTACAAGCATCAGCAACCGCTGGTGCTTTTCTTTTGGATGAAAGGAGGTCTGAAATGGGATACAGAAGCGATGTAAGAATCATTTTATCAATCGATGGCTTTAACGAACTTTCAAAGCATGTAAAAGAATATCTTAAACTGAATAAGCTGAATGATCACTATAATTACCTGAAGTACATGGATGTGGTACACCGGACAAAGGATGCCATCTATTTCGGTTGGAATGATATCAAATGGTATGAAACCTATGACGGTGTCTTCCCTATCATGAGCGGTCTTAAGAATCTACAAGAAAACCAGTATTCCTACCGTTACATGCGCATTGGTGAAGGCTATGGCGACGTCGATGAATGCTTCTTTGACGGAAAAAATGATGAAAATATCGATCTTGAATATCCATCAATGATCAGAAGGTTTGATGACAAATATGTATTTCGATGCATGAACAGATCAAAAGAACAGGAACGATGAAGAAAGGATGTGAATAAGTGACAAAAGAAGAAAAGACCAAACAGGCTTTTGAAATGATCGAACAGGGTGTCAAGGACGTTTACAGTTCAGACAACTTCAGGAAATACCTTTCCTGCTGTTCCAAGTTTCATAGCTATTCATTGAACAATACCCTATTGATACTGGCCCAGAAACCGGATGCAACACTGGTAGCTGGATACAACGCATGGCAGCACAACTTCAATCGTCATGTAGATAAAGGTGAAAGAGGGCTGATAATCCTGGCACCAGTAACAAGCAAGATTACCCAACTGATGGATAAGGCTGATGAAGATGGCAATCCAATACTTGATGAAAATGGTGATCCAATCAAGGAAGAAAGAGTCATCAACCAGCTTCGCTTTACGACCACGACCGTCTTTGATATATCCCAGACTTCAGGCGAACCCCTTCCCTCTTTGATTCATAATCTTACCGGAAGTTCTGATGAGATACTGGCCTTCATTGATTCCGTCAAAAACATCTGCACCATTCCAATCGATTACCATTCACCTTCAAAAGATGCGGTTCTGGCTGGTGGTGCCAAAGGCTATTATTCAATCGCCGAAGACAGGATCGTGCTTAATATGGAACTGGAAGATATGCAGATTGCCAAAACGCTGATCCATGAATATTCTCACAGCATACTTCACAAGACAACCGATAAGGATTCCGACCAGCGGGAGATCGAAGCCGAATCTCTCGCTTTTGTTTTGTGCGATCACTTTGGCATTGATACTTCCGATTATTCCTTCGGTTATATCGCCAGCTATGCTGCCCAGGATGAAGCAAAGCTGAAGACCATACTATCCAATATCCAGAGTACGGCTCATGAGATGATTGACAAACTGGAGCCATTGTTTGCCCAAAACCTGAAGAAACGGACAATGGTACACGAATATATCACGCCAGTCGAAATGAATGAGCTGGCAAATGATGTTGTAATAAATGTGGTCAATGAATTGAAAGCAAATTATAATCCAGGACTGGATGACTCATTGGTTTACCAGAATATCGAAAGCAGCATCTACAGCTATTTTGATAGAAACAAGGAAGCAATGAAAATCCAAGAACATCTTTACAACAATCACACAGATTTCAAAAGAGATCTGAAACAGGCCATCTATAAAGCATTGAATAATCCATCATACAATCCGGAAACAGGCCATCCATTCATCGATGATTCGATTGAAAGAAGGAACTATGAGCAGTTTGAAGCAATAGCTGCACCTCTATTAAGTGGTGATGCCTGCTATATCAAATACGGAACACCGCACTTCATGGATCTGAATGTTGAAATCATTGATGATAACCGTTATGCCATGTCCCATAACTATGAACTTAATGGTGATCTGATGGCTGATCCGGATGTTGAATTCACCGTTGATAAGGATAACCGCTTGCTATATCCAGAGTCCTACCAACAGGACAATCTGCAATTCTATCAAAGAGTTGATAAGGATCCGGTTGCTGCTCATCAGCTAAACGAATTCATGGATGAATGGCTAAACAATATTCAAGAAAACCAGTATAAGGTTAAAGCTGTATATACAGAGGAGCAAGTTATTGAAAATGCAAATGACATTCGCAGATTTTGCAAGGAAAACAATCTGGCAAATATGGCGCCTAAGGTTAAGGAGAAAGAAAGATGACAAGATATATACCTAAAGACAAGCTGAAGGAAATCAGAAGCCTGAGTGCAATTGATTATCTGAAGAACTACCATCCAGATCTGTTGATCAGAAATGGAAGAACGGATTACATCCATGTCGACCATGATTCACTGCACTTTTCCAACGGAAAATGGTACTGGTGGTCAAAAAGGAAAGGTGGCACTTCCGCCATTGACTATCTGGTAACCGTTGAAGGATATACCTTCATGGATGCCTGTGAAACCATCATGGATGCGATGAAGATTGCCATGCCAGTCATTACACATGAAAGGCCAAAAAAGGCAAAGCCGTTTGTGCTGCCACCAAAGGATGAAACCAACGATGATGTGATCCATTATCTTTGCGATGAAAGGATGATTGACAAGGAAATTGTCAATTACTTTGTTGCAAAAGGCCAAATCTATCAAAGTAAGTATTACAAGAATGCAGTCTTTGTTGGCTTCAATGGCAACAAACCAGCCTATGCCTTCAAAAGAAGCATTAATTCCCCTATGAAACAGGATCATGCTGGAAGCAACAAGGCTTTCAGCTTTTCTTTTACTACCATCCAATCAGATGAGCTTCACGTCTTTGAAGGAGCCATTGATATGCTTTCTTATATGACATTGCTAAAGATAAATGACATCCCCTTCTATTCCCATAACTGCCTGTCATTATCAGGAGCAACAGCTGGCATTGTAGCAAAAGAGGAAGCAGATGTTCCAATTGCTTTATGGAGTTATCTGAAACGAAATGATCATATTAAGAAAATCATCTTGCATTTGGATAATGATGATACTGGTAAACGTGCAACCCAAAGTATCATTTCAATTCTTGATGAAACCTACAAATGCGTTGATGAACATCCAACCTACTTCAAGGACATAAATGAAAAGCTGGTCTTTGCAAAAATGGACCAGCAGCGAAAGGAGAAATGCTAAATGGAATTTATGAAACAGGATGAAGTCGAAAGACTGCGAAGACAATACCCTCCAGGAACCAGAATCAAATGCATCCACATGAATGATGACTGCCATCCAGTACCTGATGGAACACTGGGCACTGTCCAGTTTGTTGATGATGCTGGTACGATCCATGTGGGTTGGGATAATGGTTCTTCCCTTGGTCTAGTACCTGATGAAGATCAATTCACTAAAGTTAAGAAAAAAGAAATGGAGAGATGACATATGAACAAACAGTTTGATCTATTTGTGAAAATGAAGATCAAGGAACTGAGCGAAAACATTTCGCGAATGACCTATGCCTATATCAATCCGGATACCAAGCAGCCAACAGTAGTTCCAGCCAAGCACTACAAGGATATACTGGATCAGCCTGTGGAAGTCATGGTAAATGATCAGGTAAAACGGCAGTTTCTGAACATCATGTTCAAGCAGATGAAATCATTAAAGGAAGAGGAACCGGTACTGTTCTATGAAACATTATTGCTGATGGACATGAACAAGACACCGGATTCACTGGAGCTCAACGAAGAAGCCGCCATCAAGATAACAGCCCAGGAACTTGTTGAAGATGAGAAAACCCTGAAGAAGAAATTCCATCTAGTTGATTCTGAGCATCTTAATAAGTATGAGGATACGAAAAATGATTCCGAACTTATGGCTTCCCTGTTTGGTCAGGAACCAGCCAGCAATGTCTACAAGTTTGAAATTACTGAAGACGACAAGATCAGAATCAAAAAGAAGAATGGCTTTGAAAGATAGGAGGAAAACACAATGAGCTATTACAATCCAAAAATCTACAACTATTCCAACCTTCATCGTGATGATCAGATGACGGTTGATGTTATGAACTGGGCAATCGATGCAGTTGAGAATATGGAAATCGACTATAGGCCAACTGAAGATTCATCAATCATGGAAAAGATGTGTGATGAAATTGCACTGGAAGTTGTGGCTGAAGTCGAAGAACAGCTGATGCACGAAATCATTGAATTCATCGTTATGACCATCGACAGCTATGACCATGATGTGGATGAAATCGATACAACCGATTTTCTTTTCGGTATGGAAGGTCATCGTAATGATGAGTAGGTGCCAACATGATCCGCTATGAAGACATTATCCGCAAAATACATTTGCTGGAAAACCAGAAAATCAAAAACGAGGAAAGGATCAAAAAGTATTCTGAAGAAAACATTCTGATTGCCAACAAGCTTAAGCTTCTCAATCAGAAGAAGGAAATGATGGAGAAAATGGAATCAGACCTTTCCGATATCCTTTCTTCACAAAAAAATAACAAGGAGACAAAAGAAAATGAAAATTGAAATTACCATCAGCGATATCAGCACTTCTTCCAGTCATGACAGGCTGGATTTTTATTTGGAGCAATTAGAAAATGAGGATTCCAAGAATGATCATCAATAAGAATCTCATTGCCAATATTTCCAATATCACCGATTACGATCTGGTAAAGGACTATCTGTTCATACGCGTATGCAATCTTGAACAAAATGAACTCAAAGATATGCCGCATACCGCAATTGGCGATCTTGCGATAACCTATCACATTGTTATCAAATCATCCGATACGCAGATCTGTTCAGCGAAGATCACAAACAACCTGCTTAATGCCTATGGCATAACACTTGATCAGCTTCACGAGGATGCCATGATTTCATCGCCAAAAATGATTCCACCGCATGTGCAGACCCTGGAATCCATGATACTTGGAATACCAGATGAAGTTGTTGAAAGAAACAGCAATGTCAAAATGTATATCGTCACAAATGAACACAACAGTGATGGAGCTGCATCCATCTTTTATCCAGAACTTCTGAATTCACTGTCTGCAAAGCTAGACAGCAGCCTTTATGTCATCCCTTCTTCAGTTGATGAATGCATTGTCATTGCAGAAAACAAGAATGTCAAGCCAAAGGATCTCAAGGAGATGCTTTATATCGTCAATAGAAGCGATGCACTCAGTGAAGACAAGTTCCTTTCGGATACGGTATACCACTATGACAAGGATACCCGCCTTTTTGAAAGATATGATGATTATCAGAAAATGGTTAACAAGAACAGGTTCCAGTGTCATTAGTCTGTAGACTATCTATGTCTACAGATGTAGCAAGCAACGTATTTGATCGACCACAAATACAGATATTTAGGGAATATCCCTAAGACCCTATCAAGGCAGTTTTGAAAGCTGCCTTTTTAATGCAAAGGAAGTGAATTTTATGAATTCAATAATTATTGGTGTTACCTGTTTTGGTGCAGGTGTGATTATTACGACTTTGATGTTCATGTTCTTTCTTGGCGCCAGCAGCAACCGTGAAAGCTGATACTAACGATATGAACCAGGTCATTTTCTATAGCTGTCTGATGTGCCTCTCGTTGATTGGAATTGTCTTCAGCCTATCCATTCTCCATCATCTTCAAAAGGAAGAACATGAGGAAAAGAAACTACCGGGTCGAAGTAAAGCTCGATCAAGATGAATTCAATCATCTGATGGAACTTGTAGAACAGTCAAAGCTTTCTCGGGAATCCTATATCCGCATGCTGATAAGTGGTGTCATTCCCAAGGCTGCACCAAGTAAGGAAATGCTGGATGCAACAAGACTGCTTCGCAACATCGCAAACAACATCAACCAGGTTGCAAAAGCAGCCAATTCAAATGGTTCCATAGATGTGGAAACCTACAAAACCAATTACATTGAACTGCAGAAACTGATTGATGAGATCATGCTACTGATCAGGGCACCAACAAAGATGGAGGACATATGGCAATTACCAAAATCTGGCCAGTAAAGGATAATCTGAGCCGTGTCTATCGCTACATTTCCAATGAAGAAAAGACAACCGAAGAAATATCTGATGGCCTTAATGAAGTATTAACCTATACAACTCAGGGTTACAAAACAAATGAGAAGGAATATATTACAGGAATCAACTGCTCCCCTGCCAGCGCAGTAAAGCAGATGATTCACACAAAGAAAAGCTATGGCAAGGATGATGGCGTCCTTGCCTTTCATGCTGTGCAGTCATTCAAGCCAGATGAACTGACTCCTGAACTTTGCCATGAAATCGGAGTCAAGCTTGCAGGGCTTATGTGGGGTGATCGGTTTGAAGTTGTCGTTTCAACGCATCTTGACAAGCATCACCTACACAACCATTTCGTGGTCAACTCGGTTTCCTTCATGGATGGCAAGAAGTTTGACAACAACCGTAATGACTACATCCGATTCAGGAACCTTTCCGATGATCTATGCAATGGCTATAACCTGTCCGTTGTAAAGTCAAACGGCAAAGGAATGCATCATAGCGAATGGGAAGCCATGCAAAATGGCAAGCCATACTTCAGGGAACTGATCAAGCATGATGTTGATGTTGTGCTGTCCTATGCCCGAAGCATGGAACAGTTTGTTGAAGGACTTGTGGAAATGGGATATGAAGTATCGACTAATCGTAAGTACATTGCCATCAAGCATCCACAGGGACAAAGAATGCGAAGGCTGAAAAGTCTATTAAGGGATGGACGATACGATGAGGAGCATATCGAGGAGCGCCTTTACAACAACCTGATTCTGCCAATGGTCAAAGTGCAGGATGCCATTCCCTCACACTTCTACAAAGGCGACTCAAAGAAGCTGAAAGGATTCAAAGCCTTGTATTTCAAATACATGTACATGATGGGCATCATCCATGCAAACGATGCACCAAAAAGATATCCAAGCGCTGCATTAAGGAGGGATCTGATTTATATGGATAAGATAACGGAAGAAAATACATTCCTAGGTAAAAACAACCTGGAAACAATTGAAGATGTCATTGCCTTCAAAGCAAAAGTGAATGATGAGATCCATGAGCTGATCAACAATCGAAAGAAGATCTATGGGAAGCTCAAACGGGTCAAGAATGAAGAGCTCAAAGCGCAGTATGAAACCGATCGTGATGACATCACTTCAAAAATTGCACATTTGAAAAAGCAACTCAGACTCTGTCATGATATAGAAAACAGAGTACCCGACATTGAAGAAAAGCTCAAGCAGATTAATGAGCTTGAAGAACAGAAAAACGAAAAACAGCAGGAATATGAAAGGAGCCTCAATATATGAACAGTGCGGATACTGCTGATCAGATGATGAAGATGACTTTGGAAGGCATTGAGGTTGCTGCTGAAATTGCCATGAAAGTCGGGGGTGCTACCGCACGATCACTGGCGGCAACACTATATGCCATCCTTACCGACAAGAAAAAGATCAAAGGAAAAGCAAGACTGGATTCCATGCTGAAATCCGGCAAGGAGCTCAAGGTATTTGCCATCCATCATTCCGATCTGAAAAAGTTCTGTGAAGAAGCAAAGCATTATGGTGTTCTCTACTCTGTTTTAAAGGAGAAGAACAATACTGATGGAATCGTTGATATCATGGTGCGTTCAGAGGATGCATCCAAAATATCAAGGATCGTAGATAAGTTTGATTTAGCTACCATCGATACCAAGGCCATCCGTGAATCAATCATGGCCCAGAAGAACCAGTTCAAGGATGTCAAGCCTTTATCTGACAAAGAACATGATGAACTCATTTCAAAGATGATGAACGAATCAAACCCCTCAAAAGCTCGAGCGAAAGGCGGCATTCCGTTCGAGCCATCTTCAAAAACATCGAAGACCGAAAAGCCGAAGAACAGGAGCGAAGAAAAAGGAACAAGCCTTACTTCTAAACGTCCTTCAGTAAGGCAGCAGCTGATGAACTTCAAAGATCAGCAGTCCAAAAGGAATTCTGCTCCTGTACTCAAAAAACGCAAAACGAAAGGTAGGTAAGCTTATGTTTGGCAAAAGAAAAGATGATGAACAAATGATTGGGATTATTGTCGATGATACGGAAAGGCGCATAATCGTTAGAGCCCTGGCCGACTTAAGGGACAAGCAGCGCATGGAACATAAGAACCATGACTTTCTTGATACCCTGATTGTCAAGGTTTGCGATGCGCCAACCACGCCGACAAGAAGCGGTTATGAAAGATCGTAAGCAGGACGATTACATCTTTCTGGGACTGCTGATAATACCAGTCATCTGGTTCGCAATATTGATTGCACCCTATTCAAGCGGTGGTTTGATTTATTCCCTTCCCTATATCAGCGAGGCAATCAACCACCCTTTTTCTTTTTCCTGGTGCGACAATACGCCAAGAATGATTCTTATATTCACCCTGATTTATGCAATTGGTGTAATGGTTTATCTATCAACAATGAAAAACTACCGAAGGACAGTTGAATATGGTTCTGCCAAATGGGCCAATGCCTTAAATGTAAACAGGAAATATGCTAGCAAGAACTATCTTGAAAACAAGCTTCTCAGCCAGAATGTCCGAATTGGACTCAATGGCAAGATCCACAGAAGGAATCTCAATACCATTGTCATTGGTGGTTCCGGTGCCGGAAAGACCCGCTTCTATTGCAAGCCTAACATCATGCAGTGCAATACCTCATTTGTTGTACTGGATCCAAAGGGAGAAATATTAAGAAGTGAAGGATACATGTTGGAAAAGGAAGGATATGTAATCAAGGTCATTGATCTGATTGATATGTCAAAGTCACATGGCTATAATCCATTCCACTACATCCAAAGCGATAAGGATATCCTGAAGCTGATAACCAATCTGATTCGCAATACGACTCCTAAAGGATCACAATCCATGGATCCATTCTGGGAAAAATCAGAGACAGCTCTACTGGAAGCGCTGACGCTTTACTTATACCATTACGCTCCAGAAGATGAGCAGAACTTCACAATGGTAATGGAAATGCTGACTTATGCCGAAGTAAAAGAGGATGATGAAGAATATGAGTCACCTCTTGATGAACTGTTCCATCACCTGGAAAGATCAGATCCGGATTCACTTGCCTTAAAGCAGTACCAGATCTACAAGCAGGCAGCTGGTAAAACCGCAAAATCTATTCTGATTTCCGTTGGAGTAAGATTGGCAGCATTCAATCTTGATTCCATGGCATCATTAACAAGATTTGATGAACTGGAACTTGATAAGATTGGCGAAAGGAAGACAGCCCTCTTTGCGGTCATTCCTGATAACGATTCAACATTCAATTTCCTTGTCGGCATGTTGTATACCCAGCTGTTTCAGATGCTGTATTACCAGGCTGATTATGTATATGGTGGTGAACTTCCTATACCCGTCCATTTCCTTATGGATGAATTTGCCAATGTTGCCCTTCCGGATGAATTCGACAAGTTGCTTTCTACCATGCGTTCCCGCCAGATCTTTGTATCAATCATCCTGCAGAACCTGGCGCAGATAAAAACATTATTTAAAGATAGCTGGGAATCCATTGTAGGCAACTGCGATGAACTGTATTACCTTGGTGGCAACGAGCAGTCCACTCATAAGTTCATCAGTGAATACCTTGGCAAGGAAACGCTTGATACCAATACCTTTGGCAAATCCACTGGCCATAGTGGCAGCTATTCCACCAACTACCAGCAGACCGGCAGAGAATTATTGACACCTGATGAAGTCCGTCTTTTGAACAATGACTACGGACTTATTTTTATTCGTGGTGAAAGACCTATCATGGATAAAAAATACGATCTGCTTAAACATCCAAAAATCAAGGAAACTGCTGATGGCGATCAGAAACCATATATCCACGGAAAAGCCAGCCATTACATCAACGACTGGCAAAACATCCTTCTTAGCGATAACGAGTATGAACTCTTATCTGATGAAGAGATGGATGATTACTTTAAAAATCTAGATAAGGAGACATCAAATAATGAAACTCAATAAACGCAAAAAGATACTATTCATCTTATACACAGCTCTTGTACTAACAGCAAACCTAACAATGCCTGTATTTGCAGCCAATGATCCAGTAGCTGTAGTCAACAACTTCTCCGAATTCATGTTCGGACTGATTCGTGCAATTGGCATGATTCTGCTTGGACTTGGTATTGTCCAGGTTGGATTATCCTTGAAGTCACATGATCCATCACAAAGAGCCAATGGTTTTATGACCGTAGCTGGTGGCATTATCATTACATTTGCTAAAGAAATACTGAACATCATTGTTGGATAAAAGGGGTGATTTCATGGATGGAATCATCGACAATCTAACAAGTGCTCTAAATACCTGGAATGAAAAGCTAGCTGAAATATGGATGCTGTTAACCCAATCACCAGAAACATTCAAAGGTGGTGATATCTGGAATATCATCGTGAAGATCCATGGAGCATTACAGGCGATTGGTCTGTCCCTATTGGTATTATTCTTCCTATGGGGACTGATCAGAACCTGTACCAACTGGCAGGACATCAAACGACCAGAACATGCCTTCAAGCTGTTTCTTAGATTCATTATTGCAAGAGGATTGGTCATGTATGGCATGGAACTGATGACTGGAATATTTGAGATAGTTCAAGGTGTCGTCTCAACAATCACTCATACGGTTGGCTTGGGAACAGCTGAAAGCACTGTTATCCCACAGGAAATCATTGATGCTGTAAACAATACCGGCTTTCTTGAATCGATACCACTATGGGCAGTTACCCTGCTTGGATCCATATTCATAACCATACTTTCATTCATCATGATCTTAACGGTTTATGGTCGATTCTTTAAGATCTATATGTATACAGCTATCTCCCCTATTCCATTAGCAGCTGCAGCAGGTGAATCAACACAGAACACAGCATTCACTTTCATAAAAAGCTATGCTGGCGTATGCCTAGAAGGAGCAATCATCCTATTATCATGTGTTATATTCTCAGCTTTTGCTTCATCAGCACCAGCAATTGATACTTCTGCATCAGCTGTATCAATGATATGGAGCTATATTGGAGAATTGATATTCAATATGCTGGTATTGGTTGGAACAATCAAGATGTCAGATAGGATTGTTAAAGAAATGATGGGATTGTAAAAGTTCCTTGATTTTTTGGATATCCAATATATAATAGAATTAATTAATGGATATCCATTAAATGGAAGGAGCCGTTTATGAGAGGAAGACCAAAATCAGATAATTCAAGAGAAAAGCAATATCGTGTTAGATTAAATGAAAAAGAAGCATTGAATCTAGATTATGTAAGTTCCACTACAGGTCAAGCTAAATCAGATATCATAAGAAAGGCATTAAATGAGTACTTACACAAAGTACAAATAAACGAATACAATCTCTCTCCAGAAAATGATGACTTAATTATGGAAGGCATAAACATGCAACGCGTTTTGAAATGTCCTTACTGTGGAAAAACAAATATCTTCGATTTTACAGATTTATGTAACGTCAGTTCATATGAGAGACAAATGGGAACTGAAAACCTATATGAATTTGATGAAGTTGAATTAATTTGTACCAATTGTAATAAAAAATCAATGGTCAATGGATATATATCGGAATATCCATTGGGTGCATTTAACGGCGAAGAAATAAAAGTTGCGAAATTAGAGGAGGAAGAATAATGGCATTGTCAGCAAAACGTCTTGGAGAAAAAATAGGTCTAACATCTCAGGAGATGAATGTTTTATTAAAAGAAGAAGGATATCAAAATGGTGAGCCAGGAGATTATTCTACTACCGATAAAGGGAAAGAATATGTTTCTGAAAAAGGTTGGGATAATGGTTATGGAGGATATGCTTTTCGTGGTTACAACTATAACGAATGGGATGAATCAATTCTTAATAACATTGATACTAGTCCGGAAAGATTATCCCAAATTCGTACCAAAACTGCTAATGAACGTAGAGAAAGAAGTGCTAAAAAGAAGAAAGAGAGCGAAGAATACTGGGCAACTCATTCTCCACTGTATTCGGACAATAATAGTTTAGAAGAATCCGACTGTGATGAATCAAATAACGATATTTTAGGCAGCTTAGCAATTATTGGCGTATTAGCATATGGATTATATAAAGGAATTAAACACTTGTATAATCGTCATAAAGATAATAAGAAAATCGATTAATAACAGAAAGCGACAAGCTTTCTTTTTTTATTGAAAGGACAATTAAATGAACAAAACAATCAAAAACACTATCGTCTTCACCAACGGTGACAGCGTGGTGATCAACGAACCAATTTCATTACCACTTAAGGAAAAAGTAATGTACAAGATCAAGAATTCTGATAAGAATGCCATTATCAGCACCAGTACTGGTGAAACTGTAATTCCAGTTAACAACATATTATTTGCTACTTCTTCACCATTCAATATCGAAGAAAAGGAATTGGATGGATGCTATGAAATCTAATTTCGAAGTAAAAATCAATAAGGAAATAAGAGATTATACAGAATCCATATTGTTTGGATTATCCCTAAGGCAAAGTATCTTTTCAATACTTGCCTGCGGATCTGCCTGTATAATCTATTTTTCATGCTCAGATAAGCTAGGACAGGAAGTTACAAGCTGGCTATGCATGCTTGGGGTATTGCCATTTGCCTGTTTTGGCTTTATCCGGTTCCAGGGAATGTATATGGAGGAAATCATATCGACCGCCTTCTATTCCCTAATGCTGAACAAAGCACAATTGATCAACAAGCCATTTAACCTATATGAAGAAATCTTCTCTTCTTATATTGATAAATCACGAAAGGAGTCCATTGTACATGATAAAAAGCTTCGAAAGAATCAAAAAGCAGAACAAAGAAAGAATAAAGGTTCCTAGAACCGTTCAGGATACCATCCCTGTTGATACCATCTACAAGGATGGTATTTTTCGTATGGGAAACAAGTATTCCAAAAGCTACCGCTTCCTGGATATCAACTACAAGATTGCTTCCGGAGAGGACAAGAACAACCTGTTCCTAAGCTATAGTGATCTGTTAAATTCCTTTGATTCATCCGTGATGACCAAGATCACAATCAACAACCGTAAGATTGATCTTAAGAAATTCAAGGATGATATTCTGATTCCTATGAAAGATGATGGATTGGATGTATATCGTCAGGAATACAATGATATGCTGCTGCAAAAACTGGCAGAAAGCGATGATATCATCCAGGAAAAATACATTACAGTCACAGTATTCAAAAGCAATATCGATGAAGCTAGATTCACCTTTTCAAGAATCACATCGGAGTTTACAACGCTGTTCTCTAGGCTTGGCAGCGCCTGTATTGAACTTGATGCAGAAGAAAGGCTGAAGATCCTACATGACTTCTATCGCAATGAAAATGATGAAATGGTATTTGACATGAATGATCTTGCCAAAAAAGGCCATTCCTTCAAGGATCTGATTACTCCTAGTACCTGCAAATACAAGAACCGATATTTCATGCTTGATAACAAGTATGGCCGTGTACTGTATCTGAACAACTATCCAGGATTCCTGAAGGATGAATTTGTATCCGAGTTATGCGATCTGAACCGCAATCTCATGTATTCAATGGATATCATATCGATTCCAACTGATGAAGCAGTCAGAGAAGTTGAAAACAAGTTCCTTGGTGTAGAAAAGAACATTACCGACTGGCAGATGAAGCAGAACCGCAACAACAACTTCTCTGCCATCATCCCGTACGATATGGAGCTCCAGCGAAAGGAATGTAAGGAATTCCTGGATGATCTGATTGTAAGGGACCAGAGAATGATGCTTTGCAATATAACACTGGTCCATCTTTCTGATTCATTGGAAGAACTGGATAAGGACACAGAAACACTCAAATCCATTGCCAGAAAGTATGTATGTGAACTTGAAACATTGTATTTTTCCAAAAGGCAGTTGGATGGACTAGTTACTGGATTACCAATTGGAGTCAATCGATTGAATATTACTAGAACTCTATTAACCGAGAGTGCAGCGGTATTCATCCCCTTCCGTGCTCAGGAGATCATGGACAAGGGCGGTATCTGGTATGGACAGAACGCTATTACGAACAATCCGATTCTCTGCAACAAGGAACTGCTACAGAATCCTAATGCCTTTGTTTTAGGAGTACCTGGATCAGGTAAATCCTTCTTAACGAAGGAAGAGATTGAATTCATTATTATGTCCACTGATGATGATGTAATCATCGCAGATCCTGAAGGAGAATATGATCCAATTGTCAAAGCATTTGGTGGACAGGTTATCGATATTGGCACTAACAGTTCCGATCATATCAATGCAATGGATATGGCTGAAGGATATGGTGATTCTGGCAACTCAATTGCTGATAAATCACAATTCGTTATGTCTTTATTTGAGCAGCTTGATACAAACCATGGTGGCATATCATCAACCGACAAAAGCATCATTGACCGTTGTGTTGCCTATGTATACCAGGATGCTTTCAATGGTCACTATACCCCTACTCTTAAGCATCTATATAAGAAGTTATTGGATCAGCCAGAAACCGAAGCGAAATCACTGGCAATCAAATTGGAATTGTTTACCAATGGATCACTCAATATATTTGCCCATGAAACCAACGTGAACATCAGATCAAGGGTATTGTCATTCAATATCTTCAATCTTGGAAAACAGTTGAAAACAATGGGTCTTCTTGTCATTACCGATGCCATTATCAACAGAGTCAACGAGAACTGGCGTAAAGGTAAACGCACCCATGTATTCATTGATGAGATCCATGTCATCTTCGAAAACGAGGAATCTGCAACCTTCTTTGCTTCGGCATGGCGCCAATTCAGAAAAAGGGATGCCTTTCCTACTGGCATTACCCAGAATGTGAAGTATCTTCTTTCCTCGCAGCAAGGTACAAGCATGTTGTCTAATTCATTATTCATTGTGATGCTGAACCAGTCCCCTAATGACAGGGAGGATCTTGCCAAGCTATTGAATATATCCGAAGAACAAATGAGCTATATAACTAATGCCCAGACTGGCTGTGGATTGATCAAATATGGTGGATCCATCGTGCCATTTATAAACAAGATGCCAAAAGGAAAACTTTATAATCTGAATACAACAAAACCAAGTGATCGTAAAGAAATGATCAATAAGAGAAACTATAAGGGATAAGCTGAATGCTTGTCCCATTTTTTTAAGAAGGAGACAAGAATGAACAGCATCAAAACCAAGCAATCAATACAAACCATTAAAACGAAGAATTCCAAAGAGAATCTAAATCACTTTATCAAGCAGCAAACCATCCACAGTAAAGAAAACAATAAAGAAGATTCACCATCTCCTAAAGCAAATGCTTCCGCAAGAGCTATAGATAACATCAGCAATACCGCTAAATCAACTGCATATGAGTCAGCCTTTCGAGCAAAGAAATATATTAAGCAGAAACTGGAACAGCATCGTACAAAGAAGCAAATTGAGCGTACAACAGCAATCATGGATTCTTCCATACCTAAAGTTACTTATATGTCAAAAGCTAAGCGATATGTACAGAAAAAGATCAAAGCTTCAAGCATCAAGGAAGCAGCGGATCGAATTATTACTAGACCAGCAATACAGACATCAGCTAAATTCATATCAGTTTCCTTTAATGTTGTTAAAAAGACAATTGGTGGAATCAATGCACTATTATCTTTCGGTACCGGAGTCATACTTATTGTGATAATGACGCTATTTATCGGCACTTTCTCTGTTTTAGCTCAGGATGGTGGCAGCAACAGCATGGTCCTTCCATTAAGTCCGGAAGTTCTTGCCTACGAAGAAACCATAACAAGATATGCAGAAGAAAATGGAATTGAAGACTTTGTGCCAATACTTGAAGCCATTATGATGCAGGAATCTAAAGGACTAGGAGATGATCCAATGCAATGCAGTGAATCAGCATTCAATACTAAATATCCAAGAATACCTAACGGGATAAACGATCCGGAATATTCAATCGAATGTGGTGTTAAGACATTTTCAGATTGCCTAAATAGAGCTAATGTAAAAGACAAATCTGATACAGAACATCTATATCTGGCAATACAAGGATACAACTATGGAAATGGTTATATTGAATGGGCAATCAGCAACTTTGGAGGCTATTCAAAATATAATGCCCAGTTGTTTTCAGATGATATGAAAGCAAAACTAAATGCATCAACCTATGGTGATCCAGAATATGTTGATCATGTCATGCAATATGTGACAGTTACCTTCAGAGGTGGTATCAATCCTAATTTCAACAATATGGAAGCTTGGATAACAAAAAATCCATATGCAAAAGTTGGCTTATATGGCCAGTGTACATGGTTTGCCTGGGGCAGGTTTTACGAATTATATGGTTATGATCCAGGATTTACAGGCAATGGCTGGAACTGTGTAGATCAGTTAGTAGAAGCTCATCCAGATCTGTTTGAAAGATCGCTATCACCAAAACCAGGTTCTGTATTCTCTGGTATCGGTGTCAATCATGTCGGAATCGTCATTGCGGTTAATGACAATAATGTCACCATACAGGAAGGCAACCTTGATGGCAAAACAAATACCTTCCAAGATGCAAAAACGGACTGGCATACAGTCACCTATACGTTGAATCAATTAAGATCCTACTATAGAGGTGTTGAGTTTGCCAATCCAAAATAGCTATTTATTACATTAATTAAGTAAATAGGCACATTGTCATTCATTTGTCATTTTTCATCTGTATTGTAGAAGATGAAGGAGGGCAAAGCAGTGACAAAGAAAGAATATGAATACTCAATTCTTAGCATAATATCCAAATCACTTTTCGTAGTATCTGTTGATCTTTTATGCAATCAGGAAAGCGATATGGATTCTATCAATCTTGCAAAATTTATGATTTAATTACACGAAACAATTGATTCATTTATTAAAACTAATTGTGTCTAAAATCATAAAGCAGTAAAGAATAGAGAAGTGGTAAATTAATCTGTGTAAGTTAGTTAGGAGTATACAGCTTAGCTGCTTGTGAAGATTGATTTACACTCTCTAATAATTCACCTTTATATGCCATAGAAATCTATCTATGAATGAGACTAATCTTATTCATACTCCGAATACAGTATTCACAATTTCATTCAACTCATTACTAAGCTCTTTAGAATCTTTATTCAAATCTAATGTACGAATCCAGTAGACGTTTCCAGCGTCTTGAAAACTATCATTTGGTGTAACCGATTCATTAGTTTTTGCATAAAGAAGCATTCCATTTACATCTCCTGAATGGTTTCTATCAGCATGGTTTACGTAAGAAAAAATCTGATTATAATTGTTGGAATGAAATGATTTTTTGCTGTATTTTTCTTGCATAGTTCTTCCATAGTACTTTGCATCAATAATCAATACTTTTTTTCCGTAAGTCAAGTACACATCAGTAATCATGTCAGGTAAAAAATCATTTGGTTTTCCTTCGGATGTATATGGTATTTTTCTAGCTCTTGGATTAAGCATTGAGTAATGAGTTTTATAGTACTCAAGAATGAACTTCTCATATAATCTACTCATATTTTCGTCTGAAAAACCAAGTATTTTATGTGATCCATTTTCTTCTGTCAGTAATTGTGATTTAATAACAAAATAACAAATACTAATAATCATTTCGTAATTGCGATTACTTTTCTGATAATGTAATTTTCTCCACGGGATTAACTCAACGCTAATACTATCGATGTTTGAAAAGAAAAGTAATAATTTTTTCAGCTCTTTAATTCTTTCCTTTGAAACGTCTTTATTTGTTAAAAGAATAAGTATACTTGCTTTGATTATTTGGTTGTATATGTTATTCTCGCTGTATTCGTCATATTCACAGAAGATTTTTTTCTTATTGTTTAAAATATTTTCAATTGTTGGATTTATTACCATTTTGCCTTTGACCGTTGACAAATTTTCATGTTTCAATACATATTCTCTATACAAACCATGCTTTAGTTGCTTTGCAATTCCACGAATTAATATTTCAGCAAGCAAATCATAGATATGATCATAGTCCTCTCCTGATATTTGTGAATAGTTATTTTGCTTAAGTACGCCAAATGCGTATGTCAGCATAAAATATATATTTTTGATGTATATTCCCTTATCTTCAGTCATTTACAACTCCATGTAACAACAGCTCCCATTTATCATATTCATCCTGATTATCAAACCAGTATTCACTTAAGGTAGGCAAAATGTCGAAATCAACAATTTCATTTATTATCTGATTGGAACACGTATCGCTTGTCATGCCACAACGCTCTTTTTAAAGAAATAGTTGATAGTACACAAAAACGGACAGTGAAAACAGAAATAGTAAGTATGATTTACCTGTAAAGTCGAGGTGAATCATATATGATGCGTATTACACAAGATTTCTTGAATCATCTTTCTCCTGTTGAACTGTCTTTTATCCGTACTGGAATTGACAAACTGTATAAGGAAAAAGTAACTCCTGATACTACAAACTATGAAAATATTGAATCACACGTACAGAGATGTCCTCACTGTGGATCTGTACACTTTGTGAAGAATGGCTTCAATCCAAAGCACAGACAGAAATACAGATGCAAGGACTGCAGATCAGTATTCATGGCAACTACCGGTACCATGTTTACACATTCAAGGACAAGTTTTAATACATGGTCTACTTTTATAGCTGGTGAACTGAATGGACTTACACTTGAACAGCAGACAGTTGCTACTGAACTGAGCATAGTTACATGTTTTAATATGCGTCACAAGCTGTACAAAGCCATTTCAAAAGTACAGGGAAATGTTGTTCTCAGTGGTGATGTTGAACTTGATCCTTCCTATACGAGCATCAACCTGAAAGGCACAGAGCCTGAGAACATGCCTAGAATGAGCAAGCATCGTGGAAAGCACAAGGCAACGCCATATTTTCATCACCTACCAGGAACAAGTCATCATAAAATCTGCATTGTAGCTGCGATTGATGAGAATGATCAAATGCTGTTTAAAATCGGTGGTCTTGGAAGAGAAAGCTTTCAGATACTGAATCAGTATAGAAAGCATTTTTCAGATAGCACAAAGATTATCAGTGATGACAGTCACAGTATTCAGACGTTTGTATCTGAAAACGGATTTGAAAGTGACGTCATTCCATCAGGTGCATATGTGTCACCGAATGGAAATACAGTATCATCTGTCAATGAACTGCATACAGAGGCAAAGAATCTAATCAGACAGAAGCATGGAGTCAGTACAAGACATCTGCAGGGATATCTTGACTGGATCATATTCAAGAAGAAGCTGAAATATACACTGGACATGAGAAAGTGGAAACATGAAGCATATATGGAATCGATGCTGGAACAGATACCATTTATATGCAGAGATATCGTTAAACTGCCAATGCCGATTGATCTTTACACTGCTTACGGTGAGTATCACTATGGGATTTTCTCAAATATCAACTAAATCTTTAAAAAGAGCGTGCCACAAAAATAGCTGTGACCAATTACAAATCCTTTTCCCAAAGAGCCGTCATCTTCAATAGCTTTATTAAGATTTTTAATTTCTTTAATTAAATTATTCATCTTAGCATTATTCAGATTATTCAAATAATCAGTAAAACCTTTTGTATCAAATCCTGGCTTCATACAGACAAAACTGAATCTTCTTCTTAATGCATAATCTATTATTGCCAGCGACCTATCTGCAGTATTCATTAAACCTATAATGTACAAATTTTTTGGAACACTAAATTTTTCATCTTTTTCGCCATAAGCCAATGAAATTTCTTCTCCCCGATAGTCCCTTTCTATAAGCATTAATAACTCGCCAAATATCTTCGACATATTCCCTCTATTAATCTCATCAATAATGAAAAAGTAATCTCTGTCTTTATCTTTTTCAGCCTTCTTACAAAAAAGATAAAAAACCCCTTTTTTTAGATAAAATCCCGTTTCGTTAGGCTTATATCCTAAAACAAAATCTTCATATGAATAGTTCTGATGAAACTGAACAAATTCTATCCTAGAAGTATCCTTTTTACCCATAATAGAATAAGCGAGTCTCTTAGACATAAAAGTTTTACCAACACCTGGAGGGCCTTGCAAAACAACATTCTTTTTATTCTTAATCAAGCTAACTAACGAATCATACATATCCTCACTGATATATACATCATTTAAAAAATAGTAGAATTTTTCTCTCTGCCGCAAGATGATTTTAGGTCGGTTGAGGGATTAGAAAACGCCGGAAACCCGCATAAACTCTATGTTTTTGCGCGTTCTCGGCGTTTCTTTTATCGCCTGTGTTAGTGGTGCTTTTTCGGTAAATGGTGCCCAAATGGTGCCCAAATCCCACGCGGGGCTATAAAACGATATAAGAAGCGGTAAAGAGATACAGCGGTTAAAGCTCTAAATCGCTGCTCTTTTTCTTTGCCGCGCTCTTTGCTTTCTTCGGCTCGGCTTTCTCTGCCTTTGCCGGGTCTGCCTGTTTGACCGCCCCATGATAAGCGTCTAAGACTTCTTTTTTGCGTTCAAGCCGCACGTCCACATAACGGGCGGTAACAGCTTCAAAGTTCATAGACAGCCCAAGCGATACGCCGATACCCGCAAGTGTATGTCCTAACACTTCGCCTACGGTGTAGAAGTCGCCTGTCAGTTGGTGCATATTTGTAGCTGCTGTATGGCGCAAATCGTGAAAGCGGATATGCGGCATATCCAAATCTTCAAGCAGCTTTCCAAACTGGGAAGATACCCACGACGCGGAGATAGGGGAACCGTCCGGCTTCGCTACAACAAGGTCATTGTCATAGTAAGGCTTTCCGTCCTTTTCTGCCTGTTCGCGCTGCGCTTCCTGCATAGCAAACTGTTTGAGAAAGAACGGGCGGGCAAGCTCTGTGATAGGCAGCTTTCGCCCGTTGGATTTCGGCGGTGCCATTTCCTCAATGACTTTTGTTTTTGGCGGTACCTTAAAGGGTAGCTGCTCGGAAACGTCAAAGGTGTTGTTTTCCAAATCCACATTGCGCCAACGCAAGCCCAGGATTTCAGAACGGCGCATACCGTAAAGCCCGCCTAAGATAACGGGCATTTCCCAAACGGTACCCTCGACGCGCTGCATAAGGGCTTTTACCTGTTCCGGCGTGTACGGGTCGGGGGTCTTGTCGCTCTTTCCAAACTTCGTAAGCGTGTCCTTTGCTGCGTTTGTTTCGATATAGCGGTATTTCCGGGCATGGCTCAACGCCACGCTCAAAACACGCTTTGCCCCGGCTGCGGTGGACGGTTTCAAGCCTTTGTCAATAATCTGCTGAAACATTTTGTCTACCATAGCGGGGGTAAGCTGATTAAGGGCAACGCCGCCGATATATGGCGTGATGTAGTTTGCAATCGTTCTTTTGTACCCGTCGTAAGTAGAGGGGCGCAAGTTCACTCTTGCATAGCTTTCTACCCATTCATTCAGATAGCTTGCAACGGTCTGTTTCCGCTGTGAAGCGATAGACGCAATCTGTCCCGGATTATGGAGCTTTGCTTTCATCTCTGCTTCATGCTGCGTTGCTTCCTTTTTTGTTGGAAAGCCCTTTTTTGAATAGGTTTTCTTTTCCCCATTCGGGGCGGTGTACTTTATATTCACGTCGTAAACTGTACCCGGCCGCCCGGTCAGTACGCCGTTGCTGTCGCGTTTATTCTTAACCTGCCTTGTTGATATAGCCATAGCTTAACCTCCCTGTCGTGCCGGGGGCTTCGCTGTCGTCTTTGCCCTGTGGTACCAGTCCCAGATTGCAGCGTCAGCTATCAAACGACGGTTTCCATTTTGTATATATTCAAGCTCGCCACTATCCATAAGCTCGCGCAGTTTATTTTCCCCGATACCGCTAATCTTGCTCATTTGCTCAACGGTCTTTAACATAGGGAATACAGGGATAGCGGGGCTTGCTGTTTCCTTTTTTGCCATAGGAAAATACCCCCTTTCATAAATGGCTAAAAAGTCAAGTTACAAAAAGTGGGCTTTAACCGGGCGGCTGTTAGCACAACCTCGCGGGAATTGCACCCCTGCTCATTTAAGGCAGCTTTACCCATTGCCTGCGACGCTCTGAACGCTCGGACTGTGGCTGTAAAGGCTTATCTCCCCTCAATGCGTGTTGTCGCCCGCAAGCTGCTAACTTGCTTCCCGTCGCGGTGTTTCTCGCTCGGCTTTCCCCGATAGAGGAATAGCGTCATGGCGCACCCTCCGTATGGCTCGGCGCAAAAAGGACGTACCCGGTTTGCCCTATACTGCGTCACCGTTATCTTGCGTCGCTTTCTTTGTCAAGGAACATACGGGGCTGCTGCGGATTGATACGAAACGGAAAAGGGGTTAAGACGTTTCGGTATCGGTGCAGTTATTCAACCCTAAATGTGAGGATTGCCCTCATTAGTCTTGCTTGCAGCCGTTGGCGAATATCCTCGTCAACGCCAAAATAGACGTTTCCGCGCTCGTCGCAGAGCTTCCGCATGGAAAGGCTCGCTATGTAACCACTAAAATGCTGCAAGACAATTTTCATAGCGTCCGGGTCGCCCTTTGTCGCTGCCACAATGACAGGATAGGGAACAAGGGCAACGTCCGGGAAGTCAGATTGTTTACCATTCGTCCCATTCATCAGCGTGTTCCTCCAAATATTTCTTCAAGATTTCAAAAGAGCTTGTCCGTCTGTACTGTATCGTGCTGCGCGACGTATTGAATAACTTTCCAATCTCCACGTCGGTCATGCCCTCGAAATAGTACAGCATGATAGCTTTCCTTTTTTCTTCCGGCAAAGTGCGGATTGCTTCAAGCAGCAGCTTCGGCGTGATTTTCTTTCCTGCCTGCTGATAGCTCGGCTCGGCTTCTTCGTCTTGAAAATACTTATCAAGCGTATAAAGCTGTCGTTCCTCATGCAAGGCAAGGTCGGAAAACGACACTTCCTTTGCTCTGCGACGCCGGATTTCCTCGTGGGCGTTGCAGGCTTCGTTGTGCAGCACCCGTTTACAGAAACTTTGAAAGATACATTGCTTCTGAAATTCCACGCGATTAGGTTCCATGTTCTCACCTCCTTTCGTGTTGAAAGGTGGCGGTACCTCCCCTTTTCGCGGGATAATACAGGCGATTTTTTCAAACGCCGAATGAAAGCGAAACTTTTTGAAAAAACCTCCCGAAAATGCAAAATGCGCCTGTCTGCAAGATGCAGACAAGCGCAAAGGAATTGTAAGCGGTATTTAGATGATTTGACAGTTCATATATGAGGTAGAAGTGTTCCCGGCGGCGGTCGGGCTTTTTTTGATAAGCTAAAAGATATGGCGATATAGAAAAAGGACATGGCGATACCTCCTTGATACCGCCGTATCCTCAAAAAAGGGCGACTTTAATACACTACCCGCAATCCATTCTATAATAGGGAACAGCGGCTTTTGCGCAATATTAAATAAAAAAGCCGATAACACATAGGTTTTTTGACCTAATGCGTTATCGGGTCTGCGTCAGTCTGCTGGCACTTTTAATCATTTTTTTTTGAATTTATTATATGTGTTAGCTAACTGTCCACAAGCCGCGTTAATCTCTCTGCCATGAGAAACTCTAATAGTAACTTCAAGTCCTGCTTGCTCTAATTGATGTTTGAATGCAACTATTTCCCGTTTCTGTGGTGCTTTAATTCTTGAATTGCTTGTTGGGTTGTATTGTAGCACGTTAATCATAACTTTTTTGCCCCGAAACCATTTTGCAAGTTGTCTTACATCTGAGGGCCGGTCATTTATACCCGGTAAAAGCAAATACGCAAAGACAATTTTGCGATTATGCCTTTCAGAATAGGATAAGGCTTGCTTAACAACATCTTCAATAGCATATATGCGCATGTGAGGAATAATACGATTTCTTGCAGATTGTGTTGCTGCGTGTAAAGATATTGTCAACTGAATTTTAAGATGTTCCTCGCGCAATTTTTTTAATTGATCGACCGGACCAACTGTTGATATGGTAATGCCGTCGGTTGGAAAGTTGAGCCCATATCTATCTCGGAGAATATGGATTGCTTTTATCAAGTTGTCATAATTGAATAAAGGCTCTCCCATACCCATAAAAACGATACGGTTTACTTTTCGACGCAACAATATAATCTGTTGTACGATTTCTGACGATGTTAGATTACGAACAAAGCCATTTCGCCCGGACTCACAAAAAATACAACCAACAGGACAACCGACTTGTGTGCTCACGCAAACAGTTCCACCATCTCGCCGCTTGATAAAAACCGTTTCAATGTATTTGTTGTCTTTCAGTTCGTAAACATATTTTTCAGTATCACTGCTTTTGCAAATATTTTTTACCAACATTGATAGATTTTTTTTGCGTGGTAATTGCTTATATAATTCTTCATATAAGGCTTTTGCTTCATTCTCGCCAATAACTTCCGACATTTCTTTGTAAGTAAATCCGTATGGATCATTCCGTACTTCCGCAGGCGTATATTTAGGTAAACGTTTCATTTTTATATCCTTTCTTCTAAATAATAAAAGTTTGTTTTTCTGTATTTTTGATTACAATCTCTAATTTTTCTACATCAATGATATGCGTCAATTTGCATTTAGGGCAGAAAAGAGGAAAATCTTTTAATACAGTATTATGAAATACTTGAACTCTCGTCTTTCCGTTACAAATCGGACATTTTATCCAATATTTTTTAAGCATTATATTTCACTCGTCCTTTTTACACAAAAAAATGCACAGAGCAGTACAACAAAACTAAGGCATAGCTTGCACTATGTCTATACTATATCTATACGTCGTTAGTTTTTTGTATAGCATCCGCAAAATAAGCATGACAAAAAAGCCCATGTTGAAAATGGGAAAATCCTTTTTTTCAATGCTTATCTAATACGCATGCTATGCAACATAAACGCCGCCTCCTTTTACATAAATTTTATTTTATCAGAAAATCAGTCTACTGTCAATACACAACAGGAAGTATTTAACCTAATGATATGAATTGTGTGGACATATCCAAAAAGAAAGGTGAACTGTAAAATGTAACAGGGTGAATGAAAATGGCAAAAAGACCCGTACCATTGTACGACTTTAAGGCTTTCGGGGCAGCTATAAAAGCCGCGAGAAATGAATACGGCGAGAGCCGCAAAAAGGTAAGCGACGAGTTATATATTTCCCCGCGCTACCTTGCGAATATCGAGAACAAGGGACAACAGCCGAGTTTACAGGTATTCTATGACCTTGTAACCCGGTATCATATTTCGGTAGATCAATTTTTCTTCCCGAACAGCAATGCGGAGAAATCCACCGGGCGGCGGCAGCTTGACGCGCTGCTGGACGGTATGAGCGATAAAGGCATACGGATTGTAACCGCGAAAACTCACAAGGTATCCTACAAGTCGAAAAAGACCCGGAAGAACGAAGAAGAACAACGCTATTTCTTCCCAAACACCCATGAGCCGCTTGTTGACGAGGAAACCTTTGAACTTGCGCAAAAGCGGATTGCTACCCGCCACCGCCCGACAAAAGCAGCGGAGATTGATATTTTTTCCGGCTTGCTGTTTTGCGCTGGTTGCAGACATAAGATGTATTACCAACAGGGCGTAAATATCGAGCCGCGCAAGTTTTCCTATTCTTGCGGCGCATGGCGCAACAGGGCAAGGACAGGCAGCGAGTGTACCTCTCATTATATCCGCAAAAACGTACTTCTTGATTTAGTGCTGGAAGATATGCGGCGGGTTTTGCGGTATGTTAAGGAACACGAACAGGACTTTATCTGTAAAGCTACCGAGTACGGCGACATGGAAGCGAGAAAGGCATTAGCGCAGCAGCAAAAGGAACTTTTCAAAGCACAGGCGCGTATGACCGAACTTGACACGCTTTTCCGCAAGCTGTATGAGGACAACGCATTAGGCAGACTGACAGATGAACGGTTTGTGTTTCTAACTTCCGGCTATGAGGACGAAAAGAAATCCCTTGCCGCAAGGATAGACGAGTTACAACAGCAGATCGCAACCGTTACCGAGCGAAAAAGGGATATATCAAGGTTTATTCAGATTGTCGGGAAATACAGCGACATACAGGAATTGACCTATGAAAACGTCCATGAGTTTATCGACCGTATTTTGATACATGAATTAGACCGGGAAACCAACACCCGGAAAATCGAAATCCATTATAGCTTTGTCGGACAGGTTGATACCGAGCAGGAGCCGACGCAAGTTGTCAACCATGACCGCCGCAACATGGTAGATGTAAAAAGTATCGCTATCTAACCCCAGCAAAGTTCGCACCTGAGTAGCCGTCGTCGGTGTACCAGCGCAGATTGGTAAAGCCGTTCTGCTTGGCGTAGGCTTCCAAAATCCGTTTCTGGTTGGAAATGGAATTGCTCTCGCCTTGCAATTCGTCCTCATGGGACAATCTCGGATAAAGGGCGGTAATGAGGTTTTGGGTGGCTTGTCTTAACATAAAATCCTCCGTTTCCGACAGCCAGCCCCACTATTCCGTGGTTTCATTGTACCACGGAACGGCGGGGGCTGTACAGCGGCAAAAGCGTTAAATTTGCTTCTTTACAGCTTTTCAATTTTCCGATTTTTATGGTATGGGTTGTCGTCCCATATTTGCAGTAGAAAAGTTCATAACTCCGTGGTATACTCTGATTTAACAAAAAAATCAGAAGTTAAAGGAGAAAACATGAAGTATACAATAGATGAATTAACCGCGGCCAAAAGGCAAATTGATTCAACTCTGCACAAGCTAAGAGAAACAGTAAAAACATTTGAATCAAAGGATAATTCCGAGCGTTATAAATCACAAATCACATTGGCAAAGAGAAGAATAAAAGCCTTTGAAATTGCAAATTATTTTATAGAGAATGAGATTAAGAATTGCTAAAGCACTTCCGATTTTCGTTCCAGCGGTCATGCTCCCTGGCATGGCCGCTTTTCCATGCCCCGGTTCACGCCGGATAAGTCGGCTCCTGTGTAGCAGCGGCTTCCGCTTCCAGTACCCGCGCCATTTTGTCGGCGGCTGTGGTTGTGGTGTCTTTCTTGAAATAGCCGGACACGACAAGGACGGAATTGCCCATGCGGATTTCCGTCACACAGTCAGGGCGGCGGGTGGTGCGGGTGTCGTGCTGCTTGTTATCTGCCATAGGCAATACTCCTTTCAGTCGGTAATCAGTTTCTTCATGCTCTCCATTTTCCGCTTGGCGGTTTCCTGCCGGAAGTTGTCGCCGGTAAAGCGTACCGGGACGCACATGGAAAGCAGGCGGTCATAAATCCGGGAATGGGCGGTGTCCTCCGGGTTGTGCAGGTCGTCCAGCGTAAGGTTGGTCGTGACGATCAGCGGCTTGCCGCTGCGGTAACGGCTGTCAATCACATTGAACACCTGTTCCAGCCCGTATTCCGTCCCGCGTTCCATGCCGAAGTCGTCAAGGATCAGCAGCGGATAACGACAAAGGCGGGAAATGTACTCGTTGCGCCCCTCAAAGCTGGCGGCAAGGTCATTGAGGATAAGAGCAAAGTTCGTCATGCGGACGGGGATTTCTTTCTCCATGAGGGCGTTTGCGATACAGCCTGCAAGGTAGCTTTTGCCGGTGCCTACGCCGCCCCAGAACAGGCAGCCGATATTGTCTGTCCGCATATCTTCCCAATGCTCCACATACCGGCGGGCAAGCCCGGTCTGCGGGTTCCTGCCGTTGTCGTTCTCGAAAGTCCAGTCCCGCATGGTGGGGTCGGTAAAGCCCCGGCGTTTCAGTTCTTCCACGGTGTCAAGGTGTCTGCGCCGCTTTTCGGCGGCTTCCCGTTCCTCGCGGGCGGTTCTCTGGCAGTCGCACTCTGCCGGGTGGCGGTCGCGCCCGAAGATAGCGGCCTTATCCGGCGCAAAATAGGCTTCTTTCGGCTTGCGGCACTTGCCGCAGTACAGTAAACCGTCCTCGCCGGTGTAGTCCTCCGGCTCCGGGATGGTGGTCGTCATATTCTCCAAAACCGCGTTGATTTCATTCTTCATAAACTCTCGCCCTCCTTGCATGAGTAGTCTGGTATGCCCTTTTTAGGGGCTTCCTTTTTGTCGTTCCCCGCCCATATCCGCAGGGCGGCGGCATAGTTCTGGTAGCTTTTCCCGTTGGCGGCAAGGTAGCGGCTCATTTCCTCGATGAACCGTTCCAGCCTGTCAGGGTACTCTGCCTGCAACTCGTCGTATTCGGTCTGTGACAGAAAAATATTTCCATATCGGCCATAGGGCGCGGACGGCCCCCCACTCACTCCCTTTGTTTGGCTCTCTGTAAGGTTGTTTATAGTAGTTTGGTTAGGGGACGGTTTTCCGACCATCATAAGGTCGGTTTTCTGACCATCAGTAGGACGGTTTTCCGGCTCTATGAGGGGCGGACTTCCGGCCATCAGTTGGTCTGAAAACTGTACCTGTGGCACTGGCGGTACTTTGACATAAAGCCGGTTCGGTGCGGAGAAGCCGCCCCGTTCCCGTTCCAACAGCCCCGCCGTGTCCAGTTCATTAAGCGCCCCCTTGATGGTGGTGCTGCCTTTATCCAGTATTTCTGCTATCTCCGCGATGGGATAGATAATATAAATCCTGCCCTCGTCGTCCAGCCACTTGTTTTTCTGGGAGAGGGTGGAACGGTCTAACAGCAGCGAATACAGCAGCTTGGCGGTCTGTGAAATCTCCATTTTCAGCAGGAAACGGGGATACGGCAGATAGGCGGGCAGCCGCGTGTCTGCCCTGATATAATCAGCGATAGGATCACCTCCCTGTGTTCGGGTTGATTTTGGCGTATTGTCACGCATTAAAACGCCGTTTCCGGGGGAAAAGGATAAATGTATCGCGTACCCTTTGACACCCACGAAAAAAGCCTTGATTTATGCGGGTTTGAAAGGCTCTAAAGCGTGACATCTCTGCCTTTGTTTCCGCTTTCTCTCGGCGGCTTTGATTTTCTTCATGCGCCCGGCGCAGTCGGGGCAGTATTTTCCCCGGTTGGATTTGGGGACAAAGGCCGCCCCGCAGACGGCACACCGTTTCCGGCTTCCCCGGCACAAGAGGGCTGCGGCCAGCTCCCCGTCAAGGGGCAGGACAGCCACACGGAACCAGTGGCACATGAGGGAAAAGGAAATGCTCTGGACGCACACGCAAGGCTCCCCGTCGTCCAATAGCAGGCAGTTCCCCTCATCGTAGTTACAGCACTCATGTACCAGCCGCCGCGCCCGCCGGTGCTGGCGGTAGTCCATGTGGGGCAGGTTATCGCTCATGGCTCTGCTCCTTTCTGCGGTGCGGCTCGTCCCGGCGCAAAATCTGGTCGATGTTCCGCTTGACGGTCTGCAACTCCTTGAACCGCTGTTTCTGTTCGTGATAGGTGTTATACAGGCCGTCTTTCTCGGAGATAAGCTGCTCGATCTCGGCCTGCAACGCTTTCCGGGCGGGCAGCTTGGTAATGCCATGCGCCTTGAAATACCGGGCTGCTGCGTCGGCTATGATAAAATCGCTCTCATGGGCCTGCCGGTATGCGGCGCGGGCTTTCTCGGATTTCTGTGCCCAATACTCCCGGTCGGTGACGCGGTTCTTGCTGCCGTTCAAGAGGTCGATTTGATAAAGCCCCTCCCGGTGGCACATCTCCATGACTTCGGATTTGAAGTAGCGCAGGGCAGCGTCGGTACATCGGTGCTTGCAGCCGACTTTCGTATCGGCCGGCCTGTCCATGTAGGGCAGGAACGGCACTTCCTCAATCCGCAGGCTGTTTATGACGATATGCACATGAATGTTGCCGCTGTGGTTATGCCCGTCCGGGTGGGTGCAGACAAGGGCCTGGTGGCCGGGAAAATGCTCTTTACAGAATTGTTCCCCCAACGCCTGCGCCCGGTCTACGGTCAGGCCGTTGTCCGGCCCGTCCCGCGGGTCAAAGCTGATGATGTAGTGGTGGCTTTTCACATCTTCCCGCCGCTGGTTTTTCTGATAGCGGAGATTGGCCCGCATACACGCAACGGCAAAATCCTCCCCGTCGCAGTTCAGCGTGGACAGCCGGTAGTCCTCGCGGGGGATAAGCCTGCCGGTTTCATCAAGGACGGGCTTCATGGTAAACTCGTCATGCTCAAAGAGAAGATATTGCTCGGCGGCTCCGTAGTCGGCGTTTTTAGAGTTGATATGCTTGAGTGTTGCCAACCGCGTCACCTACTTTCTTGAGGACTTCATACTTGAGGACGGCAAGGTCGGATATGGCGGCGCGTACCTCGCCGGAAAGGGTGTTGTAGGGTACGCCGTATTCGTTCAGATACCGGGCAATCTGATTGAGGTTGCCGCCGATCCTGCCGTACTCGGCTGTCAGCTTCCCGACAGCGGAAAGCAACTCGTCATTGACCGACGACACATGGACAACCGGGCGTATGGTCGCCCGCCGTATCGCCTGCCGGAGAAATTCGGACTGGCTGATACCATAGGGCGCAAGCCGCGCTGTGAAGTCGGCATACTCATCTTCGGACAGCCGGGTTTTCACAACGCGGCTGCGGTGGGGCGTGTTGTATTTCTTTCGCATGGTGTGACCTCCTTTCTCGCCCGTAAGGGCGCATGAGCAGGGTTTGGGGAAGGCACTCCCCAACAAGTTTCCCGCGAGGGGCAAAACTGCAGAATTGCGGATTTTGGCACCGTGGTAGAAACTTGCTCTCCGTGACTGCAAACTTTCTCTCACTTCCGTCCGCCACTTTTTTGGAAAACTGCAACCACAAAAGTTTGTTTCTCTTTTTCTGCTACTACTAATCCTGTAAAGGGCATTCCTGCCCGCTTTCGCTAAAATGACACCGGACGCAGTGGTTTCTACCCGGTGTTGGAGAAATCCTTTCTCTTTGCCCTCTACTACGGGTAAATGCTCCAAATGCCAAACACCAGGGCAGAAAAATTCCCTCCTCGCTTACTACTACAACCGGCAGGGGGCAAAATGGCCGGGAGCGGAGCCGGACAACAAAAAAAGCAGTAAATCTTTTTCAAGACTTACTGCTTTCGCTGGCCGCGTCGGTGGCGGCTGGTATTCAGTTTTTATGACTTGTCCGGTGGTTCGTCAAGCCGGAACTTGAATTGACAGTCAATTAACCGCTGCTTTACATAGTCCTCCACCTCGGCGTTGACCTGCCCGTTCACTTTTGAGAAATAGCGGATATATCCGGCGTAGTGGAGCAGGACAGCGTTCACGGCTTCTGGGTCGCCCTCACGGGCTTTGAGGATTGTTTCATAGGGGAGAAGTCTACTCATACCGGCTCACCCCCATTTCTTCGCGTAGCCGCTGCAAGGCAAGCTGGATATGCCGCCCCGCTGTGCTGCGTGACCGGCCAATACACGCGCCGATCACGCGCTGCGGCTGGCGCAGAAAGTAATAGCGCAGGATTTCTTCCCGCGTCTGCTCCGGCAAAACAGAGATCGCGTCGGCAAGGGCGGCGTTGCAGAGCAGGACGGTCTGACCGCAGACGGTAAATGGGTATTCCTCGTCCGGCTCCGACGCGGCAAACTGGACAATCTTCTCGTTCATCAGATAGTCAAGGGAAACTTGCCGTTCCCATTGCCGTTTAAGCTTCAAAATCTTGTCCAAGGCGGCACAGCGGATAACAGTCTTGCAAAAGGCGTTGTACCTGCGCTGGATATATTCTTGATAGGCTATCTGGTCGGTCATGGAAATTCCCCTTTCTGAATAATAGTGCGGGGCGGTGGCACTTCTTGCTGTCGCCCCTTGATTGCCTACCAGCAAAGGCGGGCGGGGCTGTCAACGGCTGCGCATATGCGCCGTTCATCTTGACCGTTGACTGGCTCGGCTGGGTTTGCTATTTACCCGACAAACTTGAATTTATTTTAAGCTATCACGTTTTACCTTCTTAAGCCTTACTATCATTACCATAGGAATTTCTTTGTTGGTTTTAAAACATTCTTCATAAAATCCATCAATGACAAATCCAGCTCTAAAACAAAGGTTAAAAATATCTTGTATGGAACGATGATAATAAATCTGCTCTTTCGGTTGCCCTTCAATCGCTATATCATAGTAACTGTGCGGTGTCATATATTTTTCAGTCAACGTGACAAAACAAGGGTGTTGCGTTGCAAAGACAAAAATTCCGCTTTCCTGCAACAGTTCATAAACAGCCATAAGAAGTGGTTCAATATCCGTAATATCCATAATTGCCATATTAGAAACTGCTTTCGTAAAGGCTCGATTTCTTTTTAATTCTAATATACTTTTTCTATCGGTCGCATCCGCCACACAAAATTCAATTTGTTTTGCATATTGTGATTGCCGTCTTTTAGCCAATTCTATCATTTTTTTGCTGTAATCAAAAGCGACAACCGAAGCGCCTCTTTGTGCAAGATACGAAGAATAATTTCCATTGCCACACGCAATATCCAAAATGTAATCCGCAGGATTAGGAGATAGAAGTTCCGTTACTTTGGGACGCACTACCTCTCTGTGAAATTCATTAGATTCGTCACCCATTGCATTATCCCAAAATTGTGCGTTCTCCTCCCAGATTTTTTTACTTTCCTCTGTTCCCATGTTCTCTCCCACTCCCCAAATTTGCTTTTTTGCTTCCATTAAATCTTCCTTACTATATTCCATTGTTACCCTCCATAACTTCTGATTGTTGCCGTCTTGACGATTATGTATCTTTACATTACCTTCTGAAACATATGGCGCACCTTGTCCAGGCGGCTGTTTGGACGGCGGGGCTGGATGACCGGCTGACCGACAGCGGCCTGATATCCTTTCAGCTCTGTAAGGCATACGCTCCGCCCGTTGGTGTAAAAGGCCAGATCAGTACGGTATGCCTGTATACAGCGGGCGGGAATCTCGCCAGTAAAGACAACTTCATCCTTTTTTACCTGGGCCGTTTCGATGGTGGCACAGTATTTCGGTGCATCATGATAAGCCCTGGAAAGGTATTCCTGGGGCGCATAGAGGGTGAAGGAGAGATAAGGTTCCAGCAGCTGCGTCCCCGATTCCTTCAATGCCTGTTCCAATACAATCGGGGCCAATGAGCGGAAGTCCGCCGGCGTGCTGACCGGACTGTAATAAAGCCCGTATTCAAAGCAAATCTTACAGTCCGTTACGTTCCAGCCGAACAAGCCCTGCTCCAGCCCGTAACGGATACCATCCCTGACAGCGTTTTGAAAACTCTGGTTCAAGTATCCCAGCGAAACCCGGCTCTCGTATTGTACACCGGAGCCAAGCGGGAGTGGTGTAACAGACAGTCCGATGGATGCCCAAAACGGGTTGGGCGGCACCTCGATATGGATGGTGTGGCTGGCTGCTTTGAGCGGCCGCTCCATATAAATGACGGTGGGTTCCTTTACCACTGTTTCAAGCTTGTATTTTTCCGACAGCAAAGCGGAAACAACCTCCAACTGCACCCGGCCCAAAAAAGAAAGAATGATCTCATGGGTGATGGAATCCACCTCGCAGCGCAAAAGCGGGTCAGTATCCGCAAGTTGCGTAAGAGCGTCCAGCAGCCGTTCTCTTTGCGCTGCCGTTTTCGGCGCAATCGACGTCCGCAGCATGGGGAGGGGGTCCTCGCGCCACCTTTTACGAGGGAGCCGGGTTGGGTCCCCTAATACATCGTTTAACCTCACGCTGTCGCTGGGAAGGATAACAATTTCACCCGGATAAGCGGTGTCTGTCCGAACAATTTCCCCTTTGGATGGAATACGCATCTCTGTGATTTTCAGCTTTTCTCTCCCGGCCAGGGCCACCGTATCCCGCAGGCGCAGCGTTCCGCTGTATAGCCGTAGATAGACACGCCGCTGGCCGCAATCTGTATACTCCACCTTGAAAACGCTGCCGCATAGGGCGGCGCTCCCCTGTTCCCCAATCGGTTGGAACAGCCCTGTCACCGCATCCATCAACGGTTGAATGCCAAGGCCCTTTTTGGCGCTGCCATGATAGACCGGGAACAGGGAGGCGTCTTGAACCCGCTGCTGTTCCTCCCGCGCAAGTTTTTCCCGGCTGATTGGTTCTCCTGCGATATACTTTTCCAATAATTCATCGTTATTTTCGATGACCGCATCCCATGCTTCTATGTCGGTATTTTCCTCCAGGACTATTTCCGGGGACAGCGACACCGTCTGCTTGATGATAATATCGGCGGAGAGCTTATCCCGAACAGACTGAACCACGCTCTGCAAATCAACGCCAGCCTGGTCGATCTTGTTGATAAAGATAACGGTGGGAATGTTCATTTTCCGCAGGGCATGGAACAGAATACGGGTCTGGGCCTGCACGCCATCTTTAGCGGAGATCACCAAGATGGCCCCATCTAAAACAGCCAAAGAGCGGTACACCTCCGCCAAAAAATCCATGTGGCCGGGCGTATCCACAATGTTGACTTTACATCTGTGCCACTGGAAGGAAGTGACTGCCGCTTGAATGGTAATCCCACGCTGCCGCTCCAAAAACATGGTGTCCGTCCTCGTTGTCCCTTTTTCGACGCTCCCCGGTTCTGAAATGGCTCCGCTGGCATATAGCAGGCTCTCCGTCAAGGTCGTCTTTCCAGCGTCTACATGGGCAAGAATTCCAATATTGATTATTTTCATGTGATTGTCCTCCCTTTACTGCCCCGAAGGGCATAAAAATCCCCAGCAGTAAAATACTTTTACCACTGGGGATGATAATTTGCGGACATACACATATACAGCATACACCTGTTTGTGATTGCTGTTTTTGGGGATATGTCAAAATTGATAAGGCAAAAGTATTCTTAAATTGGGTACAAAAAACTAAGCCCCTACAAAAGGAGCTATCATAATCCTTTGTTCCCACTATTTGATTATAGTTTTATTTAAGAATACCTTGCCGCATATTTTTTACTCCTTTTCTGGATTAAATCATTGTATCACATCAGTTTTAGGAAAGCAAGTACCTAAAAGAAATTTTTCTTCCCCTTATATGTAACAATCATACCGGCTTCCTAGCGTTCAGAATGTTTTCTGCTGTCTGCTGTGGTGTTTGGTTGGAATTGTCCAACCAAAAGCCGATCCGTGGTGTTGTCTGCATTTTACTAAATACAAATTCAATGTATACAGAAAGATATAAGGAGTGGGAGGGATTCCGCCGTAGTTGGCATTGTAGGAAAATCCAAAAGTTTAGATTTTCCCACAATGCTTATCTTTTGGTCTTTGGTTCGGAATAGTGTAGTGCTGGCGGTCTATCTCTTGTTTTCGGTTGCTTGCTTCCTTACCGTACATGAGCATTTGCACCCGGATTGTCGTTACCATATCCCTCCAGAAGATTGATAACGCCCCAAATGCCTAAGCCTGCTCCAAGAGCGATAACAAGGGTCTGCAATACGTTTACTGCGCTGTTGAAAAATGCCATATAATTTCCTCACTTTCTGCCGTTTTGCGGCGATAAAAATTGTTTGTTTTTGGTTTTGGGTATGAAAAAAGCCGCCTGTGTTCGGCGGCTGCGTCCCCGCGCTGCTTAAACTGCTGCGGCGCGGCGGTATTCAGTTGTCATTTTTGTAAGGGTTGATACGCTGCGGCTTCCTGCCACGCTCCAAGTAGGGGCGCGTACCATATAGCCCGTGTTTACAGTTCGGATAGATTACCACCTCCCTTTACGGTGCTGCGTCCTCCTGTACGTCGATTTCGTAGTAGTCAAATACTTCGTCCGGCTTTACGATAGCGGGGCGGCGTTTGATATGCTTTTCCATGTCAAAGGCGTTTTTCGGGTCTGCGTCGGACAGGTACTTGTATTTCGGGTGCTTCGTGATGTCGTACTTATCAGAGAAGAACGGGCGCACACCTCTAAGCTGCAAGATACATTTCCCGCCGTCCATGACCGCGATTTCGTCCTGCGTCATAAGCTCTTTGCCTAACTTCTGATAGTTCAGCCCATGCGAAAGCTCCCGCCCTCTGGTTTCGGAAGTGTTGAAGCTGTCAATCGTTTCTTTGCCTAAGATTTCCGATATTTCTTTGAGCGTCGTTTTTTCCTTGCCGCCCAAGAAAAGGGTCGTGTCGCAGTTGCCGACTATGGTATCGGCGTTGTCCTTGTAGATTGCCTTTAGCTGCGACTGTGATTGCAAAATAATAGAAGCCGATATTTCGCGGCTTCGCATGGTCGCTATGAGCTTTTCAAACTTCGGGATTTGACCGATATTCGCAAACTCGTCTAACAGGCAGCGCACATGAACAGGCAGCCGCCCGCCGTAAACGTCGTCGGCTTTGTCGCATAACAGGTTGAAAAGCTGCGTGTAGAGAATGGAAACAACAAAATTGAAAGTGTCGTCGGTGTCGGAGATGATAACGAACAATGCCGTTTTTCTATCTCCCAAAGTGTCAAGCTCCATTTCGTCGGTTTCCATGAGTTCGCGCAGTTCCCGTATGTCAAAGGGGGCTAACCTTGCGCCGCAGGAAATAAGGATTGATTTTGCCGTTTTGCCCGCAGCCAGTTTGTACTTCTTGTACTGCTTGACCGCAAAATGCTCCGGGTCTTTTTCTTCCAGACGTTCAAACATGAGGTCTACCGGGTTCTTAAAATCCTCGTCGTCCTCGCGGGCTTCCGACGCATTTATCATTTCAAGCAGCGTCGTAAAGTTCTTTTCCTCGTCGGGAGCTTCGTACCAGATATAGCCGATAAGCGCGGTATAGTAGAGCTTTTCGGCTTTTACCCAAAAATCCTCGCCGGATTTCTCCCCGTCGCCTTTGGTATTGACAATAAGGGTATTGACAACCTTTAACACGTCCTTTTCGCTGCGGATATACACAAAGGGGTTATATCGCATGGATTTCTTGAAGTTTATCGTATTCAGCACTTTTATCTTGTAGCCGCCGCGCTGCAAGAGCTTTCCGCACTCGATTAAGACGGTGCCTTTTGGGTCGGTCAAGACGTAGGAAGAATGAAGCTGCATTAAATTAGGCTTTACGAAAAACCTTGTCTTGCCGCTGCCGCTGCCGCCGATCACCACGACGTTTTTATTTCTCGCATATTTCGGCTGCTTCGGGCGGCTGTTCATGGTAAGGCGTTCGGTCTGCGTCAAAATGATGTTGTTCTGAAAATCCGGGTCGATGTAGGGCTTTATATCTTCGGCGTTGCCCCATGAAGCGTTTTGTCAAGTGTTATTTGGAGTTATTGACGCACAATCAAGGCGAAAGCGCGAAAGTGCAAAGCGCAAAGGGTCTGCACTTTGCGTTTTCAGCTTGCGGGTTCGGGCGGCTGCTTCTTCTTGATGAAGTTGTACCATTGACCGCCGACGCGCCTTGCGCCCAAAACACCGCCCATGTTGCGCTTGGCGTTCTGTACCGTCCTCTCGGATATTCCGGCTTCGGCTGCGGCCTTTACAAGGTCCTCGCTGGCAAGCTCTTTCCCGTCTGCAAGCAGGTCAAGTATCAGCCGTTCCGCCTGTTCGGTCTTGGTGGCGGTGTTGCCGCCCGCGCCGGACAGCAGCTCGTCGGCGGTAATGTCATACTCGCCTATCCACGAAAAGCCCGTTTCCGGGTCAAGGCAAAAGGCTATGGGCTTACCCTCCGGCGCAAGAGAAGATTTGTCATGGACGATAACGCGCACATTCGGTTCCCGTTTCACGCGCCCGATCAGCAGGACGCTCCTTGCTGCGGCGCGGAAGTCGATGGAGCCTAAACCCCGGTAGGCGCTCTGTCCTCCGGCGGCTTTGTTGAGGTGTCCGATTAGGATAACGGCGCACCCGGTACGCTCGGCAATCTCGGCAAGGCGGCGGAACATGGGGCGTATCTCGTTGGCCTTGTTCATGTCGGTTTTCTCGCCCACATACGCCTGTATGGGGTCAAGGATAATCAGCCGCGCCCCGGTCTGTCGGATATCTCTCTCTATGCGCTCATCGGACAGGGAAAGCCCCTGCTTGCTCTCGTCAATGACAAGAATGCGGTCAAGGTCTGCTTCGGCTTCCATAAGGCGGGGCTTGATGGTGTCGCCCAAACCGTCCTCGGCAGTCTGGTAAATCACATTGAACGGCTCATGCACTGCCATGTGGGGGAACGGCTTGCGGTTGGTACAAGCGGCGGCAAGGCGTAGGGCAAAGGTGGTCTTGCCCTCGCCGGGGTTGCCCTGCACAATGGTTACTTTCCCAAAGGGGATATACGGCTCCCATAACCATTCGACGGTCTGCGTGTCCACCTCGCTCATGCGGATAATCTCAACGGTTTCTTCCTGCGGCGGCTCTTTCAAGCCGTAGACCGCTTCTCGCAAATACTTTCCGTCTGTGATTTCTGCCCGGTGCTGCAATACCTCGTTCCAATCCTTGAAAAGAGGGATAAGCCGGTGGACGGTGTAGCCCTCCGGCATGAGCTTCACAAGGCGGCTGCAAGCGTCGTTTCCGGCTTCGTCGCTGTCAAGGCAGAGATAAACGGTCTTGATGTTCGGACGGTCAGAGAGAAAGCGGAGCAGGGCTTTTTCTCCCACGCCGCCCAATGACAGGTAGCTTTGCTTCTGCCAATCCTTTTTGAACAGGCAGAGGAAAGAAAGCAGGTCAACGGGGGCTTCAAAGACAAACACTCTTTCGCCCTCGCCCCGGTAGCAGAAGTTAAAGGCTTTGTCGCTGCCTTTCACATCAAGGCGGAAGTTTCCCGCCGTTCCCTTGCTGTGGGCGTAGCGCGGTATTCCGTCCTCGTCCCGCCCCACAAATACGGCGTTGTGGTGGGCTGCGTCCTCGTAAATATCGCCGCTGGCAAAGAAAAAGCCCGTCACATCTTCATCAATGCGGCGGGCGGCTGTGAGGTAGTTCCTCGCTGTTCGGTTGTCGGGGCTGCGGGGCGGTAGCCGGAAGTCGGAGAGGGGCGCGGAGCTTGGTCTATCCGGCGGCGGTGCGGCTCCCTTTTCTCCTGTGAGAAGTTCAACGGCTTCGGTAAAACTCTTGCCAAAAAACTCCATGACAAAATCAATGGGGCCGCCGCCCTTGCTCTGGCTGTGGCGATACCACTTGTTGCCCCGGACGGTCAAGCTGTCGTGCCGTTTCCATCGGTATTCCTGTCCGGCGCGTTCCAGCGGTTCCCCCTGCGATTGCAGGAACAAAACAAGGTCGGCTTGGTTCGCCCGGTCTATCTGTTCTTGGGTGTAGTACAAAAAACTCACTCCTTTCATCGGTCTATGTCGTGCCGCTTTGTGCGGGTCTGTGTCTGCTCCGGCTGGTCGGCGCGGAGTGCAATATCCACGCATTTGCGGATTTTTTGAAGTTCGGAAACATCGGCGCGGGTATCTTTCAGTTTGGCATAATCGCTGTCCCTCTGTGTTTTGAGGTCGGCATATTCCTGTTCCCATTCCGCAATAGGCAAGGTCTTTGTTCCTTTCGGCAGATTTGCATGGAGATAGCGGCTTGCTGCGTTCCATAGGGTCAACTCGGCGCGGTGGGCTTCCTCGTACTTGTCGCGCTTGTTTGTCCAGCCGTTTTGCAGCTTTTTCAGCTCATCGTGAACGGGCTTGTACTCGGTGTAGTTCTTCCCGTATTCAATCAGCTTTTGCAGCTTCTTCATGCGTTCCTCGGCGGTTTTCATTCCTGCCCGGATAGTGTCGGCCTGTTCGCTGACAGAGGAAAGGGCTGCGTCCAGCTCATCAAGGGTAGAGATACCATGCTCGGTCAGATAGTTGACCGCTGCCGCTATGGTTTTCAGTTCATCGGCTGTGTGCTGTTGTTGCCAACGCTGCGAATACTTCCGGCTCTTTTCTCTCTGAACGCTCAAATACTTCATCAGCAGATTTGCAAGGCCGGGGGATTGTTGCGGCTGTTCCGGGGCGGTTTCCCACGCTTTGAACAGGTCGGCAATCCATTCTTTGAGCTTTCCAATCTGCGCTCGGATTTCCCGTATAAGGCGGTTTGCCTTTTGGATATTCCGGTTCAGTTCGCCTTTCTCGGTGGCAATACCTTTCTTCTCCATCTGGCAAGCCGCCACGCCCATGTGGACGGTGGGTATCTCGCCAATGCCGCGCTCGGCGTTGCTGCGGTGGTCGATACGCTCCGGGCTTCCGGCTCGTTCAAGGTAGGCGTTTGAAATATCCGCCCATGCCTTACGCCACAAGAGGGCGTTGCCCTTGTCGTTCCAGCCGGTCAGGTCAACTTTGTGCGTCTTGTATCTGCCGCTTGGCAAGCGGATACGCTCGCCGTTTTCATCAAGGTCATATTCCTTTTGGGACTTTGCCGCCCATGCGCCGCGCTCGTCAAGGGGGCGCATGGTAAGCATGATGTGACAATGGGGATTGCCCTTGCCGGTGTCGTGAATGGCATAATCAACGCACATTCCTCTGGAAACAAATTGAGAGGAACAGTATTCCCGGACAAGTCGGATTTGTTCCTCTCTGGATAACTCTATGGGGAGCGCCGCGTCAATCTCTCTGGCAAGCTGGGCGTTCCCGGCTTTCTCGTAAAGCTCCACGCTGTTCCACAAGGTTGAACGGTCAGAGAAAGAGGGCGGGGCGTGGGGTGGCAGCATAATTTCCGTATGGACAACACCGCCTTTGCGGGTGTAGTCGTGTGTCATTCCGTCCCACTCATTTGTCAGCTTTTCGCCGCTTCGGTAGGCGGCTGCGGCAACGGCTGATTTGCCCTTGCCCCGGCTGACAATGCTGATATTACAATGATAGATGGCTATGGGTATCACCTCCCGGATAAAATGAAAACCCGCAAAAATGGTACAGACGCCAAAGGCGGGTATACTGTTTTTGTGGGTGTGCAGGGATAGCCGCGTAAGCGGCGCAAGGGGTGCAGCCCCTTGTTGCGGCAAAGCCGCCAATGTCGGTCAGAGAGGGAAGCAAGCGGCTTTCTCTCTGTGCCGACAAGCCCTCGGCAGAGCGCACGCACCCGTAAGGGTGTATAAGTGCGCCCTTTGTACCAAAGGGATTATTCGCTTTTCCCGCCCTCGGTGCGTTTTTTCAGATAGCCCCGCGCTTCCTCGCTCGTCAGGGCAAGCCGGAGAAAGGCGGCGGCTTCTTCGTCGGTCATGGTCTTTGCTTCTGGCACAATGCTCTCAAAGACCGCACCCCGGACGATCAGCCGATGGCTGCGCGTCCTGCGTTCCTCTTGGGATAACTTTTGCCGCAACACCTTTTCCCGATTTTCAAGCTGCCGGATTTTCTTCTTCCCGTCCTCAATCTCGGCTTGCAATTCCTCGCGTTTTTTTCTCTCGGTTTCGTCATGGGTGGTCACTCCTTTCTACCTGTCGGCATAGAAAAAGGACAGTCGATTTCCTCGGCTGTCCTTTTGATTAGGGTGTTTGGTTTACTCCGTTCTGCTCAATAAATGGGAATATTAAATATCAATACGCCCTTTAATACATTCCTATTAAAACATCAGCTTCGATTGTCAAATGTGTGAGAGTACGCCAATCAACGCAATCTTTTTCAACGCAAAAGAGAAGCGGCGTCATTTCAATAAACGACATTCTTTGTTCTGATGACAACTGTACGGTGGCTGAAACCGTTTCTCTTGAAATGGTTTTAAGATATTTCTCAAAATATTCAACGACAGACTCATTTGAATAATCTGGATTTTTCAAGTGTGCTTGCACTTTAGTCCTGATTTCCCTCAAATGATTTTTCGTAGGAATTACTTTCACAACATATCCGTTAGGAGATAGCAATCGCTGAAATTCTTTGTAGTGTGCAGGCGAAAATATGTCTAAAATACAATCCATACTTCCGTCTTTCAAAGGGATTTTTGATAAGTCAGTAACAAACCACTTCACTGCTTTGCGCTTGTCTTTTTTTGATGCAATCTGTATTGCCTCCCTTGACAAGTCAAAGGCAAAGATGTTTCGTTCTGTTCTTTGCTGTATCTGCCTTGCATAGAAACCCTCGCCGCAACCAACATCTAAAATGTTTCTTATAGATGGCGTATCAGAAATAAACTGTATGATTTTCTCCAACACAACATCATACATGCCATACTCCAAAATTTGGTGCCGGTTGTCAAAAGACCGCTTGCTGTAGTTGGTTTTGGGCGATGATTTTAACAACAAATTTACATATCCATATCTTGAAATATCAAAGCAATGTCCATGTCTACAAATTAGGCTATTGCCTTGTATATCCATTGATTTTGTGCAAATTGGGCATTGAAAATAAACCTTGCTGTCTGCAAAGCGTGATAAATTATTATTCATTTGTTTTTCCTCCGTAATTACATCTCTGCTTCAATAAGCGAGTTATGCAATACGGATAACCGCAACATAACTCGCGGTTTTATCTTAATCTCATAAATGTAACCATTGTGTTGTCCTCCAATCAATTCCGCAGTATTACTCTGCTTTTAGAAAAAGTATAGCACAAAACTATGAACATTTCAACTCTATTTCAGCCTGTCGGCGACGTTGCTCTCTCTGGCATACCGCCCGCCGTTCCTCGCTGTATGGGGCGGTCAGACGGAAAGAGAAGCGGCCTTTCTCAATGTCAAACTCCATGCAGCCCGTTTCCGGGTCTGCGTCAGTCTGCTGGCAGATCGCCGGATAACGGCGGCTGTATGCAAGCAGACGCTTTTTCAAGGCGGTGTTGTGGGTGCGGATATGGATAAGGGGGTCTTTCTCGTCAAACCAAATATCGGTGGTCTTTTCCTGCTTGGTAAGCCCTGTTCTCATGCAAACTCCTTTCTGTGCCCCTGTTACGCAATAGGGGCATTTTTCGGGTGTTTTCTCCGGCTCTTGACTTGGAGAAAACGGCGTTTTTGACGATAAAAACCGCCCGGACGTGGAATGTATCGTCGGGGCGGCTGTTATCGCAAGATTTCCGATTTTTCCGGCTCTTGACCGTCAGACGCAGATAAACACGAACTGTCGGCAAGTATCGTCTTGAGCAGCTTGTCGCGGAATGTTTCTGTGCTGCTGTGATTGAAAAATAACTCCGCAACAATAGTCTGCCCGTTTCTCTGCGTCGTGATAATACTGTCGGGGTTCCGGGGCGCGGTGGGCGTCCCGTTCTGTTCTGTCATAGGCGGCTCCTTTCTCCGGGCGCAAAAGAGGGACTTCCCGTAGCCGGAAAATCCCTCTTGGTTGTCGGTTATTCTGTTTTACTGTGCGGGCTGTGCGGCGGCGGTCTGCGCCTTTCTCCTTGCCCGGTATTCCCGCGCCTTGATACGGTCATACTCCCGCTGCTTTTCAAGGTTTCGCGCCCGGTACTCCCTTGAATACTGCCGGTGATAGGCGCGGCTCTTTTCCTTTTTGGCTTCTTCGATTTCCTCCCGCATTTGCCGGATTTCCTGCTCCGTTGGCTCTGTAAGCTGTGTCACTTCGTTCTCAAATTTGCCGATATAGTTGAAATATATCCCGATGTGCTGAATGGCTTGTTTTGCCCTTTTCTTGTCGCGCTCATGCACTTCAATCCGGCTGATAAACTCGTTGAGAATGGCGGGGGTCAGGTCGGTAAAGGCAGCGTAGCGTTCCGTCAGCTTCAAAAACTTCTGCGCCCGTCCGCCCGCGTTCTCAAAAGCGGATAGCTGCTCTTGCAGCTCGGCAAGCTCCGCTTTCAGCGCATAGTATTCTTCTGAATACTTCTGCGACATTTGCTCATAGCGGTCTTGCGGGATCGTGCCGAGGGCGTTGTCCTCATAGAGCTTGTTCAGCACCTTGTCAATCTGTTCAAGGCGCGTCGTGATTTGCGGGATACGCTTCTGCTGTTTCTTGGTCTTGTCGGTCTGCTGCATGGCAAGGTTCTTTTTCACTAAGGCTTCAAATTCCGCCCAGTTGCTGATAGAATAGTCCTCGATTTTCTTCAGCACTTCCGCGATGGTCTGCACGAGCAAATCCGCGTCAATGATGTGCGGGGAATTGCATTTGGGGTTTTTGGCTTTTCCCTTGTGGTACTCGCTGCAATAGGCAACATGACGCTTGCCGCCATTCCGATAATCTATGCGAATGTGCATTTTCGCACCGCAATCCTTACAGAAAAGCAAGCCCGACAAAGGGTGGATTTCCCCGTCCCCGTTGGGGCGTTTGACGGGCGCATTTTCCAAAATCCGCTGTACGGTTTCAAAGTCGGTGCGGTCAATAATCGGCTCATGCACATTTTCGGTTATCTGCCATTGGCTCCGGTCTACATAGTGGTTCCGCTTGTCGCGGAAGTGCTTTGTGGTCTTGAAGTTGACAACATCACCGCAATACTCCTGCCGTGTGAGGATATGGGTCAGGGTGGCTTTGTTCCACTTATAGCGGTTGGCCTCATTGAGCGCCCTGTTTTTACAGGTTCCCCGCCCGCGCTCTTTCATGTAGAATGTGGGCGTTGGGATTTGCGCCTGCGTGAGATATACGGCAATTTGGTTTCGGTTTTTTCCGTCCAGAAACAGGCGAAAAATCAAACGAACAACTCCGGCGGCTTCCTCGTCGATAATCCAAAAATCCTTGTTGTCCGGGGATTTGACATAGCCATAGGGGGCTTCGGTGGCAATCGGCTTTCCACTCATGCCCTTCGTCTTAATGCCGGTCTTTACTTTCTTGCTGATGTCCTTTGCGTACCACTCCGACATGATGTTGATAAAGGGCGCAAACTCCAATGTATCGGGCTTTTCGCTGTCTATCCCGTTGTTGACTGCGATAAAGCGCACATTGTTCCGTCTGAATATCTCCATCGCATTGCCGACTTGGAGATAGTCACGCCCCCAGCGTGTCAGGTCTTTCATAATGCAGACACCGATTTTCCCGTTCTCTACATCGTCCATCATGCGGGAGTAGGCAGAACGGTCAAAAAATCTGCCGCTTTCGTCATCGTCAATGTAGTGCCGGATATTGGTTAAGTGCTGCCCTCTGGCGTAGTTCTCCAAAAAGATTTTTTGGTTCTGTATCGAGTTACTCTCACCGCCGTCCCTGTCCTCGTCGCCCACGGAAAGGCGGGAGTAAAGGGCTGTAATTTTACTATAATCAGTCATGTGCATAACCTCCTGTGCGTCCATATAGGCTTCCTTTACACTTAAAATTATGCACTCCAACGTGCGCTGCCGTATTCTGCGCCCTTGCGGTATTTCTTTGCGTTTTTCCCTTTGACATAGACAATCAGACGGATAACCACCGCGCCGACAATGCCGATAAGCAAATCCAACGGGTGAACGCTCGGCAAGGCATTTGAAAACGCTTCGGAAAATCCCTGTGTGATATTGAGTATCTTTTCGGAAATATCCGCGCCGGGGGCAAGCCGCACCGCCTGTCCCACCTTATCAAAGAGATAGACAAAGAACACATAGGGGATATTCGGGATTATCAACTTTTTGTAGTTCATCTGCTTCATATCTCGCGCCCCCTGTCTATTTTCTTTACCTTGTCGCGGGCGGCGTTAAGCTGCTTCGCCTTGTCCTTTGCTGCGGCAAGGGCTTTGCGGATAGAGGGCTTTTTATCCCTGTTCAGCTTCTTTGCGGAAAACTCTTGAAACGCTGCGGTCATAACGTCCGCGTCCCTGCCTTTGAAAAACACAAGGTAACGGGTCTGTTCGCCCTTAACCTTTTTCAGCGAAAAATCTATGTTGTACTTCTTCGCGGTACTCTCAAAGGCTTTGATATTGCTGTCGGTGATCTCGATGTTGGAAACACCCGCATTTTGCTTCATAAGCTGCCGCATGGTCTGTTTCCCATGCGGGGCTTTGCTTTTCTGCTCCAAAAACTTCTTGATTGCTTTCTGCAACGCCTGTTCGGTAAGCCTTGCCGCGCCTTTTCCCACATTGACGGATAGGGCAATCGTTTTTTGGGTTACTTCCTCCTGCAAGGTATCAACTCCTTTCCCGGTAAACTGCGGCTATGCTCATTTGCTGCCGTAAAAGTCGTGATTGACAAGGGCGGTATAGTAGCTGTCAATGGTACTCGGTGCGTTGAACAGCACCGCTTTTAGATACTGCTTGATGTTGCGGATTTTGGTTGTGTTCTCCCTCATGCAGTCCAAAACAAACTCAACGTGGCTGCTATTCAGCTTCATAAACTTTGATTTGACAAGTTCGGCGGGGTAGTCGTCCCCGGCGATACGGATTGTCTTTCGGGCTGTGCAGACGGTTTCCAGCATGATTTCTACAATCTCGTCCAAACGGTCTTTATCCATTTTGGGGTCTTGAATGAGAATGTCATAGTCGATGTTGTCTTTGATGATTTCCCGATAAATCTCTATTGCGCTGTTTGTTTTCGCTTCCGTTCTTTTCCTTTCCGGCGGCGTAGCCGCTTCGTCCTGCTCATAAGGCAAGGGATTTAGGGAATGGAAAGGAATGGAATGGGTACTTGATAAATCAGTAATTGATTGTTCTTTACTTGATATATCTTTATTTAATTGCGTTGGATTTTCCAACGTAGGTTTTTCCAACGTAGGTTTTTCCAACGTTGGATTATCCAATGTTGGATTTTCCAATGTAGGTAAATCCGATACAGGCGGGGTCTGCGGCTGCTCAAAAATCACATAATCTGCGCCGCGCAAGCGTCCTTTCTCGTCGCGTTCCCTTGAACGCACGATATACCCGGCGCGTTCCAGTTCCTTAACGGCTTCCCGGATAGCGTCGATTTTCTCCCGGTTGATAAAGGACAGCCCCGCAAGGGTGTAGTCCCAATCCTCTGGCAAGGACAGCATTTGCGATAACAGCCCTTTTGCCTTTAGGGATAGCTCCTTATTGCGTAAGTGGTGGTTGCTCATAACCGTATAGCCCTTGTTGCGCTCCACTCTGAAAACTGCCATAGCTTCATCACTCCTTTGCTGCATACCTGTTACGCAATAGAAACGCGATTTTGAGGGTTTAGGTATCAATCCCTTATCCGCTGAAAACCGCGTCCGCAAAGCCGCGTAAATCAAGGGCTTTTCCATGCCTACTGCGTAACAAAGGGCATGAAAAAAGCGGCGTTCCTGTTCTTCCTTGTGGGAAGTGAGAAACGCCGCCTGTGCGGTGCGTTATTCTGCTTCTTCGGCTATGAGGTCTTGTATGACTTCGCCAAAGTCTGCCGTAAAGGAAAAAATGAAGTATTCCAAAACGGCGGGGTCTGCGTCCATAGGCTCGGCTTCCTCGGAAAAGGGCAAGCCCATAAGCCCATAGAGCATTATTATGATTTTGAACAGCTTCCCCCGGTCGGCGGGGGTGTTCATGGTAACAAGTACGTCGGTCAAGCGGTTTACGGTTTCCATGTCGCCGCCTGTCGTTACCCATACCATTTCTGCGAATGGCTGCGTGATTGCTCCGGTTACAAGGTTTACCTTATCCTTGCTGATTTCGTCGGACGGGAGTATAATACCCTTGTCTAAAAGTACGTTTTTCATGTCGTCCTCCTATAATTTGTGGTGCCAAAATGGTGCCCGGTCTTACAAAATCATCTTATACGGAGATATGGCAAGATAAATGACGATATGCAGAAAACCTTGATTTTAAGCCATTTTCACAAGGTTTTATAAACACTTGCGCGGGCTTATAAGAAGATTTCCGTCTATCAAATCAATAAAAAATCTTCTTTAGAATATTTTTTTAAATCCTCTTGTATAGTTCCAATTGGTTCACTCTTTTCGGTATTCGTAAGTAATGCATCATCATTTGCTGAGTATAGAAAATAGTATTTATCAATATTGTTTGGATCAAGCTTTTTTACCATGTTGCAACATTTTTTCATGCAGTCAGCGACAGGGTAATCGGTAAGAATCCAAAAACCATCAGAAATCTGCTTTCTTTTTTCATTTCCCTCTCCAGTTCTAGTACAATAAAGTGAACCTAACAAATCTTCATTAGTATGCTTACCCAACCTAATAAAATACCCAGCTAAAGATCTCATAATTCCTTGAGCACTTTTTGATGAATTAAGATACTCACCATTAGGAATTTGGATATCAATCACTTCTACAATGCCCAATTGTGAGAGGATTTCATCATTACTTTTTCTAATATCTTTGCCTGTTCTTTTGATTATTACATCGCATATTTTTAAAAATTCATTAAAAGATATCTTCTTATTATTCATAACACCCTCCAAATGATTAGACGATAATACCGCTATCTTCCAATTTCTTCTTTATCTTTATAATCTCTTTTGTCTGCTTTTCGCTTGGCATTTTCCCCGTTTTTTCAACATCTACTAAGACCTTTAAAATGGACATTTCTTTGTAATTCAATAGCTTAGCGTTATACCCTTTGGAAATCATTTGTTTCCAGTACTCTGTTCCTAATTGTGATAACATCAAAGCTTCTTTTAAATAATTATCACTTTTTTTGACTTTTGCTGCGGACTTTTCTGCTTTAATTGAGGGCCAATTTCTTTTAGCAGCTTATTTCCGTCTTTTGTAGTAACGGTAATGTTAAAATTATTTTTATTTTTTGGTAAACGAGATTGCAATAAATCAGTCTTTTCTTTATCCATATCATTGAAATAAATAAAAATATGTTTTCTTGGATATTGTCCCGATACATCTCTTAAAATATTAGCTATACGCAATGGCGTTCCCAAAATTTCCTTACCATCGTCATCATGATAAACACCGCTATTACACATACAGTCAATAAAAATCAAACCATCACAACAATCATAAAGCATGAGTTTTTGTGCCCATGATCTGACGTAATTCTCTATTAGTTCAAATTTTTTTACAGTATGCGGACTTGCTCTACTGATTACCACATCGTTATTACTACTCGACATTCATAACCCTCCCCCACTTTGCTATTCGTCATCAATCGGAATCAATTCCACCACATCTTCAATTCTGCAATTTAGACATTCACAAATCTTAATTATTGTTTCCATTGATACGATTTCATCTTTGGACAATCTCGCCAATGTTGCCGGAGTCAATCCAGCTTCTCTTGCTAAATCTGTCTTCTTCATCTTCTTATCAATGAGCAATTTAAATAAATTGTTGTAACGAACTTTCATAACGAGCTCCATTCTAAATAATCTAGACATATTATAACCGATTTTTAGGTTATATGAAATACCAAATATACTTTCTAAGTAATATTTTATTCTATCTAATAAATATGAGTGTAAAATATTACATTGTGAACAATTTTATAAGAGCTCCTCCAATCCATCCAAAAGTCAGAAAAGGTATTTTTATTTAATGTAAGACTTAAGCAGATCACTGTTCTTGCAGTAGATCTGTTTTTTTATACCTTCTGTCACTTTTAAAAAGAGAGCAAAAATGCCTTTTCTTTGTCCAATTTAAGCCACATCAGTGGCCTATTCAAGTGAAGGGGTATTGATTATGAAAAAGAAGAATTATGAACTCGAAAATGAATTCAATGAGTGGAAAGATAAGGAGGACCAACAATTGAGAGAATTGAATTACCCAGAGGAAAAGATAGCTTCATTAAGAAAATTTGATCATGATTTATTTGTAAACAAAGCTAGAAGGCAGCAGCGAAAAGAACAGATAACTGCTGATGCATTCTTCATTGCCATTCCTACATATGATAAGAAGGATATCAATACATTTATGGATCTATTGGATATTGTTGAAAGTGAGTCATTATTCATGATGCTCAAAAATACCGATAAGCAGCTTCAACAAATTATACTGATGAAATACTATGGTTATGAGATTGAAGAAATATCCAAGTTACTCAATATCAAACCTGATACCATCTACAAGAAAATCCAGAGATTCAAGGAAAAGATGAATAAAAACTGAGTTTTCCACATCATTGTGGATAAGTTGAGACTAATTGACACAAATCTGGCACAAATTTGAGACGATTTTGATTGCACAAGATTGCTATTATATTCGCAGGGAGGGATGTCAATCATGGAAGGTATGGAAGAATTTATTTTATCACTTTGTGATGAGATAATGCTGGCGTATCAGTTTGGTTTCGTAAAGGGCTTAGAAATCGGCATTGATACCGGCAAGCAATTATCAAAAGAAGACGGTCAACAATAAGACCGTCTTTTTACGAATGCTTATTCCAATATAACTGAAGAAAATGATTTTGCAATAATCTCTATATTCTTCTTTTATAAAATATCAGCAGTATAATTTCCATCAACATTAGAAAAAAGCACATCAGAAGGGAGCAAATTGTTTCCTAATATAGACAGAGATAGCAAGTATCTTGACCATCCGCACAGTTCATTTGGCAATCTATAACAAAAGTAATTTTCATTTTCAAATACTGTTATAACAGGTATCCCATTTCGTTCTATTCCTGTGGAAAGGACTTTATAAAGTTTATTACACCCCTTTTCAATATTTAATAAAGGCTGTTTCTTGATATCAAAGTATACTTTTGCACCGCTTTGATTATAATAGTAATCCTTTTTTGTATTTGGAATTGGATCAATAGGTATTTTTACTTTAAGTCTTTTAAAATAATCTGATATACATTGACAAGAATAATCATTAAAACATCTAGGCAATATTTCCAAATTATTCAACATTAATTGCTTAGTTTTTTCATCATTGATAAACTTTAGTAAAGCAATAAATACAATGAAATCGTCTGGGTAAAGTCCAATATACGATTTATACCACGCTTTGTCATTTTCACATATTATTTTATTCATTTTAAGATAAAGTTGCAGTTGCTCATTGCTCAATGCAAACCACTTTGGATCAAGAAATCTTAATTCAACTGTTTCTCCGTAATCCTTATGTAAATTTATACTTAAATGTTTCATTAGCTTTGTGATTATTCCGACCATCATATCTGCCATGCGAAGTCCAAAAACATCTTTTGAATTCTTTTCTTCGACATTCATCAATCCTACAGATTTTGCTGCGGTGCACGTTCTACTATCCTGACCCTCGTTTCCTTCGTTATCAAGAATGATTTTATAATTATCAATTCCTTGTTCATTAAGATACTTAGCAAAACCTTCAAATGTCATTTTATAATCCCAACTAATTATTACTTCTGAAGATATAGAATCTAAAACAGTAATAATTTCATTAAAAGCATTAGTTTCAAGCGGTCTAATATTATGCTGGATGTTTTTCTGTATTCTTTCATTAAAAAACATCTTTAATGATTCAACAAATGTATCTGGAGATTCTGAAATTGCCTTTATAACATTTTCTGGTCTATACGTTACTAACGCCTTAGTTATTGAATACTTCATTGAATCTGCATCAAAGAAAATATTATTGTCATATTGAGAAAATAATTGGACAACAAGATATTCTATCTTGCTGTGAAAACTTACATATATCTTTACCTTTTCGTTAAATACTTCCAAAAAATCATTAAGAAATCTCGTATTGTGTTTATTTACTGATGCAAATCCGTATTTAAATTCATTATTGTGTAATCTGTTGCTTTTGATTTCACCATTCTTATCTTTTCTATCTTTATATTTGCTTTCGAATGATTCATAAAGTTTTTCAATTTCAGAATTATACTCATCATTCCATCCGACAATAACAGTCGCAAAACTATCATAGAAATTATCTGCATTAATTGTGTTGTAATTAATTTTCCTACTATGTTCTGATTCATCGTAATAAAATAGGTACACAAAATCACCTCATATTCAATATAATTATGTATCATTCCACACATTACATAAAACCATTCCATATTATACAGTTGAATAAAACCTGATTCTATCATTTTTGTTTAGAAATATTCGTTTTTTTGTCCAATAATCATTGTTTTCATGGCCTATTAAGATGAAGGGATAAAAACTCCCTTCATTCCCCATGATCTTTGAAAACCGGATAACAACTGTTAAAACTTAAACCTGCATGCCTGAGCTGGATCAATGATGCGCCATGACCTCTATATATAATATATAGAAAGAGCGATGATACTTCATAATGATCAACAGCTGTTAACTGTGCCATGACGGCATGCATGATAATGATACTTTTAGCGATAAGCGCACGCGTAAGATGCGTGGGTGAAACTCCCATGACTGATGGCTGACTACCATCTGCTTTAACAGGATTCCCTATCGTTTTCGGGTTATCAGGGATAAATAGAAAACAAGATGAATATTAGATTAATATATCAGCCAGGTTCAACAGCCTGGCTTTACATATGAAGGAGCTGTTATATTTATGATCAAAGTAAAACGAGGAGATGTTTTTCTTGCTAATCTAAGTGATGCAACCGGATCTGAACAGGCTTTTGTTAGACCGGTTGTCATTATCCAGAACAACTGTGGCAACAAGCATAGTCCTACAACCATTGTTGCCTGTCTATCTTCCAAGATTGAATCAAAAGCCCATCTTCCAACTCATTACATTCTTCCGGAAGGCATTGGCCTCAAACATCGATCCATGGTTCTTTGCGAACAGATCAAGGTCATCGATAAGTCCAGGTTGCTAAAGAAGATCTGCCATATTTCAAAAGGACATATGCACATCATCGATCACAAGATCAAAATATCACTCGGTCTAAAGAATATACATAGACAAAAATCATAGGTACAAATCCCACTTTTGCAGTTGGGATTCTTTTTTATCAAAAGCCTATAACAAAGGAAAGGAGGATAACCAGATGGATAAAAACAAAAACAGATTCATAGATGCGAAAGAAATCATGGAACTTACCGGATTATCCAAGTCTGCTGCATACAAGCTAATCCAGCAGTTGAACGAAGAACTTGCACAGAAAGGTTACATGTATGTTCGTGGAAGAGTTATCTATCCTTATTTCTATGAAAGATTCTTTGGAAAGGATGGAGATAGAGATGCCGGTATATAAGGATAAATCAAGAGGAACCTGGTATGTTGTTACCCGCTATAAGGACTGGACGGGCAAGCTTAGGACCACAACCAAAAGAGGATTCAAGTCCAAGGTTGAAGCCAAGCGTTATGAAGTTGAATTTGCTGAAAAGAAGGATAACAGTCTATCAATGACTTTTAGAAGCTTTGTTGAAATCTATATGGATTCAATGGAAAAAAGATTGAAGGAAAATACACTTCAGACGAAAGTAGCAATCATTGAAAAGAAGATACTGCCCTATTTCAAAGACAAGAAGCTTTGCGAGATAACGCCAACCGATGTAATCAGCTGGCAGAATGAGATGATGAAGCAAACTACCAAAACGGATAAGGAGTTTTCCCCCACCTATCTAAAAACACTGCATAACCAACTGAGTGCAATTTTCAATTATGCCGTCCGCTATTATGGCTTGAGCAGCAACCCTGCTAGAGTTGCCGGCAATATGGGAAAGGAAACAAATGGTGAAATGCAGTTTTGGACCAAAGAGGAATACATGATCTTCTCCAAAGCCATGATGAAAAAGGATGGAATCTTCCAGGCATTTGAAATGCTTTACTGGTGCGGATTAAGACTTGGCGAAATGCTGGCATTAACGCCTTCTGATTTTGATTTTAACAAGAAAACCGTTCGGATCAACAAAAGCTATCAACGCATCAAAGGCGAGGATGTAATAACAGATCCTAAAACCATCAAAAGTAACCGTGTTGTCCAGATGCCAGATTTCCTGGCAGATGAAATGGAAGACTATTTATCCAGGCAATACGAGCTTAAACCAAATAACCGAATCTTTACAGTTACTAAATCCGGCATGCACCATGAAATGGACAGAGGATGCAGGGAAACCGGAGTCAAAAGGATTCGTATCCATGATCTTAGACACTCACATGTATCGCTGCTTATTGAGATGGGATTCTCTGCTGTTGATATTGCCAACCGTGTTGGCCATGAAAGCGTAAAGATCACCTATCGTTATGCTCATATGTTCCCTTCCAAAGACAAGGCAATTGCTGATAAGCTTACTGATTTCAGAGGAGGTGCTTTCAATGAGTAAGAAGAATGTAGATCAGAAAGGAAGATTCAGAAACAAGATTATTTCCTTCCGTGTGTCCGAAGAGGAAGCCAAACTTCTAAAACGTCGTGTTTTGTTATCAGGACTAACAAAACAGGATTACATAATCAACTCGATTCTTGGCAAGGAGATAGTTGTTTATGGAAATCCGTTTGTATTCAGAAGTCTTCATGATGAACTCGTCCACTTTGCTAATCTATATGGAACATCTATTGATTCCAATGATGAGGAAATGATGGTTTGGGTACTGGAAATGATCCTGGCAATGCGTTCAAAGGACAAAACAATCGTAAAACCGTAAATTTGTTTTCAAAAATGTTTTCACAGGAGAATATTACAGTCTGAAATGGCTTAAATAAGGCATTTTCTTATGATTGGGAACTATTCTTTATGTGTAAGAATTTAGTCATTTTTAAGCTGTTTTCAGATCAAAAATGACTATTTTTTATGCTATTACATAGGTTTTGGAATTCAAAAACTTGATTTTTGCATTCAAATCTATGGTTTTATCATGATTTTTCAGCTGTTTTACTGAAAAATAAGGCAAAGGTTCCTTGTGGTTTAGAGGTGTGAACCTCTAAGCCACGGTTTGCTTCAGGGTCCAAAATACCAACGTCTAAGCCACCGGGTACCTTTTGGCAAAAAACGGGTCAAAATGTTTTCACGGAGGGCAAAAATAGTCTAAAATTGACTGATTTTTTGCCCTGAAAACACTGAAATTCAGTCAAATGTTTTCAAAATGTTTTCACAGGAGCCCAAGACATCAAAAAAACCGCTAATATTAGCGGTTTTAAGCACTTTGGGAACTATTCAAATTCTATCGTTCCCGGCGGCTTGCTCGTCAAATCATACATGACACGATTGACTCCGCGCACCTCATTGATAATTCTGGACATCACCTTATTTAATACCTCATAAGGTATCTCCGCCGACTCGGCTGTCATAAAATCAATTGTATTCACAGCACGTAAGGCAATGGCATAATCATATGTTCTTTCATCGCCCATGACACCGACAGAGCGCATATTAGTCAATGCCGCAAAATACTGCCCTATGCTTCGATCCAATCCAGCCTTGGCAATCTCTTCGCGATAGATCGCATCAGCATCCTGCACGATACGTACCTTATCAGCCGTAACTTCACCAATGATACGAATTCCCAGTCCAGGTCCTGGGAAAGGCTGACGGAATACGAGATTTTCCGGAATCCCTAATTCCAATCCAGCCTTACGCACTTCATCTTTAAATAGATCACGCAAAGGCTCAATAATTTCCTTAAAATCTACATGATCCGGTAAACCACCGACATTGTGATGCGATTTAATGACAGCACTTTCGCCGCCTAATCCGCTTTCTACAACATCCGGATAAATCGTTCCCTGTACCAGAAAATCTACGGTTCCAATTTTCTTGGCCTCTTCTTCAAAGACACGAATAAATTCTTCACCGATGATTTTACGCTTTGCTTCCGGTTCCGTTACACCTTTTAACTTACTATAATAACGCTCCTGGGCATTGACACGAATAAAGTTTAACTCATATGGGCCTTCCGGTCCAAATACCGCTTCGACTTCATCGCCTTCATTTTTTCTAAGCAGTCCATGATCCACAAAGACACAAGTCAGCTGATTGCCGATGGCTTTGGATAATAAAACCGCTGCCACCGATGAATCCACACCGCCACTCAGCGCACAAAGAACTTTTCCATCGCCGACCTTTTCACGAATAGCCTTGATTTGATCTTCGACAAAGGAATCCATACGCCAGTCACCGGCGCAACCACAGATATTACGCACAAAGTTATACAGCATCTTTGTTCCTTCCTGCGTATGTAGTACTTCCGGATGGAACTGGATCGCATATAGATTTTCTGCCACATTTTCTGCCGATGCACATGGACAGTTTTCCGTATGGCTGGTAATTTCAAAGCCCGGAGCCACTTTAGAAATATAGTCAAAATGCGACATCCAACAAATTGTTTTCGGACTGACACCTTCAAAAATCTTTGAATCCGTTTTATCAACGATGACTTCCGTCTTTCCATATTCACGAGCATCTGCCTTTTCGACTTTTCCGCCCAATACATGCATCATCAGCTGCGCACCATAGCACAATCCCAATACAGGAATCCCCAATTCAAACAATTCTTTAGAATATGTTGGCGAATCCGCTTCATAACAACTGTTAGGGCCACCAGTCAAAATGATTCCTTTGGGATTCATGGCCTTGATTTTTTCTAAATCCGTCTTATACGAATAAATTTCACAATACACATTACATTCACGTACACGGCGTGCAACCAACTGGTTATATTGTCCGCCGAAATCTAGAACGATCACGAGTTCTTTTTTCATCATTTTGTCTCCTCTTATCTCTTAGCCATTATATCATGGCTTTTTGATTTTCTAAATATGGTATAACGTCCTTTAAGCTTTGACAAGTTGTTTGAATATACTGTTTCATTTCTTCATCCGGTACGATCTGATCCGGTACGAAAATCGAGTGCATATGAGCACCGGCGGCGGCTATGATTCCATTTTTACTATCCTCCAGCACCAGACAGTTTTTCGGATCGACATTTAGCCTTCTGGCCGTTTCTAAAAAGATATCCGGTGCCGGTTTGGATGGAATCCCTTCTTTAGAACTTGTTAAAACCTTGTAGGAAATTTTAAACCCTGCATGTTCTACCATTCTTCGAATATCTTCCGGAGCTGAACTGGACGCGATCGCATAGGGTATCTTCTGCTGATCCAGATACGCGATCAATTCCTGTAATCCCGGCATATTGGCCGATCCTGGTTCTTTAAACATCGAAAAAAAGTATTCCATTCTATGTTTTTGACAGTATGCCATCGTCTCCGTGATCCCCGGATATTCCTGTTCAAAAATCTGTACTCTCCTTGAATCACAACCAATCATCGCTTCCACTACCGACTCCGGTGCCGGAATATGATTTTGATCCAACACTTCTCGAAATAATATTTTAAACATGGCTTCTGTATTAAACATCAGCCCATCCATATCAAATATAACAGCTTCTATCATTTCTCATTCCCCACTTACCGTCTTATTATATCGAATCTATGGTAAAATAAAACTATGAAAATTTTATGTATTGGCCAGATTGTCTATGATCTGACATTCTCCATGAACGAAACCATTATTGAAAACCGAAAATATGTCATGAAAGAACGCACAGAGTGTATTGGCGCCCCGGCTACCAATGCCGCTGCTTTGTTGGCAAAATGGGATTGTGATACTTCGCTGATTGCACGTATAGGCGATGATTTTCTGGGAAAAGAAATTCTTGACCAACTGCATAAATTAAACATTTCCATAGAAACGATATTGATAGATCCATCCGTTTCCACCAGCATCAGCTGCATACTGACCAACCCTGGAAATGGAAGTCGTACGATTTTTAACCATCCTTTGCGGGAATCGCACATAGAACCAAAATGGCCAAAAGAAGATCCCGATTTCATCCTTATTGATGGCCGGGAAACAGAGATCGCATTACAAGCTCTTAAAAAATATCCGAGCGCTACTTCTGTCATGGATGCCGGTTCTGTAAAACCATGGACCTCTACACTGGCCCCGCTTGTTGACTACTTTGTGTGCAGCGAAGATTTAAGTCGCACCTATACCGGTCAGGAAATTGATATTCAAGATATGAATAAATTATCTGCGATTTTTTCAAAACTGGCAGAGCTCAACAAAAAACATATCGTCATTACAATTGGTGGTCGTGGTGTACTTTATCAGGAGAATCAAAAAATCTATCATGTTCCTGCCTTTAAAACTAAAACCGTCGATTCTACCGGAGCCGGTGATATTTTTCATGGTGCTTTTGTCTATTTTCTAGGCCACAACTATCCTCTTGAAACCGTCATCAAATTAGCATCTTTAACCGCGTCGATCTCTACAGAAACAATGGGCGGTATGATTTCGATACCATCCTTAAAAGAAGTGATGCAACGAGCAAAAGAAATGAAGTCCATATTTTAAACTGTTTTTCCAAAGCACGAATATATTCATCATAGATTTTGTTTTCGAATGGTAAAAGTGGCAATTCTAACAGTGCAATGTTTTCTAAATTTAGAACATTTTCTATCCCTTCAATATCACAAAAATAGTATCGGATACATTTTCATATTCATCAATCAATACGTTTGCTTGTCGTTCAAAAGCATCTGCATAAAATATCTTTCCACTAGACACCAGGCGTTCTAAATCATCCTCTATCCAATTTTGTTCATTTACAATTTTTTTATAATTAGCTTCCTTCAAACATTTAGCTTTTTTTTAGTTTTCATATTATAAAAACACTAGTTGTAAACATCTTTCACCCTTTGAAAAAGTATATAAACTGCTATAATTTGATTAATGTAAGACTATATTAACAATCAGGAGAGGCCATGAATTCAATTGAACAAACCATCCATGACTTGATGGAACAAAATGAAAAACTAAAACGTGAGAATCAGCTATTAAAAAGTGAACTTAAAAAGCGCGGGATCATCCTTTCACTTCCTGAACAAAAGTTAGATAAACAAGATAAAATTCACATATTTATGAATTACTTTAACGGTCGAAAAGATGTGTTCGAAAAAATATACTATAATCAAAAAACTCAAAAATTAGGATGGTCTATTGCATGTAATATAGAATTTAAACCGGGCTGTCGTAAAGGTAAAATCAAAAATCCCTGTACCAATTGTCCTGTAGCACAATATACTCATTTAGATGAAGACATCATAGAAGATCATTTTTTGGGCAGAAATAAAGGTATTGGAATCTTCCCTTTACTACAAGATGATACTTGTAATTTTTTAGTGTTTGATTTTGATGATGATTCATGGTTTGAAGATATGTACAGTGTGTATAAAGCAGCAATTCAGTTTGATTTATATCCTGTTATGGAAAGGTCAGCTTCCGGCAATGGTGGTCATCTCTGGTTCTTTTTTGCAGAACCTCTAAAAGCTTCTCTTGCCAGAAGATTCGGCGAATGGATTCTTCAGGAAACAATGAAAACGAATACACACCTTAAATATTCATCTTTTGACAGAATGTTTCCTAATCAAGATTATCTTCCTGAAGGAGGCTTTGGAAACCAGATCGCACTACCCTTACGATACGCTGCTTATAAAAAAGGAAATTCCACATTCATCAACGATCTTAAACAGCCCCTACAAAATCCCATTGAACACCTGTCTTCCCGAAAGAAATCAACAAGAGAAGAAATAGAAACATTGATTACAAACTATAAAGAACCTGACTATTTTTTTGATCAGGAACAGCTGCGTTTTAATTTGGACAGCACCAGTGAATACTCAAAAAATATAATCGGATTTGAATCATCCATAATTGCCATAGAAAAGAAAAACTTAAACTCCTTAACATACAATGCCCTAAAACGCGTGGCAAGTATGTATAACCCCAGATATTATGAACTCCAAAGACTCCATAAACCTATTTATTATGCAACCACACCCAGAGTATTATCATTCTATGAAGAAGACGATCAACACCTATATTTACCTCGAGGACTTAAAGATAGAATACAAGAAGTTTTACCAGATACAAAGATCGATTTAAAAGATAAACGCTGCTCTGGCATGTCTATTGACGTAGAATTTCTCGGCGAGCTACGAAAAGAGCAAGAAAATGCAATCAGCAAACTCATAAATCATGAAACAGGTGTTTTAAAAGCAGTCCCTGGCTTTGGAAAAACTGTAATTGGTATTTATTTAATCAGTTATTTTAAAGTAAACACTTTGATTATCGTTCCCTCTAAACAAATCCAAGATCAATGGTTAGAACGATTCCAACAGTTTTTAAAATTTCCTAATGCAGAAAAGAAAAAAGATCGATTCATCTGTACATACAACGGAACACAGAAACGATTAAATCATAATATAGACATTGCCACTGCAGCTTCTTTGGCCAATGCAGAAAATCTAACAGAATTACTAAGTGGATATGGCATGGTAATCATTGATGAATGCCATCATGCCGCAAGCAATACTTTTACACACATTTTAAGGCATGTCTTATCTAAGAGAATATATGGATTATCCGCAACCCCAAAACGAAAAGACGGACTTGAAAAAATAATCTATATGTTCTGCGGGAAGCTTCGTTATGGTAGTGTTATTAATCAAGGCAAACAACATCATGAATTTATGCAGCTTTTGATTCCAAGAATGACGAATTCAATCGTACTCAAAGAAAATACATCATATACCGAAATTTGCAAAGAATTGATTCATGATACAGCGCGTAACTATTTAATTCTTAAAGATATACTTTCTGAATATAAGCAGCAAGGAAAAATAATTGTGTTATCCGAAAGAAAAGAACACCTGTATATACTAAAAGAAATGCTAGAAAAAGCTGCGGAGAATGTATTTTTACTTACTGGAAACACTAAAAAAGCAGATAGGAACAATACCTTTCAAAAGATAAACTCGTTTTCGTCCAATCAACCATTTATATTATTGGCAACCAGTAAACTTTTAGGCGAAGGTTTTGATCTACCATCATTAAAAACTTTGTTTTTATTATTACCTATATCAGACGAAAATAGAATCACACAATATACGGGTCGAATTCATCGACCAGATAAAGGAAAAAGCATAGTCAAAGTCTATGATTATGTAGATACACAAATTGCTATGATGCAGTCTATGTTTTATAAACGCTTAAAACAATACCAAAGAGAAGGTTATCATGTACAAGAACGAGATTCCAACCCTTTAGTCAATCAAATACTTTTTGAAAATAATGCGTTTGAAAATATTCTTAAGGCCGACATACAAAACGCAAAAAAGGAAATTGTCATATTCTCTACTCACATTAAATTAACAAAGATCAAAAATTTATATGATGAATTAAAGAATAAATTTACTCAAGGCATTTATATTTTGTTCATATTATCTGACAACACAAAAGAAAACAAAGAAGAACTACATTATTTAAAAGGATTAGGTGCTCAATATCGATTTATGAAACATTACAAGCATTTCATTATTATTGATAGATCTATCGTATGGCATCTTAACTATGACTGGTTTGGCTATACAAAACCAGAACAATATGCAATTCGAATGAACAATGCTCATCTCATACAAGAGATTTTAACAGGTTATATAAACGAAGATAAAACAGATGAGCTCAAACTATTTTAAACAATGCATAAAAACATCCATTCTCAATATCCAACAATCCTGTATAATAAAGGTTGCGTGAATTTTGGGAGGTTATTATGATACTAGAACAAATTGATAAGGATTTATTGGCGATGGCAAAAGAATCCGATTCCGTTTTAAAAGATATTTATGAAAATATCGATGATATTTGTTTATACAATTCCAATCGAATCTTATCCGCTTTTATTGAGAATCAAGTTTCTTATTCCGATTTTGCGGATATCAACGGCTATGGGAATTATGATGAAGGTCGTGACAAGATCGAGAGAATTTTTGCTTCGGTATTAGGTTGCGAAGATGCCCTGGTGCGTCCACAAATCATGAGCGGAACCAACGCACTGTATTTAACATTATCTGCTCTTTTAAAACATGGAGATACCATGATTTCTATTTCCGGTGATCCCTACGATTCGTTGCAGGAGATGATCGGATTATATGGAAATTCCTCACAGTCTTTAAAAGCATATGGTGTAAAGTATGAACAAATTGATCTGGTAAATGATGATTTTGATGATGCAACCATTCTGGAACGTTTAAAAGAAAACAATGTACGATTGGTGGAGATACAGCGATCAAGAGGATACTCACATCGACTTTCTTTAAGCATCGCCAAGATCGAAAGAATCATCAAAAAGATTCGAGAAGTTAATAAAGATGTCATCATTATGGTTGATAATTGCTATGGCGAACTGGTGGAAAAAAGAGAACCCGGACATGTCGGTGCCGATGTTGTCGTAGGCTCATTGATGAAAAATCTTGGCGGAGGCATTGCCACGACGGGAGGTTATATCGCAGGCAAAAAAGAATGGATCCATGAAGTCGCCGAAAGATTGACAGCTCCTGGCATCGGTAAGAGTTTAGGTGCTAATTTTAATTTGAACAGTTCTTTCTTAAAAGGGATCTTCATGGCACCCAATGCAGTAAAAAGCGCATTGAAAACTGCCGTTTTTGCAGCTTATATGTTAGAAAAATTAGGCTATAAAAATGTGTCTCCGGCTTATGATGAAAAACGAACGGATATCATACAAACCTTAGAACTTGGCTCTGAAGAAAATCTGGTCAACTTTACCCAAGGTATTCAATCCACCAGTCCTATTGATTCCTTTGTACGTGTTCTTCCGGCTCCAATGCCCGGCTATCCATTTGATGAAGTCATGGCAGCCGGAAGCTTTACACAGGGCAGTACAATAGAACTGAGCGCCGATGCACCCATGGTAGAACCTTATACATCCTATATACAAGGTGGACTGACCTTTGAATACGGAAAACTATCTATTTTATTAGCACTAACCAATATGAAAAACAAACAGTAGTCTTTCTAAAAGCAGACTTCCTGATAAACATAATAGAATAACTTCTTAAGTAAAGAGGTCCTGCTGGACCTCTTTATTCTTTATTTTTCTTTGTTTAAAAATTATTTTTCTATTAATATTTTTGCTTATTAGATAAATTTTTTTGTTTTATCCGAAATACAAAAGAAATATTGTCCTTTTTCGAAAATCCGACATAATAAAAGCGTAAGGAGGATAAAACATATGTTTGCAAGACACCTGGAAGTCAATGAATTTTTAGATATAGTGATGGTAACTCCTAAAAAGATCTGGAAACAAGTCATTTGTTTAGATAACGGTATTGCCGGTATCGTTTATGGATTTTTAGATCAGGGAACTTTCTACTATTTGGATCGGTTTTATCCATCCAAACAAAAAGAAGAAGACATCCAAAATATGGATTTTTATGAACTGCACAAAGAACTTTATACAAAATTAAATCTAAAAGTTCATTTAATAGCACAACAATTTCATTTAAACTAAGGAGATTTTATGTTTGCGGATTATCATGTACATACTGCTTTTAGCGATGATTCCATCTACCCTATGGAAAAAGTCATTCAAGATGCCATAACCATGAAAATGGATGAAATTTGTTTTACAGAACATGTAGATTATGGCATTAAAGTAGATTGGGACAGTGGTCAAAAGATCATCTATCGCGGCAATGAGCCTTTGGCCAATGCCAATTATCCTGAATATATGAAAACCATTCAAGCTATGAAAGAGAAGTATGGTCATCAAATCACGATCAAAACCGGTTTAGAATTTGGGATGCAGACACATACAATTTCTCGATTTCAGAAATTGTTTGATCGCTATGACTTTGATTTTATCATTCTTTCCATTCATCAGGTACATGACAAAGAATTCTGGAATCAGGAATTTCAAAAAGGTAAAACACAAAAAGAATACAACGAAGAATACTATAAAGAAATGTTGGAAGTTATTCGACAATACAAAAATTATAGTGTTTTAGGACATATGGATCTGATCAATCGCTACGATGCGCAGGGGATTTATCCTTTTGAGAAAATAAAGCCATTGATTCAAGCCATTTTAGAACAAGTTATTGCGGATGGAAAAGGTATTGAAATCAACACTTCTTCCAAACGATATGGCTTAAAAGATTCCACACCTTCCCATAAAATCTTAGAGTTATATAAAGATTTAGGGGGTACGATTCTTACGATTGGCTCGGATTCTCATAAACCGGAACATCTGGGAGCTTATATACAAGATGCAAAAAAGATGTTACAGGAAATGGGATTTAAGCAGTATTGTACATTTGATCATATGAAGCCTGTGTTTCATGATCTGGACCGGTGATTCCGGTCTTTTTTATTTGCACGCATAGAAAAAGGACCCCGTAAAGGATCCTTTGCTTATTTTTACTTTATAGCTTTATCCACCGCCGTCATTGCGTTCAGACTGCGCGGATAACCAATATAAGGTACACACTGAGCGATGACCTTACGAAGAAAATCGGCATCATTGCCTACATTCATATTCCCCTTGGCATGGGCAATCAACTGTGATTCACAGCCACCTTGCGCCATCAAAAAACAAAAGGTGATCATTTCTCTTTGTGCTAGATCTAAACCGGTTCGTGTATAGTAATCTCCGAAACAATTATCCGCCAACCAATAATTGATCACACCGTTTTTCCAAGCTTCTCGCATGCTTTCACCAAAAATATCCATTTGCGCCTGCACACCTTTTTCCAGTCGATCGTCCATGGTTGTTGTCGCCTGTCCGTATGAGGATAAAGGAATTTCCTTTTCCAAATAGACTTCATTGGTGGTCTTTAAAAAATCCCACATGCGTCCCATTCCCATATAATCCTGAGCCTGGTACACCATCTCTTTGATCCAAACCGGATCCATGCCATCATCTAATGCTTTTTCCAACATCAAGCGATAAGCATCCTTACCCTGACATCCGATCAGCGATGCCAATATTGCCAAATAACGTGTTTTCACATCCAGCTTAACGCTCTCCTTTTGCACGACCTCTTCAAACGCAAATTGCTCAAAGCGTTCCATAAACTGCGAATCGGTTTGTTTATAATCCATATCCTGTCCTCCTTTACATCTTTTGGTCCCCTATCGACCAGACATGCTTATCATTCGATGTTTCTGCGGTATTCTGCGCCATAACGCCAACAAGCTTATGAGGAATATAAGGCTCTTCTAAATAAGCAATTTCTTCTGCACTCAGCTTTAAATCACAGGCATCAATAGCACCTTGTATATGCTTAGGTTTGGTCATTCCTACAATTGGTGTTGTCACTTTAGTCAATAGCCAGGCCAGAGAAACAGCGGTCATTGAAGTGTGATGTTCATTGGCCAGAATCGCAACACGATCTATGATTTTTTGATCATAAGCAGCCATTTCATCGTATTTTAAATGAGCATAGCTATCTTCCTGTAACCGCCTGGAAGTCTGTCCGGCATACTTAGAAAGTCGTCCACCGGCCAAAGCACTGTAAGGTGTCGATGCGATATTTTCCTGGTTGCAATAGGGAATCATTTCTCTTTCTTCTTCCCTAAAAATTAAATTATAGTGACCTTGCACGAATATAAATTTCGCAAAGCCTTCTTTTTCAGCTAGTGCATTCGCCTTAGCCAGCTGCCATGCGAAACAATTGGAAATACCGATATATCGTGTCTTTCCCTGTTGTACCATACGATTTAAACCATCCATAATTTCATACAACGGTGTACGATAATCCCACATATGATAAATGTACAGATCAACATGATCCATTCCCAGATTTTGTAAGCTTTGATTTAACATATTTTCAATATGCTGCTGTCCGGAGATCCCTTTTTCGATCTCTTCATCACTACGTGGAAGAAACTTTGTCGCAATAACAATATCATCTCGATGTGCCATATCTCGAATAGCTTTTCCCACATATTGCTCACTCGTATCACTTTGATAGGCAATCGCTGTATCGAAAAAATTAATACCTGCCTTTAGTCCCTGTTCAAAAATCGCAGATTTTGTGCTCGCATCATAAAGTATTCACTAACCGCTTTAGTATCCTTCATCATGATATTTTTTGTCATCCAGCCAAATTCCGGCGATTGAATATCACAGTTTTCGATGATCACATCATCGCATTCTCTCAGCGCCTTGATTCCATGCATTTGGCTATCTTTGATTACAATATGATCGGAATACCACAACGCCGCTCGACACTTCTCTGTTATTTGTGCATTACAAATCTGTAAGCTATGATCATGCCAGAAAGGATAACGAAGATTCAAAAAAGTATCTTCCACTTTGATATTTTCACATTCCTTAAAGGCACTTTCACCATCAGCAGGTCCATCAAATTGACAATGCTTTACTGTCAAATTCTTCTTTCCATATAAGGCTCGTTCTTCATCAAATCTTTGATTTTCTATAACCGTCATTTTATCCCTCTTTTTCTTTGACCTGATGGATCATATAATCGACAACATCCACTTTGTGCTGCGCCTTATGCAACTTATCCATCAACTTCTTTCTTTGTTGATGTAAAAGGCGAAGCTGATCTGCATCCTTGCAGCACACATATTCTTCAATCTTATCTTTTGTCATATCACAATCCTGAAGGCATTGTCGAAGCCTTGTCTCTTCCTTTTCCATACGATCCATCCTTTCGTATTTTCACTATAAATCCATTCTTTAAAAATCACAAACAGTCATTAATTATCGCTTACAATCGTTTTAAAGAATGGTAAAATAAATAGGGTGATACAATGATTGAAACAAGACTTTTACAATATTTTCTGGCTGTAGCACGAGAACAAAACATCACAAAAGCAGCTAAAACGCTATATATTACACAATCTACCTTATCAAAACAGATGATGGATCTGGAAAATCAACTGGGTAAGAAATTATTTGTTCGGGGAAAAAGAAAGATTACTTTGACGGAAGAAGGATTTTTCCTTAAAAATCGAGCACAGGAAATCATAGAGTTATTGGAGAATACAGAAACAGCTTTGCAGGCTGAAGAAGAAACATTAAGTGGTGAAATTTGTATTGGATGTGGTGAAACCGTTGCGATGGATGCGATCGTCTCTTTGATCAAAGCGTTTCACGATCAATATCCGGATGTGCGCTTTCGTACATACAGTGAAAATGCCGATGGCGTTTTAGAAAAGATTGATAAAGGATTGGTGGATATGGGATTATTGCTGGGACCGATTCGTAGAGAACAATACGACTATATCAATATCCATAAAAAAGATGTCTATGGTTTATTAGTTCCAAAAGACTGCCTACTTGCTCAACAAGATGTTATACAGATCGATCAGCTGAAGGAACTTCCTTTGATCATGTCTGATCAGATCTATCAGGGGCATCAAAATGTTGACTGGTTTAATTCCGCTTCATTACACATCGTTGCCACTTATAATCTGATTTACAACGCTACTTTTATGGTAGAACAAGGTCTAGGGTATGCGTTGAGTATAGATAAACTCGTAAATACGACTGGAAGAAATCTTGTCTTTAAAAGGATTGAACCTGAAATTTCAGTAGATTTATACATTGTTACAAAGAAATACAGAACATTTTCTCCTGCCACAAAAGTGTTCCTTCGACGAGTTAAAGACTATGCGAATCGTCCTTAACTTCTATCATTATCCAAAAATTTTCGCTAAATTCAACTAAAAAGTTGATGTAGAGAATTA
>CABOGK010000008.1 GCA_902399855.1 Erysipelotrichaceae bacterium
TTAATTCTCTACATCAACTTTTTAGTTGAATTTAGCGAAAAAATAAAGAGATCATATAAGTTGTGTACGAAACTTCATGATCTCCTGATGTCTATTTAACATTCTTTATTATTCTATGATCCATAAATTTCCAGTTATATCTACCATACAATCATATTGGTAAACTGACTCGGTGTATAACCAGTGTACTTCTTAAACACTGTACTAAAATATTTATAGTCACTAAATCCGCAAATATCCGAAATTTCCGTTAAACCATAAGTTCCTTTTTTCATATATTCAATAGACTTTTGAATGCGGAAACGATTTAAATACTCATTAAAGGTCATCTGTGTAACTCTTCGAAATCGCTTTGATAATAAAGATTCACTGTAATTTAAAACATCGGCTATATCGGATAAAAATATCTTTTCTGAGTAATGAAGATTGATGTATTCCATGATTTTATCAACCAGATGATCTTCTTTATTTAAAGTTTCTAGAAGTTGAATATGTTCGATCTGATTTTTTTCTTTCAACAATCCGCTAATTTTACTGGATAAATCAAAACCGGAAACGATACTTTGAATCACATTGTTCAATTCTTCCTTATCAATAGGTTTCATCAAATAATCACATACACCTAATTTAATCGCCTTTTTCGCATAGGAAAACTCATCATAACCGGAAATGATGATCGAGGTGTAATTGTACTCTAGAGTTTGTTCAATCATTTCTATACCACTCATTAAAGGCATGGTGACATCGGTTATTACGATATCTGGTTTCTTTTCTTGAATCAGTTTTATGCCTTCTACACCATTACTAGCCTCACCGATTAAGATACAGTTCAAAGCGGAAAAATCAATGGACATGATAATTCCCTTGCGAATTGCTTCTTCATCTTCAATGACTACTACTCTATACATGATATTTTGCCCCCTTTAGATGAATACAGATCGTTACCGTTGTTCCTTCTCCAAGAACACTTTCAATTCTTAATTTACTGTCGATGCCATACATCAAACTTAACTGTCGATTTAAATTGTACAACCCATGATGATTCATCTGGTTTTGATCAGATTCTAAATTGTAACGGATTTCCTCCAGCTTATCCTGAGCGATTCCATTTCCATTATCCTGAACGCTGACATACATTTTATCGTCTTCGATATAAGCCTTTACATGGATACACAAAGTCTGGTGATATCGAAAACCGTTTTTAATACTGTTTTCTAAAAGTGGTTCGATCATTAAACGTGGAATAATTTGATTTTCACATTCTTCCTGAATATCAAAAGTAACTTGTAAACGATCTTTATAGCGATAATTTTGAATATCTAAATATTCCTGAATAATTTCTAAATCGTCTATAAAATATACTTGTGAAATGGAATTATCCATGCTGTAGCGGAGAATGGAAGTTAGTTTCAAGATCAAACGATCTACGGCTTTGGCATCAAATAGGACTGCCGATCGAATCGTTTCTAACGTATTATAGAGAAAATGCGGATTAAACTGAGCTTCCAGTCGTTTCATCTCGCTGATCTTATTTAAATAATACAATTCACCATTCCGTCTTCCTACTTTTTCAATCGCCACAACAACATTATTAATATCTTTTGACAACATCTGAAATTCATCATCGGTATCAATGGTCACCAGATGATCGATATCTCCTTTTTTGATGATCTCCATTTGCTCCACTAACTTATCAATACTGCTGCTGTTGCTTTTGGCTAACATCATAATATTTCTTTTACTGATCAAATAAGTCGCAAGGGAAAACAATAGGATAAATAGAATCGCCGACCGATATAAAATCAAATAATCCAGGAAAGAAACAATGGATACGATTTGTATTCCGTCTTTATAGCCTTTGACTTGAATCCGTAATAAATCACCATTTCGGATATGATAACCGGATGAATCTAATCCATGATCCAATCGTTTTAAATATCCGGAAATATATTCCGGCGTACTTGTTGCGATCACATTGCCAAATTTATCGATAATGGAGCCTTTATCCTCCAATAAACTCAATTCATAATTCAATGAATTGGGATCGTAATAGTAAGAGACATAACCCTTTAATACATTATTCTGAAAAACGCCTGTCGTTAAAACTAATTTTGACTTTTCTTCTTTTTCCCGAATCGTACTTGTGATATATTCGCCTTCTTTTAATTCATCTCTATTGAAATTTGGTGTTTTCCTTACACTATGCATATCACCGGTGGAAGAAAAAATCAGATGACCCTGATCATCAAACAACAACATCTCACATTCAATCGGAACGGAAGACTTGTAGTGATAATACGTTTGAAATACTTTTTCTTCATTTTCCGGATGCGCAAGATAAGCTAATAAATTATTGTTGTGGTTATGAAACGATATATTCTCTTCAAAGCTTGTAAAAATAGTATCTAAGATTTTTGTATAATCTTGTATGACTCTCTCATTCTTTTGAACTTGTGTGATAAACATACTGATGATAAGAATGATGATAAATATCATTACAAATATAAGAATGTATATTTTGGTCAGTTTTTCCATCGAGTGGTACAATTTCATCTTATATTTGCTCATAAATATCTTCCCTTCATATGAAAAACTAGAGATATAGACCTCTATACCTCTAGACAAGCTATGTTTCTAATGAATTTAGTTTTCTATTTACATCTGGCTCTCAATGTAACATCACCAATAATACATATTATATTTCTAGATTATCACTTTTTGATACTTTCATAAAGATTAACAGTGAGATAATTGTCAATATCGTTAAGATGGTCGATAGAGCAGCGGCCACCCCATAATTTCCTCTCAATACTTGTTGGTAGATCGAAACTGTCAATGTTTGCGTTTTTACCGTATATAACAAGATGGCTGTTGACAGTTCAGATATCATAGTAACCCAACTCAAAATAGCACCCGCAATGATTCCATTGGCCATCATAGGCACAGTAATGGTAAAGAATGCTTTTAGCTTCGTACAACCTAAGCTTAACGCTGCTTCTTCAATACTCATCGGTATCTGTTGTAGCGTTGCTGTTGAAGATCGTATCGTGTAAGGCAAACGACGAATGACCAGCGCAATGATCATAATCAATGAAGTTCCCGCAATCGCTAAGATTCCTGAATTGGCAATACCTGTATTAAACGATGTCAAAAGGGCAATACCTAAAACAGTTCCCGGCACGATATAAGGAATCATACTGAGCACATCAATACATCCGGTTGCGGTATTTCTTCTACGTACTGTTAAATAGGAAATCAATACAGCCAACAAAATAATGATGACTAGGGCAGCTGCCGGAATAAAAATGGTATTTTGTATAGAATTTCCTACTCGTGAAAATGCCGTTTGATAGGAATTTAACGAATACCCATCCACAAAGATCTTTCCTCGTGTATTTAAGAAAGAAGTGTAGATGACATAAAGCTGTGGCAATATAGCTAAGGCAACAACACCATAGCTATAGATATAAATCCCTGCTTTGGCAAATGGTTTGGCCTCTTTTTCTACAATAGGATGCAGCGAATTCATTGTAAAGCTTTTCTTATTCGCAATATATTTTTGAATTAAGAATACGATTGTTGTAATCAAAATAGCAATGATCGCAATAGCAGCCGCAAAGCCCTCACTTCCTCCGACTTCCCCGACAAACTCTGTATAAATCAATACCGGGAAAGTTCGATATCCTTCTCCAATCAACATCGGCGTACCAAAATCAGCTAATGATCGCATAAACACTAAGAGTGCTGCCGCCAGTAAAGTCGGAACGATTAAAGGAATAATGACTTTAAAAAATCGTCTAGCTCCGGTACAGCCTAAGTTTTCACTTGCCTCTAATAAGGAATTATCTACATTTCTTAATGCACCTTGTACATATAAGAATACAAGAGGAAATAACTGGAGTGTAAATACTAATAAAATACCGCCAAATCCATAAATATCCGGAAGCTGAATATTCAATACATCCTGGAAAAAGCGCAGGATCACACCATTTCTTCCTAATAAAAGCACCCAGGAATAAGCGCCGATAAACGGTGCAGACATGGAAGCTACGATAATTAAGATTTGCAGCAGCTTTTTGCCTCTGATTCGATACAAAGTAAAGAAATAAGCTAACGGTGTACCGATCATTAAAGATAAAATCGTTGCACAAATGGAAACCTTAAAGCTGTTCATCAACGTATCAAAGTAATACGACTGTGAAAAGAATTTAGTGAAATAATCCAATGTAAACTGATGCGTTCCCGACTCAAAGAAAGCTTGCAGTAATAGTTTTCCCACCGGATAAATCAGAAACAACGTATATAGGGCAATGACAACAATCGTAATGGTCTTCCACGGATCTATTTTTATCTTCTTTGATTTCATGCTTCATTTCCCAACGTATAGTTGATTTCACCTGTTGTATCATACACATTGATCTTATGTGTTTTGATAGACAAATGAACTATACTTCCTTTTTGAATGTTCTCTTTTAGATCCGATTCTCTGACCACTTCCACTTGTGTCCCATCTTTTAGACGGCAATGGTAGTGAGTATATAACCCTAGGAAAATACTATCTTCGATTGCTGCCGGAATACCATTCGGTTCCGTGGTAAACTCAAATTCTTCCGGTCGAATGGAAACCTTTACTTCCTGATCTGGAATGATTTTAGGCAGTGTAATCGGTATCCAGTTATCGTCATTGATCTTTAACATGGTTTCATTGCCAATGGTTTGAACATGAGCCTCTAAAATATTGGTTCTTCCAATAAAAGTAGCTACAAACACATTGTTTGGGCGATGGTAGATTTCTTTCGGTGTTCCAATATGTTGAATCACACCTTCCTTCATGATGGCAATACGATCACTGACAGCCATGGCTTCTTCCTGGTCATGTGTTACATAAACAGTAGTAATCCCTACTTCTTCCTGGATGGCACGAATCGCTTCACGCATTTCCACACGCAATTTCGCATCCAAATTACTAAGTGGCTCATCCATCAATAATACATCCGGCATAATGGCTAAAGCTCTAGCCAAAGCTACACGCTGTTGCTGCCCACCGGACAATCTTTCCGGCATGCGATCTTGATACGTGTCAATTTTCATCAATTTTAAAAATTTATCCGTATATTTTTTGATTTCTTCTTTAGGTAACTTCCTTTGTTTCAAACCAAACTCTACATTTTGTCGAACTGTTAAATGTGGAAATATCGCATAGTTTTGAAATACCATTCCGATATTTCGTGTGCTGGGATCTTTGTCGTTGATTCGTTCTTCATTGAAGTAAAAATTTCCACCTTCGATACTGTTAAATCCCGCAATCATTCTCAGCAATGTTGTTTTCCCACAACCACTAGGGCCTAACAGTGTGAAGAATTCTCCATCTTTTATTTCCAAGTTAAGATTGGGGATGATTGTCACATCCCCATATTTCTTAACCGCTGATTGAATTGAAATCTTGCTCATAACAACTTTCCTTTACTTCTCAGAAGAAATGCTTGTATAGATTTCTTTATAGTGATCTACAATGTCATCTTTATGCGCAATGACATACTCACTATCTTCTTTCAATGTTTTAATTTCAGAAATTGGTTTCATGATATCTCCAATCTGAACATCTTTTAATACCGGTCGGTTGGTTGTGGTCAATCCCAAATTATCCTGACAATCCTGTGATTGCAGATAATCGATGAATTTCTTTGCGTTATCCATATGTTTGGCATTTTTAATGATACCGGCATTAGCTGGAAGATATACCGTTCCTTCACTTGGATAAACCACTTTAACAGGTGCTCCATCCTTTTCTAACGTTACGCATGGGTCTTCATAAGATAAACCAACGACCATTTCTCCATCTGCTACTGATTTATAAACAGAACTGGAACTTGATAATACTTTACCGTCAATATTCTTAAACAAATCTTCTACAAACTTCCAAGCTTCATCACTTTCATAACCACCTTTTGCCAACAAGATATTTGTCAACTGTGCAAAAGCACTGGATGAATTGGATGGATCTGCCGTTGCGATCTTTCCTTTTAGTTCCGGATTTAATAAATCTTCATAAGATTCTACTTTAATATCCCCAATTAAATTCGTATTGACAATTAAACAACTGCCATCCAGTGTGTAGCTTGAAGCAATACCGGATTTGTTTTGATATTCTTCAATGACCAGATCATCATTTTCACCAACATATTCCTCAAATAAATCTTTGTTGGTCAAATAATGTGAATTTTGTCCACCAAACATTACATCCGCAACCGGATCATCTTTTTCCGCTTCCAACTTCTTGATCGATTCACCCGTACCAACTTGTTGAAGTTCAACCTTGATACCCGTTTCTTCCTCAAATGCCGGAATGACTGCTTCGATCAATCCTTCGGAATTCGGCGAATAGATAACCAATGTATTATCCTTTTCTTCCTGTCCGGAACAACCAACCAATGCACAAGCCATACAAGCTGCTAAAATTGATGATGTCACAAATTTTTTCATGATTTTATTTGTACAGTATTTCTAACTGTACATCTCCCTTCTTTGTTTTTTAAGTGAATGTTTACATACATTTCATTTATCCTTTCCATGTAAAGAATAGGAATAATTGCATGCATGTATGATATTTGAACCGGTTTCCATATAGAATTTAAATTTTCATCCTTTTTGACAAAACGTTTTGTTTCTATACTTAGTATAGGCTAGATTCATCATTGGTTTAAACCCAATATTCGATAATAACTTCTAAAAATCCGCAATGATTCTATACATAAATTCAAGATATTCGTAAATTATAGAAAACAAGACATTTTATAATTGATCTTGCATGATAGAGGATATCGAATAAAATAGCTTATTCTATAAAAAACTTAAATAAACAGAGGATGTATAATCACTCTTACTCCTATGAACAGTTTATTACGCGAGGGGTAGAACGGGGTAGTATTTCTAATATGCATAATGATAAAATATTCATAGAAAGCTAAAGAGGTGTCTATTTTGCTACCAAAAATCTTAACATTAGAGTATTTATCAAATGAAAAAGAAGGACAGTATCTTGATAGAAAAAGTGCAAGAATAAAACCAAGTGATATCGCGAGGCATATAGTAGCTTTTGCAAATGCAAATGGTGGTGTTCTTGCTATTGGCATTGAAGATAATGGAGAAATAACCGGATTCAACAATAAAGACTCAAAGTCAATAAATGACTTTTTAAATGTTCCATTTTCTTCATGTAAAGGAAGATTAAAAGTTGAACATGAAATTCGAAAAGTAACTATTGATTCAAAACAAGACTCAATATTATTACTTTTTATTGAACCAAGTGAAGATGCTGTAATAAAAACAAGTGATGATAAAGTGTACCTTCGTGTTGGTGACAAATCTAAACTTTTAAATCATGAGCAAGTAACGCAACTTGAATATGATAAAGGTGAGAGAATATTTGAGGACATTATTGTTGAAGATTCTTCAATAGATGATGTAGATTTACAATTACTTCAACAGTACAAAGAAAAGTTAGGTACATCATTATCTTATGAAGAAATCTTGGATGCACGAGGTTTGTTAAAAAAAGGCCATCTAACAAATGCAGGTATTCTTCTTTTTGCAAAGCATCCTACCAAATTTTTGCCAAATGCTCGATTACGATTGTTAAAATTTGATGGAACGCGCTTCGAAACAGGGCAACGATTAAATATCATTAAAGAAATAAATTATGAAGATGCAATTCCTAAGATAATTCAGAAAGTTAAAAATGCAATAACCTTATAATTACGAGAATTTCAATATCTCGATGAAAACGGAGTTTTTAAAGTAATCCCAGAATATCCTGAATTTGCTTGGTTTGAAGGTATAGTTAACAGTTTGACACATCGTAATTATTCTATTATGGGTGATCATATTCGAGTATCTTTATACGATGATCGATTAGAAATATTAAGCCCCGGTAAACTTCCCAATATTGTCACTTTAGATAACATGCTAAATACTAGATATTCTAGGAATCCTAGAATAGCACGTGTATTAGGTGAATTTGGTTGGGTGAAAGAGCTTAATGAAGGAGTAAAAAGAATTTATGATGAAATGCAAATGTACTTTCTTAAATCCCCAACCTATTCAGAGCCTAACGGGAACTCTGTACTATTGGTTTTGGAAAATAGCATTACCTCTAGACAGTTAAGAACAGACGATAAAATCTCCTCAATGTTTGATCAAGAAATATTAGGACAATTAAACGAATTTGAAACGACAATCATTCAGTTTTTAACCAACAACAAATCCATCACAATAAAAACTGCTAAAAATATTCTTCATAAGGGAGACACTTTCTCTAGAAAACAGTTAAAACATTTAGAAGAATTAGACATTATCGAATGGCATGGAAGTAATAAAAGTGATCCAACTCAGTACTATACATTGAAATCAAAATAGAGTTGTTCTACACATGTTTCATCTTAAATTGTTTCAAATAAAGTAGATTAAGGATTTCATCCATGTGGTTGAGATCCTGTTTACTATGTTTTACATTTTTCTTTTTAAGGACAAAAAAAACATCCACTACCCAGTGAATGTCTTTTTCTTTTATGGCGCGCCTGACAGGGCTCGAACCTACAACCGCTTGAATCGGAATCAAGTACTCTATCCAATTGAGCTACAGGCGCATTTGCCTATTCATTATACAACAAAATCAGTAGAATTCCACTTCTGTTTTATGGTATATTGGGAAAAGAAAATTTTTAAGAGGAGGATATATGGCCAAAAGAATTATACAAGTTGATGAAAAAGTTCCCGGCAAGTTATTGCTGCCACTGAGTATTCAACATATGTTTGCGATGTTTGGTGCCAGTGTGCTGGTTCCGTTTATGTTTGGAATCAACCCAGCAGTTGTTCTATTCATGAATGGTATCGGTACTTTACTATTCATCTTTATCACGAAAGGAAAAGCGCCGGCTTACTTGGGAAGCAGCTTTGCCTTTATCGCACCGGGAAATGCAATCATTGCCAGTATGGGATATGAGTATGCCCTTGGAGGATTTGTTGCGGTTGGTTTTTGTGGTTGTTTGCTTGCCGGTATCATTTATAAATTTGGTACAAAATGGATCGATGTCGTGCTGCCAAGTGCTGCCATGGGACCTGTTGTCGCATTGATCGGTCTGGAACTTTCTTCCAGTGCTGCCAGTACCGCCGGATTATTGGATGAAGTCATTCAATTCAACAATGTTCTGGTTTTTGGTGTTACTTTAGGTGTTGCCGTGATCGGAAGCGTCTGCTTTAAGAAGTTTCTAAGTGTCATTCCTATTTTGATTGCCGTTGTTGCCGGCTATATCACAGCTGTTTGTGTAGGAATGATCGACTTTACACCTGTTGTTGAGGCAAGCTTCTTTGCCCTGCCTAACTTTTCTTTCCCAAAATTTGATATCAATGCGATCTTAATGATGCTTCCGGTGTTGTTGGTCATCGCCAGTGAACATATCGGGCATCAGATCGTTACCGGAAAAATCATCGGACGCAATCTGATCAAAGATCCAGGTTTGCATCGTTCATTGTTTGCCGACAATTTTTCCAGTATGCTTTCTGGTTTAATTGGTTCCGTTCCTACCACAACGTATGGAGAAAACATTGGCGTTATGGCTATTACCGGTGTTTACAGTGTTCAAGTCATTGCCGGTGCTGCCATTCTTTCCATCATATGTTCCTTTATCGGACCATTGGCCGCATTGATTCAGACGATTCCCAACCCTGTTATCGGCGGTATCAGTTTCTTATTGTATGGAATGATCGGTACCAGTGGCCTTCGCATCCTTGTTGACAATAAAGTCGATTATGGAAAGAGCGTAAACATGGTATTGACCAGCATTGTCTTCGTTGTAGGTTTAAGCGGTGTAACCATCACCATTGGAAGTATCTCCTTATCCGGAATGGTACTTGCCTGCATTACCGGAATGTTGATGTCATTACTGTTCTACGCATTTGAAAAACTTCATCTTCTCAACGAAGAATCTTAAAAGGTGTCCTGCGACATCTTTTTTATTGACACGATGTATGGCTCGTGATAAAACGTGGTTTGGAAACTTTGAATATCAAAGAAAGGAGGATTTTATGAATCCGATCCAGAAATTCTACTGTCGTATATATCAAAGCGTACTGCATTTAGCTTTACCGTTTTTACCGTATCGAAAACCGGAAATACTTTCCAGTATCTTTGCTTTACCGGATTTATTTCATGAAAAAAAGATTTCGACTGTCTTATTGATCACCGATAAAAGCATCCGCTCCTTTGGATTAAGCTTTCCTTTAGAACAGGAGCTTAAAAATCAAGATATTGAATGTATCATTTATGATGACACCGTACCTAATCCAACCAGCGACAATGTAGAAGAAGCACGTAAGCTTTATATCGATCATCACTGTGAAGCCTTGATTGGTTTTGGCGGCGGTTCCTCCATTGACTGTGCCAAAGCGGTAGGCGCCAGAATTGCCCGACCTAAAAAGAGTTTGGCCAAAATGGAAGGCATCTTAAAGGTACTAAAAAGGATTCCTTTACTGGTAGCTATCCCGACAACCGCCGGTACCGGAAGTGAAACCACACTGGCGGCTGTGATCGTAGATTCTAAAACGCGTCATAAATATCCGATCAATGACTTTCCTTTGATTCCACGCTATGCCGTATTAGACCCGTACTAGACAAAAACACTGCCGCCTTCTTTGACCGCGACAACCGGCATGGATGCCTTAACCCATGCCATAGAGGCTTATATCGGAAATTCGACCACAAAGGAAACAAGGGCGGATGCCAAACGAGCTATCGAGCTTATTTTTATGAATCTTGCCAAAGCGGTACACGACGGAAATGATCTGGATGCCCGAAAAAATATGTTGGAAGCCGCCTTTTTAGCCGGTAATGCGTTTTCACAATCTTATGTTGGTTATATACATGCAATTGCACATTCCCTGGGCGGACAATACAATGTGCCCCACGGGTATGCCAATGCCGTCATACTGCCAATGATCCTGGAAGCTTATGGCGAACATGCGACCAAAAAGCTGGCTGAGCTGGCCATCGTCTCCGGTACCAGTAGAGACCCCGATCCAGCAGTAAGAGCCAAAGCCTTTATTCAAGCCATCAAAGAAATGAAATCCGTATTCTCGATTCCGGATACTTTCAAAGAGATTCGTGAAGAGGACATTCCTATGCTTGCCAAACAGGCAGCCCATGAGGCAAACCCACTCTATCCGGTCCCTAAGGAAATGAATGCCAAAGAGCTGGAACAGTATTGTAGAAAATTGATGGAGGACGGACATGGAAACTAAAGAAATTCAAGCCATACTACAAAAACAACGCGCTTACTTTCAAAGCGGTGTCACATTACCGGTAGAAAAGCGTATTGAAAGTCTGCAGCGATTAAAAAATACCATTTTGGCCAATCAGGATAAAATTGAAGAAGCTCTGCGTAAAGATTTAGGCAAAAGCAATACCGAAAGCTATATGTGTGAAGTGGGTCTTGCGTTAAGCGAATTGACCTATATGATACGACACACCCGAAAATTTGCTCGTGAAAAAAGAGTTCGTACCCCACTATCACAATATGTATCCTGCAGCTTTATCAAGCCTTCTCCTTATGGAGTCGTACTGATTATGTCGCCATGGAATTATCCGTTTATGTTGACAATCGATCCATTAGCGGATGCGATTGCCGCCGGTAATACTGTCATTTTAAAACCTAGTGCATATTCTCCACACACCAGTGCCATCATCGAAAAGATCATTCGCTTTGCCTTTGATCCGGAATGTGTCACCTGCATCACCGGTGGAAGAAAAGAAAACCAGGCTTTACTGGAGCAGAAGTTCGATTACATTTTCTTTACAGGTTCTAAAAATGTCGGTCGTACCGTCATGGAAAAAGCAAGCCGCTATTTAACGCCGGTCACCTTAGAATTAGGTGGAAAAAGTCCCTGTATCGTTGATGACAGTGCAAAAATTGATTTGGCCGCCAAGCGTATCATCTTTGGAAAATATCTAAACTGCGGACAAACCTGTGTGGCACCGGACTATATTCTATGTGATGAAAAAGTAAAAGATCGTCTGATTCAAGCATTGATCCGTGAGATTCAAAAGCAATATGGTTTAAAACCACTGGAAAATGCCCATTATGGAAAAATCATCAATGAGAAACATTTTCATCGTCTTTGTTCTTTGATGGATGAAGAAAAGTGCGTATATGGTGGGCAAACCAATCATCAAACGCTACAGATCGAACCCACTGTTTTTGATTCGATCACCTGGAAAGATGCCATCATGCAGGAAGAAATCTTTGGTCCATTGTTGCCGATATTGACATATCATGACATAAACGAAGCAATCCGCACGATCGAATCGCATCCGCATCCTTTAGCCCTGTACATTTTCTCGCAAAATAAGACAAATATCGAAAAGATCAAACAACACTGTCAGTTTGGCGGAGGCTGCATCAATGATACGATCATACATTTAGCTACGACACAGATGGGATTTGGCGGTGTCGGTGACAGCGGTATGGGAAGTTATCATGGTAAAGTCGGATTTGATACTTTCTCGCATAAAAAAAGCATAGTTGATAAAAAGACATGGATCGATCTTCCTATGCGCTATCAACCATACAAAAGCATCTATGATAAAATGATACATTTCTTCTTAAAGTAGGCAAATTGAAGCGAACCTCCTTTTGTTTGGTGTCCAAACTTTGGGGTTCGCTTCAAATGCCTGCTTTTTTTATCGTACTGCCTCCAGCTTGCGAATATCTTTTAATAAGTTATCATAGCGGTCTGGTTTTAAAGACTGTGGCCCATCACAAAGGGCATTTTCCGGATCGTTATGCACCTCTATCATTAAACCATCACATCCGGCTACAACTGCCGCTTTGGCCATTGGTTCTACTAACCACCATTTACCACCAGCATGGCTGGGATCAATAATAACCGGCAAATGGGTCAATCGTTTTAAGACCGGGATCGCCTGAAGATCCAGGGTATTTCGTGTGTATGTTTCAAAGGTACGAATGCCTCTTTCACACAATATGACATTTGGGTTTCCGTTGGCCATGATATATTCGGCAGACATCAGCCATTCTTCATACGTATTGGATAAACCGCGTTTTAAAAGAACCGGTTTTTTAATACGTTGTCCCACTTCTTTTAACAGATCAAAATTCTGCATGTTTCTTGCCCCAATCTGTACCAGATCGACTTTATCATTAAACTCATCAATATGTTTTTCTGACATCAATTCCGTAACGATCGGCAATCCGGTTTCTTCTTTTGCCTCTACCAATAAGTCTAAAGCGGTAGATCCCATTCCCTGAAAAGAATATGGTGATGTTCTTGGTTTAAAAGCGCCGCCTCTTAACAGATTGGCACCACTGGCTTTAACTCGTCTGGCAACTTCTAATACTTGTTCTTTCGATTCTACCGAGCAAGGTCCGGCAATCAAAGTCAAGGCCTTGCCACCTACCGGAATACCGGCTACATCGATCACAGAGTCTTCCGGATGAAAGGCGCGATTGGCCAGCTTATAAGGCTCACTGACCTTCATGATTCGCTCAACGCTTTCTTCGACTTCAATGCGTTTTGGATCGACACGTGTCGTATCTCCCACCAAACCTACGATCAAAGTCTCTTCTCCCTGAGAAATATGAGTTTTTAATCCCAGCTTTTCAACTTTGTCTAATACGCGTTTTACTTCATTTTCCTTCGCATTTTGTTTAAATACAATGATCATCGTGTTTCCTCCTATACAAAAAGTCCCTTCCACCATAAGGGCGAAAGGGACGATCGCGTTACCACCTTAGTTCAAAGAAACCTCACAGTTTCTTCCTTATCGAGTACCAACATACTCTAACACTATAACGGGTGTACCCGGAACCACCTACTTATTTCGGCATCCTACTCCAAGACGTATTCCATAAAGATTCCGTTCTTCTTTTCACCAACCAGAAGTTCTCTAAGCCTTCCTCTTTATGTACTCTTTCTTTTCTTTGTATTTCCTATATTTTAAAAAAGGTGTCACACTTTGTCAACGAAGAAACAACGTCGGAATCGTTTTTTCATTATATTGGGTCGATATGATTCCGCCATCGCTGCAGCGTGAATACACACCGGCAAAGTGTCCGTTATATACATACAGACCGCTCATATTGGAATAGTCCTTAAGTTCATCAAAATTGACCAGATCAATATTCTTTGTCTTATATGGTGTAATATACTTTTGTACGATATAATTCGCATCTAAATGTTGGGATACAACCTGATTCCACTGATTCTGATGAAGATCAATGCCGGCCCATACGCCTTTGGATGCATAGGAATCTTTCGGCTTGATGATCCAATGATCTTTATCCTGAATCTTCTCGACGACATCCTGTGTCAAATCGTACGTGATCGGACAATGTTTTTCAATAAAAGAAACTTCATCCAGTGTAAAATACTTCTGCATAACAGGATTCATCAATACTTGGGTAATTTGTTTATGATGTACCAGCTGTGTCTGAAAGGCTCCGATACAACAAACATCATGATGCAGATATGCCTGAATAAAAGGCTGAACCTGCTCATAGTGATCCATCACATCCCGCGTAACCGCTCTTCGATAGATGACATCGATGACTTTACCGGTCTTTTGGGAATACAGCTTTCCATCTTTATAGTCTAAATCACGAATATCAACCACTTCGCAGTCGTACCCTTTTTGTTTAAATACATCCTCAAAAACATAGAGCTCTGTATAATACGCATTCTCCAAAAAATCACAAATTCCGATTCTTGCCTTTTCACAAACCTTAGGGTCTTCTTTCATTGTCTGGATAAACGCATTCGCCCAGCTTTGTACCAGTTCCGGAATCTCATAATCCTCCGGATCACGTTGGAAGATATTATTGAAAGCTAAGAAATCATTTAACCGTTTGTTTTCGTTCATAGCCGATGTACCATCGGTATTAAACTCACAGAAATGGAAATCTTTGGTTTGTTCGTTATAGAAGATATCCACTCGACAGATTGGAATCGGACTTGTATATGCCGGCTCACATAAGATTAATTCTTCCAATTCACGAGAAAAACCAAACAGTTTGCGAATTTGCACATCGGTTTTATATGCCTGAATCACTTTGGTAAAAATCGAATATGTCGTATCTACGATTTTTTCAAAACGATGTTTATCTTCCTGGGTAAAGATCTTTGGGATATGCAGCGTACGTGTGTACATATTTCCACCCAGATTCAACTCGCTTTTTTGAATGGCTTCGGTTATGCGCAATGCGCTCTCCTTAGATTCCAGCGGATGCATCAAAATAGCTTTCTGGTACGTTTCTTCGATCGAAAGATTGGGTATCAAACTTTTTGTATTGACCAATTCCTCCAATGGAAGAAGATAAGATTTTTCTTTTTCCGTCAAACCTTTTTTGGCATCAAAAATCATTTCTTTCAACAAATTCTGAACCGGCTTTCCATACACGATCGTATCATAACGATCCTTACGCAATGCTTCTTTTGCCTGTAAAATCGTTTCGATAGAATGTGTCAAAGAAGAATAAGTTTCTATATTTTCCTGTTGGTAGAAAAGACCTTTAACTAATGCACAATAAGCCTGTGTATAAATAGGCGGCATACTGTCGGCACTGCGAATTTCTATAAACTGTTTTAAACGCACATCCAAAAACAACATGGAAAGATAATGTGCGATTTCTGTCTTACCATATCCATATGTTTCTGCTACCTGGGCACAAGTTTGATCCTTTACATCAATAAAATTTCCATGATCATTCATAACGATCAAAGGCACTTGTTCTAAAAATCGAGCATAGGCATCAAAGCCAAAGTTTTCTTCAAATAACGAAGGAAGAATACCGCAGCGTGCAGGATCGGTATGTGACCAGATTGAATCTCGCAACAAAACATCCTCATTTTTCTTTCCGGCATACATTGGCGTATGACTGGATAGAAATGCCAACAATGGATGTAAGATATTGGCCATGCGATACTTTTGAATGAAATCTTTTTCATCTGTATAATCCACACTGACATGGACGGCAGCCGTAGCCTTCATCATCTCCAGTCCTCTGGTTGACACATTTTTAAAGTATTGAGCCATCAGACGATAGCGTTCTTTATCAATCAGGACAACGTCTTCCTGTCCAATCGTAGGAAGGCCGCCGCTATAGATCAGATCGTAGCCTCTTGGATGAATATACGCCAGGATCGAAGAAACAGTCCTCAGATAAATTTCCATCATCTCTTGAAGATTGTTCATACATCGTAATGATATTTCAAGCTGGCATCCCGGCTCCAGTGTGATCAGCACATCCTCAGATTCTAATGCGATCAGTAAATCTTGTTCATAATAAGCATGCGGAAAATCTTTGCGCAAAAATTCTAACAATTGTCCAATACCATTTTCTCCATCATAAGGCATAGGACGGCCATCGTTGCGCGAAATCAAAAAATGTTCCACTTCCAAGCCAATCGAACCGGTCAGGTTCGGCTTACAACCTTGTTTAAAGTATTCAGTGAACGGCATCATAATAAATTGACTGCTTTACTTCCTTTGTTTTTTCCTGTCCCAGCAGCTTTTCAATAATCGCAAACGCAAATTCAATGCTGGCGGCTGCCGAGATTCCGGTAATCAAATTGCCATCTGTTACCGTATAAGCATATTGATACGTTCCACCAAAATCTTCATTCATGCTCTGAAAACAAGTATAATTCTTTCCTTTTAAAAGTCCCAGTTTCCCTAAAATCGTCGGTGCAGCACAGATAGCTGCCAAAACCTTGTCTGCCGCAAAAGCTTTTAACTGTTCACACACCTTCTCATTTTTTTCTATCTTTTGCCAATGTGGACCACCTGGTAACACCAGACAATCGGCCTGATCAAAATCATAAGAATCAAACGGGATTGCCGGAGAATACGTAACTCCAAAGCGACCTGTTACTTCATGACCTTCTATACAAACCAGATCGACATCGATTCCGGCTCTGCGCAATAACGCAATAGGACCCATGGCTTCTAATTCTTCAAAACCATTATCCATGACAACACATACTTTCATCGTAATCACCTCAGGTAAAGTATATAACGAAGACTTCCTATAGACAATTTGTTTGAACAGATTTCCATATCCGCAAGAAAATGATACAATAAAGAAAACCGAGGTACTCTGTATGGATTTTGCCAAACGATATTATGACTTTTTAGAACAAACGCTGCGAAATGTGTATCAATCCAATAAAGATCACATTCAAGAAGCAGCCGATCTTCTCTATCAGACACAATGTAACAACCATACGATTTATACTTTTGGCACCGGTCATTCCCATATGATCGGACAAGACCTTTATGCGCGCGCCGGTGGTTATGCCAAGATCTATCCGATTGATGAAATCGAACTGAGTCTTGCGACACATCCGACAAAAAGCACGCAAATCGAACGTATGGCTGAATATGCCAATGTATTGGAGCACTTATATGATGTACGATGTGACGATGTCGTAATCGTAACCAGTAACTCCGGAAGAAATGCCTTAGTAATCGAATATGTTTTACGACTGCGTAAAAAAGGCGTAAAGATCATTGCGATTACCTCGCTGAAACATTCTCAAAACACAGAAAGCCGACATAAAAGTAAAAAACGCTTGTTTGAGCTGGCCGATATCGTTTTAGATAATCAAGCTCCGTTAGGAGATGCCGGCGTAGCCATTGACGAAAACATAACTATGGGACCGGTCAGTACGATCACAGGTTGTTTTTTAAGCCAGTGCATGATAGGAAGCATGGTAGAAAAACTAAAGGAAAATGGTATGGATGCACCTGTATTTCGCTCCAGTAACACAGATGGTGCAGATGCATATAATCAGGCTTTATTTGATACCTACATTTTAAAGAAAGGAAATGAATATGAATCGCTTAATGAATCCCAATTCTAAAGAAGTCAGAATCATGGCCCTGGTCTATATTATTGCCGGAATTCTGCTCTTTATCTTAAATAATGACTTTTTAATGATTGCGGTACGCATATTTGGTGTAATCTTGATCGCAATTGGCGGCACTTTATTATATACTTATTTCGGAAAACGTCTATCTGTTGACGCCGGCCCTTTGTTTGCCGGACTGCCCAGTGTCCTGATTGGGATCTTGATGATCGCATCTCCGGAATCCATCATTGCGATTCTACCAATTCTGGCTGGAATTCTATTGATCATCAACTCCATCATCCAACTCCAAAAAGCCTTTCTTTTACGAGACTATGGATTTGACAACTGGAAGATTACGGCAGGTATTGCGGTATTTGCTTTAATCGTAGGCGTTATCTTATGGCTTCGTCCATTACAGTCGGTTGCGTTCATTTTACAGATCATCGGCTGTGCATTGATTTTTGAAGGTGGCATGTTATTTGGCTTTGATCACACGGTAAGAAAGTACAAAAAACGATTTGAAAAGGAACAGAACGATTTTTTTAACTAAAAATCTGTTCTTTTTCTCTATAGATGTTCAAAATTTAGGGAGAGGGGTGTAAAATATAGATTATGAAGATCTCAACTAAAGGAAGATACGCATTGCGTATGTTAATCGATTTAAACCGTTATCAGGGTGATGGATATGTATCCTTAAAAGACGTTGCCCAAAGAGAGAACATCTCAAAGAAATATTTGGAACAGATCGTACCAGTTTTGAATCGTTCTGGTATTCTGTGTGCAAACCGTGGTTATCAAGGCGGATATCGTTTAGCCAGTCCGGCAGATCAGATCAGTGTATATGATGTTTTAAAAGCAACGGAGGGAAGTTTAGCCTGTGTTGCTTGTCTGGAAGAACATGCCATGCCTTGTGAGCGAAGAGAGTTTTGTCCAACTTTATCAGTCTGGAAAAAGTTTGATGAACTTGTTAAAGACTATTTTTCCAAGATTACATTACAAGATATGATTCAACAACAAGGAGAAGAGTAATCTTCTTCTTTTTTACGCAAAAAGAAATCACCCTGCAGACGTGCCACAAGGTGATTCTTATCAAGATAAATGGGAATCCCAACTACATAGCCGCGAGGAAACCAGCGGACAGTTCGTTCTATTCCTAACCTTTTTTCGCGGTTTTCAACATAGGTATGTCTGCACAACATTCATCCAAAATCGTTGATCAAATACGCTTTCAAACAAAACAATTCACAAAGAATACAACATCTAAAATATAGATCGAATAATATAAGGAACAAAATCAATAAAAGGATTTTAACCTTTACCCTTACAGTCATCAGCTGTACGCTCTATCGATTGAGCTATATCGATTCATTGTGTTCATCATCTAAATGTAAGTTCCCTATACGGGAGAACGAAGTTTATGATTTTCATGCAGCAGGAAGCTTTATCAGTTGATCTCTACAAAAGTTGTCGCATTCGATACTTTGATCTTTGTATCCAGTTCATTCAAGATCGTTTCTCTTCTCTCATTCAGTTCGTTAATCTTTTTGCGCACATTTAACGGATCAATCAATTCCGTTGTATTCTCCTGTACATAGACATCAACAACCTTTAAAGGCGTTTCATCTTTTGTCTTTTTATCTTTTCCCAAGATGCTCAAGCGCATAGTTTCTGCCGTATTCTGTAAGCCCTTGTTTTTCTGTTCCATAACTCGTATTTTCTCATTGAGTTCCTCCTGCAGTTTCATCATGAGGTTTCCTTCAAAATTAGAATCCGAATCGTAAGCATTACTACAGTTTAAACGACTGCGCAGGGCTAATGCATTCGCAATTGACATCGTTCCATAACTTGTTTCAATTATCGTTTCCGCATTAGAACGCAATATTGCCTGATCGACTTTATCATACCAGTGAATCAAATCAATGATTTGTTGATAAGAAGAACGTGCCTCCTTTTCAAATTCTTTCTGTGTTACTCTTCTTTCCATAACTTTTTCTTCATTATGTTTCTTTGTTTCTGTAAAACTAGCTTTACGAATCTTATCACAAATCTTCTTTACCAAAAGATCTCGTTGATCTAAGGCCTGTGTCACTAACATTTTCTTTTCCATCATCATGACCTCCATTTGCCATGATTATAAATGATTATTTTAACTTTGTCATTGAACGCAAAATTCAATGAAGGTTCTTTACCTAAAGCAGATTTGACCTAATTTGTTGCAAGTTTCTCACATTTTTTATACTTTGTCTTAAACAAAGCAAATCTAGTTCAATCTAGCCATTTCACTAATACATATTTTACTTGTATGTTTTAAATCGTATGTTATAATGAACATGTAAAAGGACAGATCAACACGAGTCCTGGATTTATTAAGTGTCTATAAAAAACTACCTAATTACACCCAGACAGGTAGTTTTTTATATGTCATTTACTACGATTGATTTCAATCAGAAGTATCACGACTATATGAAGCATCATTAACATTACATACAATGTTTCAAATGATGTCATAGCGCTCACCTCCTTATAGGCCATCTATGTGAACGAGGTTTAACGCTTCCCCGGTCTAAGCGACCAGGACTACCTGTGTTGATCTGTCCAGATTTATTTTATTAAATATCCTATATGCAAACTATGAATTTAAAATTCAAAAATTTTTCAAGCCTACAAAAAGACCTTGTTCATCCTAAAAAGATCAACAAGGTCTTTTGTTTTCTAGAATAAGTAATTAATCCAACTGCCCTCTTTGATATGAGTTGTTATAGATCGCAAAGTTTTTATCATGTAGCATCTTTGCCGCATCTACGACCCAATTACTATTACGAATCAGAGCGCGCCCGACTTCAATCAAATCTGCCTGATCACTTTGTAGAAGATATTCTGCCAAAACCGGCTCATGAATCAGTCCTACTGCTGTTACCGGAATGGAAACTGCTTCTTTCATTTTTTGTGTATAAGCCACTTGATAGCCCGCAAAAATAGGAATATTTGGTGTCGTATCTAACAAACCACCGGTAGATACATCAATACAGTCGATACCATCTTCTTCCAGCCATTTTCCAATCTGTTGATACTCTTCAATCGTATTTTGCTGGCCGGTTTGATCATAGGCAGTCAAAGACAAACGCATCCATACCGGGCCACCAAAAGCTTCTTTTACATCCAGAAGCATTTCCTTTACAAATCGATAACGATTTTCTAGAGACCCTCCATATTCATCTTCTCTTCGATTGGTCAACGGTTCTAAAAATTCATTGATCAAATAACCATGTGCACCATGTAGCTCAATCATATCGAATCCTGCTTGTTTAGCGCGAGCAGCTGCTTGAACAAAAGCCTGCTGACAAGTTTTAATATCTGTCTGCATCATAGCTTCCGGCATGCCGTACTCTTCATTATACGCAATAGCACTTGGTGCCAGCTTTACTTTGGCATCCTGAGCCTTGCGGCCACCATGTCCCAGCTGAATACCAATTTGTGAGCCTAAGGCATGCACCGCATCCACCAAACGTTTTAAACCCGGAATATGATCATCGCTCCAAATACCTAAATCTTGATCGGTCAAACGTCCATCCGGCTGTACAGCTGTAGCTTCTACTATGATCAAACCCACTTGTCCGATCGCTCTGGCTCCATAGTGTGCCAAATGAAAATCCGTGACCTTTCCATCTTTATTCTTTACTTCATACATACACATAGGTGGCATGACAACTCTATTCTTTAATGATAATCCGGCAATCTGTACCGGTGTTAATAATTTTGACATATCAAAACCTCCTTTGACTTGATTATAGGTTTTCGCAGTTTGACATGCAATTCATGTGCTTTGAACTCCCCTATCAAACATGGTAAAATAAGCCCATGAAGCTATATTTTATAGAAACAAAAAACACCGATCCGCGACTTCGTGCTCTTTATCAAAAAGCTTTCCCTGAAAAAGAAAGAATTCCCTTTTATGAACTGGATATTTTACCCGGCAGTCATTTCTATGGCGTGTATAAAGATGCCCATGCGAATGAATTTGTCGGGCTTTTAGATATACTGGATTATAAACAAATTTGCCAGGTTCGCTATCTGGCTACCGAAGAAAGTTGCCGTGGACAAGGAATCGGTTCTAAAATCTTGGACTGGATCAAAGAAAATCGAAAAAATTCTGTCATTGTGATTGATGTCGAATCAGACAGTGTCCCCTGCGATAATTTAGATCAAAGAATTTCACGAAAACAGTTTTATTATCGCAATGGATTTAGTGCCAGTGAAGATCATTATCATTGGCATGGCGACACCTTTGATCTATTAACGGCCAACGGCACATTGAAAAATGGGGAGTATGTACAGCTTTGGAAAGAACTTTTTGTGCTATTAAAAGAAAGACAATCTGCCCAAAACTGCCTTTGATATGATATACTTGGAAAGAATGTGAAAGGATGTTCAACAATGGAAACAAATGAAGGTAAGAATTTTATTGAACGTATCATAGATGAAGACTTAAAAAATGGGACTTACAGTGGTGTTGTCACTCGTTTCCCACCAGAACCAAACGGCTATCTGCATGTAGGCCATGCCAAGAGTATTTTATTAAACTATGGATTGGCTAAAGAATATGGTGGAAAATTTAACCTGCGATTTGATGATACCAACCCTACAAAAGAAAAAGTTGAATTTGTGGATTCCATCATCAAAGATGTGGAATGGCTAGGCTGCCATTATGATGGCGAAGTTAAGTTTGCCAGCAACTATTATCCACAAATGTATGAAGCAGCCATTAAGCTGATCAAAAAAGGAAAAGCCTATGTATGTGATCTCAGTGCGGAAGAAATCCGTGCTTACCGTGGTACATTAACAGAACCGGGTAAAGATTCCCCCTATCGTAACCGCAGCATTGAAGAAAATTTACGCCTGTTTGAAGGCATGAAAAATGGTGAATTTGAAGACGGGTCCAAAGTGCTTCGTGCCAAGATTGATATGGCCAGCCCAAATATCAACATGCGTGATCCGGTTATTTATCGTATTTCACGTCAAACGCATCATAACACCGGCGATGAATGGATCATCTATCCGATGTATGACTTTGCCCATCCAATCGAAGATGCGATCGAGGGTGTTACTCATTCCATTTGTACTTTAGAGTTTGAAGATCACCGTCCTTTGTATGACTGGGTTGTTCGCGAGCTGGAATATCCACAGCCACCAAAGCAGATCGAGTTTGCGAAAATGTATTTAACCAATGTCATCACAGGAAAACGTTATATCAAACGTTTGGTCGATGAAGGTATTGTCGATGGCTGGGACGATCCTCGTTTAGTCACAATCGCAGCCTTGCGTCGCCGCGGCTTTACTCCGGAATCCATTCAAACCTTTATGAATCTGGTCGGTGTAACCAAAGCAAATTCATCCGTTGACTATCAGTATTTAGAACATTGTTTGCGTGAAGATTTAAAGCCAAAGGCACCACGAATCATGGCTGTTTTAGATCCTATTAAGCTAGTGATCGACAATTATCCGGAAGGTGAATACGAGCTAGTAGAAGGAAGCATCAATATGGATAACCCGGAAGCCGGCAAGAAACAACTTCCTTTTGAAAGAGAGCTCTGGATCGAACGCGAAGACTTTATGGAAGAACCGCCAAAGAAATATTTCCGTCTGTTTGTCGGTAATGAAGTACGTTTGATGAATGCTTACTTCGTCAAATGCACAGGCTTTGAAAAAGATGAAAACGGAAATGTCACTGTAGTTCATGCGACTTATGATCCAGAAACAAAGGTAGGTTCCGGCTTTACCGGACGTAAAGTCAAAGGTACAATTCACTGGGTTCCTGTTCATCACTGCATCGAAGCAACCGCCAGACTCTATGAAAATCTGGTAGATGAAGAAAAGGGCGTTTACAACGAAGACGGTTCTTTAAATCTGAATCCGAATTCTTTACAGGTTGTAGAGCATTGTTACATCGAACCATTTGCCAGAGATGCCAAGAAACAGGATAAGTTCCAGTTTGTACGTAATGGTTATTTCTGTGTTGATGAAAAAGATACAACAGATGATCGTTTGGTCTTCAACCGTATCGTATCTTTAAAAAGTTCATTTAAACTACCAAAATAGGCTTGGATTTCCAAGCCTTTTTCAAAAGGAGATTTCACATGATACAAGATATTGCACCCCATACATTTGATAATTCATTTAAGCAAATCAAGCCCTCTAGCAAAGACTTTGTTCTTTCGTTTCAAGGCAAAACGGCACTGACAAAAAGTAAAGAAGATTTCATACAGTGCCCTACTTTTCAAGATCTGTCAATAGATACAAAGAATGCGATTTATTTATTTTCCATTGATGATCATCCTTATTTTTTAGTGAGTGATGTCCCCGAACAGAATGGTTTTACCTATCAACCATTAAGACCTGTGACGAAATCACAGCCAGACTATTTTGGATTTGCCTATGCGACCGGATTTCATCTGTATGACTGGTATAGAAACCGTATCTATTGTGGTCGTTGTCAAACAAAGCTGCAACCCGGAACTACGGAAAGATCACTCGTCTGTCCAAACTGCGGTGTTATTGAATATCCACGAATCTTTCCAGCCGTGATCATTGCCGTAACACATAAAGATCAAATTTTATTAGCGCAGTATCCGCATATGAAAAAACAAGTCTTATTAGCCGGATTTGTGGAAATTGGTGAAACTTTAGAAGAAACAGTAGCCAGAGAAGTATACGAAGAAGTGGGCCTAAAAGTGAAAAATATTCGTTATTATAAATCTCAACCTTGGGGTATCGTCAGTGATGTTCTAGCTGGCTTTTATTGCGAACTAGACAGTAAAAAAGAGATCCGCTTAGACACTAATGAACTTAAATGTGCCTATTGGATCTCTAGAGATGAACTTCGTTATGGAAAAGAAAACTTAGATGGAAGCCTAACTTCTGAAATGATCTATCAGTTCAAAATGGACACTTATCGTTAGAACATCCCTCAAAAAAGCTTATTTTCATATCGTATGAAAGTCTCTCTATTTTTTATAAACTGAAAATATTTACTTTATCTCTTCTAAAAAGGATGTACCATTTTGTGGCGTATTTACACCAAAATAATCACAGACCGTTGCACCTACATCCGATAACGTTTTTCTTAAGCCAAGATTGATACAGTGAGCATCTCCAGCCTGTACAAGCAACGGTACATTTTCTCGTGTATGTTTATTATGACCAATATTAGGATCATTTCCATGATCAGCCATAACCACAAGAATATCTTCTTTTCCTAACAAACTACAGATTTTTCCAATCTTTCCATCAGCAATTTCCAATACTTCTTTATATCTTTTAGAATCTTGACTATGTCCAGCCAGATCAGTTTCTTGAACATTTGTACAAATAAAACCTTCATTCATAGATTTGATTTCTTGAATTGTTAAATCCAATACTTCTGCTGTATCTACCCAGGAAACAGATTTGCCTCCCTCATTATGTACAATGTCCGCAACTTTACCAAAAAGAGAAACTTTATAACCTGCATTAGTTAAAATTGTTGGTGCCTGCACTGATGCATCAACACCATATCCTAAATGTAAGCATTGATATCCCTGATCATAAGATTTCGTTCGAGCAGCTAATAATCCGATATATTTGTTTTCTCTAACTTCTTCAGCATTTAATATATCTTCAACAGTATTTCCCGTACCGCCAAATACAATAACGCGATTCGTAGTAACAATTTCTCTAACCAAGCGTCCAATTTTAAGCTCATCTTCAAAAGACATAAAATCTAATGGAGCTGTACAATTTACGGCCATTCCTAAATCTGAATCAATATTATCTGCCACAGTACAATAGTTATCAACCAATAAATATTTTAGCTTTTCGTTTCCTTTATACTCTACTTTATGTCCATGTTCTATTAAATGCTTAGCTACTTCTTCTGCATGATTACTAAAACACTGTGGAATTGGTTTCTTCGGTAAACTGCCCATAATTTCCTGATGTCCCATGAATGTATCAGCACCAAAATGCATTAATTCACTTTTCCCAAATACAGCATCTTTTGAAAATTTCATACACTTTGATTCTTTACCAAAAGCATTCATTAATCCTAATCTTTCCAAATTCGGTAATTTTAAATCTGGAAAATCATGCAGTATGCTTCCTAATGTTGAACTTACTTCATCCCCTGGACGGGTTTCCTTGGCATCTTTCATAGCTTGCATACCAAAACCATCTAATACAATTACAACAAACCGTCTATTCATGTATTTCATCTCCTAAGCTATTGTATATACCAACTATCTCTGCATTGCCTTTATGTATTCCCTTCACCAAAACAACATCACTACGAGTGACAAAAATTTGGAAACGAAAAGACATAATTACTGTATCTGAAACATTGGCCTCTCTATCCAAACCAAAATAATAATCAATACTTTCATCGGTTGGAGGAATAACCTGATATCGTTGTGAATTTTCTAAGTTTTTCCCCACAATCGCATTGGCAACGTGTGAACGACGATAATGTCCTCCACCATAGCAATATGCTTTCCCTTTAAAATTATGAGATATCTCACTCACATAGCATACAGCAGGTTTTTCAACACATTCTCCATTTGCATGCATTGGTGTTGTCCCTGTTAGACCATGACCAGGCTCAGCACTATTCACTCTGTAGGATTTCATTTGTTCCAAACTATATGAGCATGTAGCACTAGGTGCATTAACATTCTCTACTTGAATTCCCTTACTTTCTAGAATTGAACAAGCCTTCATAAGTGTACTCAAGTTGGGAGTAGGAATGATTTTTTCTTCTTTTTCATCAAACAAAAAGCTTGGAAATGAAGTGACTCCTGAAACTTTGATATTATCTAATTTTTTTAATTCTTTAATCACTTCTTCTAAAGATTCTACATAGAAGCCTGCAGTTTGCCCACTGTAGATCATGTCTTGAGGGCCTACTACTTTCAAAAGTACTTTTTGAATAATTCCTGCATTCTCAGCGGCTTCATTAATCTCCTTAGCTTTTTCTATAGAAAAAACTGTAAAATATTCACAACCATAATTGACTAGTTCTTGTACCATGCATCGGGGCATTTGTACCAAATGTCCAACATTACAAATAGGAATATTGTGCTGCATCAGAACAGCAGCTTCTTTAAAATCTACAACTACGGCTCCTTTATATCCTATACGCACCAATTCTTTCGCAATGTAAGGATTTCTCCCTAATTGTTTCAACATGAAATATAAATCAATATTATTGTTTCTTGAAACATCCAACATTTGCTTCGCATTTTCCAATAATTGATCAAGATCAACTACATAAGTATCCGGGCGAATTTTATATTTTTGATGAAGTTGAAAACATGTCTGTACTAATTGTTTGTTTCTGTGAATCGTTTGTTCTAAGAACATTTCGTCACCTTCTTCACACTCTCATTTAAAATACGAAGTATTGTTTCAGAGCCTGCTCGATTTGGATTAATTCGAATCATACGATCTTCTAATGTTGGGTCACTCGCTCTGAAAGTTCCTGACACTCGATAAAATAATGGACACATTTCATATTTAGATTCAGCACCAACCGGATTTCGTAAAGCTCCTAGCTTAGCGGCTTCTTCCAATACTTGTTTTGCGATAGGCTCATTAAATTCTACTAACAAAACCTTAGATTGCGCATTGGCCAAAAAGGCAGACTTGACATAGTAATATTCGCTTTTATTATTTAAACGAGTAACCAGTTCATCATTGGTTCGTGCTTGTATAGCTAAAGACACTGGTGCATATACTAGACCGTGCAAAACATCCATAGCTTCCCACCCCTGTGTTTGAGAACCTCCAGAATAATGTTCTTTTACCAACAAATCAATATACTCTTTTTTTCCAACTATACATCCGATTCCTTCTGGACCTTGTAATTTAAATGTTGAAAAACAAGATAAATCTGCTCCACACTGTGTGCCTATTTTTTCTACTTTCATCACTGCATAGTTATCATCCGTTACAACAGGAATATCTTTACATGTCTTTATTGTTTTAATAACTGCTTCTATATCGTAGCAATCTTCAATGCTTTGGCGCGTATATTGAACCAATGCTCCTTTTATTTCTGAGTGATTATTCATCACACGTTCGATTTCCTCTAAATTGTTAAAATCAGCCTCAATAGTATGTAATCCTAACATTTTAATTGTTGTTACAGTTGTTGAATACACAGGTGCTTTATGAATCAAAATTGCATCATTAGGTTTCACTACCGCATATAGTGCATAGCGAATTGCACCTGTTCCTGAGCCTCTCACTAAAATACTTGCCTCTGCATCAAAAAACTCAGCAATTACTTTCTCTGCTTTATATGTTGTCTTAGGTTTATTTAATCCCGGAACAACACCTAAATCACCTCGAGTTAACGTTTCTTGTCCACTAAAATGATGAGTGATACAATCAACCATCTTAAATTGAAACTCTATGGCTTTTTCAAGATTAATACTTTCTAATGGATATGTTTTCATACTTACCTCCCATTAGCTTTCTAAAATCCGCTTAGGATTTTCAATCAGCATTTTATCTATATTCTCCTGCGACATTCCTTTTTCTTTTAATCTAGGAAGAAAATTTTCAAATAAATATGCATATCCTATCCCACCTTTATAAAGAAGGTGGGATTTTCTTGTTAAATCTTCCGAAAGAACAACTTGTCCTAAATATCCTTCTTTTTCAATCTTTAAAAGATGTTCTATACGAATATCGTCTGGTAAATAATTGTTTTTCCCGATTGTATCAAATCCAACATTTACACCGGTTTTTAATACCGATAGGATATACTCAATATCAGAATTTAAATCAACATGACCAATAATTATTTTCGAAACATCAGCATTTTTCCCAACGAAATAATTAGCTTGTTCCAATGCTAAAGTTGACAAAGTGGTATGGGTATAAATCGGTTTATTCGTCACTTTATGTGCCAAAATAGCTGCATCGAACAGTTTTCTTTCATTTACAGTCCATTCATTTTTGCTCGTACCAATTTCACCAATGGCTTCTGCTTTCCCATGACCTTCTGAAAAGCCCTCTTGTATTTCCTTTATCATGAACTCTGCCAGTTGTTCTGTAGTCATCAAAACTTCATTTTCTAAAATGAATGGATCTTTATAACAACCTGTAGATTTAATGATATTTATGCCTGAAGCCTGTGCCACTTCATCTATATAAGCCACATCTCGTCCCATGCCAACATTTGTAACTTCGAGAATATTTCGAACACCTAATTCGTATAATCGTTTAAATTCTTTAATTGTTTCTTCTTTGCAATCTAAGCATGTATCCAAATCATCTTTTATTCTGGATAAATCAATGTGCACATGCTCATGCATTAATGTGTAACCATCAACCAGTTTCATAAACTACACCTTTTATGCAACTAAGGTAATAATCTGTAAGAATGCTAATATATTCAGTACAATCCCAAACAGGATACATGCGACCGGTCCAATTGCCATTTCTACAATCGGTTTTGAAGACATGCGGTTAATCAATACACAAGCAATTACAAACATAGCACCTACACCGGTTAAGCCAAACATTCCAGCCATAGCTTCTGCAGCTGTAATAGCACCTCCAAGCAAAGCAAGCTCCAATACTTTATTCATTGATGTACGAATGTGTTCGCCCATTTCTTTAACACCTGGAAAACGGTCCATTGCCTTTGCGAAAACATTAATCAATAATAGCTCAACAATCATAATAACTGCGCCGGCAATTAATGCTAATAATGGTTGTCCATGTAAGAATAAACCTGCCGCAAACACGAACGTACATCCGGCCGGCGCATAAACACCAGTTACAATTGCCGTTGTAAATACTAATGGAATAAAACCAATTGCACGAGCAAATGCTGCTAAAGCTGCTTCCGAAAACGAGCCATCTGCCGCTAATGCTAACGAAATTGGATCACCTGCAACAATAACCATACTTGTACCGCAAGCAAGCAACGCTCCCATAACAGTCAATAAAGGCCAATTTTTACGGATCTTGGCGATTTTTTCCTCGAAGACATTGACTAATTCTGTATTTGAGCTTTCTTCATTGCCTTTTACTCTAGTCGCAAAGAATAACATTAAAACTGTACCAACCAGCATCGCCATTCCTTCTGCACTTAACGTAACTGAAACATCACCAATGGCAAATACTCCAAACTTTTTAAAGAAGAAATAAGACAATACGGTAATAACACCTACAATTAATCCTTGTTTAAATCCATGTTGTAAACCAGTTGCAATAGAAGGGAAAATTGCAAAAGCAACCATAACATATGCCGATACACTTCCCAACTCATTCAAGAAATTATAAGGTAATGAACTAAACAGAGAAACGATAAAGTCTAAACCAGCTACCAATGCAATACCATATACGGCACCAACAGCACCCGAAATAATAATTCCCAATTTACTATCTGGAGACCATGTTCCGATAATATCTGTAGCCAGCAATACACTGTGAATCAACAAAATACTTGCTGCAATCGAGGTCGGAATACCAAATCCAATTACAAGTCCAAAACTGATTGCAAAACTCATAGTTGCCAATTCTTTTCGTGAAATTGATCCATCATAATATTGTGGAACGATAGCTCTGAATCCATCATTGAATACTGCGATTCCTCTATTTGCTAAAATGGAAGCCAAACCACCAATTAATGCGATTACTATATACTTCATATATTTACCTCTTTTTTCCCTTAACTATTTTTTTCTTTCAATGCATCCAATAATACCGGCAATACTTTTTCTGCATGTTGGGCTGTAAAACCAAAAGCAATTTTCCCTTCTTCTACAGCTGCTTTAATATCGGCATCCGAAAAGATTTTACCTGGCATACTAATTGTCTGGCATTTATTTTTTCCCAATAGAGCCATTGCCATAGCTAACGCACCACCGCCACCGGTGTTACAAGCGCCAATATAATAGTCATATTCCCCTTTCTTTACAGCGTTTACAGCTTCTAGATCACCTTTAACATCAACCTCACTTGAATCCTGCAGATATTGTTTTGTAAACTCTGCAATCTCCTTCTTGTTAATCTGTCCACCAACTACAATTTTCATTTTATTCTCCTCCTTTGTCATTGGTATAAATTACATAAATGCATCAATAAGAATCTTTTCTCTGACTCTGGTATTTCACATGGTGCATTTATTAATAATTTCTGAAGTAATTTATTAGCTTCTTCATACCCACTAGACTCTTCAACTTGCTTCCATAGTGAATCATCCAATTTTTCCACTTCCTCGTGATTTAAAACTCTTTGTACACACATCGCTAGATGCGTAGTAAACATTTCTAAAATCTGCTCCTTCTCATTAAATTCATCTTCTAATTGTTCGATAACACTTAGTACATACAAGCTTGTTTTTTCATTAATTACATCCGCTTCTTTTAAAATTTCAATTCTCTCACTTAGCATAGATCCTCCATTATACAAAATTTTGGTCAATGAATATACAATATTTTGTACATTTGAATATTAGCATACTTGATATTTATATTCAACCAAAATTTTGTATTTTGAAAATAATAAAAACCGCACTCAGAAAGTACGTCTTAATAACTCGGAGAAATTTTATCTTCCATCACCAGTCTTTGTGTATCCAGTACCGTTTCAACCGAAATAATCTCATCCAACAACCGGAACATTGTTTCATTCTCTCTTTTAACTACTAAAACCGCTTCTGTATCTGCTTGATGATCCGAATTCACCTCAATGTAATTTATATCCAGCGCTTTATCTTGAAGCTCATCCTCATTCCAAATAGCAGCATCTACTTTACCCTTGACCACAAAATCAATAACATTGTTATAATTCATAGGAACAAATTCAACAGTATAATCCTTGCACACTTTTTCTGTTAATTTCATCTGATCCACCGAATCTTTGTCAACTCCTATACGCATACCATCTCTTATACCATTCGCATTCTTATCGTGCAAAAGTAAAATATGATTAGCTAAATAAGATTGCCTGCCAAACGATTTTACAATGCGAATTTTAGCCTTATCATTTTTAATAATCCCTTGTGCAGCATATTGGGATACTATAGCAAAATCATAACGTCCATCCATTAACATAGCTATTCTGTTTTGGGCTCCCCGCATATATGCCAAAGACATTGGAATATCATATTGATTTTCCAAACCTGTAATTAAACCGGTCGCCAATCCCTCATAACGTTTCGAATACGGTAAAGGCATAACTCCCACAATTGAATCAATACCGGCAAATCCAAATAAAGCGCGCATATTTTTCTTTTTTAAAAAAGTTCCTAAATGCCCTCTTGACTCTAATTCAATAGCATTTTGGTCAATTAAAAATTTCAAAGCGTTTTGTATAGTTCCTCTTGCCAATCCAATTTTTACACTGAATTCCTGAACAGTGGGTATTCTTTCTCCCTGCTGAATAGAGAGCATCATGTTTGCTAAACACATTGACGAATATCCATTTTTACTATATAACAACGTTTGATAGTTTTTCACTTACATCAGACCTTTCTATTAAAGTAACCTTCATCAAAATACATATCTATATTACCAAAATACTTTTTTGTCATCTCATCCTCTTTTTGACAATATTTCGGTGCTATTGACAACATTTTTCTTATACTAGCCAAATCAGACTTACAAAAAAGGACATAGCCACTAGATAATTCGTTAGATGGAATTGCTAATGCCGTAGCGCCTACCATATTTGCTACCCTTAAAAGCCCTTTATTGGATTTCTTTTGTTCTTCTTGCGTTCTTAAATCATAATGTCCATAAATGGAATCCCCTTTCCCGAAAACATCAATATTCCTATTGTATTCGACCACCACATCATATTTGGAAAGCTGCTCTTGTAGATAATTCATACAAGTTTTTCGATCATTATAATTTATTTCTTTGTTCACTTCGAAAATATCTATTCTATTATGATTTTTTGGATCCGTCTGTAACGTTAATGAGATTGCATCAAGAATTAGCTGTAAATCTTTGGATATAAATCCTATAGAAGGTACAAAAGAAATTCCATCTGTTGATTGTTTTCTAAATCCTTCCATATATTCCCACTCAATCAAAGGGCTGATAAAACCAAAAAGGTTCAAAGACAATGCCGGAGCTAAAACAGACCCTCCGCCATCTGTACCAACACCTATATCATTTATTCCTAAAAAAACGTTTAGAGCAGTGCCGCTGCTTGACCCAGTCATATATCCGCCATGAATAGGATGAAACAATCTATAATCAATGGCTCGTCCTCCCAACGAACAAGAATCAATTGTGTGTAAGATCATATTATTACTTTCAAGTAAATGAACAAGTTTATGAGGAATTGATGAATGATCTTTTACCCCCAAAAACAGAACATTCTCGCTATTTTCAAACGCATTAAGTGCATTAGGAAAAACTCTAACTACACTTCCATATGGATTCTTTATGGCTAACATAGTTTTCTTCGCATAAGTAATTATCTTATTCATTAAATCAATCCTTCACATTAAGACAGGTAAAATATACAATATTTTGTATATTAATGATAAATATCAAACTGATGTTTGTCAACAAAGCTTTTCTTTTCAAACAATCTAAAAAAAAGTATGTCTAAACTAAAGCTCAAACATACTTCTATCATTCATTATTTTACCGAAAAGCTTACAATTGCCTTAAACACATCCCCATCGAGTTGTACCGTAAAGCTGCCATTTTGAATCTCGCAGAAGCTTTTGACGATCGCAAGACCTAAGCCGCTGCCTTCTTCATGACGTGATTGATCCGCCCGAGCAAACCGCTCTGTGATATCTTGGGGATCAAAATCCAGTGGTGTCTTGGAAATATTTTGAATCGTGATATTAACTTGATCCTGATTCTTTTCTATCGTCACAAAAACACGTGTATTCTCCAATGCATACTTTGCCACATTCGACAATAAATTTTCAAAGATACGCACTGTTTTATTGCCATCCAGAAGACAAATGACAGGATCCTGTGGTTTACGTATAACGGATGACAATCCCTTTTTCTCTAACATTGTTTCATTTTCCACTACTACTTGTTCCACCAGGGAAACAATATCTACATTCTGTGTTTCTAAATTGATATTTCCGGAATTTGCTTTGGAAACTTCAAAGAGATCTTCAATCAATTTACTTAATCGATCGGTATATTGATTTAGACGAACCAGATATTCTTCTTTATCTTCTGTACTTAACTGTGGATCATTTAATAATTCAAGATAATTCTTTATTCCCGTTAAAGGCGTTTTTAAATCATGAGATACATTGGTGATCAGTTCTGTTCGTAAGTTTTGTGAACGCACTCTTTCTTTGACAGCTTCTTCAAAGTCTTCCTGTACCGTATCTAGTTTTTCCTGCAGGGATGGCAAAATAGAAGTTTGATATTGCTCATCCACTTCAAAATCACCCTGCGCAATTCGATCTAACCGCACCAACAATTTATCGTATTCTTTGACGATACGTTGTGCCTGATGTAAAAGGAAAATATAGGACACCACACCATAGATCAACACAAACAGCCATCCCCAGAATAAAGCACATAGAAACATCAGGGCTGTATTCAATAAAACACCTTTTAGAATCAAGTTTTTAATTTTTTGATCTAAATCATAATTTGAAAGATCCTTGATGCCCGCATATAGTTCGACGATGCGATTTCCTATCCATGTATCTTCTTTTAAGAAACGCACGAAACCGGAACACAAAGAGTATTTTACATAGTAAATATCAATACCGATAAAAAATAAAGATAAAAAGAACAAACTGAAATTGATGACATTGACCCATACTCCGGCAGCCGGAAGACCATAGCGTACCATGGCCGGCAATAGAATATCGTTAATGGTCACTCCCATAATATAAATACAAATAGAGACAATCAAAATGGTCAACGTGCCAAAAAAGAAGATATTAAATTCCGCTTTCCAGGAAAGAATCGTTTTCAATAACTGTGTCTTTGCCAATGTCTTCCAGGAAACAAGGAATAAATATACGCCGATAATAAAAGCACTTATCACAAAGGCCAACAGAACAAATGGTACCCATACCGAATCATTGTACACAGAGGTATAGACCAATCCTCCGGCTTTCGTTTCTTTGGGAATAAATAAGGTCACTTTTAAATTCGTAGGAGGATTTAATTTCACATCTTGATCTGGATCATTCATCAACTCGGAGACAATACCATTCAAAGTATAAAAATTATAGAGCGATAAAAAACTGAATTCTGTCACATCCATATTTCCGGACTGTTTTAAATTGCCATTTTCATCATAAGTCAGCTCTCCATAGAACAAAGCATTTTTTGAATTGGTATCTTCAGTGAAATGATTACTTAAGACCTGATCTTTCCATTCTATACGATATGCAAAGTTTTCATCATTATCCAAAAGGTACACGGACTCACGAATGGAATTTTGTGATGCATCATCTACACTTTGTTCCAATATCGCATCCGAAGACTCAATGAATCGATACGAAGGATCCATCTGTTGCATCTTTCCCAAGATCAGCCACTCAATCGATTCTTTCAATTCATAATTGACCTCATCAAAATCGGTTACCGAACTAAACTGGATTTGTGGATACAAGAAGATCACAACGGCCGAACAAACAGCACAAAGCAGCAGGAACCCACTTAAACACAAGTTTTGTACTCGTTTCATGGTTCCATCCTTTCAATCTTGTAGCCAATGCCCCAAACGACTTTGATATAAACCGGCTTCTTTGGATTGGCTTCAATCTTTTCACGCAGCTTTCGTATATGTACCATGATCGTTTCAGTATTGATCGCATCTTCCTGCCATATCGTTTCATAGATTTGTTCTGCGGAATAAACACGTCCCGGATTTTTCATCAAAAGCTCTAAGATGGAAAACTCTTTCGGCGTTAAATGAACGATGCGATTTTCCACTTTGACTTCTTTTGTCAGTGTATTTAATTCCAGATCACCAACCACATAACAATCTTTATTCTCATAATGATTTTCTTTTAGGCTTAAAATCTGTTCATATCTTCTTAACTGTGCACGAACACGGGCAATCAACTCCAGAGAAGTAAATGGTTTAGTGATATAGTCATCTGCACCGATATTCAACCCATTGATCTTATCAATATCTTCGCTTTTTGCACTCAAAAACAAAATAGGAAAATCATACTTTTCTCGAACCTTCATGACCATCGTAATGCCATCCATCACCGGCATCATAATATCCACGATGGCCAAATGTACCGGTTCTCTTTCTATGATTTCCAAAGCCTCTTTGCCATTGGGCGCATCGAGTACACGATAGCCCTGATTCTTCATATAAATACAGATAGCCTTGCGAATACCTGTCTCATCTTCAACTACTAATACGGTATGTTCCATACATTTCCCCTTCTAAAATAATCCTGCAACCCACTGCAGTAAAAACGTTAAACCTTGACTATATAATAATAACCCGAATGGTTTACACAACAAGATAATCATCATAAACTTTTTATACGACATTTTGGTCAAACCGGCAATCATACATAAAATATCATCCGGAAAGCCGGGCACAAAAATCGCAAACGCAAAGAAGATCTCAAACTTCTTTCCTTTATCCAGCCATCCGATATATTTCTGAACCGTCTTTTGATCACACACTTTTTCCATAAATGGTCTGCCATATTGTTTGATCAGCCAAAAGGCGATCAAAGATCCTATACATAATCCAATATAATTATAAACAAAACCAAATACACTGCCAAAGCTGACTACGCCAATCGCACTGGTGATTCCTCCGGGGATCACTGGAATAACGGTTTGAAAGATCTGCAGTGTCATAAACAAGAAAGGAGCGGCAAAGCCTGATTTTGATAATAAAAACTGTAGCTTTTGCGGATCCAATAAATAGCCCTGTGTCCCTAAAAAAACTAAAAACATCACACAGGCAATCGTTCCGGATATCGTTAGAGTTGATATCCATTTTTGACTGGTGTTCATACAGATTCCTCCATTCATATATAGAATAAAAGAGAAATGTAAAAAACCAGTGTTCAAAATCCTTAATTTTTTCTAAAGAAAAAGGAATCCGAAGATTCCTAATACTGATTTAACAGTTTTTGGATAAGAATAAGTGCTTCTTCTTTGGGATAATACAGATCTTCATCCATGGATTCAAAATAATCTTTAAATGATGAAAGAAAATTCGGATTCTCCAAAGTCAATACGATCACATTGCCATCACTGCCCATAAACTGAATATATCCCAAGCTGTCAGATAAATACACTTTTAAACCATTGCTCAATTCTCCAAGGTCCTCTCGCAACAATCGCAAATCATAAATGTAAGCATATTTTAAGAACTGTTGTACAACCTTTTTACGATCTAGCTTATCTAAAGGACGATAAAAATCGGTTGAAAATTCATCAAACACGCCTTTTTCCAAGAATCGCCGAATTCCATTTAAGCTGCAGAAATGAAGCGGATGAATCTGTTCATGGCGATGAATCAGGTTCTGAATATATGTCGTAACAGCACTGATAAAATATTCTTTTTGAGCCATGTCGTCTAATAAATACTTGCGAATATCAATCTTTTGAATAAACGGTACAAGACAAGGCACCAGCTGAAATAAAATCTCCGAGTCGCTTTTACAAGACATGATCTTCTGATTTAAGGCTAACTGGCTAGTCAGATCCTGAATTGGAACAAGCAGTGGTGTTGTCTTTTCATACAGTGCATCAAAAATTTGATTCAAATAGTTCACCGTTTCACTATCCTTATACAACAAGCCGTTTTGATAATCTCCAGATAAGGAAAGTGCGTATTGCGAAGTCACGATCATATAAGGAAACGGTGGAAATGCGGAATGCGAAAAATCCGTCCCATAGTAATAGGCCGTTTCATAACGAACACCGCGATTGGCAAACTGCGCATACAGTGAAATGATCTGACTGAGCGATTGAAAGTTATGATCATCTCGAATTTCCAAGATACTGTCATATTTAGAAAAAGATAAAATATGACGCAAAACCGTTTTCCCCTGAATCAAAGGAAACATATTAGAAAATCCGGGAAGCTGTGGCGTTCCTAAGAATTTGATCATGCCCTTACCATTTTCATTTTCCTTTGTCACTAAATGATAAATCAAATACTCCAAAGATTGTCGGGTTCCGGAAAAAGGAACTACTTCTTTATCCTATATTTGAAAATCACTTTTTTGAAAGCCCGGCATTTCAATTTTTAAAGGCTGCGCATGAAAAGAAGACAAAAACGAATGCTCATTCTTTCTTCGATAATATCTCTCCGGACTGACCAGGAAAATCGAGTAAAGTTCTAAAAGTTCACTTGTTTCATAAGGAGAAAGCTCCAGATATTTTCCCATGTGCTTTACCAGATCTTTCGAAGGGGCATTGCGCTGTCCTTGTATGATCTTATGCAAAGAAGAGCGATCGATCGACAAATATTTGGCCATCTGATATTTATTCACTTTCTTTGTCGTAACATAGCTTTCTAACATTTCTGAAAACTCTGACATAAAAAAACTCTCTAGGTGGCAAACTTATAACTTTTTTATTACAACATCCCTTGCCACACTCTATACCAAACGAAAGAGCAAAACATGTTTGCTCTATTGTTCCTTTAATTCAAATAAGATATCTCGAAGCTGCGCAGCTCGTTCGAAATCCAAAGTACGGGCTGCTTCCCGCATTTCTTTCTCGATATTCTCCAACATAACTTCTTTTTGTTTGACCGGCATTTTCTTTTTCTTTAAATACCGAGCCGCCATCTCTTTGGTTTCCTTGCTTCGAACCACATCATGAATTGGCTTGATGATCGTTTTAGGAACGATGCCATGTTCTTCATTGTAGGCCATTTGAATGCTTCGGCGACGTTTTGTCTCCTCAATGGCATACGCCATGCTTTCGGTGATATGATCTCCATACATGATGACTTTTCCCTGAGCATTTCGAGCCGCACGACCGATGATCTGAATCAATGAACGCTTGCTTCGTAAAAAGCCTTCTTTGTCCGCATCCAGGATCGCAATCAAAGAAACTTCCGGAATATCCAATCCTTCTCGAAGCAGGTTGATTCCTACCAGTACATCGTATTTTCCCTGACGAAGATCATGAATGATTTCGGTACGCTCTATGGTCTTAACTTCATGATGCAGCCAGGCAACCTTGAGATCCATTTCTTTTAAGTACGCCGTTAAGTCCTCTGCCATACGCACTGTCAGTGTTGTTACCAAGGCTCTTTCCCCTCTGGCAACTCTCTCTTTGATCTCATCCACCAAGTCATCAATCTGTCCTTCAATCGGTCGAACCTCGACTTCAGGATCCAATAAACCAGTTGGACGTATGATCTGTTCGATTACCTCGTTATGCGTCTGTTCCAGTTCCCAATCACCCGGTGTAGCAGAAACAAAGATGGCCTGATCAATCAGTTGTTCAAATTCAGGAAAGCGCAACGGACGGTTATCCAAAGCACTTGGTAAACGGAATCCATATTCCACCAATACTTCTTTACGCGCTCTGTCGCCATTGTACATTCCGCGAATCTGTGGTAAAGACACGTGGCTTTCATCAACGATCAGTAAAAAGTCCTTAGGAAAATAATCAAATAATGTATAAGGTCTCTCGCCCGGTTTTCTACCATCAATATGACGGGAATAGTTTTCGATTCCCGGACAAACACCAAACTCACGTAACGCCTCTATATCATAACGACAACGCTGTTCCAAGCGCTCTTTTTCCAGTGGTTTTCCCGCCTTTTCAAAATAATCCAGGCGTTCCTCCAGTTCCTCTTCAATCGTCTTGGCAGCTCGTTCCATGATATCCATGCTGGTGGCATAACCATTTGCCGGATAAATATTGTAAACAGAATATGCCTGTCGTACTTTACCGGTTACGGGATCGACTTCACAAATTCTTTCAACCTCATCATCAAACATCTCAATGCGAATTAAATACGTATCAGTATGTCCCGGTGTGATCTCTATGACATCCCCTCGTACACGAAACGTTCCACGAAGAGGATCACTGTCATTGCGTTTGTATTGTTGTGAAACTAAATCACTCATCAACTCTTTACGAGAGATTTCCTGTCCCACCCGCAAAGTAAAGATCATATCCCGATACTGATCCGGATTACTGGCACCGTAAATAGAGGCCACACTCGCTACAATGATCGTATCTCGTCTGGATAAAACGGAATTAACAGCCGCCATTCGCAGCATATCCAATTCTTCATTGGTCTTGGTATTTTTATCAATATACGTATCCGTTTTCGGCAAATACGCTTCCGGTTGGTAATAATCAAAATAAGAAACAAAATATTCTACGCGATTATGCGGAAAGAACTCTTTAAATTCCGAATACAACTGCCCGGCTAATGTTTTATTGTGTGCAAAAACCAATGTTGGCCGATTCACCGCCGCAATCACATTCGAGACAGTGAATGTCTTCCCGGTACCTGTAGCCCCTAAAAGAACCTGATATTTTTTATGCTCGTTTAAACCTTTAACCAATGCTTCGATTGCTTTAGGCTGATCTCCACTTGGTTTATAGTCTGATACTAATTCAAATTTTTCCATATAAGATATTATAGGAGATAAATTATAGCCATTCAAGAACTATGAATACACAAGTTCCATACATTCACAAAACAATTTTATTTTTATGCAATCTATAGGCAAAGTGTGTTAAAATGAAAATGAAAGAAGGTGAACTTATGTGGACACGCGAAGAGCTAAAACAAAATGCTAAAAATACGTTGCGTGGTAAATACTGGACGATCTTAGGTGTTTCTGTATTAGCCGGTATTCTTCAAGGATCATTTTTTACCATCATTACAGAAATGGTCAATCCAACTCATACTTATTTAACTGTTTTGGGAAATTATGCCATTGATGTAAATGGTTTGATTCGACTTTGGATCATAATCACAATTATATCCTGGCTATATTCTATATTTTTAGGACATACGATTCTTATTGGTGCCTATAAATATTTTATTCTTTCCATAAAGGAGAATCCTTCTACTTCCACTTTATTTGATTTTTTCAAAACCTCCTATTGGAACATTGTCAAAGTCACTTTTTTCTATCAGATAAAGATCGTCTTATGGACTTTATGTTTTATCGTGCCCGGCATTATTAAAGCGTATGAATATTGCATGGTTCCTTATATTCTTGCCGAACATCCAAAGATGGAATCGACAGAAGTTTTTGAACGATCCCGAATGCTAACACAAAATAATAAAATGAATATCTTTGTTTTGGAAATCTCTTTTATCGGATGGCTCTTTTTGGGAATGTTGTGCTGTGGAATCGGCATATTATTTGTCAGTCCATATATTGATATCACCATGACGCATTTATATCTGAAACTCAAAGAAATTCATGGGATCGATCAACCGGAACTTCCGCCAATTCCTGAAATACTGTAAGTATAATTCTGAATATTATTTGATAAAAAATTTAATCTATAATCAAACAGGAAGAAGGAATCGCCATGGCAGACAAGGTTATCAAGTATATGAGCCAGGAATGGATCGATCAACTTAATGAAGAATTCGAACAGTTGAGTATCAATGACAGTATTCGAATGGAAAATGCACGAATCAAATGGGCCCGTGAAGAAGGACAAAAAGAATTAATCCAGACCTTACAGGGAATGTCTGCCGAAGAACGCAATGCATTTTTGAAAAAGCCAATTGAAGAAATCCAAGACACATTGAAAACTAAACCACAATAAAAGCAGGATGACCTGCTTTTTTGTTATTCTATTACAATGTCTCAAACCAATACCGAATCTGTTGTTTATCCCTAGTTTTCATTAACGCCAACATCAACAAAATACGCGCTTTATGTGGTGAAAATGTAAAGGCTGATATCGTATCCCGCTCCGGATCAAAAAAGCTGGAATCAAATACGATGCCCTGCGCAACCCGACTGGAACGAACGATTACGTGCTCTTTAGCTAGTTTATGAAAATATTCTTTCCATGCCGAACCATAATTACCACTGCCACTTCCAGCTGTTACGATTCCCTCGTATTCTTTTGCCATAAAATCTAAAATTTTTAGATCGGCATCACAATGCCAATATACGATTCCCACCTTGGGAAGTTTTTGAATTTCCATATCCGAAAATGGTGAAGTTAAAGTATGTGGCCTTTGACTCTGGCTTAGAAAATATACCTGATCATCTCGCATATAGCCTAACGAACCAAAGTGTCCGATTTCAAACGCATCTGTTTTATAGCTGTTGGATTTGCGAATATCTCTTCCTGAATAAATGGTATCGGAAAACACGGCCAAAACACCGGCGCCTTTTGCTTGATCGCTGGCTGCCAAGGCAACTGCCTGGTATAAATTCATCGGTCCATCGGCACTGGCTGCTGTGGCAGGTCGCATTGAACCTGTCAAAACCACCGGCATATGTGTATGAATCGTCAAATTCAGGAAAAAAGCTGTTTCCTCCAAAGTATCTGTTCCATGTGTTACGACAACACCGTCAACTTGAGGATCTTTATCACATTGATGAATTAAGTTTCTGAGTTCGATCCATCGGCTTTCATTCATATCATTACTGTCCACATTACAAAGCTGAATCGTTTGAATATGGGCTAAATTCTGAATGGCCGGTACACTGGCCAAAATATCAGACACTTTAAATTTCCCAGCTGCATAATCCGCGGATTTGCCTGCTTCTCCACTTCCCGCAATCGTCCCTCCGGTTGCGATGATCACTATATTTTTCATCTACATCCACTCTTTCATTTCACGCTACAATATATCATATTTATCTTTTAAATTGTATGGCTTGCTGATGAATATGGTATGATAAAAATATGCTTTACTATGTTGATCCGTTAAAAAAAGAAAATATTGAACAAAACTGCCCTTCTTTTTATGATATCCATATTTTTGATACCTTAGACAGTACGAATACCTGGCTTCAAGAACATAGCAAACTACCGGAAGGCACCGTAATACTGGCTGATGAACAAACACAGGGAAGAGGACGAAATGGAAGAAGTTTTCATTCGCCTAAAGGATCCGGAATCTATTGTTCTTTACTTTTAAACCCTCGGGAAAACCTTTTGGATGTACTGGAATGTACGGCAATGGCAGCTGTTGCCTGTATCAAAGCCATTGAAGAACAATATAACTTAACTTGTTCCATCAAGTGGCTGAATGATATTGTGTTGGATCAAAAAAAACTGGCTGGTATTCTCTGTGAAGGAAAACTGTATCAAAACCACATGGAATATCTGATCATCGGAATCGGCATCAACGTCCATTCTTTTATTCGTCCCAAGGAACTGGAATCTATTGCGGCATCAATTGAAGATTATACAGCCATAAAAAAACCTCGCAACGAACTGATTGCGAAGTTTCTTACTGCTTTTTACTCTTATTATTCCAAATCCGATGATTTTCGATCTTTATATCGTCAACGTTTGGCATTTGTACAAAAGACGATTCAAGTCATCACTCCACAGGAAACCTATAGTGCCATTTTACTGGGTGTCGATGATCGATGCCGTCTAAAGATCCAAAAAGCAGATGGCTCCATCGATTATTTATCTTCCGGAGAAATCTCAATTCGACTTTGAATCCAGTCATGCAGCTGTTGGGCCAGATCTTCCTGGTCCATTTTTTTATATTCTTCTGGACGAACCGGTTTTCCGTACTCAATGCCTAACCGTTTTGTCTTATCGCCTTTGATATCAAAACTGTACGATTTCTTTAAAGCGATCGGAACGATCGTAGCTTTGGATAAATATGCCGGCAAAAGAGCACCCGCCTTAAAATCGTGCATGGTATCGCCCATAGAACGAGTTCCTTCCGGAAATACTAACAGATTCTTTCCCTGCTTTAGTTCCCTTGCCGCTTCTCTTAACATATGGACATTGCCTTCCCTGGATTCTCTATCAAAATGGATCGTACCGATGTTGCAGGCCCAACGACCAAAGATCGGCATCGTTTCATTTTCTTTTTTTGAGATAAAAGCCAAGTGGACAGGTGAACTGGCCAAGATCAAAGCTGGGTCCAGCGTACCCTGATGATTGGATACAAAATAGATGGTTTCCTGCATCGGCACATTTTCAACACCTTGTACCTGCAATCGATAGCCTAAAACCTTAAGGATCAACGTGCTCCATTTTTCTAAACGAATCTTACTTTCTTCCTGCGTTTTGTTCTGGTAAATCTTTGAACTGATCCAGGAAGCTGGTAAAAACGGTAATGCTTTAACGATCTGTGTTATTCGCACACGGATTCCTCCTTACAGGCAATGGCTACAGCCATCGCAAATGGTCCATCATGGGAAATGGACACTTGAATCTGATAGTCCTGATAATGTATCACATCTTTGGGATCGACTTCGATTTCTGAATACGCTACCGGTATTGGCAATGCTTTGACAATGGCTTCCCTGGCCGCAAAGCGTCCGGCTAAAAACTCTTTCTGTCTTTGTCCATGCAGTTCTTGAAACTGGCTGTATTCTTTAGGACTCAACAAACGTTTGGCAATTCCCTGCACATTTTGAATCTTGTCGATCCAAACCAAATCACAGCCAATCGTTGGCATTAGACCTCCTGCAGAGCACATAAGATTTCACCGGAAGCTGCTTTTTCGCCATCCACTGTTGCTTCGCAGCTGGCAATACAGATACCACCGATCATGCGTTTAAACTGTACGGTCATCTTTAATACATCACCAGGTACGACCGGTCTTGAAAAACGCATCTTATTGATACCGGCAAATAAAGGAAGTTTTCCCTTGTTGGCCGGATCTTTCAACAATAATACCGCACCGGTCTGCGCCATGGCTTCCACGATCAAAACACCCGGCATTACACTATGTTGTGGATAATGACCTAAAAACTGCATTTCATTGGCACTTACACATTTGATACCGACGATCGTTTTGGTTTCTTCATCGATCGATTCAATCTTATCCACTAATAAAAATGGATAACGATGAGGAATGATTTGTTTGATTTCTTCATTTGAAAACATGTTTAGTCCTCCCATTTTTTAAAGATCAAAGAGGCATTATGCCCACCAAAACCCAGGGAATTGCTCATAGCATACCTTATATCTTGTTTTCGTGGTGTGTTGGCCACAATATCCAAATCGCATTGTGCATCCGGATTTTGATAGTGGATCGTTGGGGGAATCAGACTATTTTGTAGAGCCTTGATACTGATGATGGCCTCAATGGCACCACTGGCCCCTAATAAGTGTCCGGTATTACTTTTCGTACTGGACATGGCCAATTTATAAGCGTGTTCTTTAAACGCTGACTTAACGGCTGCCGTTTCCGTTTTATCATTCAATGAAGTGCTGGTTCCATGGGCATTGATATAGTCAATGGCTTCCGGTACGATCTTGGCATCTTCGATGGCCTGTACCATGGCCTGCGCTCCACCAGATCCATCATCCAATGGGGCTGTAATATGATGGGCATCACAGCTGGCACCATACCCTACGATCTCCGCATAAATCTTTGCACCTCTGGCTTTGGCATGTTCCAACTCTTCCAAAACCAATGCACCGGCACCTTCTCCCATGACAAAGCCGCTGCGATCGGCATCAAACGGAATACTGGCACGATTTACATCATCACCGGTATGCAAAGCACGCATCGACTGGAATCCGGCAATGGCCAGTGGTGTAACGGCTGCCTCGCTACCTCCTGTCAACATAACATCCTCATACCCGTCACGAATGCGATGGAAAGCTTCTCCAATCGCATTGCTGGCGGCAGCGCAGGCTGTTACCACACAAGAAGTGGCTCCTTTTAACCCCCAATCAATGGCTACCTGACCGGCTGCCAGATTGGCCAAAGACATCGGAATAAAGAACGGAGATACACGAGATGGTCCACGATCTTCCAAAGTTTTGGAGGCCTGTTCAATCGTATCGATGCCTCCGATTCCAGAACCAATCATACAGCCAAAACGCATCGCATCATCCGGATCTTTTTCAAATCCGGCATCGATCATTGCCTGTTTGGAAACAATACGGGCAAACTGCGTAAAACGATCATTGAACTTCAAATCACGTTTGGAGAAGTAAGCTTCCATATCCAGGTCTTTGACTTCTCCGGCAAGTTTTACTTTATAATCCGATGTATCAAAATGTGTAATCGGGGCAATCCCGCATACACTTTGTTCAATGCTGTTCCATACGGTATTCACATCATTTCCAATTGGGGAAACAGCACCCAATCCTGTAATCACTACTCTTCGCATAGGACCCTCCTACATGACCATGCCGCCATCGACATGAATGACCTGACCGGTTACATAGCTAAACGCATCACTGGCCAGTGCTACACAGACATTCGCTACATCTTCCGGTTTTCCAAATGTCTTTAATGGAATTTGTTCCATCATTTTTGTTTTATCTTTCTCTGCCAGTTTGGCTGTCATATCCGTATCGATAAATCCCGGTGCAATCGCATTGACACGAATCTGTCGTAATGCCAATTCACGAGCTGCCGATTTTGTCAGACCGATCACACCGGCTTTACTGGAAGCATAGTTTGCCTGTCCGGCATTTCCGATCAAACCCACTACACTGGACATATTGATGATCGAACCAGAACGTTGTTTCATCATGATACGTGATACATGTTTGATACAGTTAAATGTTCCTTCCAGGTTGACGGCGATGACCTTGTGAAAGTCTTCTAAACTCATACGCATCATCAATCCATCTTTATTGATTCCGGAATTGTTGACCAGCACATCAATACGACCAAACTGTTCCCTTGCCTGATCAATCATCGCTTTGACTTGTTCATCCTTAGATACATCCGCCTGGATCGTAATCGCCTTAACACCATAGCTTTCGGCTTCCTTTAGTACCGATTGTGCCGCTTCTTTTGAACCGTTATAGTTAATGATTACATTGTAACCGACTTGGGCAAATGCAAGGGCAATGGCTTTACCGATTCCTTTTCCGGCCCCTGTGACCAGTGCTGTCTTTTCTACTTGTTCCATGCTTCAACCATTCCTTCCAGATTTTTTATGGAATTGATCGTATAAACCTTTACGCTTCGATCGACTTTACGTACAAATCCACTTAATGTTTTTCCCGGTCCGATTTCTACAAAGGTATCCACACCATCACGAATCATATTGCGAATCGTCTGTTCAAAGCGTACACTGTGGCAAATCTGTTGTTTCAAGATTTCAATCAGATCTTCGGTAGAGTTTACCGTTTCTTTATCGCCACTGATATTGTGATAGACCGAAAGTTTTGGCAGACTTAGCTTGCTTTGTTGTAATACCTTTTCCAGCTCCAGACTGGCATCCTGCAGTAAAGAACTGTGGAAAGCACCGCTGACACTTAAAGGCAGCACTCTTCGTGCACCTTTTTCCATCAACAAAGCTTCTGCCTGCTCCAAGGCTTCCTTTTGTCCGGTTACAACGATCTGTCCCGGGCAGTTATAATTGGCAATTTCTAAAACCAGCCCTTTACTTTGTATCTCCTTACAAACCTCTTCGATCTTTTCTGCCGATAACCCCAAAACAGCCGACATTCCTGTTGTCCCGGCCGGTAAGGCATTAGCCATCAAAATTCCTCTTTGACGAACGATATCAATAGCACTTTGGGCATCCATCGCTCCGGCATAACATAACGCGCTGTATTCACCAAGTGATAAACCGGCGCAAACATCACCCTGAATTCCTTTTGTTTTAATGGCTTCTAAAATCGTTAAAGAAGCCGCTACGATTGAACTTTGGGCATAGGCTGTATCGTTCAAAGTTTCCTGTGGCCCTTCAAAGCACAGCTTTTTGATATCATAACCACATGTAAAGGAATCCATCAGCTCTCGGCTTTCTGGACAATGATCATAAAAATCCCTGGCCATACCGACAATCTGAGATCCCTGTCCCGCAAACAGAAATGCTGTTGTCATAAGTTATCCTTTCCTGCCTGTTTTCAGGCTCTCCATCAATGTATGTACATCTGTCATTTCATTTATTATTTCCGCACTGGTTCCTGTAAAAAACAAACCATTTTCCTGATCTCCCTGTACCGCACGAATCAAAGCTCGTGTTATACAATATGGTGTATCACCAGGATTACAAGGAATCATACAACCTAAACAATTTGTGATTCTTTGATTTGCCTGTTTCTCTGTCTTTTGAACAAAGGCATTGCGAACCGCTCTTCCGGGAAAACCGGCCGGGCTTTTGACATATACGATATCTTCCTTTTTAGCTTGTATGATCATCTGTTTAAAGTTTTCATGGGCATCACATTCTCTGGTAGCGATAAAACGTGTAGCCATTTGTACACCATCCGCTCCCAACTCAATGAAATGTTCAATATCTTCATGAGTGAAAACGCCGCCGGCTACAAAAACCGGAATTTCTTTTTGATATTTTTGACGAAAGACTTCCAGTTCCTGTTGAACATCCTCTAAGATTTCTTCCAGTGACTGAAAAGTGCCTTCCTGTAATTCCTTTAGCTTAAAGCCTAAATGTCCGCCGGCTTTCTGTCCTTCAATGACCACAAAATCCGGTGCTGTGTTATGATGCGAATCCCATCTTCGACAGATCAGACGACATGCCTTTCCACTGGATACAATAGGCGCCAACAAGACATTGCCATTGCTGTATTTGGGCAGATCCAATGGCAATCCGGCGCCGGAAATGATCGCATCAACACCGGCTTCTATAGCTGCCTTGACATAGGTTCCATAATTCTGACTGGCCACCATAATATTGACACCTAACAAACCACGTTCGGTCATCTTAGCTTTCTGAATTTCTCTTTGAAGCGCACGGATGTTGGCCTGAATCGGCTGGGTTTCAAAATCCGGCTCCTGAAAGCCTGGCATAGCGGCAGATATCACACCCATGCCGCCTTCTTTTCGAACAGCCAGAGCTAAGTTAGATAAAGAAACGCCGATTCCCATTCCACCTTGAATGATCGGAACTTCCAAGACCTTATCTTTGATCTTTACCAGTTTTAACATTCTAAGGCCTCAATTTTCTGTTTCAGTTTTTCAAACTGTCTTTTTGAATCCTGCATCATCGCTTCAAAAATGAGGGCTAACGGACGAATTTCTTTACATAGACCGGCAACCTGTCCCATCATGACCGAACCGGTTTTCATGTCTCCTTCAAAAACAGCTCTGCGCAAACCACCTAAGGTCAGCTTTTCCACTTCTTCCGGCTTAGCTCCACTTTTTTCCAACTTTAAATACTGACGGCTCATTGAATTCTTTAAAATTCGAACCGGCGTATTTAATGTTCTTCCGGTAACCACGGTATCTGTATCTTTGGCCTTCAAAACCGCATTTTTATAAGCCTCATGAATCGGACATTCCTCACTGGCCAACAAACAAGTTCCTACCTGTACACCAACAGCACCTAAGGATAAAGCGGCATTAAAGCCTCGTCCATCGGCAATACCACCGGCCGCAATGACCGGAATATTGACCGCATCGACAACCTGTGGGATTAATGCCATCGTGGTTTGTTCATTGACATGTCCTCCGGCTTCGGTTCCCTCGGCAATGATACCATCGGCTCCGGCTCTTTCCATTCGGATTGCCAACGCTACACTGGCTACGACTGGAAAGACTTTGGTTCCACTAGCTTTTAACATTTCCATATATTTTCCGGGATTTCCGGCACCGGTTGTTACGACAGGAACTTTTTTTTCGGCAATCACCTGCATGATCGCATCGGTATCCGGATTCATCAACATCACATTGACTCCAAACGGTTTATCCGTTAATGTCCGAATTTCATCAATACTTTCGGCAACCTGTGCCGCATTCATTGCACCGGTTCCTAAAATACCTAAGGCGCCACTATTGGATACATCGGCCGCAAAGCGAGCTGTCGCAATATTGGCCATAGCTCCCTGAAATATAGGATATTTGATTTGTAACATCTGGTTGATCATCATTGGTGTTTTCCTCCTTCGATATGGATCTTACAGGCGGCCCAGGTAAACCCGGCTCCAAATCCGACCAGTACCAGATCCATGTTTTCTTTGATCTTGTGTTCTTCCCATGCCTGCGCTAACGCAATGGGTACGCTGGCTGCCGAAGTGTTACCAAACTGATCCAGATTGACAAACATCTTCTCCATTGGGAATTTCATTTTCTTACTTACATATTCTAAAATGCGAATGTTGGCCTGATGCGGGATCATCAAATCCATCTCTTCTACCGGCTGTCCCTGTAACACCCCATAAATCGCATCGGGCATCGCCTGAATCGCAAAGCGGAAGACTTCACGACCATTCATGGATAAATACGGTTTATCCTGTGCTACATTCTCCAAATCCGGCTGTAAAGATCGTCCGGCACAATAGAGCGCATGTTCTTTATCGCCTTTAGAGCGAGCATAGAAATCCATTGTAGAACCATCCTGCGCTCTTTGTATCAAAACCGCACCGGCTCCATCTCCAAACAATACACACGTATTGCGATCGCTCCAATCTAAGATCTTGGATAGAGTTTCGGCTCCAATGACTAACGCATATCCCTTTTGAAGCATCGAAGCTGCACATTGCAGGGCAAACAAGAATCCACTGCAGGCGGCATTGATGTCAAAGGCCATGACCGGTTTATCATTTAACCCTAATGCTTCCTGCACAATACAGGCAACCGAAGGGGTTACGTTATCCGGTGTACAGGTTGCCACGATGATCATGGAAATCTGTGAGGTATTGATTTGCACATTCTGTATAGCTTTTTGCGCCGCACGTATAGCTAAGTCACTGGTATTCTCTGTTTCAGAGATATAGCGAGAAGCAATACCGGTACGAGTTTGGATCCATTCATCACTGGTATCCACCGCTTTTTTTAAAGCTTCATTTTCTATTTTTGAAGAGGCTCTGGCATAGCCACATCCTACTATTTTGACATTTTCCATGCGCCATCTCCTAAACGTCTAAACTTTTCATAGCGTGCATCCACTAAAGCACGCACCTTGGTATGCAGTGTTTCTTCCAGTGCCTGACGAAGCATCTGATCCATCTTTTCAGCCACACCATGAATATCGGTAGCAGCTCCTCCGAATGGTTCTGGAACAATGGCATCGATGACCTTTCTTTCCAAAAGATCTGCACTTGTCATCTTCATGACATCACAGGCTTCTTTTACACGCGATCCATCCTTCCACAAAATCGAGGCAAAGCCTTCCGGTGAAAGGACCGAATAGACTGCATATTCCAACATAAAGATCTTATCTGCGACACTTAACGCAAGTGCACCGCCACTGCCACCTTCAGAAAGCACGAAACAGATCACAGGCGTTTGTATAGAGGAAAAAGTGTATAAACATTCAGCAATAGCCTGTGCCTGCCCTTTTTCTTCGGCTTCCTTGCCCGGATAGGCACCAGGCGTGTCGACAAATGTGATGACAGGGCGATGAAACTTCTCCGCCTGTTTCGCCAGGCGAAGAGCCTTGCGGTAGCCCTCGGGTTGTGGCATTCCAAAATGCTGGCGAAGATTTTCCTCCACCGTTTTCCCTTTGGACTGTGCAAGTATTGTAACCGGGATGCCATGGAATCGGGCAATCCCTGCCAACATGGCCGGATCATCTAAGCTCCTTCTATCACCATGCAGCTCCATAAAATCATCAAACAACAATTCTATATAATCCTGGGCTTTCGGGCGGTCAGGACGCCGCGCTAATTCCACATGATCCCAGGGGGTTAATATGGTTTCCTGTTCCAGCTTACGAATTTGTTTCTGGTACTGGTGCCAGGTATCAATATCTTTTTCATCCAATGCCATCTGACGGGCTTTGATCTCACTGATTTGTTTTTGTGCTTCCTTTAAATTCATGATGCACTCCTTCCGGAATGAAATCCCAGCAACATTCCCAATTCCTGCTTCATCTTTTCACGAGGTACGATACGATCGATAAACCCCTTCTCCAAGACAAACTCAGCTGTCTGAAAATTTTCCGGCAGCTTTTCATGGATCGTATCTTCGATAACACGCTTGCCTGCAAACCCAACCAGGGCATAAGGCTCACTTAAAATGATATCGCCTAACATCGCAAAGCTGGCACTGACACCGCCGGTGGTCGGATGGGTCAACACGGTAATGGATAGTAAACCGGCATCGCTGTGTTTCTTTAAAGCAGCTGATGTTTTAGCCATTTGCACCAGCGAAAGAATCCCTTCCTGCATACGCGCTCCACCGCTGGTACAAAAGATAATGACCGGCACTTTCTTTTTGGTGGCCAGTTCAATGGCACGTGTGATTTTTTCACCAACAGCAGCGGACATACTTCCCATAAAGAAATTGGAATCCATGACTGCCAACACACACGGATGTCCCTGAATCTTTCCGATTCCGGTAATCACAGCTTCCCGCATACCCGTTTGATGTTGCATACGTTCCAGCTTTTCCTGATAGCCGGGGAAATGATCGGGATCCATACTGATCATTTTCGCTTCAGTTTCTTTAAATGTATTCTCATCGACAACCTGACGAATCCGTTCACGAGCCGATATCTTAAAAGGATGATGACAAACCGGACAGACATATTGATCCTGAATCAGATCCATTGTCGCAATAGAAGCATGACAATGCGAACAGGTCATAAAAACATGATCCGGAATCTCTTTGGCCTTGGGCTGTGGCTTTTTACGCCACTGATGAAAGATATCCAGACGTTTTTTCCGTTCCTTAAATAAACTGTCCATTTTCCTTCAACCTTTCTAATAAGATCGGGGCATAGCCAATATTATGACTGCCTTCGATAAATTCCTTCTGGTATAATGCCAGATAATTAAACTCAATATTTGTTTTTACACCATCGATGATCGTTTCTTCCAAAGCCGCCCGCATCTTTTTGATACACTCTAAACGAGTAGGGGCAAACACGATCAGCTTTAAGATCATCGAATCATAATACGGTGAAATCACGCTGCCATTATAGACAGCCGTATCCACACGAACACCAAAGCCGCCCGGTGTATGCATAAAGTGAATCGGGCCGGGATTCGGTGCAAAATCATGAGCTACATCCTCGGCATTGATTCGACATTCCATCGCATAGCCGTTGCAGTGAACATCTTCCTGTTGAATCGTCAGTTTTTGACCGGCGGCCACACGAATCTGCCATTTGATAAGATCGATACCGGTAATGGCTTCCGTTACCGGATGCTCGACCTGAATTCGTGTATTCATCTCCATAAAGTAGAAACGTCCCTGAGAGTCCATCAAAAACTCCATGGTTCCCACAGAATCATAACCAATCGACTTTGCGGCGTTTACAGCACTTTGTAGAAGACGTTGACGATTCTCTTCCTTTAAGATGGAACAAGGTGCTTCCTCAATCATTTTTTGATTTTTTCGCTGGAACGAACAATCTCTTTCATACAGGTGAATCACATGACCATAATGATCGCCTAACAGCTGTACTTCGATATGTTTAGGATTTTGTACATACCGTTCCATATACACTTCATCGTTTTCAAAGCAGGCTTTAGCTTCCTGTTTGGCTTCGATATACGCATTTTCCAGTTCATTTTCCTGATAAACGATACGCATACCACGTCCGCCACCGCCATGTCTGGCCTTGATAATGACCGGATACCCGATGGAATCGGCCATGGATCTAGCCTGTTTTAAGCTGGTCAATGAATCCTCACAGCCTTCAACGACCGGTACGCCGGCTTCCTTCATCCGTTTTCGAGCCTGTGTTTTATCTCCCATCAAATCAATCAAGCGTGGACTGGGACCGACAAAGATCATGTCACATTCCTGAACCAAACGAGCAAATTTGGCATTCTCGCTTAAAAAGCCATAACCGGGATGAATCGCATCACAACCCGTTGAACAAGCCGCCTGTAAGATCATATGCATATTCAGGTAGCTTTCTTTAGCCATGGCAGGACCAATACAAACCGCCTGATCGGCTAACTGTACCGCCAATGACTCTTTATCGGCACTGGAATACACCACGACGGTTTCAATGCCCATTTCCTTACAGGCACGAAGGATACGAACCGCAATCTCTCCTCGATTGGCGATCAGTAAACGGCGGATCATTCCATATCTCCCAATACGATCAAGGCTTGATCAAATTCCACCATCGCTCCATCTTCTACCAGAACTTCTTTGACGGTTCCCTCTTTATCCGACTGAATCTCATTCATGGTCTTCATGGCTTCGACCATACAAATCACATCACCAACATGAACGAGATCTCCTACCTGTACATAAGGTTTATCTTTAGGCGATTTTGCCCGATAGAACGTTCCTACCAATGGCGAATTGACCGTAATCTTTTCTTCAGGTTTGACTTTCTCCACCTCTTTTGGCATCGGGGTGTGCACAATTTGTGTCACCGGTGCATTCATAGAAGGTGTAGCCGGTTTTTCCAAACGAATCTTCAGATTTCCTTCTTCCAGTTCCATATGAGAAAGTCCACTAGCTTCAAAGATTTCAATGATTTCTCTGATCTGATTTGTTTCCATATCCATCGCTCCTTACTGAAAATGAGCCAAGTTTGCTTAGCTCATTGATTGTTTATTAACTTACTTCTTTTTTGCTTCAATGATATCCATAACATCCTGAACTGTTTCCAATTTAGCCAGTTCTTCATCTTCAATACGGATATCGAATTCATTTTCCAGTTCCAATGCCAATTCAACAGCGGCCAAAGAATCAATTCCTAAATCATCATTTAATTTTGCTTCCGGATTGATCTCTTCTTCATCTACATTGATCGCATCTACCAATACTTTTTTAATTTCTTCAAACATAACTTTTTCCTCCTATTTGTTTTGACATTCAAAACATCTAACGAAGGTATTATAGTTACTTTGACTTTCAAAGTAAATAGTTTGATATTCAAAATTTATGATTTTTTACGAAAAAATAAAATACGGAAACCCTTTTAGTCTCCGTATTTCCCCGATTTCATAAGATATGTAATATTTTTAAAGCCTTTAAAATTCCATCTTTCTGCACAACATCAGTGACATGATCGGCCACCTCTTTCACTAAATTTGATGCATTCCCCATGGCAATACCACAGCCTACCATCTTCAACATCGGTATATCATTTTCTCCATCTCCAAAGGCAATAGCCTCTTCATTGGAAATATGATAAGCATCCAGTACTCTTTGAATACCAATTTGTTTTCCACCTTGTTTTGGAATGATGTCGGCAGCCATCGAACTCCATCGCACCGCTTTACTGTTCTTTGTACCTTTAAACAAAATCTCCTCTTCTTCTTTAGATACCGGTATCACCATTTGAAATATTTTTTCTTTTGCATGATCTTTAAAATTATTCAACAAAGGATAGTCTGGTCTGGTATTTTCTAAATATCTGGCCAATCTTTCGTCATAAAGATTGCATCCGAAGAAATTTAATCCTGCCAATCCTACACCTTTATTCATAGCATGAGCATTCTCTATGATTTTTTGTACTTCATCATTTTGAAGGCAATTTTCATAAATAATTTTATTTTCTACTACACAATATTGCCCATTAAAATTAATATAACCATCAAGCGATATAGGAAGTTCCGGCATCCTTAATGTAGACCTTCCTGTTGCAATAACAATTTTGATTCCTTTTTCCCTTAATTGGAACAAAGCCTGTATGGTACTTTCTGACATATGAGGGTTGCCCATTTCCAATAAAGTACCATCAATATCAAAAAAAGCTACACGAATCATAAACTTTGTATCATTTTTGATAATGACTCTTTGGATTGAAACTTCTCTAACAAGTTGCGGATATCAAGTATATCTTTTTCTGAAAGAAATACCTGTAAATCTTGATATACTGATTCCAGTTCCTCGTTTTCTTCGCAAACCGCATAATCCATAGCCGCAACCGCAATCAGTTTCATCCACGTGATATCTTCTGCTTGTTGGGTAGCCATGCGCATAGGCGATAAAATTCTTTCATTTGCTCCCAACTTTCTTTTCGCCTGTCTGGCATTTCGATAAATCGTATCAATGATTTCCTCATTTTGAAACTTATCAATAGCACGCTGTGTAAAAGCCAATTGTTCTTCCTCAGAAATCGCATAAACGTGAGCAATGACCCTGCTTATGACTGGTTTGATTTTTTCTATTACATAAGCAATATCTGAATCGTTAGCAGCCTTTCCATATATTTCATATCCTTTATACCATCCTAAATACGATACAATTGCACTCATGAAGTTATATGTATAAATTTTTCTTTGGATTAAATCCGCAAATTTTCTTTCTAACGGCATGCGTCTGACAGATACTGTTAATCCTTCGACTGAAGCATCAATCGGTAAATCTTGTATGTTTTCACATAAAAGATCTAATGAATCTTTATTGGGACGAAGTGTCGTACAAAAAATGATTCCTTCTGTAATACATGCGTTTAGCTTTGCGGCAACAAGATCTTTTTTAACATTCACCCCATTTTCACAGCATATGATCTGCATTGGTGTTTTTCGTTCTTTTTCAACCTCCCTAAACAAAGGAATTAATTCTGCCAAATGACTGGAAAAAACACTTGTACAAATCACATCTGCATTTCTAATGGCCTCTACCGCTTCTCCTGAAGTAGATGCGAAAGCTTTGAACGCATCGATTTTTCTAGTTGGTGCTGTATTACCAAAATAGCGAATTGAATATTCTTTCTTTTGATTTAAAGATTTGATCAATTCTTCATCCTTATCAATAAAAGTGATTGTATATTCATCATCTTGAAGAATTGGAGCAATGAAACCTCGACCTGTTTGCCCAGCACCGATAATTACTGCATTTTTCATAATAGTTAAACTCCTTTAGAATAAGCAAGCCTGCATTCCGCAGGCTCGTTTTTATCCTTTACTTTTTCCTCCGGAAACCGGAATGGTAATACCCGTAATATAGCTTGCATGATCAGAAACCAGATAACAGATCAAGTCTGCAACTTCTGATAGATGACCCGGCCTTCCTAACGGAATGGACTTCTTGTAGTTTTTAAAGAATTCTTCCGGCTTTGTATCTACGCTCCAGCCACGTCCATAGGCTTGTGCCCGATATTTTTCGTCATTATTCGCTGGTGTTCTATCCAAAATATCCGGTGCTACCCCAACAACACGGATATTGTAAGGGCCTAATTCTTTAGCCCATGAAATTGTAAAGGCATGAATCGCAGCTTTTGTTGCGGAATAACAACTATGCCCTCTGGATCCCATTAAGCCTGCACAAGATGACATATTGATAATAACGCCTGATTTCTTTTTAAAGAATATACGAGTAACAGCCTGTGATACGATAAACGTTCCTTTTTCATTGATACTAACCATGAAGTCGAAATCTTTTTCATTTAGCTCATATTGTGGCTGTTCTCCATAGTAATCAACCAAAATTCGAGGTCGTGTTACCCCTGCATTGTTGACAAGCACATCAACTGTACCAAATGTATCAACAACCTGCTGTACTGCTTTTTCCACAGCTTCTTTATCGCGAATATCAAGTTTAACGAAAATTGTATTTTCATCCAAAGATTCTTCTTTTGGGTCTGCCATATCAAAAATTGCGACTTTGGCTCCACATCCTTTTAAATCTTTGACGATAGCTTCACCAATACCCATAGCTCCACCGGTTACGATTGCAACCTTACCATCTAAACTGATCCATTTTTCATTATCCATAACGATGCCTCCTAAACAATTCCAAAGAATGACAATACTACCGAGATCACCAGAATCGAAATCAGAATACGTACATATTTCGGTCCGGCTTTCTTAATATAGAAATACACACCAAATACAACTAACAATGGCAATACATTCGGGAAGATTCCATTCAATACAGACTGTAAAGTTTGTTCTTCTCCAACAGCATTAGTCCAGGAAATAGCGGTTGATAGTTTAACGTAAGTACTGGAAAGTACACCCATCATAAACAGACCTAGTACACTGGCCATCTGAATATATTGATTTAGCTTTCCTGATTTCAGGATTGACACAACCGATTTTTGTCCTTGTACATATCCTCTTGTCACTAAAATATAGGCAAAGATCGAAATTGCAACAGCCCAAATTACTAATGGGCCAATACCGGCAATCCAAGATCCAGCCGATGCGATTGGAATAAACATCGACAACAATAATGGACGAAGCATACCATGGTTAACCGTATCTCCGATACCGGCCAACGGTCCCATCAGACCAACTTTTAAGTTAGAGATCATTTCCGAAGAAGCTTCCAATTCTTCAGCCGGTGCTCCTTCATGAAGCATCGTAGCTCGTTCTTCTTCCAATGCGCATGTAATACCAAAGATCAATGATCCCCAAGTAGCTTCAGAGTTATAGAACATCAAATGACGATTTAACGCTTTGATGTATTCATCATGATCATCACCATATAGTTTCTTTAAGATATCATTCATCCCAAAGGAGAATGCCGGTGCTGTCAAACGTTCAAAACCTGAACTGACTTCTGCACAAGTGTAATACTTGGCCCAACCACGAACGACGTCTTTCTTTGTTAATGTATGTTGACTCATATTAGAAATCCCCCTCTTCGCCTTCATCATCTTCTACGGCAGCGGTAGCCAATGCTCCTTCTTGTGCTCTAGGCGCAAACTGTGACTGCAAGAATGCGATACAGATACCAATTACGGCTAATCCGATTGTATTGATACCAGAGAATGCATATACCGCGAAACCTAAGATAAAGTAAGGAATCAGTTCCTTCTTACCAATTACCATAATCGTTACCGCAAATCCAAGAGCTGGCAACAAACCACCGGCAACAGTTAAACCATTTGTAGCCCATGCCGGAATTGCTTCCAGGAAAGCTGCCACAGCATCTGTACCAAACATCAAAGCTAATGTTGTAGGAATGATTCTTAAAGGAAGTGAACACCATAGAGGATACCAAAACTCATTACGTCCCATACCTTTGGTATCGCCCTTGGCTGCTGCCAAATCTGCTCTATGTACAAAATAAGAATGATAAGTACGTTTGATATTATCAATCAATACACCTAACAGTCCTACCGGAACTGCCAATGTGGTTGCAACTTCTGGTTCCAAACCGGCAGCCAGTGCCAACGGAATCGCTATACAGGAAGCCAGAGCTTCATCAGAAGGTAAAGTACCTCCTGGTGCAATGGCACCCAAGTAAATCAGCTGTAAAGATGCGGCAATCTTCATCGCATCTTCTAAGTTTCCCATGATCAATCCAATAGGAACTGCCAATACTAACGGTTGTCTTGTCAGATGCAGCCAACCATACCAAAGTTTGTTCGTTGCGAACCAATATAAGATTCCAAACGTTAAAGCTAATCCAAAACTCATATTCTCTCCTCCTGCTTATTTCCTAACTTCTTTTAACGCTTCTTCCAAAGTAATAAGCGGATCTTTTGGTGTTACTTGTAAAGTGACTTTTATGCCTCTATTATTCAATTCTTCCAACATGTCAGCTTCTTTCTGACTTAATGAAATTTCATTGGAGATCATTACTTTATCCGTTCCACTTCCCAGTCCGCCAATCTGAAGACTTTCTACAGGGAATCCTGCATCAATTGCTTTCTTCGCATTCTCTACAGATTTAAACAAAACCAGAAGATCCAAGTTGTTGTAAGCACCTTTTTCAACACCGGCAACTGCTTTCTTAATTGATTTGATCGCAATCTTAATACCCGGAGGCGCTGCCATCAAGAAAACTTGTGCCAAAAATTTATCCGATGCTAATTTATCATCAATAATCAATATCGCATTTGCGGATACTTGCTGGATCCAGGTTGTCACCACTTGTCCGTGCATCAATCTGAAATCCACACGTGCCAATTTAATACCTGCCATTCTCTCACCCTCTCTGTATCTTTTCCGGTGTGCTAACCGACTTTTGACCGGTTTCCAATGCACCCTTTACAATTTCATCCAATGATTTTCCTGATCCTCTGGATAACACCACATCAATCAACATGGGCAGATTTACTCCACAGACAATATCAATTTTCTGCTGTAGAGAAATCATCATCGCTACATTGCATGGTGTTCCACCAAACAGATCACAAAGAATCAATTTTTTTCCTTCCTTTTTTTGTACCGGTTCTTTTACCTTTTCATAAAAATCTTCAATCGACATACCCGGCAACAAAGAGAAAGCCTGAATATTATCAATCTTTCCTGTGATCAGCTCGGCACTTTTAATCAGTTCTTCTCCGAACCGACCATGATTGAAGATGAAAATAGAAAGTTGTTCTTCCATCTGAATTCTCCTTTCGACTGATTCATAGCGCTTTGAATTTCATCCTCAGTATAGCATTCAGAATTTATGTTTTTTCTTGAAGATTTGCACCGTGATTGGTGCAATTCAGAACTTCTTTTTTTGTATTTTTTTGCACTATTTTAGTGCAACTTTGTAAAAGAAAATTGCCTATCTCTTTGCACTAAGAATGGTGCAAAGAAATCAAAAAAAAAAGAATCTCAGTTCATATATACTTAAAAAGGAAAGGAGACTCGATAACAGATGATGACAAAAAGACAATATGAAATCCTTGAGCATTTGTTACATCACGAAGGTGAATTTTATTCTTCTAAAACTCTTGCGGATTTATTTGGTATCAGCGTACGCACAATCAAAACAGACATGAAAGCAATCAAACAATTCAGTGCAAAACAAAACACCTTTGAATTGCAGACTCTCCCTTCAAAAGGCACACGTGTAGTGACAGAAAATTCTGAACAAGCCTATATGACTATTGAATCTTCTAAAAAACAAATGAATCAAGCTATTAAAAAACAGCAGGGTGACCGTACACTCACTCTGATTCAACTTTTATTAGATTCTACCGGTTATGTATCGAAATACACATTATTTGAAAAACTATATATCAGTGAATCTACATTATATAAAAGCATTCATGAAGTTCGTGAAAAGCTAAAAAAATATAAGTTATCTCTAGTATATAAAACAAACTACGGATATAAGATTGAGGGACGAGAAATTGATAAACGGCTCTGCATGATACAAAACGATATGATTTATGATAATTTAAGTCCCTATGCAATTTCCGAAAACTTAGGAAGGATCTACAATATTGTAGCGGATGCCTTTATTCGTTTTAAATATCAGATTAATGAGCAATCGCTACAAAACATCACAACCCATGTCGCCCTTGCCGTGCATCGTGTAAAACATGGAAACGTTGTGGAAATGCAGGAAGATCAAGATATCATGGATCGAATCGAATATAAGATCAGCGAAAATATCTTGAACCATTTTTTACCAATTTATAATATCAGCGTTACTTCTTTCCAAAATGAAACTATTTTATTAACGCAAACCATCCTTGGAAAAGGTCGATATTGGCAAGATAACGAATTACGCTCAGACATCAACGAATTTATCAATCAGGCCTTTATCCTGATTCACCAAAAATTCAGCGTAAACTATGAAACGGATGAAACCATGAAACTATATTTGGCTCTTCATCTGATCCCTATGTTTTATCGCATACGTTCTCGAACACAGTTAGAAAATGAAATGGCTCCTGAAATTCGCCAAACATTTCCTCTTGCTTATGATATTGCGATTTACTTCTCCATTTTATTATCTAAACATTTTGATTTAGATGTTTCACAAGATGAAGTTTCATTTTTGGCATTGTATTTTAACTACGGTTTGGAAAAGTTAAATTTAGTCAATTTTAATAAGAGAGTTCTGATTTTAACGACACTGCGAAAGTCTGAAACAGTTCTTTTGCGCCATAGAATTTTAAGCTGGTTCCCTAACCAGATTTCAGAAGTCACTTTTGCCGACTCAAACTCTGATGATTACGATATTGAAAACTACGATGCGATTTTTTCGACCGATGATGATATGGATAAGTACAAAGGCGGAATCACAAAGATCAATATTTTTCCAGATGAAAAAGACTTTGACCGCATCAATTTGGCAATCAATGGTTATACCAGCATCAAGAGCATTCTGGATAAATTTGATAAAGATTGTTTCTTTTCTGGTTCTTTATCATCCAAATCACAAGTTTTGAAACAACTTTGTGACAACGCCTCTAAAAAGTATGAACTTCCGGATCACTTCATGGAAACAATTGAAGCCAGAGAAGATATTTCTCCTACATATTTTGGAAACCATATTGCGGTACCACATCCCTTAACTCCATTGTCCAAAGATACTTTTGTTTCGGTTGCGATATTAGATAAACCGATACGCTGGGATGCATCACATATGGTTCAGCTGATTATGTTGGTATCTGTTGAAAAAAACAATCCAAAAGCTTTTCAGATTTGGCATTATCTTTCTAATTTAGTACGAAATGATGACACATTAGATATGATATTGAAGAATCCAACCTATGAAGCCTTTATTCAATCTTTGACAACTTCTTTAAAAGACGCGTTCTAATTATACGAGGAGAATAGATATGATTTATTTAGTTACAGGGTTTCTTCTATTTATTTTTGTCATTTTATTTATACTCTTTTCTTATAGACAAAAAAAGAAGCTTTTTACATATTTAAAAGAAAAAAATTTTATAAAAATGGACCAACTATTAAATAATTCAATCAATCGAATATTCATCGATAAATATACAAAAGAATATGTATTATTGAATCGATATAGAATAGAACAAAACAAGCAAGGCGTTCAAAATCAATTGAATACACTCTTACAAATGCCGCTAAATGAGGCACGATCAAACGAAATTATTCATATTGCCTTTAATTATTATTTAGAACAAAAAGATAAAGGCCACTGTTTAGAAATCTTAGAAAAAATGGATTCAAACAACCCTATGTATGCAGAAGCTAAAATGATCTACGATATTTTTCTTGATCATAAAGCTAACTATATTGAGCCATTAAAACAACAGGCTTTACAGTATCAAAATGAAAAGCAGGCATCCATATATACACTCATTGCTCAACAATATGAAAATATTCATGATTTAGAACAAGCGCATCATTATCATTCATTGGCAAAACAAGCATTACATCATTAAAAAAATATCACTTATGCTAAAGACTTTTCTATATTGGTAAAAAGGCAGGACAAAATCATTATCTTCAATCCTGCCTTTTTTAGTTTGACTATCTGGATTCTAAAATCCTTTTAATATCTTCAATTGGTTTTTGTATTGCATTTGAGATTTCTTCCACTGACATTGTCTGTGACAGAGTTTTAATTACATTACATTAGCCTTGATGTATTCCTTGTTCAATCCCCTGATTGATCATTCTTCTTTGATAACTGCCCAGTTCATGAGTGACTTCAACTCTTTCTTCCATATCTTTTAACTCCTCCTTCTGTCCACACATCTCCGATAACATTTTCATCGTGCCTCTCTTTATGATCTTGTTTTTGAATTTGGTCATTAAATATTCCCATTTGTCCTAATAACTGTATTTTAGTCCCCATACAAAGAAATTTAAATCCATATTATCAAATTCGATCTCATTCTGGGCACACCCAAACACATACAGCTTATAGTCGCTGATCCATGGTTCGATCTCTTTGGATAGCTGAACACATTCATACAGACTTCTGTACTGTTTCCATTCCTCTTTCCCTGTATAGAACACCACACTGATGATCGGCGGTAGTTTTTCTCTGTGTCTGTGATTCTCTTTGAATTTCTTTAAGTACAGTTCTGCCTGGTATTCCATCATGCGAAAGACCATGGAAAAATCCACAACGGACTGACTTTCGTTGTGATAGAGGGCAAAGATCTCATCCCCTGTCTGATAGACCTGTACGATATCGCGTATTCTTTCCTTGAAGCTGTCACTGATCGTAGAAAGATTGATCTCTTTTAAATGATGAGAGGAAAGAATCTTCTTTCCTTGATAGATCACACCATTGATAAAGCTTGCGAATACTTCTTTATCTTCAAATAATTTCTTTATAATACTGTCTTTACTGTCTTTGTTCACACTCCACCTCCTTTGTTATATGCTTTTTGAAGATCTTCTGTATTTTATATACATATAAAAATTCAAAGTTCAGACTTTTTTTTGAAAAAATTTTTATTTTTTATATTTTCATTGAAATTTAAGAAAGTATTTAACAATTTGTCCTTAATATTTTCGATAGGATAATATGTTCAATACATATTATGATTAAAAAAGGTTCAATCACACTTATATGTGATTGAGCCTTAATGAGATATATCATGAAAAAGAAAGTAAATCATCCTGTTTAATAAATATGTAAACTTTTAATCATTTTTAAAAGAAAAGTATCTTATACTCTAAATTTAGCTATCAATCAAATAACTATTCCTATTACCATTCATATCGAGCAGACTCTGCCGCTTCAAAAGAATCAATGATTGTATCACTACTTAGTTTTCTTTGACGAAATGCTTTATTATTTTTTAATATAGTCGCATAAATGATATCAAACACTAAAGATATCATGGGAGAATTTGAAATTACTAATGGGTTTTTGGCAGTCATTGATCCAGGTATCAAAATCTTAACATCTATTAAATCACTTAATTTTGGATTATCATTTTCAGATATTAAAACAGTTTTTACATTTTTCGTCCTAATTTTATCTAAAAAAGGCAAAACACCCTTACTTGTGACTGATGGAACAACAGTAATCAATAAAGAATCTGAGTTCATGTATTCTATTGCTAACTGGGCTTCAAGATGGTCTTTAAGTTCTATTACATCTATTCCTAATTGGCGAAGTTTAAAAGAAAACTCTCCTACGACAAATGATGTTGTGTATATAGGATACATAAACACTTTTGAAGCTAATGGAATCAAAGAAGCTACTTCTTCAATATCCTCCTTTTCCAATAAAGCACATGTACTTAAAATCATCTGTTGATAATCATAAGTAATATAATCCAAAAGATTATCTGCATCCACTTCATTTTCTGACATTCTATCCAACTGTGTATTACTTTGCGCCAAAGCCATCTTAAATTTATTGAAGCCTTTAAAACCTACTTTTCGACAAAATCGATTTATACTTGCTTCCGATGTATTTATCTTATTTGCTAATTCAGAAATCGAGTTAGCAATTACATAATCTGGATTATTTATGACAAATTGACTGATTTCATATTCGCTGGATGTAAATGAAGATTCAAGTGAAATAATTTTTAAAACAACTGGCGATTTCATAGTTCCTCCATTTCGATACAATCATTATATAATATTTTAGGCTCAATAAAATATCTTTTCAAAAAGAGAACTCCATCCTCTTGTTTGAGAATGGAGTCCCGGCATTTTTTAAAATAATTTTGTAAATTCCTGATATTCGTCTTCAATATCACTATATGTTATGCTCCCTTCCTTGAGCATAAATACATAATCATAATAGTTTGGCAAATAAGTAAGATGCAATAACTCTTTTGCAAATCCATTTGCCGCAATCTCACTAGCAGATTGTATCTTAGCCTCTCTAGTATAATTTAATATTTTAATAGTTGATATTGAATCTAGTTTTTCGGAAACAATTTCTTTGCTGGAAAACTCAAGAAAATGAAAGCATTCATGAGCAAGTATAATTTCCCACATTTCTTCAAAAGATACTGTGTTGGCTTGTGCAAGTTCTTGAACAGATGGTTTATAAAGAAGAATTTTTATTTTTCCTTCCCTGTCGATCGACGACTGAGCCCTAAACTTAACTTTAAAGAAGTCACCATTCTCTTCTGTATAGTGAACATCTATATTCAGCTGAGTAATAATATCTTTGATACTCATATTTTTAAACTCAGCTGCTCTTTTTTTTCCTTCATCTAATGATTCTTGTATATAATACAAAATTTTTTTCTTTGGAATTTTATTGAATAATAAATCTTGTTTAAGTTGTAAATACCCTAAAAAATCATCTGAATAATCAATCATACCTTTACCTTTTTTATTGATATGCCACTGCAAATATTGTATCTGTATCTGTTAAAGATTCAATTTCCACTTCCATAATCGAAACTAGTTGCTCAATAGTTTGCATTCCAGTTAAATCTAACATCTTTTCTTTATAGAAAAGATAGACTTTGGGAATCGTTGCATTTGCATCTGAATATATTGTATGTTCGTCAACAAATGGTAGAAATGAACTTTCTAATTCTCGCTTTTCAAAGATATGGTAGAATGTGTTACTCCCTTTGAATCGCACAACACCTTCACGATCAATCATACAAACATCCGATTTCTTTTGTTTAAAAATAAATTTCTTTTTAATAGTTTGGGAATGCATTAAATTCCAACGGCCTGTTTGGGCAATAAGTTTTATTGATGAAGAATCTACGCCTAATGCATCAGAAGCCAATTTTATCAATTCTTCTTGGCTAATGATCGAATTTTTCAAATTTTTTTGACGCATCTCTGTGGCTCCTGTTGCGATTGCACGAACTATATTCCGTTGTGAATCAACTTCTATGCTTACTTCCACTGTCTCTTCTTGTGCTCCTGACTGCACAATCTTTTCAATAACATCTAAACGAATCTTTTTGATATCTTCATCTGTAGGATTTGCAATAGAGCGTTCGATTTGCTCACGAACCATAGCCAAAGCTACTCCGATGGTTGAAATATATGGGGCATTCTTAGCTATTTTCCATTTATAGCCTAGCTTTTTAGCAAGCGCTGGAACTACAACTGCACCTGAGCCACCGCCTCCAACCAACATCACAAATCCAGGATCAATTTCATATTCGTTGATTAATTCTTGTACGACTGGCTCTAATTTAGAAATTGCCAAATCAATTACTTGTTGCGCTGCTTCCTCTGCAGATATATTTAAATAATCTCCCAATGCCTTCCATGCGACAATATTACTTTCTTGATTTCCTTGTGCATAATCTCCAGCTGGAACATATCCTAAGAGATTAGCTGCACCTGCTAAAGTATAAGAATACGATGTGCCTTTTTCCCCTGTAATGATTGCATATTCATTTGGATCTCCTTGTCTTGGTGAAATAAAAGATATAAGTGGATCTTTTAAATTCTCTGCATCTGTAAAACACTCATAATCTAGACCCGCAATATGAGCTGATCGCGGACCAACATCACAGATTTCCCCATTTCTAACTCGTATCATAGATCCACCAGCCACTGCTAATGTTCGAACATCAAGGGAACGCAAATATGTTTTATGTCCTCCCACTTGTGCATACTTGATCATTACTTTTCCATTTTTAATGACTGAGATATCAACAGATGTCCCTCCGACCTCAAAGAAAATTCCATCCGAAACTTTTTCATACATTAGAGCTCCGGCAACACCAGCTGCTAGACCAGAAAGCATCGTTAAAATTGGACGTTGTCGAACTTCATTAATGCTCATAACTCCACCATCCGCCCTCATAATCATTAAATTGGACTTAATTTTAGTATCTTGTACTGCTTTTTCTGTCATATCTGCTGTCTGCATCATTTTCGGAATCAATGAGGCATTTACCACAGCAGTTCGAGTTCGCATTTTTAATCCATAAAGTTGTGAAATTTCATGTCCTCCTGTTGAGAACATACCCAGCTCCTGCGCCTTTTTTATAACTTTGTTCTCGTTTTCCGGATCATCTACTGAATATGCTTCGGATGCAACAATGACCTCACAATCAGCATCTTTTAATTTACTGATTATTTCCCCCAACATCTCGTCATTTATTTCTGAAGAATCAATAAATTCATGAGTAGATGTTAAATATTTTCCAGGTGCTAATTCAATATGTTCAATGGATGTTTCTTTTTTTGCAGAACGAGCATCCATTCCTGTTCCCATGCCGATTATACCTACTTTTGCTACATCGCCTTCTAATAATGCATTTGTGGCTTGTGTTGTCCCATGGGCAATAAAACTAACATCTTCAGGAAGTATATTATTTTCAGACAATAACTTCTGAATGATTGTTACAATACCTTTTGCTACACCATCCTTATGTGTAGTAGGAATTTTCATCTTCGCAATAACATCATATGTTTCATTATCTATAGCTACAGCATCTGTAAAAGTTCCTCCTACATCAATGCCAATTCTAACTTTCTTTCCCACTTTTAACACCTCAAATTTCTAGTATAGGAAAAATGACGATACAATTAACCCAATTAGCGTTGAAACCGAAATCCATAAAATAGTCTTCTTTAAAATTTCATTTACATCTGTTTTCGTGAAATCTGCAATCCATACATTATGTGAATTTGTTGGATCACACACTGCTTGTACATTTGAATCTAGACGAAGTGCTACCATTGCAGCAACAGGATTCATACCACTTGCAACTAACAATGATATTATCCCCGATCCTAATCCCCAAACATTTAGAGGTCCTCGATAAATAGCTAATGGTGACAATAAGCCAAAAATCAAGACAAACATTAATTGATTTTTAGGAATTGCTAAAGAAATAGCCGGTGACAAGATAGCAGATACCTCGCTGGACATTACAGCATTTAGTAACATTCCGATACCAATCATTAATCCCATTGCACCTGCAACATCTTGAATTCCTTCAACAAATGCAGATGAAACAACATGAATTGGATTTTTTGGAGTAGATAATACCAAAGCAACTACTATCCCAATTAGTATGGATGCAATTAAAGGTACCTTAAACGCAAAAACTAATGCCACCGGAACAATCGGTGAAATTAATGCAATTGCTCGAACCTGTTGTCCATTTCTTGCATTATTAGGCATAGCCCAAGCTTTACTTGTTTTTCCTTGAAACTGGATATAATAAATAATCATAATTACAGATACGATAATTAAAGGAAGTCCAACCATCCAAGAATAACCTGTCACGACATCTAAATCCAACTTTAAAACATCTAAGTAAACTGCAAGTGTATTCACAGAGAATGTTACCCCAATGGCACTAGATAATAATAGAATAATTCCACTAATCATAGGAGACAATCCTGCAGAAATCATAATTGGAATAATAATTGTTCCAACCAAAATCACCATTCCTAATCCGTTACTAGCCGCAAAAATTACTGAACATACTGCCAAAAACACAAGTGCTATTGGCAATGCTTTGTCTCCAGCTAACTCAGCAGCTTTTTTTATAATAGTCTCTGTAACTCCAACTTTTGAAAGAACTTTCCCAAAAATCGCACCAAATACTAAACCTGAAATAGCCGTTGACATTCTCATTGAACCTGCTTCTAATACATCTTTTACAATCGTAAATTTTTCAGGATCAGAAGACATAAATGTTACACCCGCTATAAAAGATATAGCTATTGCCATTACTGGTAAAGCAATAATAGTTGGTAGCTTTCTTGCCATCATCAGACCTACCATTATAAAAAACACCAATAAAATTCCTATTAACTGGATAGTTTCCATATTTTCTCCCTCTTATTTTTTCTCAATATAACTACCTTGCGCAATCAAAAGATTTTGAAGGTTTTTAATGTCTATTTTATTAACAGATTGATTTGTTTGTATTGCTAATGCAGCAGCAGTACCAGCTGCTTGTCCCAATGCTGTCATTGTTGGCGTTGTACGGATTGCTGCCTGTGCCTCAAAAGAGGCGGAGACACACCTTCCGGTCACAATCAAATTTTGAATTTCTTTTGTGATCATAATTTCATATGGAATTGAATAATAACTATCAAAAGTCGAACGATCGAATTTTGCTTCTTTGCTCTCTTCTTGTTTATTTACGTGTACAGACAGTGTTCCTTCTCCTTTAGGATTATGAATATCTATCGGATAGCCAGAATGAGCTATGACTGAGTTAAATCTTTTTTGTTCCAATAGATCCTCACCTGTTAACTTATAAACTCCTTGAATCTGTCTCGATCCTCTTACACCCACACTAGGACCGGTATAAGCAATCTTAGAGTTTTCAAAACCTGGAACGTATTTTATAAGAAACTTGTATAACTCTTCACATTGTTTACGTCCTATGATTTCTGCATTCGTCAATCCTAGAGCTGAGGCACCGTTTTCATTAATAATCCTAGTCGTATTGATAATATATTCACCTGGTGTACTGGTTTCAAAGAATAATACATCTTCTCGAGGTATTGTTATCTCTCCTAATTCCTTCGCCCTTTTGAACTCTTCTTCAAAGCCTACAAATGATAATGCTTCTACTTTTTTCATCACTTCTATATCTCTGTTTAGCCTTGGAAATTTCTTTGGATTCTGTAAAACTGTTTTCTTCAATTTACTTGTATCAACTCCATATACTTTCATATTCATTGTTAACGGTTGAGTTGCATTATCTGATTCTCTACCTAATGTAAATGGAATACCGGCCTCAACAGCTAAGTCACCGTCTCCTGTCGCATCAATAAAGATTTTTGCATTTATAGTAGATATGCCATCCTTATTTACAATATCAATCGATTTAATTGTATTCCCGTTTTTATTTATACCGATAATATAGGTGTGATATAAGAGCGTAACATTACTGTCTATAGCCATTTCATCTAAAACTATTTTTAATCCTTCCGCAGAAAAAGGTGTCACATAAGAAATATAATGGGTAGAGTCATAAACATGCCCTGGCGAATACCCTCTTTCTTTTAACCTTTTTACGATTTCTTCTCCAATACCTTGAATAACTTGTTTTTCTCCTGCAAAAAAAGTCATCATAGGTCCTACACCATTTGCAGTTAACGTGCCTCCTAAATATCCGTTCTGATCAATCAACAGAACACTCATATCATTGCGAGCAGCTGCAATTGCTGCACAAGTGCCCGACATTCCTCCACCAGCAACAATAACATCATATTCTTTTTTTATCACATTCTTCTTCTTGATATATTGTAGAGACTCATCTGACGGTCAATACAATATCCTTTCTCCTTTCATTACATGACTCAAATTTTAAGCGCTTACATAGTAAGTATACCAATATGTCAGTTTATGTCAATATAATTGACATTTTAAAATCAAATTTATTTTGAAATTCTTTTTATACTTGACTTTACAATTGATTTTATGATTATTTCTTGTCTTTATATGTGTAAAGTTTTGACAAAAAAAACTGCCTTGCGGCAGTTTATGCTCCTCTCTTTTGATCCGAATATTCATCGCTGAAATATTCTAAGATATTTTCCAATGCCTCGTTTAAGACTTCATTTTCTTCCAAACCTAGATCACCAATAGCTTTATCGATCATATTCGCATGGAATTCATCATGAATCTTTAGTACATCCAACGCTTTAGGTGTATTTCTTAATCGGACAATTCTACGATCATTTTCATCACGATAACGTTCTACATAACCCTTCTTTTCCAAACGAGAAACATTGGTTGTCAAAGTCCCTGATGTCACCATTAAACTTCTGGCTAAATGGCTCATCGTATTGGAACTGGCTCTTTGAATTCTTTCCAGAATATGAACTTCTGTAATCGATAGCTCTACACCCTTTTGTTTCAGGTTATTGGCTTCAATATATAGAATATAATTAAACAATCCAACTAAAAGCTCATTCAATGTATGGCGTGTTTTCTGTTTTCTTTCTTGTTTTTCTTCTTGTGTCATTGGTATCAAAATACCTTGTTTTGAAAGACAAGTCAAGCACGGAATTCAAAAAGAACCTGTTTGTTTCAACAGGTCCCATTTTATAGTTCTTGTTTACGCCAATATGCATAAGCTCCAGCCATACCAGCCTGGTTTTGTAGAGTTGCGAATTTCAGAGTTGTATTCCTATACATCTCTTCGTTCAAAAATTTCTGCATATATTTTTGCATAATAGGCTCTAAATACTCTTTTTGAGCCATAATTCCCCCACCAAGAACCACTACCTGAGGATTGAATAAACAAACACAGTTACTGATGCCTTGTATGATGTTTCTACAAAGTACATCAATAGCCTCTACGCACATTAAATCACCCTGCTTGGCTCTTTCAAAGATGATTTTGCCGTTCAGTCCTTTTTGAGATGTCTTTTTCTCTACATAATGCACCAAAGCTGTCGTGCTACCTGTATTTTCAAAATGCTTTCCATTCAGCCACATATACCCAATTTCTCCGGCACTACCACTATAACCATGATATACTTGCTCATCAATGATCAATGCTCCACCTACACCTGTGCCGATTGTTAACATCAGCGCACTTTGTGCTCCCTGAGCTGCTCCAAAAACTGCTTCTCCTAACGCTGCAGCATTTACATCATTTTCCATCCAGCATGGAATGCCAAATACACGCTCATAATAGGCTTTTAATCCCATTCCTGTATATTCCGGAATGTTTTCATTTGCATAAATGATTGAACCTTTCTGCGCATCCACCATACCTGCAGTCGAAATAGCAATTCCTTTGATTTCGTAAGTCTTTTGATTTTCCTGAATGATTGATTCTACTTTTTTTAAAATACCCGGCCCCTTGATAACCTTGGCATCTGTATCTACTTCACCACGTTCTACAAATGTTAATTCACCCTTTTTTTCATCTATAAGTCCATATTTTATAGATGTTCCTCCAATATCAAATGTTATGATCATAAATTTATTCTTCCTTCATTTCATTAAGCAGCCTCAAAAATTCTGAGGCATTTTTTGACTCTACAAGCTTATCAACATTTTCTTCATCCATCAATACATTTGCTAATTCACTGATTAACTCAAGGTGACTATCAGCATCTACTGCTGCTAATGTGATTACCAAAGAAACAGGATCAAATTTTTCACTTCCAAAAGGTACAGGAGGATTTAATGTTGTAAAATGCACAGATAACTGATTTACTCCACATTCTGGTCTAGCATGTGCTAAAGCTACGTGATTGCCTAATACGATATACGGTCCAATCTTATGTACAGTTTCAATCATTGCATCAATATAACTGTTTTCTATTTTTTTTGTTTCCAGCAAATACTGTGCTGATTTTCGTATGGCATCTTCCCAATCTGTTGCATGAACTCCAATACTTATATTTTCTTCTGAAATCTTTTCCAGCATCTGTTTATCCTCCCTTTATTCTTTTTTTAAAAAATATGATTCAATTTCGCTCAAATCTATATCCTTTAAAGAGTTAACCATTTTATAATAGCCAGTAAACGGACTATCTTTTGTAATCATGTTAGGAACGATCAAACACGGCATAGAAGCTCTTTGCGCCGCAATAAGCCCATTCAAAGAATCTTCAATAGCCAGACATTCCTCCGGCTTACAATCCAATAATTCAGCTGCTTTAAGGAAAATATCAGGCGCCGGCTTTATATTCTCGCTTAATTCAGCAGTCGAAAAAGCATCAAAATAGTCCAATAAGCCTAACCTTTTTAATTGTGTAACAGGTTTTTTTCGTGTTGCCGAAGTTGCAATTGCTAATTTTAACCCCTCTGATTTGGCCCGTATGATCAACTCTTTAACACCTTCCATCGCCGGAAGGCGATTGGTTCTTTCAATATAGTCCTGTGTTGCTTCTTTTTCAAATTCTTCAATAGGAACATGATCTCCCAATTCTTTTTTAATAAATCGAAACAGGTTCTGACTGTTGGCTCCCACACACACTAAATAATCATTGACTTTCAAATCATAATCATATGTTTTTTTTAGCCATTCTTTGTATATATAATACCATTCTGCTTCTGTATCTACAATGACACCGTCAAAATCAAAAACAAGTGCTTTTAACATATTTTCCCTGCTTTCTTCAATGAAAGGCAAGAATCCAAAACCGGAGGATCCTTGCCTTTTGTTTATTTATTTCTTGATGAAACGATATTATTCACCAGTTCGTCATATTCCGGTGCATTCAGATAGTCTTCAATAGAAATAATTTTGATATCCGGCTGTTTTTCGTGAGCTACATCTTTTAATGAAACATGCGTTACGATAATATCTGCATCCTCTCTAGGAAGATCCATGACACGGGCATGTTCAACACCAATATCAGTTATACCAGCTTTCTTCAACTTTTTCGCAATCACGCTGGCTCCCATAGCTGAAGACCCCAATCCGGCATCACATACATAAAGAACCTTTTTTATAGCACTATAATCAACCTCTTGTTCCTTATCTTCAAAGACAGAAGAGATTCTAGATTTCTTACCTTTCAAAGATTCCATTGTCTTAGCTGCTTCTTTTAAGCTCTTGTTAACTTCCGCTTCATCTACATCTTTAGAGCCTTTTAAAATAATAGAAGCTACAATACCACTGGCAGCAGCCGAGGCAAGAACAGCTAATAAGATTTTTAACTGATCGCCGGCAGCAGACATCATCATGATTGTGATGATACTTCCTGGTGAACTAACACCTACTAATCCTACTCCAAATAACGTAAACAGGAATGTTCCTACGATACCTCCGGCAATAGCCGCAATAACCAATACCGGTTTCATCAAAATAAATGGGAAATAAATCTCATGAATACCACCAAAGAAATGAATCACCGTGGCTCCATATGCATTTGCTTTGGAATTTCCTTTTCCAAACAGACAGTAGGCTAACAGAATTCCCAAACCTGGTCCTGGATTGGATTCCAATAAGAACAATACAGATTTACCCAATTCATCCAACTGAGTAGTTCCTAATGGTGTCAAAATCCCCTGACCAATCGCATTATTTAAGAATAACACTTTAGCTGGTTCAATAAAGATTGCTGTCAAAGGCAACAGATTATTGTTTTCCAAAGCTGACACACCAGCTGCAAAGAAACCGGAAAGTGATGTAATGGCTGGCGCTAATACGACACAACCAAATACCGCAATAATGGCTCCCAGAATCGCAACTGTCAAGTTCCCAATCAATAACTCAAATCCAACAGGAATGTGCGGTTCAATCACACCATCCACTTTTTTCAATATCCATGCTGCAATTGGAGAAATGATCATTGCTCCTAACAACATCGTAATATTCGCACCAATGACAACTCCCATAGTAGTAAAGGCTCCTATAACAGCTCCTTTTTCTCCATAGACCATCTTCCCTCCGGCAACACCGATCAGTACCGGAAGAAGATAAGTCAATACAGGAGCTACAAAACCTTTTAATGTATCATTCGCAAGCCAAATTCCTAAAGCCGTTAAGATACCCCATCCCATAAAGGCACCCAGGTTAGGAAGAACCATGGCGCTTAACTTACCACCTAGACGCTGCGCTTTCACACGCAACGAGACATTGTTTGACATATACTCTCCCTTCTTGTTAGTTATAATTCAACTTCTTTTCCTTCTTTTATTGATCTTTCAATTGCATCAACTACACGCAATGCATCATAAGACTGTTTAGGTGTAATAATTGATTTTGTGTTAGAAGCTACATTATTAACAAAAGCCATAACTTCTTCGGCTAAATCTCCACAAACTTCGCCATTGACATAATACCAGTGACGGCTATCCGGATATTCAATTCCTTTTTCGGATACAAAACGTACACCATAATCACAAGAATCAACGTAAGCAACGCCCTTTGTTCCCACTAATTCAACTTTATCATCGATGATTGTTGGGGAATTTTCCGGCAATGTCCAACAAGCTTCCATGCATGCAACCGTACCATTTTCATAGGTTACAATGGCATAAATAACATCATTCATGCCATTTTCTTTCAACAATACACTACGGTTCTTAGCAAACACTTTTACTGGCTGACATCCAATCCACCAGTTCAGATAATCAATATCATGAATCATTACGTGCATGCTCAAATCGCTAGCTCCGATATAACGTCTTGGACCAATGATTGGTGAGTTTCTACGCACATAACAGTGGATGATATCACCTAATTCTCCGCTATCTAAACGTTCCTTGATCATCGCAAAACGTGGATCAAATCGCAACAAGAAACCTGTTGTAAACACTTTGCCATAGTCTTTTGTGATTTCATATAAAGCTTTTCCATCTTCTAATTCTTTCGCTAATGGTTTTTCCAAAAGAATATGCTTATTTGCTTTTACCGCAAGCTCCACAGCTTCTCTATGTAAATTGTCTGGCAATACAATACTTACAGCTTCAATACTATTGTCTGCTAAAAGATCTTTATAATCCTTATATAAAGCAACACCAGGGAATTCAGTTTTCAACTGCTCTCTTCTTGTATCATTAAATTCACAAAGCGCAACCAGTTCTACCTGTGGCAACTTCTGATAAATCTGCGCATGGTAGGTTCCCATCTGTCCTACTCCGATAACTCCTACTTTAATTGTACTCAACGTAATTCCTCCTCTTTGCAAAATATGCATCTTTCGTTAGATTGAAAGGCCTTTCATTTTCTGATTCCATTCTATTCTGTTTAATGTTTAAATAAAAGACAAGCATTTACCGTTTGCAATGGCAGTAGTTTATAATATATTCTATTCTAAAATTGCCACTTGAGTTGGCAATGACTTATAATGCTATCTTTTTTCACAAAAGTTATAATAAATATGGATGATTAGGAGGTGTGTCCGTGTTTTCTTATAATCGCTTACAAGAAATTTTTACTTTCCTCGCTTCTCAAAAAGGGCCCATTTCTCCTGAAGAGCTAGCTAGAAAATTTCATATTTCCAAGAGAACTTTACGCAATGACATCCGCATCCTCAATGAAGAACTGGCACCATGGAATGCTAAGATTTTGATGAAAAGAGGGAATGGTTATATTTTGGAAATTCCCGAAGATTCATTGATCCTATTGCAGAATGATACAACACCAGATGGAAGTTTAGATTCCGTAGATAAAAGAATTAATCACATTATCATCTATATGCTTTATTCAGATGATTTCAAAACACAAGACGATCTTGCCAATGAAGTATTTGTAAGCATCAATACGATTATTAGCTATCTAAAGACTGTACGTTTGATTCTTCAAAAATATGATTTAACCCTCAAAAATAAGCCCAATGTAGGTTACAAAATTGAAGGTTCTGAAATGAATAAGCGAAATTGCATCATAGATTTGGTCACATCCAATTACAATGCTTATGTATCTAAGTTTTCAAATGAGCAGCAGGCGCTTCTAAAAGATTTAGAATTTGAGCAGATCCAAGAGCTGGTCACAGATTTCAACAAGAAAAACGGCATGCACTTTTCAGACTACAATCTTAGAAACCTGATTCTTCATATTGCCTTATCCGTATCAAGAATTCAGGCAGATCAAAATATGGAGAGCCATGACTTTTCTGTAGATAGTCAGACTCAAAACCTTCTTTCGCCATTGATTGAATGTATAGAATCAACATTTCATACTCGTTTTAGCGAAAGCGAAAAAAACTACATTTATTCGCATTATATATCCAATACCAATGAGCTTTTAAACAACCATGCAAATATTGATTATGTACATCAAATTGTTTCTAGTATCATCAACATGATCTATGAGCTTTATCATTTTGATTTAAGATCTGACTATATTTTGGAAAGAGATTTAAACCATCATCTTCAGTCTATACTCAATACACATTATCTAGATTTACATAAGAAGAATCCTTTATTGAATACGATCAAAAATAACTATATTCTTTCTTATGAAGTTACTGAAACGGTAATTAAACAAGTTTTTAAGAATGAACCTTTTGATCTCAGTGATGATGAAATTGGGTATATTTCCCTTCATATCGGTGCAGCTATTGAACGATATTTTGATTTAAGGAATTCAAAACATAAAAAAGTAATGATTCTCTATGATAATGGCTATGCAACTGGGAGCTTTTTATCCGCCAAAATCAGCAAATTGTTCTCAAATAATATTGATATCATCAAGGTGGCTCCTTCCAATGAATTGGAAGATATGGATTTAGAATCAGTGGACTGCATAATCTCTACGGTTCCCTTATCTAATACAAAGATTCCATGCGTAACTGTTGAAATGCCCTTATTAAGAAAGGATATTGAGAATATCACTCGCGCTCTTACTATGAGCAATATGCATCCTGTAGATCAAATTCAAAACTTTTTTGATCCTAAGTTATTTGTTCACACACGTGTCCACGATAAAAAAGAAATTATTCATATACTCTGTGAGCTCCTTCGAAATGCCGGATATGTAGATGAACGTTTTGAAAAAAGTGTATTTGAAAGAGAGAACAAGGTTTCTACAGTAATGGATGGAGTCATTGCGATTCCCCACCCTTTGGAAATGTGTTCGCTTAAAAGTAAGATAGCTATAGGAATATTGGATGAACCTATTCATTGGTCTGGTAAAGATACAGCACAAATTATTTTAATGTTAGGGTTATCCGATGAATCTAAAAAAGATATTGAAAAGCTCTACGATACCTTTGTAGAAATGATGCACAACCCACAACTTCAGAGTTTATTATTGAAAACTGAAAATCTAAATGATTTTTTACAAATCTTAAAAGATCACATTTCATTAGATAACTTTTAAGGACTCAAGCAGTCCTTTTTTTCATTTGTTTTGAAAATCTTTCATTCTTTACATCATGAATCCATTTTCATGGTATCATAATGCAGAGGTGAAACATATGAAAATGACAGTTAATCTTAAAGATCGCTCTTATCCGATCTTAATTGAAAGTGGTGCTCTTTCTCATATAGATACAATTCTCGATGTTAATCGAAAACTGGCTTTGATTGCCGACGATGCGATTCCGGAACAATGGATACAAATGATCAAAGACCAGTGTCCAAACAGCTTTGTGATTCGTTTCCCCCAGGGAGAAGCATCCAAGTGTTTTTCACAATATGAAAATCTATTAAAACAATGTATTGATCATGATATGACAAGAAAAGATGCGATTGTGGCTATCGGTGGTGGTGTGACCGGTGATTTGGCAGGATTTGTGGCATCCAGTTATATGCGTGGCATCGATTTCTATAATATTCCCACTACTTTATTGGCACAGGTCGATTCCAGTGTGGGCGGTAAGGTAGCCATCGATGTAGCTTCTTATAAAAATATCGTTGGTGCTTTTCATCAGCCAAAAGGTGTAATCATTGATCCGGATGTTCTCTCTACGCTGTCTCAAAGACAAATTCATAATGGACTTGTGGAAGCTTTAAAAACCGGCTTGATTCAAGATGAAAAGCTCGTGGAACTTTTTGAACAAGACACGCTTGATATTCCACAGATCATTGAACGTTCCATCAATGTGAAAAGACAAGTTGTTGAACAGGATGAAAAAGAAAGCGGCTTGCGAAAAATCTTAAATTTTGGGCATACTATTGGTCATGCGATCGAAGGTGCCTATGGACTCGATACCTATCTGCATGGAGAGTGTGTAGCAATGGGAATGTTGTTCTTTATTGAAGATCAGCCATTAAAAGAGCGTGTTTTATCGATCTATAAACGACTCGATCTGCCTAAAGTTCCCGATTATGACATCGATACTTTAATGAGCTATATTCAACATGACAAAAAAAGCAGTGCGCAAACGGTCAGTATCGTAAAAGTTAGACAGGCTGGAACTTTTGAGATTGAAGAGATGACATACGAACAAATCCGAAACGTATTAGAAAGAGGTCCCTATGAAAAATAGTATCGGAAACAATATCACAATGACGATTTTTGGTGAAAGTCATGGTCCTTGTGTTGGTGTAACCTTAGATGGACTTCCGAGTGGTTTCAAGATCGACTTAGACTTTTTATATGATGACATGGAAAAACGTAGAGCTGTCGGCTTGATTTCTACGCAACGCCATGAAGAGGATCATCCGGAGATTGTATCTGGTTTTTTCAACGGTTATACAACGGGTACGCCTTTAACTCTGTTGATTGCCAATAAAGACCAACATTCAAAGGATTATGAAAAGATCAAGGGACGATTGCGCCCCGGCCATGCGGATTATACTGCCTTTGAACGATACAATGGTTATCAGGATTATCGTGGTGGTGGTCATTTTTCAGGTCGGTTGACCGCCTGCATGGTAGCTGCAGGAAATATTTGTAAACAAATCTTAATGGCAAAAGGCGTTCAGATCGGCTCTCACATGGAACAGTTATACAACTTAAAAGACATTCCTTTCAGTTCAGACATCAATGTTTTGAATGAACAAATCCAACAGGTCAATCAAATGAAGTTTGCCGTATTGGATGCAGCCATGGAAGAACCGATGAAAGAAGCTGCTTTACAGGCACAAAAAGAAGGCGATTCAATTGGCGGTATTTTAGAAACAGCCATCACCGGTTATCCGGCAGGAATCGGTGATCCCATCTTTGGAGCCTTGGAAAGCACATTGACACAGATTTTATATTCTATTCCCGCTGTTAAAGGCGTCAGCTTTGGTTTAGGCTTTGGCTTTGCGAATTTAAAAGGAAGTCAGGCAAACGATCCTTTTTATTTCGATGGCCAGATTCGTACAACAACGAACAACAATGCCGGAATCAATGGAGGAATCTCCAACGGAATGCCAATCCTCATTCATACTTGTGTCAAACCAACTTCTTCCATTTATAAAGTACAAGATTCCGTCGATTACTCGACTAAGGAAAATGTAAAGCTGCAGATCGTCGGTCGTCACGATCCTTGCATCATTCATCGCGCCCGTATCGTCGTCGATAACATGTTAAGCTTTGGTTTATTAGATGCATGGATGTCAAAAGCGGCTCTGGCCCCCTTTGAAGGAGAACATCATGAAAGTTAAGATCTATCCTTCCAAAGTTCATGGAACCGTTGCCATTCCCAGCAGTAAGTCCATGGCCCACCGTGCTTTGATCTGTGCCTCTTTAGCCAAAGGGTGTAGTACGCTTTCCGGTATCACACCTTCCAAAGACATTGAAGCGACCATTTCGTGCATGCAGGCATTAGGTGCAAAAATCGAAAAAGTAGAGGATAACTATATCGTTCATGGAACCGACTTACAAGTACAGGCACAAAACATCCTCTGTGATTGCCATGAATCTGGCTCCACATTGCGTTTTTTGATTCCGGTAGCTTCCTTAACTAACCAAAAAGTGACTTTTATCGGACAAGGACGACTGATGAAACGTCCTATGGATATCTACCAAACTTTATTTGACCAACAAAATCTTTCCTTTATACAGGAAGAGGATCATATTGAAATTCAGGGTGCATTAAAAGAGAACCATTACACGATTCCAGGCGATATATCCAGTCAGTTTATCAGCGGGCTTTTATTCACACTTCCCTTACTTCCAAAGGAAAGTACAATAACGATTCAAGAGCCTTTTGAATCCAAAAGTTATGTAGATTTGACCCTGCAAATGTTAAAGAATTTTGGTATAACGATTCATCAAAAAGGAAATACGTATAGTATTCCCGGCAGTCAGCACTATCAGGCAAAAAATGTTCACGTGGAAGGCGATTATTCCCAAATGGCTTTCTTTGGGGTGTTGGCTTCTCTACAAAGTGAATTAACAATTACGAATATGGATCCTGACTCCATGCAGGGAGATAAAGCCATCTTACAACAATTACAAAATGCTGGAGCCAAGGTATCCATCAAAAACGATCAAATTACCGTTACCCATCAACCGTTACAGGCACAGACCATTGATCTGGCCAATTGCCCGGATCTTGGCCCTATTCTTTGTGTACTGGCAAGCTTCTGTAAAGGATGCACGCACTTCATTCACGCAAAGCGATTGCGCATCAAAGAAAGCGACCGCATAGAAGCTATGGAAACGGAATTAAAAAAATGGGGTGTAGATATTTCCTCTACCGAAGATACGATCACCATCTATGGAAAAGAAACCTATGATCGCAAAGACGTTATCATTGATGGACATAATGATCATCGTATCGTGATGGCGATGAGTGTTTTCGGTCTTTGTGCAAAACATCCTTCTGTGATTCAAGGTGCACAAGCCATCACAAAAAGTTATCCGACATTTTTCGATGATATTCTTAAAATCCATGGAAAGGTGGAAACTGTATGAAAACAATCGGAGTCATTGGACTGGGTGTCATGGGAGCCAGCTTTGCCAGCCGTTTAAGCCATAAAGGCTATACGGTTTATGGTTTTGAACGATCCCAGGAAACACTGGACATTGCCTTACAAAAGCAGATCATTCAAAAAGGTACGACCGAACCGAAAACCCTGTTAAAAGAATGCGATCTGATCATCATTGCCCTTTACCCAACACAGATCTTGCCTTGGATCCGACAATACCAGCATGCCTGCAAAGATAAAGCGATTCTCATGGATATCAGCGGTGTCAAAAGCAATATCATCGAACCGGTACAATCCATTTTAAGAGAGGATTTAGAGCTCATCAGCGTTCATCCCATGTGCGGTAGAGAATCCAGAGGCATACAGTTTAGCGATGAAATGATTTTTGATCATGCCAACTACATCGTTGTACCAACCGATCAAAATACACCGGAAGCGATTGAACTGGCCAAACAACTGGGTGTGGTTTTAGGTGTTAAAAACATCAGTACCCTCAGTATTGAAGAACATGATCGCATGATCGGCTTTTTATCCCAGTTGACTCATGTGATTGCGGTCAGTCTGATGAACACGCATGAAAATGCACATCTTGTAGAATATACCGGCGACAGCTTTCGCGATCTGACTCGTATTGCCGAAATCAACGAAGATCTATGGAGCGAATTGTTCTTATTAAACAAAGAAATCTTATTAGATGAAACAGACCAGTTTATCGCTTCGATCCAACACTTCAGAGATGTTTTGGACCAGGATGATGTCGAAGAAATGAAACGTCTGTTTATTCAATCCACAAAACGAAGAAAGCTTTTTAATCGATAAGGTGGTACAATATCTTTATGAAAAAGATACGTATCACCGCTTTAAAACAGACGACCTACACCGATCTGATTCAAAAATATGAAAACCCGATCCAACATGCCTGCCCTATTTCGGAAGGGCAAACGTGGGTCGTTTCCAACGCACTTTGTCCATCCGACTTTTGCCAAAGCGCCTGGCAGAACTTATACCCCTATGTTTTTGCCTTAGCACATGGCGCAACGGATTTTTTCGATGGATGGATGAAGGATTCAAGATCGGCTTTGATCAGCTGTAACGATGGATTTCGTCCGGTATCTTTTCTTTTAGAAGTGATGGAGGAAAAATCATGAAAATCTGTATTTATTACGATAGTATAACCGGCAACACAAAAAAGATTGCCGATGCGATTTATGAAACTTGTAAAGACGAGGTTGTATATTGCGGTAAACCACACAAACTACAGGAAGCCGATTTATATTTTATTGGTTCCTGGACGGATAAAGGCAATTGTTCTTCTGTGATACAAAACCTTTTATCTTCTTTAAAGAATAAAAAGATTGCGTATTTTGGCACATGCGGTTTTGGAGGATCATCAGAATACTATGCTTCTTTGTATCAAAGAGCCAAAAGTCAGATTGATGATTCTAACGTCATTTTAGGACATTTCTTTTGTCCCGGAAAAATGCCGGAAGCCATTAAAGATCGTTATGTGAAATTATTACAGGAACATCCGGAGGACAAAAAGCTGCAAGTCAGTTTAAAAAATTTTGAAGAGGTAAAGACTAGGCCCAATACAGAAGATATAAACAAGGCACAAAGTTGGGCCAAAGAAATGATAAAGGAGGCTCTACAATGAAAATTGGATGGATTGGTGCCGGAATCATGGGAAACCCCATGGTACACCACTTATTGAAGAATGGACACGAGGCACATGTATATGCCAGACACCCTCAAAAAGTACAAAATCTGGTTGAAGAAGGCGCTGTTTTAGAAGAAAGCATTGCTTCTTTGGTGCAGCACAGCGATGTAATTTGTACCATGGTAGGCTTCCCCAGTGATGTAAAAGAAGTGTATGGCACAATTTTCGAACACATTGAACCCGGTAAAATTTGCATCGACTTTACTACATCTTCACCATCTCTGGCTGTTGAGTTAGCACAGCAGGGAAAAGATAAACAAGTAACGGTACTTGATGCACCTGTTACCGGTGGTGATGCAGGCGCCAAGCAGGGAACCTTAACAATTTTGGTCGGCGGTCCAAAAGAAACTTTTGATCAGCTACGGCCTGTTTTCAGCGCATTTGGTAAAGATATCTTTTATTGCGGAGTAGCCGGAGCCGGTCAAAAAGTAAAGATTGCCAACCAAATCATGATTGCCAATACACTGCAGGGTATTTGTGAAGCTATGACCTATTTAAAGAGCCAAGGCTGCAATCCTGCTTTGGTCATTCAAAATCTGCAAAATGGAGCTGCCGGTTCCCGTCAGTTAGAACTCTTAGGACCAAAAATGCTTCAAAATAATTTTGATCCCGGCTTCTACATCAAACACTTTGTCAAAGATTTAAGAATTGCTCTGGATCAAAAAGAAGCAAAACTGACCGGCGTAGAAAATGTGATCCAAGAATACATTACTCTGATGGATCAAGGATATCAGGATCTAGGTACGCAAGCTCTGATTAAATATTTTCAGTAAGAACCACTCGCTGGTTCTTTTTTCTTTACCGAGTTCCCCGAAAATAAATCAATAGTGTCAACAATGGAACCAAGGCACAGAAAAAAGCTGAATATTTTTCATACCATTTTTGATGATGATAAAAAGACCAGCCAAGCCATCCCACATCTCCAACTAGACAACATATCGCCAATCCAATATGTAACATTGACATATGCGTATTACAAATCCATGTATAGATAAAAAAGATCAAGTTCAAGATAAAAAACATTATGTAACGATATACATCCTTCTTCATAGAAATCATCCCCTTATTTGCCCATATACTATATGCGTTTTCTGTGTTTTCAGTACTGTTTAAATGTGTGAAATTATCAAATCTGTCAAACATGAGAATTGCCTTCTCTGGCTTAAAACACGATATAAAAATATTCGCTAAATTCAACTAAAAAGTTGATGATTCAACATGAAT
>CABOGK010000009.1 GCA_902399855.1 Erysipelotrichaceae bacterium
ATAAAAATTCAAAAAACTATGAAAAAAAGTTGAATTTTTTTAAAACAGTTCTTAATACCCAGATAAAGAAAACTATGCCCCATAATCTAAAAAAGAATCAGGTTTATTTCTTCCCCTGATTCTTGACCGCATCCATCTTAGCCTGAATTTCTTCTGGATCTCCCAAATAATGATGCGATATCGCTTTTAGATCCTCATTCAATTCCATCACTAACGGCACACCTGTAGGAATATTCACATTGATAATATCTTCATCTGAAATATCATTTAAATATTTAAACAATGCACGAAGTGAATTACCATGTGCCGCAATCAAGACGCTTTTATTCGCAAGTATATCTTTCTTGATCACTTGTTCAAAAAAAAGCTAAAAAACTTCAAAGTGATTAAAATGAATCGATATTGATTACTGTTATTCCATATTATTATGAGCCTAATAAAAAATCTCCTTTGTGCTCTCTTATTAATACGTTCAAGGCTACAAAAGGAGATTTTAAAATTAAATTAATATGGACTTTTCATCCTGCGAGATTAACTCTTTTTTGTCTTTTTATAGAATAAAATTGTTAATATACCCGTAAATAAACTTAGAGATACAAAGAATAAACTATTTACAAAAACTGCTGTTTTTACACTTTTCGATTTCTTTTTATCTGTATTTAGATCCTTACTTTCCTGTTTTTTTGAATCATTTGAACTAGAAGCATTTTCATTTGATTCAGGATTCTGTGATCCATTATCTGTTACTGCTTCTTTTTTCTCTTTCACATTGATATACAGCTGTTTATAAGCATATTCATTATCAATAGTAATCGTATTACCATTTGCAAGGTAATTTCCCATTACACCACTGCCTACTTCACCATCTAAAACCTCATATTTTTCAGGAATATCAAAAGATACAATATACTCTCCAAAAGGAACATTCTCTAATTTTGCACGATTGGAATCATCTTGACAGTTCAAAGTATATGTTTTAGTTGGATCTTCCTTTGAGACTAAAGTCACCGGCATATTTTTCAATACACCCGATTCAACCAGTTTTCCATCCGTATGAAGATTGACTTCTACTTTTCCATATTTTTCAACAGGTTGTGGTTCTTCTCTTTCCTTTATATTGATGTAAATCATGTTGTAAGCAAACTTTTGGTTTAAAGTCACTACATTCCCATTTTGAACATAAGTATCCGTACGTGGACCATTAGTATATACTCCACTTAATGTCACATAGTTTTCAGGTAGCTGAAACGAAACGACATAGTCTCCCAGTGGTATTGTCTTTTTTGTCTTAATGACATTAGAGCTGTCTTCACATGTCAGTGTGAAGGTTTGACTCGCATCGGTTGTCGATGTCAATGTAATCGGCATATTCTTTAAAACATCCGAACTTTCAAGTTGACCATCCGTATGCAAATTGACTTGCACCATCCCCAATGCAGTATCTGCCTTTACAAAATGAAACGAACATACCGCAAATAAACATAATATGGGAATCACCAGTAATGATATTAATTTTTTCTTCATATTATCCTCCTAATCACAAATAAGAAAATCGCAATTTAATGCAACCAATCACTAGTAAGACCACGGTGAGTAAAGCTTATATCATCCCCTTATAAATCGAATATCAAGTTCTTTTGTTGACTTATATTGTTCATTAGTCATTATAACAGAAACGTTCGTCGATATGAAGTATGAAAACAGCTGACTCTATAGAAACCATTTCAAAAAAAGAAAAACCTCTGATTTATAACCAAAGGTTTTTTACTACATCTTCATAAATTTTCTTGAAGGAATTTCTGTAATTGTATCTTAGTAGGCAATCCTTCATTATCACTCACATGCATAACTTGTATAGCTCCAATTGCGTTGGCTCGAGTTACACAATCCTTTAAGTTTAAGTTTTCAAGTATACCACTTAAGATACCTACCGCGAACCCATCACCGGCACCTACGGTATCTACAATTCTGTTTACTTTAAACCCCGGAACATGATAAATAGAATCCTTTTTTGCAACATAAGCACCTTTTGCACCATCTTTTATTATTGTAATCGGCACACCTAGATTCCGATAATATAGGGCTATCTTTTCAATATTAGAGGAGCCCATCAAGATTTCGCACTCATGGACACCAGGTAAAAATATATCACACATAGATGCTAAACGATTTATGACCTCGCACATAGTCTGTTGATTTTCCCATAAAGCTGGTCGCAGATTTGGATCAAATGTAACTAGAATATGGTTTTCTTTAGCCCTTTCTACCAATCTAAAAGTAGCTTCTCTTGCACTCTGAGAAAGAGCAGGAGGTATACCTGTAACATGTACTAGCTGAACATCACTTAAATCAATTTGATTAATTTCACTCACGGTAATATGTGATGCCGCCGAACCTTTTCGATAATATGGCGCCTGTGGATCACTTCCATCAGTTACACGATTTTTTAATTGAATACCAGTGCGATATACTGGATCAAGAGTTATATATTCCGTTCCAATACGATCTTTTACAAGTGCTTTTTTGATATAATGCCCAAAAGGATCATCACCCAACCGCGTTAAATACTCGACATGGTGTCCCAATCTCGACAATCCTATACTCACATTAACTTCCGCACCAGACATTTTTCTTGTGAAATGCTCTATATCTTCTAACGGTCCTTCTGTATCCGCAATCAACAGAGCCATCGGCTCTCCAAATAAGATTACATTTGCCATACAGATTACCTCAAATTGGAATTTCTAACCAGATGTATCGCAAATCCACCAATCTGATCCTTGAAATAAACAGCCTGTATTTTCCCGTCATCTCTGATAACTGTACTTTCTTCATTAAAGAGAATTCCTTTATTGATTAAGTAGGCTTTAGCTCGTTCAACAGAATTAACCGCTATGGCAATATGCCCTTTTTTTCCCAAATAAGGTGATTTCAAAGTCTCAACATAGGAGTCTGAGAAAATAGAAGATGGATTTTCTTTGGCAGTAAATCCAAAAATCTGCTCAAAGAAGTTTGCGATAGATCGAGCTTCTTGTACATCCTGTGCATTAATACCAACATGGGCCAATTCGAATCCAATCATTTTATGGACCGCCTCTCTGGCATTCTTTTCGATTTCATCAAATGCATTATGCCTCAGCAGATCTTTTGAAGCAATCCAGGATCCACCACAAGCGATGACACGATCAAAACTTAAGTAGTTATTTAAATTATCCAGATTGATTCCGCCGGTTGGCATAAAGGACAAAGTGCGATAGGGTGCCGCCATCGCCTTGATAGCATTGATTCCTCCAGCGGCTTCTGCCGGAAAAAATTTAACCACGGATAACCGCAAGCTGATAGCTTTTTCTAAATCCGAAGGACAGGAGCATCCCGGGATGATATTGATTTTATGTTCCATACAATAGTGAACCACTGTTTCATTAAATCCCGGACTCACAATAAAATCTGCTCCTGCTTTCACGGCTTCATCTACCTGTTCAATTGATAAAACCGTTCCGGCCGCCACCAACATATCAGGGTATCTCTCTTTTATCAATTTTATAGCATTAGCCGCCTGCTTGGTTCGAAATGTAATTTCTACACAATGTATTCCACCTTTTAATAGCGCAGTCGCCAAAGAAACAGACTGGTTAACATCTTCTATTTCGACAACAGGAACTATGCCTTCTTCTTGAACTCTATTATAAATAGATTGTATCATCGTATCACTCCTATTACCTTATTGGCAGGATAGTGAATAGGTTCCCCTCGCAAAAATCGAACAGATTCTTCAGCCACTTTTCTCTTTAATTCCTGAGAGGCTTCTTCAGAATACCAAGCCATATGCGGTGTTACGATCACATTATCAAATTTAAATAATGGTGAATCTTTATCCACTGGTTCACCTAACATACAATCTAAACAAGCCCCACCTATCTGATGATCTGACAGAGCCTTCTCCAGATCATTTTCATTAATGATGCCACCACGTGCTACATTAATCAGAATCGCAGTATCTTTCATTTTCTTAAACACTTTTTCATTAAACAAATTCATATTACCATCTGCAGGGCAATGAATTGATATAATATCAGATTGTTGAACTACATCCTCAAAGGGAACGCTTTTTACATAAAGATCTGTTTCTTCATCTGGTTTAAAATAAGGATCATAACCAATAACATAGAATCCCAATGCATTCATTTTTTTCGCAAAGTTTCTGCCAATTCTTCCTAGTCCGACAACACCGCAAGTGAGTTGTGAAAAACGATGTACTGGAATCGCCTTAGTATAGTCCCATTTTTCTTCCTTTGTATATTCATTCATTTCCACAATTTTTCGCAACATTGAAAGGCTTAATGCAATCGCATGATCGGCCACTTCATTCATACCATAATCAGGAACGTTGCCTACTAAAATCCCATGTTTTGTTGCCGCTGGAATATCAATCGTATCGAGTCCTACGCCATAACGAACAACATATTTTAGCTGTGGGCAATGATCCATAACCTTTTCTGTAATTTTGGCATACTGCACAATAAATACATCGGCTCCCTGACATTGTTCAATGACTTCATCTTCTGTGATTGCCTGTTTAAGTTCCACACAGATACCGGCTCTGTCAAATATTTCTTTTTCGATATTTATATTTTCATGATCACAATCTGTAATAATAACTTTCATTTTATGATTCTCCCTAACGAACTAAATAACCACCGTCAACTGGAATAACAGCTCCATTGATATAATCTGAAGCATCAGAGGACAGCCATACGACCGGCCCTTTCATATCATCCGGCGTTCCCCATTTTTTATTGGGAATACGATTTGTTATCGCTTCATATCGCGGATTTGTAGGATCCATTAAAGCCGTATTCATTTCTGTAGCCATATAACCAGGTGCCAGAGCGTTTACATTGATTCCTTTCTCTGCCCATTCATTACATAAAGCTTTTGTGATTTGAGCAACTCCACCTTTAGAAGCCGCATAAGCAGGTACTGTATAACCTCCAAAGAAAGAAAGCATAGAAGCAATGTTTATAATTTTTCCTCTGGAATCTTGTTTAATAAACTGTCTTCCCGCAAGCTGGCACATGGCAAAAACACTGCGCAGATTTACATTCAAAACAAAATCAAATTCTTTTAAAGGAAATTCTTCACTAGGATAACGTCTTTGAACACCTGCGCCGTTAACCAAAATATCAAGATGTCCTCCCAGTTTTTCTATCGCTTTTGAAAAATCAGCTTCCCTTGTATCATCATTTCCCAGATCAGAAATAACAGCATAGCATTCAAATCCTTTATCTGAGTAATATTTTGCGGTTTCTAACGCCTTAGGATTGATATCCATAATGCAAACCTTTGCTCCTGCTTCCATTAAGCCCTCTGCCATACCTTGACTAAGCCCTTGAGCAGCACCAGTAACAATTGCAGTTTTACCATTTAAATCGTTTAAATTCATAATATCATCCTTCCTTATTATTTATCGAACACCGGATCATTGACAGCTAGATCATATCTTCTGCTTTGATGAGAAAATGCAGCTAGAACCCATAAATATGCGTTTCTTTCACCAGGGATAGCTACAGTTGGGTGGTATCCACAAGGTGCCTGGACCATAGATCCCGAGTGGACTGTATGTGTTACGATATCTTCCACTTCTCCACTCTTTAAGTAACTAATATGAAAGCCAAAATGAGGTAAAGGCATATCAAAATAACAGTAAACTTCTTCTAAATCTTTTTCATGTTGATGAGGCGGCCAACTTGTCCAGGTGCCTTCTCCAGACCAAGTTAAACCACAGATCAAACGAGATGCCTCGTCTTCCGGGGCCAGTGTCATCATGACTTCACGACGTCCTGCTCCTTTTCCATGAATTTGATGAATGTCTCCAATGGGTAAATCTTTGTTAAATTTGCGAAAAAAAGGTTTTCCGATTCCTTCATATTTAGCACCAGCAATATAGAAAATACAGTCTTCTAAAGCTTCAATTTTCAACTTGTCATTTCCTGGTATGTAACATGCATCATATTTATCCATATCTTGTGATAAAACTGAATGATGTAATTTAGCCTTTCCAGCAAGCAAAACCGGATGCATCTCTAAATCTTTAGATTCCAGTACATAGGTTTCTCCTTTAGGTAAATTTAAACGAAACATCTGTACTTCTTTGCATTCGCAAGTCTTTGGAGTAATCACTTCATGAAATCCCGGTTTCTCTGAAGACTGCACCATCCATTTTTCCATTCGTTGTTTATTTTCCATATTTTGCATAATTATGCACTCCATTTCTATTTTCTTTATAAATCATCAGCTCAAAAAGAATGTACTAAAAGTCGGTATTAAAACCACCAATAAAAAGACCACAACATAACCGATAAAGAAAGGTGTTTGTCCTTTTACAATTTCACCCATTTTTAGTTTCGTTACAGAGGCAGCTGAGAATATGTTGACTGCTACCGGAGGAGTCATTGTGCCAATGACATTCGATAAACAAACGATCATACCAAAATGAATGACATCAATACCAAGACTGGCGGCGATTGGCCATAAAATAGGTACCATCAGTACACAAGTCGCAATTCCCTCCAGGAAAGTGCCAAAGATCAATAAAACAACCGCCACTACCACGCAGAACAATGTCGGACTCAAATTCATTGCCTGAATGAAATGTACTAATTCTCCGGAAATTCCAGAATAAGCAAAGATCCAGGAGAAAGCCGTCGATGTCGCAATAATGAATAAAATCATTGCAGATCCTTTAGCAGATTCTAAAAGAATTGGTACCAAATCTTTTATGGTAACCTCCCGATAGATAAATAAGCCAACAACCAATGCCCAAACTACCGCAACAGCAGCAGACTCCGTTGGTGTTAATAACCCGGAATAGATACCGCCTAAGATAATAACAGGAAGCAAAATAGCTGGAACCGCACTGATAAATGAGTGACTGAATTCTTTAGCTGTCATTTTTTGTGTCGTCTTTGGCCAGTTTTCTTTATGTGCCAAATAAAGAACAACAGTCATCAATACTACCATTATGACAAATCCAACAAACATACCGGAGGAGAACATATCTCCAATAGAAGCACCGGTAATCGTTCCATAGACAACCATAATAATGCTTGGCGGAATAATCGGCCCTAATCCTCCAGATACGACCAGAAGACCTGCCGTACGATCTTTTGGATATCCCATTTTTACCATTTCCGGATACAACATCGATCCAATCGCAATTACTGTTGCCGGTGCAGAACCAGATAATGCCGCAAAGAAAGCACAGGCCAGCACTAATGCCATAGCCATACCTCCACGGACACCACCGACAATGCTATTGGCAAAATCTACCAGCCGCCTGGATATTCCGCCTTTGGTCATCAAATTTCCCGCAAGGATAAAGAAAGGAATAGCCATGATGGAAGTTGATTCCAAACCGCCAAAAATGCGTTGTGCTATAATTCCCGTCGTAACAGTGAAATCTGGACTAAAAACAATTGTTGTCCATACAGAAGCACCTAACGCAAATGCAATCGGAACACCTATGACCAAAAACAATGCCATTGAACAAAAAAGTAATAAAGCTGTTCCCATCAGGCTTCACTCTCCTTCCCTTTTTCTCGAATCAACGTAATGACAAGTTCTACCGTAAATGCAATTTGTACAAGAACGATCATCGCAAAACTAATGACCAACGCTGCATAAGGAATTGACATCGGCAAGTGTAGGGCAGATGAAGTTTGCCCAGTCTGCACTTGCTTAGAAACTAAATGAATAGCTGAAATCAATACTGAAGAGGAAAAAATCAACACAACCACTTTTGAAAAAATCATGACAATTCCTTTAAAAGCACCATGCAATTTATCCAATACAGCTGTGACTGCAATCTGAGTTCCATCTCGTAAACCGACTTCCGTACCAATCAAAGCCATATAAATCATGCAGTAAATGGAAGCTTCTTCAAACCAGGGAATCGGCAATTTAAAGAAGTTACGATTTATTACCTGAGCAAAGGAACAAATCACCATGATTGAAAAAGTAACCACCATAATAAAGTTTTCTATCGATGTTAAAGACTTTAATATTTTTTTCATAAGCACCTCACGAATCCTTTTCTTCTACAGGATTTTGTGCAATCACTTCATCTATCGCCTGCTGCCATTCCTGATTAAATGCAAATCCCTGCCGATCAGCCTCTTTTTGATAGGCATCCTTCAATACTCGAATATCAATATCGTAAAACGTAACACCTTTTTTCTTTAACTCTTCAATAGCTTTTTCATTGGTGTCTGCCAAAAATTTTCTTTCCGCTTTATATCCTTCTTTACATCCCTCTAAGAATGGTTCTCGTAAGTCTTCAGGAATCATGTTCCATGCCTTATTCGACATCATGACAGGGATATATGTAAATGCATGTTTCGTAAAAGTAATATTTTTTGTTACTTCATAATATCCATTAGATAAACAGTTACTGACTGCATTTTCAGCGGCGTCAATGGTCCCCTGTTGTAAAGCGGTAAATACCTCATTATAAGGCATCGCCGTAGGCATAGCTCCAAAGGATTGGAAAGCGGCCATGTGATATTGATTTTGCATGGTTCGGATTTTAATGCCTTTAAAATCATCAATCGTTTTGATTGGTCTGGTACTAAACGTATCGCGGAATCCTGATTCCAGATATCCGATTACGTGAACATCTAATTTTTCCAAAGCCGCTTTTTCAATTAGGTCCCCAATAGGGCCATCTACAGCTGCATGTGCCTGTTGCTCATTTTCCCAAAGATAAGCTTGATCCAGTATATTCATCTCCGGTATCCAGTTCGTTAAAACGGAATTGGCAGCCGAAGCAATATCCAAATCTCCCTGCGAGCAAAGTTCTACAGAACCTCTTTCATCTCCCAAAGCTCCGCCGGTAACAACAACCAGTTTAATTTTACCGTTTGTCTTTTCATAAACCTTATCCGCCATTTCTTTAGCGCCGGCATAGATAGGAGAAGACTCTCCGTCAACAATCGCCATACGAAAAACTAATTGTGAATCTGGGTCTTCTGATGTTTTCTTAGCACATCCTGTACATAAAACTAATGTCAACGTACATACCATCATTACCGCAACTATTTGCCTGATTTTAGTGGCAAGTCGCTTGTATTCCATTCATTTCACCTCCAAATCTGAATTAGAACACAGTATTATTCTTCAAATTCATCCGATGTATTTGTCAGTTTTGTTATATCATTCATATGACTTATTGTCAATGTATTCGGTTACATTTTGGTAAATACTTACTAATTTTCTTATTTTTTGTATTTTTATAAGTTTATTCATCATATGTATAATTCTTTTTTCATCATACCTATTTACAAATTTTAAAAATGTCTTATAGTAAAGAAAAAGGAGGTTCTACCAATGAATCAAAACAACTGTTTTTACTGTATAAAAGATGAACGACTCTCTAACTTAATGATTCCTGTTTGTACTTTTTCCACATCTACTCTTTATCTATTTAAAGATCAACGATATCCGGGTCGTTGTGTATTGGCTTGCGACAAACACTATAATGAAATTTTTGAATTATCATACAAAGAGCGAGAAACAATGATGCAAGATCTATCAAAAGTGTCAAAAGCACTGAAGCTTTTATTTCATGCCGATAAAATCAATCTTGCGGTTTACGGGGATTTGGTCTCTCACTTTCATGTTCATATCGTTCCAAAAACAAGAGATGGTTTTGAATGGGGCAAACCTTTTAGCGATGAAAAAGAAAAACATTTTTTAGAGGATGCTGAATATCAAGATCGTATAAATAAGATTAAAATGGCATTACAAGACATTGACATCTAGCACGTATGTATAAAGAGAAAACATGAATTATAAAGAAGAACAGATAAATTAAAAAACTCAGTAAATCACACTTGAAACAGTTTCATTATGTTTAGATACGGAATATCTGCAAGACCTAGACAAACTACAAAACATAATCGTAAATGCATAAAGAGAGTCACACCCTGGCAATGCACTAATGAAAAGATTTATAATGCTAAACCTTGCACGTCAAAAATATTGCTGCAATGCAACTCTTTGAAAATGCAATTCTGATTTGCACTATCATTTCCGGTTATTTCCAAAGAATTCAGTTTTGATTTATATGTGCAATCTTTTGATAAAATTATCAGAAAAACTGAATATCTGTTTAATTTGTGACCTGCCAAAAAACTCAAAATCAGTGCTTCCTGTTTTTTTTTAGTGTGTAAGCATAAATAATTTGTTCAAAACAGAAACCTTCTAAAGGTATCAAGATGTATTTAAAAATTACTTATGCACTTTTTTTGAAAAGCGTACATCCACTAAACTATCAATCCACTATTTTATCAATATTCATTCAATTTGCACAATCAGCACCTAAAGGCAACGGAATAACAAAAAAAGAGAGCTTAAATTTCTTGACTAAGCTCTCTTTTCTTTTCATCCATTTCGTCTATAATACCACTACGAATCACATTGAGATGCATGATCATGTTATATTTAGCACCTACACTATCTCTATGGGCAACAGAGTTTGTAATACTTCTATGCAATGCGACAGTATTCATTTTAAATTTGTCGCGAGTCACCCCAATATTTAATTCCACGGAAGAAGTGATTACAGGAACCAGTTTTCGAATCACACGATTCCCACTACATTCACCTAATATTTGATGAAATTTTGCATCTTCTTTTCGATAGGGCTGATCGTGCAAAATCAGACTCTCAACTTTATCACACTGTTCCCGCAGGGCTTTTATTTGTAAATCTGTAGCATTAGAAGCTGCTAAAGCCGCTATTTCCGGTTCTAACATAAGGCGCACAGCCATCATGTCTAATGCCAGATTCTGTCTGTCCTTTTCAAACGCCAATCCCAAAGGGTCCTCAGGAATACCATTTTTATGTGAAACAAAAGTACCAGCTCCTTGGCGAACTTCTAAAATATTGCGGGAAACCAAACTTCGAATGGCTTCGCGGACCGTTCCACGCCCAACCTCCAAAAACTTGGCGAGCTCATATTCCGTAGGAAGACGATCTCCTGGCTCCATCTGCTCATCTTTTATGTACTGAATTATCTTTTCAGCCGCCACTTGTGCAAGAGATCGATTTTTCTTAACGCTCTGCACACAACCACCCTCTCTAGATTAACTACAATTACATATACTAGAATTATAACCTGAATATCTATGAAACTCAAATATCTAAAGCTACGTGGTTCATGTACTTTCTTACTTCTTCCCCTGATTCTTTACCGCATCCATTTTTGCCTGGATTTCTTCTTGATTTCCTAAATAACGATACGATACAGCTTCTAAATTCTCATCCAATTCAACAACCAATGGAACACCTGTTGGGATATTCACATTAATAATATCTTCATCCGATATATGATTTAAATATTTAAATAGTGCTCGAAGAGAATTTCCATGTGCCGCAATCAATACTTTCTTTCCTTCGACAATGTCTTTTTTAATCACATCTTCATAATATGGAATGACTCTTGCGATAGTATCTTTTAGACTCTCTGTTAAAGGTAAATCTTTCGCATCTACACTTTTATACATTTTCTGTAATGCCGGATTTCGATCATCTTCCGGCGTCAGTGCAGGTGGCTGTACATCAAAGGAGCGTCTCCAGATCTTAACTTGCTGCTCTCCGTATTTAGCCGCTGTTTCCGCTTTGTTCAGCCCCTGTAAAGCACCATAATGTCTTTCATTAAGCTTGTAACTTTTAATAACAGGAATCCATTCTTCATCCAGCTCTTCCAAGACATGATTGGCCGTATGAATGGCTCTTTTCAAAACAGATGTATAACAGACATCAAAAGTAAAACATTCTTCTTTTAAAGCTTTACCTCCCTGCGCCGCTTCTAAATGTCCTTTTTCAGATAAGTCTACATCTGTCCAACCCGTAAATAGATTTTTCTTATTCCATTCACTTTCACCATGACGAATCATTACAATCTGATAGTTCATAACATTTACCTCCGGTTAGATATATTTAACTATAGTATAGTATTTCTGTTCTTCTACTCAAAGAAAAATGCCCTTGAAAAGTTTTCAAAGGCAATTTTTCTATTCCAGATTCAATTTGTGATTAGAAATCCATACACTGATAGAATGGAAGATAATTCCGACAGTCAAATTGTAAAGAATGGATACCGCAAAGACGATCAACATGGTCTCCCATTCATGACGGGATGCAAATGTCAAAAAGGAATTACCAATGTGCCATCCGATTTCGGTATCAGCCGCAAGGCCAAACATCATCAAGAATACAAACACGATAGCCTGCATGACAAAGCTGATCACAAAATAATAGGCAACACTTAATATCCCTTTTGCGTTTCGATGCATCTGTCCTAACATCATCGCCAGAACAAACATCGTGATCGATCCATAAACCGAAGTCAGTGCAAGCAAGATAAACAATACAGCCCCAACAACTTCTCTCCATGTCCAATGAAAGTGGGTCAACCACGTGGTGAGTTGCATAAAATCAAAAGCCGGTATAACAACAAAAAGTGAAAGAATGAACAACACAATAGAAATCAGAAAAAGGATCAAGCCAGCTATTTCCTTACTGACGATCAAAGTATTTCTGGATACCGGCAAGGTGTTGGTCAAATAGCCTTCATCCTTTAACATGCTGTTGAAAAAATCACGAACACAAACTACGATAGGCCAAATAATCAGGCAAAACAATGACATTACGTAAATCACGGTATAAAAGCCGGAAAACATTTGAAAGATCATCGTATCAAAGATCGGCCAATCTTGAATCCAATAGAAGATTCGAATTCCGATGGGCAATACCATCGACACCACATAGACAGGCCATGTGACTCTAAACAAAGCTTTTAAATCATATTTTAAACGAAGTCCTAACATCTGAAATCCTCCCGGAAAATCTGATCGATCGACTTTCCTTCACGCATTCGCAGCTGGTCAGCCTGTTCATGACGTGTTATACGACCATGATCCAGGAAAATCACTTCATCCAGCACTCTTTCCACATCCGCAATCAAATGGGTAGAAATCAGTATTGTGGCTTCTTCATCATATCCGGACAAAATCGTATCCAGTATATGATCCCTGGCTGCCGGATCCACACCGGCCATTGGCTCATCCAAAATATACAGCTTTGCCTTTCTGGACATCACTAAGATCAATTGAACCTTTTCTCTTGTTCCTTTTGACAGCGTTTTGATTCGTCGTTCTACCGGAATCATAAATTCCTTCAACAGATCTTCAGCTTTTTGTCGATCAAAATCCGCATAGAAGTCCTGAAAATAACGCAGGATCTCCACTACTTTCATATTCGGATCCAGATACGATCTTTCCGGAAGATAAGATATGATTTTCTTTGTCTCAATACCCGGCTTTTGTCCATTGATCTTTACGATTCCCTGATCTGGCACCAACAAATCATTGATCAGCTTGATCATCGTGCTCTTACCACTTCCATTCGTTCCAAGCAAGCCGATAATTCGTCCCGACTCTAAAGTTAAATTGATCTTCTCTAAAGCTTTTACCGGGCCAAAAGATTTACTGACTTGCCCAAGCTCTATAATATTCATCTTTTTACCTCATACTTTCTAATACTTCTATAATCTCATCCATGCCAAAACCTAATTGCTGCATAGACTTCAGAAAATCCCGGACCTGTGTTTTGGCCAGTTCTTTTTTCAACTGCCTAACCTTTTCTGGATCCGGATCCACATAACGCCCACTGGTTCTTTGCGAATGCACAAGACCTTCCATCTCCAAATAACTATATGCTCGCTGCATCGTATTGGGGTTGACCTGCATTTCCATTGCCATTTCGCGAACCGAAGGCAATTTATCACCGGGCTTATATTCACCAGTAATGATCTTTATTTTGATCTGATCCACAATCTGCAAATAGATGGGACGTTCATTTGAAAAAGAAATGCTCACATAGACCCTCCTTTGTACTATTGTACTAGTTATCTAATACAATAGTACAGTGCGCATCCTTTTTTGTCAACACAGAAATTTCACATTATTTACTGATTGATTTTCTATAATTCTCTGTTAGGATTGAATTCGTAAGGTGGTTAGAATTATATGCAAGAAAATGTCTTCTTTTTCCTCACAATGAAAAAAGATGTGATCTTCTTTTACGATCATTTAAGCCTGGAGGAAGGCTTGCGTTTAATGCGTAAGCATGGCTTTACCGCAATGCCGGTCATTAATACCCATGGAGAATATGTGGGAACGATCAATGAAGGTGATTTCCTATGGTATTTTATCGATCATCCAGATACAAGCTATGAGGAGTTACGTGACACACCAATCAAAGATTTGATTCGTAATGACTTTACGCCTCCGATGATGATCAATGCGACCCTGGATGAATTGTTTGCCCAATCCCTGAAACAAAACTTTGTTCCTATTGTAGATGATCGTAATATTTTTATCGGTATCGTCACTCGAAGCAATATATTAAAATATTTGATGAAAACACAAAAAAAAGTGCTTCCGCTTTTAAAACAGGAGCTACAGGAAGAATCAACCAACTAAGAGCACGACGTGCTCTTTTCACTTGTCTGAAAATAGTGTATGATGGTTTCAAATCAAAAGGAGCGATATCAATATGAAATCTGATGACGGGCACCCCCGCTATATACAAAATCATGAGGTAAGTCAGCTATGAAAGTCTTGATCTCTACGCTGATTTATCTTCTTTTGTTAGGCTTTTTGTCCCTTTGGCAAGGTACATTGAGTTTGATCAAGGTTTCCGAAAAGAGAAAAAAAGTACCCCAGTTAGTCACCATACAGTTTTTAATTGGATTCCTTTTATGCGGATACACTCTTCTGTTACAAGCAGAGCTTCAGCCTTATTTCACAAATGATTATTTGATGTATGGTGTGCTGTTAGTCTGGTGTACGTATTCTTTTATCATCGTGCATCGTTTATGCAAAGGCTTTGGCGTAAAAAAAGAAAAACAGCTGGCGCGTCGTTTAAAACCATTGACCACACTGTTTCAAATCTTATGCACACCTCTTACTTTTTTTGTCCGCATTCCGGTATTAAACGAAAGTGAAGAAGTTACCGAAGAAGACATTCGTGAGATGATTCAGACCTCTCAGGAGTCCGGGCATATAGAAGAACCACAAAAAGAGTTGTTTGACAATCTCTTCGAGTTCGATGATACCAGTGTGGAAGAAATATGTACGCATCGAAGCGAAGTGATCTGTCTGTATTTGGAAGATGATATGGATAAGTGGAAACAAGTGATTCACGATAACCGTCACACTTTTTATCCCATCTGCCAGGAAGATGAAGACGATGTTGTCGGTGTTTTAGATACCAGAGACTACTTCCGGATGGATGCACAAAATCAAGATTATATTTTAGCCCATGCCGTAGATAAGCCTTTGTTTGTATTAGAGAACACCAAAGCCGATGATTGTTTTATGGAAATGAAAAAACGCAAATACTATTTTGCAATCGTCATCGATGAATATGGAGGCATGTCAGGTATTGTGACCCTTCATGATATTGTGGAAACCATTCTTGGTGAAATGTACGAAGAAGAGGACGAAGAGGAACCGGAGGAAATTCAAAAGCTGGATCAAAACACTTTCCGTATATATGGTTCCGCCAGCCTGGAAGATGTGCAAGAAGCGCTGAATATTTCATTGCCTGTGCAAGACTATGACACCTTTGGCGGCTACTTATTAAGCAGTTATGGTTCTGTACCGGATGATGGCGAACAATTTGATATTCACTTTGATGATATGGATGTCACTGTAAAAGAAATGAAAAATCACAGAGTGATGGAAACCATAGTCAACGTTATACAAAACGAGGAGGAAAATAAGGATGAAACTGTTGCAGGAAGCGATTGAAAAACGTGGAGAAATTATTAATGATTTTATTTTAAAGGTCGATTCTTTTTTGAATCATCAAATCGATTGTGCCTTAATGGAACAAATCGGAATCGAATTTGCCAATTACTTTAAAGATAAGCATTTCACAAAAATTGTTACGATCGAATCCAGCGGTATCGCCCCTGCTGTATTTACCGGTTTGAAAATGAACCTGCCGGTTATCTTTTTGAAAAAGAGTGAACCCAGCACGATGAAAGATCCGGTTTATACAGAAGCTTTCTCCTTTACCAAAAATCGAAAATATACGCTTTGTATGGAGCGCAATTGTCTGAATTCGGAAGACTCCGTTTTATTCATCGATGATTTTCTGGCAAATGGACAAGCCTTTATTTCGGCAGAAGATTTGGTTCATCAATGTAATGCTAAAATTGATGGAATCGGCATCGTGATTGAAAAAAGCTTCCAGAAAGGAAGAGGGCTCATTGAAGAAAAAGGCTATGATATCTATTCACTGGCTCGTATTCAGGAAATGAAAGATAATAAGGTCGTTTGGGCTCAATAAAATTGAGAAAAGGTCAGGTTACCTGACCTTTTACATTTGTAGTATGGTTTCCGCTTTCTCCAATATATGGTCTAAACTAAAATAACCACTCTGACGAAATTGTTCTTTCCCTCGTCTGTAGAATACAACCGTAGGAACCGAGAAGATATTATTTTGAGCTGTCAGTTCCAGAAACCAATCCCGTGAAATATAAATTCCTTTTACATCCGGATGTTTTATCAACCATTGTTCGATGCGAACCTTCAACGCCTGACACGGCAAACAACTAAGAGATCCCACAAGAACAAATAGACCATTTTCATTCTTTCGTAAAGAATCGAATTCTTCAACACTCTTTAAGTCGATCATTCGAGTTTTCACTTCGCATTCTTTTGTTTATAGGCTTCTAATTTGTCTTTCCTGCAAAAAGAGATAAATGGACATTTTTGACACTGTGGATGGCGTGCCGTACACAAATAACGCCCAAAAAAGATAAAATCATGATGCCCCTGATTCCAGCGATCCCGATCAATTTTTCTTTTCAGCTTCTCTTCCACTTTTTCCACAGAATCATAAGGCTTGGCAAGCCCTAATCGCTTGGATACTCGATCGACATGCGTATCGACCGCAAAGCTGGGAATATCAAAAGCCACGCTGCGTACCACATTGGCCGTCTTTCTTCCCACCCCGGCCAAAGACATTAAATCTTTATAAGAGCTTGGCACAATACCATCGAATTTAGCTTCCAGATCTTTGCTTAAAGCAGATATGGAACGAGCTTTATTTCGGTAAAGTCCAATGCGACGAATATAAGGTTCAATATCACTGACACTGGCCCTGGCCATTTCTTTACTGGTCGGATAGGCTTCAAAAAGCGCCGGTGTGACTTTATTGACCGATTCATCGGTCGTTTGTGCACTCAGTACAACGGCCACTAAAAGCTGAAATGGACTTTCATGATGCAGTTCACACTTCGCATTGGGAAAAATTTTTTCGATTTCATCCAGTATTTCATTGGCATTCATCGCTTACCACTCTCCACATCCTCTACACTGAGTCCCTTTTCTTTCCAGGATACCAATATGCTTTCAATATAATTTAAATTTCTTTTTTCATATACAGCCGCTTCATTTAATGCACAAATGACCATACGCTCATCATAATAAGATGCCAGCTGTAAGATTCTTTCCATTTCCATGGAGCTTAACGTTCGCTTAAACTCTGCTTCGAATTCTTCAATCAATGAGCGGTGCGATCCCTGCACTTTCCTTTGTTCCTGTGAATAAACACCTTCAATATCAAACTGCAATCCACCTTGTTGATAGGTGATATTCAAATAACCTTTGTCAGCCAAAGTCACAAAAAGATTTTCCACTTCTTCTACATCAATATGCAGCTTCTGGGCAATCATTTCATGATGTATCGTTTTATGCATATCGTTATAATAATCGATCAACAATAAAACCAAAGCCTCTTTAGGCTCCAGATGTAAAGATTCCAGATGATCTAAGATCCATACCTTGTGATCCACATAAGGAGATGTCCAATCCATTATCGTGCCTCTCTTTCATAGACTCGAACCAGTGTATCATAATCCAACAATAAAAGCTTGCCGGAACCTCGTATCTCATAGACAGGGTTGTCATACCCATACCCCAGTTGCACACTATCGGCCTCTATGCCATAAGAATCCTGTGCCGTTTTTCGAGCTTTATCATAATCCAAAGTTCCGATATCTCGGGTAGTGATTTCTTTTCCTGTCGCATCAAACCAATAAAGCGTTTCTTCCGTATATCCCTGATAGGTCAAATAATCAAACTGATGCGATGTTAAACCTTCTATATTCTCGACTTCTTTTTCTATCATATTTATTGTTTTGTTTGTGGTTTCTTCATAAATCCGATTTGGTCCGCTGATAAACAAAGACCATAAGACCAAAAAGAAAATCACAAAAAGCGCTGCCAGCAGGATCGTAAAGCGTTTACCGTAATGTCTGTGTTTTTTTGCCATAAGATCCCCCTTTTCATGTTTCTTATTATACATGAATCTTTTTAAAAATCATCCCGCATACAAAAAGAAACAGGAAACTCAAGCGAATTTCCTGTAAAGATCTATTCTTTGTTTTTTTTGTCTTTTGGCAAAAATAAACTCAACAATAATGACACCACAAAGACACCGGCTACCGCATTGCCGTTAAAGATGTCGCCTACCGCCTGTGGAAAACAGGAGAAGAAGTTTCCGGAAGTCTGTGTTAGGCCGACACCGATACAGAAGGATAGGGAGACAATGATCATAGTACGATCATCAAATACGCATTCCTTCAACATTTTGATTCCTTCATACATGATTGAGCCAAACATCATAACAGTGCAGCCACCCAACACGGATTGCGGAATCGAGTTAAACAAGGCACCTAATGGAGGAAACAAAGATGCAAGGATCAAAATAATAGCGCCCATAAAGATCGTAAAACGATTGATCACACCAGTCATTGTTACTAAACCAACGTTTTGTGAAAAAGATGTTAGTGGTAAACAGCCAAAACAGCCGGAAATCGCGCTGGAGAAACCGTCAACTGCTAACGAACCTTGCAGCTCTTCGGTCTTGATATCTCGATTTAAAGCTCCGGTACAAACTGCGGTTGTCGCGCCAGTCGTTTCGGCTGCCGATACCAAAAACACGATGGCGATCGTAAAGAAGGCACCTACATCAAAAATAGGCTTATGCTCTGTCAAAAAGACAAGCTTAGGCAAGCTAAAATATCCAACCTGTGAAACCGTTTCAGAAATACCAGACAGATCTACCATCGGCGCAATTCCGGCGGCCGTAAAGACAGTGGCCAAAATATAACCAAAAACAAGTCCAACTAAGATATTCAGATTTTTATAAACCCCTTTTAAAAGGTAGCGGGAAACCAGGCAAACAATCAGTGTAAAGGCTCCGACAAATAAATGATACCAGGCGCCGAAATCTTCAACACCGCTGCCGCCGCCCCAGGAGTCCATGCCAACCGACAACAAAGACAACCCAATCGCAATAACAACGCAGGCCGATACGACCGGAGTTAAAAAACGTCGCCAGTATTTTGCGCTCAAACCGACAAGACCTTCGAAGATACCACCGAGAATGACAGCGCCGACCATACCTTCATAACCAAGTGCCGGATTGGTGCAGATGATCAAAAGGCTGCCCAAGAAAGTAAAGCTCACTCCCATTACAATCGGCAGTCTTGAACCAATCTTCCAGAAAGAATAAAGCTGCATCGTCGTACCGATTCCTGCCGCAAACATGGCACACTGCAAAATCTGGGTGATTTCCGCAGCCGTCAGATGATTTTGGGTACCTTGTACGATGGCGGCTCCACAAACGATCATGACCGGTGCCAGGTTGGCCACAAACATCGCAAGCACATGTTGAAGCCCGAAAGGAATTGCCTTGCGTAAAGGGACTCGACCATTTAAACGATACAAGTTCTCTTCACATACCTCGGCAACCGGTGCTTCTTTCTCAAAATATGTTTTTTCTTTTTCCATCTTCTCTCCCTTTCCAAATATGTTCTTTATTTTACTTGCATACATCAATCCAATCAATAGGATTAGTCGTTTTTTCCAGCTCTTCTACACGCATTCGAATACAGGAATTGCTGCTACCGCAGGCCGGATAGACATATTCCAATTGTTTCAAGCTTTGATCCAGATAAACCTTGACTCCTTCCTTTAAGCCAAACGGACATACACCACCGATCGCATGTCCCGTTCTTGCTTCGACTTGATCTCCATGAAGCATCTTTGCCTTCTTACCAAAGGTATTTTTATATTTCGCATTATCGATTCTGGCATCACCAACAGCTACGATAACAATCGCATCTCCATCAACATCAAAAGCTAATGTCTTGGCGATATCTCTAGGCTGACATCCCAGGACATGGGCTGCCAGTTCAACGGTAGCACTGCTTTGATCCAATTCAACGATTCGATCTTCGATTCCTAATTCTTTAAACTGCCTCTTACTCTTTCAATTGACATACTCTTTCTCCTTTATATACTGTCCATTATATTTTTCTTGCATACAAAAGTAAAATCCCTTACGATAAAATCATGCCTAGAATCAAAGAAGATGTGATTTCTACTATTGAAATCAAAAAAAGTCGCTTTCTTACTTACCTTCATCGAACCAATCAGGAAGAAGAAGCCAAAGATTTTTTAAAAATGATCAAGAAAGAGCATCCCGGCGCCAATCATCATTGCACCGCTATGATCATCGGATCGATCGTTCGCTCCAATGATGATGGGGAGCCTTCCGGTACAGCCGGTCATCCTATGTTGGATGTCCTCCAGGGAAAAGGAATGGAAGATATATTAGCTGTTGTCGTTCGTTATTTTGGTGGCACCCAGCTGGGAACCGGAGGCCTTGTAAAAGCCTATTCCGATTCCGTGAAGATTGCTTTGGAAAAAGCAGCTTTGACAGAAATGACGATGTTTAAAGAATATGAGATTACTTTCGGTTATGAATGGATCGGAAAGCTCGACGGATATTTTCGAAATCATCAGATCGAAATCATCTCCAAAGAATACGAACAAACAGTCACATATCATTATTTGACGCAGGAAGATATTACTCAGGATATTTTGGCATTATCCAATGGCGCTTTATTCTGCACTTATATCAAAGAGTATCCCAAAGAAAAAATAATCGAATCATGATATACTAAAGGCGGTGAAATCTATGAATTATTATTCTTTATTTATCTTGTTCATTATCATACTATTGTTGATCGCATTTTTTCAGTTGTTGGCACCGATCCTATTACCACTTTTGATCATTTATGCGATTTACCGTCTTTTTGTACCCAAAAAAAGAACGACCTATACTTCTTTTTATGAACAGGAAGATGATCCTTATGAAAATACGACTTCTTCCAATCCACCAAAGCATAATGCCATTGACGTAGAATACACGGAAAGCGATGTAGAGGATGATTCACATGATTCTTAATCACTCGCATGGCAAAGATAAAGAAATTCGGCGTCTTTTATCAAAATCGATGTTGAATATGGATCCGGTCACGATCAGCACTTGGATGAAATACAAATACGATCCCAATGGGATGTTCTGTATTTTAGAAGATCAAAAAATCGTTGCCTGTCTGCAGACAAAAGAACGAACTTTGCACTATGAAGGAAAGAAGTGTAAAGCTTTGATCCTTTCTTTAGCCTGCACTTTACCGGATTATCGCCAAAGGCATTACTTTTCTCAACTGATGGAAGCTGCGATGAACTATGCCAACTGTAATCACATGCTTACACTTTGTTATACCAATTTTGCTAAGATCTTAGAGGCCAAAAGCTTTCAGAATGTTTCTAAAACAAAATACTATTGGCTGGAAATGGAAAACTGGTTACAGGGGGATCTAAAAAATGTGCGAACCTATCGTCCGGAAATGAATCTTTTTTCGATTTACACAGAATTCATGAAACATTTTGATGGCAGCATCCTTTTAAACAAAAACGAGTTTGATGAACAGATTCATTATTATATCAACTGCAATCATCGTATCGTAACCATGTATGATGGGGATACCTTATGTGGCTTTGCGATCTATAAGGTGATCCAAGATCATATTGAGATCGAAATCCTGATGTATATGGACTCTGCTTCTATATTCGACTTGTTGGCATATCTATCGACCCGGTGTAAATCGGTCAGCTTTATCGTTTCTCAGGCCGAGCGCTTTGAAAAACTCTTTCCTATGGAAATCCCAAGGAATCAGGGAACTGTCCTGGCTCGTTTAAGCAATTACAAGCTTTTCTCCATTTGGTCCGGAAAGAATGTCCATCATGCCAAAGAAGCATTTGCCGCTTTAGAAAAGCCAATGTGGAATCACATGATCGATTAAAGATAGTGACTGCGCCACTGGTAATATTCCTCGTCTTTTAAGGAAGAATCGGATTCTTCCTTTTTTTCATATAGAATAAAGGAATGTGTTTTAAATAACTCCAAAAAATCTTCCTGTGATAGTTTGGCCGTCCATTGTGGTGCCTTTAGATACACTTGCTTCTCTTTCATAAAAAGGATCAGCTGTCCCGAAGAAATAAGAACTTCTCCTTTTTCTAAATATAAATATGCTTCTTTACTGCTTTCGATCGTTTCCATAAATTGATTGTATCATAGAATTGTTACGCAAAAAAAGATGTTGATCATCAACACCTTTATACCAGAATCGCATCCTCTGCAGTAAAGCTTTCCAATGAATTTTCTTTTACCTGAATACAAATATAAGTCATATCCGTATTCGCATAGAACTGTCTTTTTCCTGCCGGCTTAATTTTGATCCAGTCTCCCTGTGACAATACGATTTCTTCCTTATCAACAATGACTTTACCATTTCCTTTTTCAATGTAATAAATTTCCTCATTTTGCTTATGTGCATGGACAAAAGGGACATGTTCTCCTGCCGGTAAAGTATTGATACTGATCTCAGCACCGGTCAGTCCTAGCTTTTCATGAAGCTCTATGCGTGCTCCTTGTTCTTTCGATACTTTTGTATAATTCGCCATAACTTTTCCTCCTTCTTTTTACACAGTTACTATAAATCGCAATGCATCCAAATACTAGTACGCACTTAAAAGTAACTGCGCAATTTATATTGAATATGTGCTACAATACGCTCATGAAAACGAAGAAAGAATTACCGGAATGTCCGGTTGCGACAACCGTATCTCTGATTGGAAGTAAATGGAAGCTGTTGATTTTACGAAATCTGATCAAACGCCCCTGGCGATTTAATGAGTTGATGCGATCCTTAGATGGCATTTCTCAAAAGGTACTGACAACCAGTTTAAGAGAACTTCAAAGTGATGGCATTATCTATCGAAAAGACTATCAATGTAACCCGCCAAAGGTTGAATATGGCATTACAGATCTAGGCTTGCATTTACAGGTTCTATTGGATCAAATGGCTGCTTTTGGCGATTATTATAAAAGCCAAATATAAAAACGACTATCCATGCGATAGTCGTTTTTGATTTAGTCTAAATAGTATTCTTTTAATACCTGGAAGTAAGCTCTAGGATGTGCACATACAGGGCATACTTCCGGTGCTTCTTTTCCAACATGGATATGACCGCAGTTCAAGCAGATCCATACCGTTTCTGTTGGGCTTGTAAAGAAAGTATTTTCTTCTACTTCCTTCAACATTGCGCGATAACGTGCTTCATGATGTTTTTCAATGGCTGCTACGCCTTCCATCTGTGCTGCAATCGTATCGAATCCTTCTTCTCTTGCTGTAGCAGCCATTTCTTTATACATATCTGTCCATTCATAGTTTTCACCGGCAGCTGCATCTTCCAAATTCACTGTAGTTGTAGGAACTTTTCCACCATGCAGCGCTTTAAACCATAACTTCGCATGTTCTTTTTCATTTTTTGAAGTTTCTTCAAAGATATTCTGAATTTTCACATACCCGTCTTTTTTTGCCTGAGAAGCATAGTATTGGTATTTGATGCTTGCCTGACTTTCTCCGGCAAAAGCCGCCATTAAATTTTGTTCAGTTTTTGAACCTTTTAATTCCATAATAGAACCTCCTTATACCTATTCAAAGTATATCAGTGAAAGCCTACCAAATCAATCATTATTCGCCCAATTTGGGGTTTGATTCCCTCGCTGCACCAAGATTGCTTTTTGAAACTGTGTCTGATTTAAAAACTCTAAAATTTTTACTTTTTCTTCTTCATCACACCCTACTAAAAGCTTCACTTCACAGTCTTTTTTCAAGATATCAGCACTAATGACAATGGCGCCTACATTGTGCGCCGATTTTTTGCCTTTGAACACATGGATCGGTTGTGTATCCGTTCCCACTGTATCCTGCAGATAACCATAGTCGACCGGATAAATCAAATTGGCATAGACCGGATGACTGCTTCCCTGTGGATGATCGATCTTACAGGTACTGCTTAAAAGCAGTGTATCCATCTTCTGCCAAAAATATGCATTGTTTTCAAGTTGTTCCATTTTAAAGCTCTCCTTCTTATCTATTCCTTGTTACTTTGCCTGACCGTTTTCGACAAATGACCAAAAATCTTGCGGCTCTGCTTGATTAAAATCAATGGTCGAATCCACATCCCACAACGAAACTTCATGTGTCAGATCATTATAGCCGATTCCAGCCTGTATTGCCTTACCATCCTCTACGATATAAAGACTTGGTGTATATAAAAAGTAAGGTGCCATTTTCAAAAGAATCTGTCCATCTTCGTTGGTCGTAACCAAAGTCATATCTTCTTCCTTTTCCCGTTTTAGATCAAAATCAGTACTGTCCAGCTTATAGAGCACCAGGCCTGCATGTTCCTGTTTAGTTTCTTCAATATAAGCATCCAGTGCCTCACAATAGCTGCAGCCTTCCCGCTCTACGATCACCACAAAATCTTCTTTGTCATCCAGCTTTTCCTGCAGTTCTTTGGCATCGATTTCCACTTCCTGAAAAGCTTCCGGTGAACTGCACCCACTCAGTAGTACCAGACAACACAAACTTAAACACGAAAGGAATTTCTTCAAATTGCTTCACCTATCCTTTTATTTCATCTTTGCGATCGCATCGATCGTTTTTGTGATCGAATATGCTAAATTTTCCAGTTTTTGCGGCCCTGTCTTCAATGCCGTCATAAAATCCATGGCTCGATCTGCACTAGAGAATACACCGGCAAAGCCGGCATCATACAAATCCATATATCCGATACCAAGTGCGCCGCTTAGACAAAATACCGGCTTTCCATGCCTTTTTGCCAGCTGACCTACACCGTATGGCACTTTGCCATAAAGCGTTTGATGATCACTTTGCCCCTCACCGGTAATCACGATATCACTTTGGGCAATCACATCTTCCAAATGATATTCCTGCATACATAATTGAATGCCGGGAACCATTTTGGCATGCAGAAGACCTGTCAAAACCGCTCCGATACCACCGGAGGATCCGGAGCCTTCATACTGATTGATATCTACATGAAAAAACTCATAGATCTTATCGCGGTAATGTCGCATGGCTTGATCGACCGCTTCTAACTGTGTCGGATATAAGCCTTTCTGTTTTCCAAAAGTATAAGCAGAGCCTTGTTTGCCCAACAGATGATTTTTGACATCGACCGCAATTAGGATTTCGACATCGTTCCAATCCACAAAGTGTCGCTTATCGATATAATCAACCTGCCCCAAGCTATAAATACCGGCTCTTAACCGTCGGTGTGAGGCATCAAAAAAATGCAGTCCCAACTCCTGCAACATTCCCATGCCGCCATCGGTTGTACTGGTACCACCTATTCCCAATAAGATCTTCTTATATCCTTTGGCTACCGCATCTTTTAATAAAAGTCCTACGCCTCGGCTATTGGCAATCATTGGATTTCGCTTTTCTCTTTCCACCATATTTAATCCAATACAGTTGGCAACCTCCATAATCGCCATATTCTGCTCAGGTACGATACCATAAGTGACTTCAATCGCCTTCCCATATGCATCTAAAACTTGCGCTGTGCTTGTATCGCCATGGTAAATATTTCGGAAAATCTCAGCGGTTCCTTCCCCTCCATCACACATAGGAAACTCATATACAGTATGACTTTCATTTGCGCTTTGAATTCCGGAACGAATACATCTGCAAACTTGTACCGAAGACATGCAGCCTTTAAAGGAATCACATGCAACTACAAATTTCATATATTCATTCTAACATACTTTACATCGAATGTATGAAAAAACAAATCCTTTTTGTTTCTTATTTTCATTATTTACATTTTTATGAAAACAACATCTTGTTTCCCGTTTTGTGAAAAAAAACACAAAAAGGAGATTTTCATGTCCTTAAAACGTGATATAATCTGAATATTGAAAATCGAAAGGAATTCTTTATGAAAAAACATATATTGATCGGTGTAACCGGAGGTATAGCCGCTTATAAAGCCTGCGATCTGGTCAGCCAGCTAAAAAAACAAGATATGGAGGTTCGCGTCATGATGACAAGTCATGCGGCAGAGTTCGTTTCTCCTTTGACATTTACGACCTTATCCTCCCATCCATGCGAAGTTGACCTCTTTGATCCATCCAATCCGGACCCCATCGCCCATATCAGTCTTGCGAAATGGGCCGATCTGGTACTTTTGATTCCCTGTACGGCCAATGTGCTTGCTAAAGTCGTGCACGGTATTAGTGATGATCTGGTCACAACGACATTTTTGGCCTGCACCTGTCCAAAATGGATCGCCCCGGCCATGAATGTTCATATGTACGAAAATCCGGTCACACAAAACAATTTAAAGCTTGCCAGAGAATTAGGCTACCAAATCATTGAGCCGGTTGTTGGTCATCTGGCATGCGATGATACCGGAAAAGGGAAATTAGCCGATATCTATACTGTACGCGACATGATCGTGCGCTCCTTTCAACAAGAAAAGCCCTTATCAAACAAAAAGGTGCTGATCACGGCCGGGCCCACACAGGAAGCTATCGATCCGGTACGATTTATATCCAATCATTCCAGCGGCAAGCAAGGCTACGCGATTGCCAAGGCTGCCAAAGAATTAGGAGCGGATGTCACCTTAGTATCCGGGCCGGTTTCTTTACCACCGGTCGATGGTGTTCATACCATTTCTGTGACAACTGCTCTGGACATGTTTGAAGTGATGAAGGAAGAAGCACAAAAAGCAGACTATATCGTCATGGCTGCAGCCGTAGCGGATTATCGTCCTGCCAAAGTCGCATCCGATAAAATCAAAAAGACAAAGGAAGAAACGCAAATCGAAATGGTGCCTAATCCAGATATACTGGCATGGATCGGCCAGCACAAACAAGAAAATCAGATTGTCTGTGGATTTGCGATGGAAACCAAAGATTTAGATAAAAACGCACAAGAGAAATGCATTCGCAAAAACTGTGATCTGTTGATCGCCAACAATCTAAAAGTAGAAGGTGCCGGTTTTCAGACCGATACGAATGTCGTGACGCTCGTTTCAAAAAACACCTTGAAGCATTTGCCAAAATGCACAAAAGAAGAATTAGGCTTTTTGATCTTGCGTACCATGAAAGAAATTGAAGAAGGGAAATCTTTATGTTAGTTGCCATTGATATTGGAAATACAAACATCACCATCGGTATATTTGATCAAGATACTTTGATCGGAAATTATCGCTTAACAAGTAAAGTTCGCCGTACCAGTGATGAATATGGATTTATGTTGAAAACATTTTTAGACAGTTCCAAAGTCTATAAAGAAGACATTGAAGACGTGATTATATCCAGTGTAGTTCCTAAGATCATGCACTCCTTTCAAAACGGAATCGTAAAGTTTTTAGGCATCGAACCTTTGATCGTACGTCCGGGCATTAAAAGCGGCATCAGTGTACAACTGGAAAATCCAAAAAGTGTAGGTTCCGATCGAATTGCCGATTGCGCCGGAGCTTACTTTGAATATGGCGGACCTGTTCTTGTCATTGATTTTGGAACCGCGACCACTTATGACTATGTCGATGAAAATGGTTGTTTTAAAGCCGGTTCAATCAGTGTCGGTATTGAGACCGGAGCTAATGCCTTATGGACACAAACGGCCCAGCTTCCTGAAATTGAAATCAAAAGACCTACTACGATCTTAGCCAAAAACACCAAAGCCGAGATGCAGGGCGGTATCTTTTATCAATATTTAGGCGGTGTGGAATATACCATCAAACAATATCGCAAAGAAATCGGAAAGGATTTTAAAGTCATCGCCACCGGTGGTTTAGGCCGTGTTGTTTGTTCCCATATTCCTTTGATTGATGTCTATGATCCCAATCTCATCTTCAAAGGTCTAAAAATCATCTACGATAAAAACAAGGAGTCCGAATAACTCCTTGTTTTGTTTTATTCATTTTCTGTTTCTTCCTGTGAAGTCTCTGTATCTTCTGCCGGCTGTGTTTGTAGGATCTGTTCGATCTGATATTGCTTACCAAAAACACGCTGTACATATTCACTAAAACTTTGATTTTGTATTTTCTGCTCACTCATATAAGCACGTTCCCCAAAAATATCTTGTGTCTGCACTTCATTTCCATCATTGATTTCCGGCACACAAACCAGATAATACAGCGTTCTTGTCTGGTCCTTCCATGTAAAATCTAATCGGCAAATCTGGATGATACGATCGGTTGCTTCCGAGGAGTAGGATTTCAAAAAAGCCGCATAAGTCACCTGCAGATTGTCTAATTTCCAGTTTTCATCCTCATCGGTAGAACCATTCAGCGCTAGAATTTCCTGTGAATGATCTTGAACATAGGATCGCCCGGCTTCTAAAACATCCTCTAAATAGGAAGGATCGATCTGCGATAAAGAAGCATACCGGTCCAACAATCCTTCTACAGTCAGTTCTGTTGTCGTGTTTGTGATCTGATAATGATATCGCTGTGCCAAATTTTCATCATAGGTCGCTGTAATCGTCACCACTTCGCCATTGGAAAGATCATGATTCGGACTCACTTCAAAATCCACCGTATCTAAAAATTCCTGCATTCTTTGATTCAAATCGTCTTTTCGAGCACTGACGTCAATGGTTGCCATACCATTTTCTCCGGTATAGGAAACTTCTATGTTTTTGGTGATGTCAATTTCAACCGTTCGTAAGAAAAAGAAATAAGCCATGCTGATGAGGATCGTTCCCATCGTGATGATCGATATAAAATAGATGACTTTATCTTTGATTTTTTCTTGTTCCATATGGATATTCTAATCGAAATACGATGCGTTTTCCAGTGCCTGCTCCACATATTCCAACATCGCCGTATCGCTTTGGAGCTCCAGAATTTCTTTGGCATCCTGCACACAGCATTCCATCATCGCCTGATCTGTATTTAAATTGGCAAACAAGAAACCGGGAACACCACTTTGACGAAAGCCGAGTACATCACCGGGACCACGTGTTTTTAAATCATATTCGGTAATGGAAAAACCATCTGTGTATTTCTCTAACATTTTTAATCGCTCTATGGCTGTTTCTTCCTTTGTCGAACTCAACAAATAACAATGCCCCTGCCTTGGACCTCGCGCCACTCTTCCTCGCAGCTGATGCAGCGTACTTAAACCAAAACGATGCGCATCATAAATCACCATCCATGTCGCATTGGGAACATCTATTCCAACTTCAATAACCGTAGTGCTGACAAGGATATCAATTTTGTGTTCGGCAAACTGCTGCATGGTTTCCTCTTTTTGAGCCGCGCTCATCTTTCCATGCAACAAGGCAATCGATACATCCTTTAATGTCTTCTTCATACCCTCATAAATGGATTGCACACTGCGCAAAGAAGTTTCTTCATTTTCTTCAATAGACGGACACACCACATATCCCTGCCATCCGTCTTTGATTCCCTGCAACAACTCTTTTAAGATGGGTTTCATGCTGGAACCGGGTACATACTGGGTCTTTACCGGTTTTCTTCCCGGCGGCATGGTCTTGATATTGGATACATCCAAATCGCCAAACAGGAAATGAGCGGCCGTTCTTGGAATTGGGGTTGCTGACATCATCAAAAGATCCACGGCTTTTCCCTTTTCCAAAAGAGATCTTCGCTGACGTACGCCAAAGCGCTGTTGTTCATCCACGATCACAAAGCCCAGATTTTTAAAGGAGACAGCTTCCTGAAACAAGGCATGCGTTCCTACCACCAATAAGATACTTCCATCAGCCAGCGATTCCAAAACCGTCTTTTTTTCTCTGGTACTTAAACCGGACACGTAAAGATGCACAGGTAATCCTTGTTTTTTTAGGTTTTCATAGTGCTGTCGTGCCAAAATCTCTGTCGGCGCCAAAAAACAAGACTGACAACCTGAAAGATAAGCGGCATAAAAAGCCGTGCTGGCCACCATGGTTTTTCCACAGCCGACATCGCCCTGTATGATACGAAACATGATCTTGGTACTGGATAAATCTTCCAATACATCATCGATAGCTTTTCTTTGATCTGGCGTGCATACATAGGGAAAGCTCTGTACAAATTCTTCCACTTTCTTCATCGAAAAACGCTTTGGTTTCTTACTGATTTGTACTTCTTCTTTATGTAAAGCCTGCATAACACATTGAAAGCGCAAAAACTCTTCATATTTCAAAGTGCGTATAGCAGCCTGTAAAGCCTTTTGGCTCTGTGGTTTATGAATCTGATGAAGAACGGTTGAAAGATCCAAAAGGCGATATTTTTTAACCAGTCGTTCCGGTACAACAGACTCTATCGTATCGGCATAAGGCAAAGCGGCATCAGTAATGGCTTGTATATCCGATTGTTTCATTCCTTCGGTTAAAGAATACACCGGTATGATCCCTAACTGCTTTTCGATCGGTTTAAAATTATATTGGGCTACTGTGACATTATTCTGTCCTTGATACGTTCCAAAACAAGTGATCTTTTTTCCATAGGTAAACTGTGTCGTCCATGGACGATTAAATAAAGTGATCGTTAATTCTTCATTCCAGCTGATAACTTTAAACTTTGTCATAGAACGATTCTTGCCAAAGCGAACCACAACTGCCTTTGAACAAATCAAACCTTCAAAACAGACATTATCCTTTACTTTCCACAAAGAAAAAGGCACTGCCTGTCTGGAATCATAACGAAGAGGATAGATACGCAGTACATCTTCCACCGTTTTCGCATTCATCTTTTGAAGAAAATCACTTCTTCTTTTTGTGAGTTTTATTTTTTTTAGTTCCATGATCGATCCATGTCACTCCCACCTTTGATAAAAAATTACATTCCACTACAAGATAAAAAAGTCCGGTCAAAAATAAAATGAAAAGATTCATCAACATTGTCGTATTCAAGCCGGCCGAAGCCCACATCACAAAGGCAAACATCCAGGAGAACATCGGATTTCCAAAAACGAGGATGCTCGAAAGAATCGCATAGCCATCAAATCCTGCTCCAATGGAAAAAATACCTCTTGTCAGCGTATCGACAAATAAAACCAACAATAAGATCATACAGTATTGATTCCAAATGGATTTAAAGGAATGTAGAAACTTATCCTCGATATAATCTTTGATTTCTTTTGCGCCGGTGATGTTTTGTGCCAAAGCACTGTACATACATAGCTGCAAAGGCTGTGCCAGCACGATCAACAGCGCACATAATACTTGATAAGGAATCGATACATACCATTGATCCAATGCATAGACTACACTATGTAAAGGCGACAAAACACCTAATGTTATGATCAATAAAACGGCTTCCACAACCAATATCGGCAATAAAACCTCTTTTGTCCGTTCAAATTTAACTTTCCAGATCTTGGTACAAATCCAATATAAACCAACCGCGGATGCCATTCCCAAAAGAATCGTATATACGATCAACAATAGAGAAGAGCCTAAAAAAATCGTTCCGTAAATATAAAATAAATTATAAAGAAAACTCAACAAGATAGCCCACCCCATAGGTGCCATTATATTCTTAAAGGAAAAGCTGGGTTTTCTTTTTGTAAAAGTCTGCTTCATATTATTGCCTCCGTTTTACAGTGTAACAGAATCCTGGCCGATCCACAAAGCCTTTGAAGTCGGTGCATGACCAATCAGGGAAGTGTGAGAAACCGGTATATTGAATTGCCTGCCCCAATCGATCAACCATTCTCGATCCTGATTTTGATCCAGTTCAGTAAACTGACCTAAAAGAAGAGAATCGATGGAAGAAAAAACATGCATCATTTCCAGCTGTGCCAGATACGAACGAATCCGGTAGCGATTGCCGGAATAGCTTTCTAAGAAAAGAGAACGTCCTTCCAGATTTGGGAAATATTCTGTTCCGGCCAACTTTAAAAAACAGCGAATATTTCCCCCGATATAAGCTTGATCCGTATATGCGATTGAAAAATCTTTATTCGCCAAATCCAATACTTCCTGCATTGGCTCATGATGACGAACCTGAAACAACAATGTCTTCTTTTTTAGCCCCAGAGCATTTAATACACAAGTCAGATCACTATATCCGCAAAATATACATGGACTCTTTTGATACGCCAAAAGATCAATATATGGAATGCATTCATTGGCAATATCACCACCACTCACATCAAAGATAAAATCAAAATCTTCCTGAAACCACCGATTTAAATGTGCGGCTCTTGTCTTTCCATCGACATCTTCACTCAGGTAGGGCGTAATCTTAACCAAATGTCCTTCTTTTTCTAAAGCCTGACATACATTTTCAATCGATTCCGGATAAACCGGATTTGACAAACGGCATATTCCAATCTTACTAGGCATAGTGCTCTCCTTTACACTCCTTTTTAAGATGGTATAATGATACCATCTTAAAGACAGAAAACAAAGAAAGGGTATGAACATGGAAAAAATCGCAGTTGTGACAGATACCGGTTCCAATATGTCCTTTGAAGAAGGTGCACGTTTAGGAATTCATGTACTTCCTTTACAGATTACCTTCGGGCAAACCGCTTATCAAGATTTAGAAGAAATAACGACCGAACAGATTTATCAAAGATTAAAGAACAAGGAGCTTCCTAAAACCAGCATGCCTGTTTATTCACGCATTGAAACTTTATTTAAAAAGCTTCAGGCTGATGGATATGATACGATTTTGGGGGTTCCATTAACATCCGGTCTTTCCACCACAGCAGCTACTATGCAGAGTGTAGCACAGGAAATTGGCATTTCTTTTGTATTATTAGATTGTTTCAGCACTTGTCAGATACAAAAATATGTGGCCATCCAAGCTAAAAAATTAGTAGATGCACATAAATCGTCCAAAGAAATCTTGGAATGTCTGCAGCCAAAAATACAGAATGCGAATTCGATCATCCTGGTAAAAGATTTAGAACACTTAAAACGGGGCGGTCGATTGACCCCAATGGCTGCCAAACTGGCTTCTCTGTTAAAAATCTTCCCGATCTTACAGATCAATCAACAGACAAACGGAAAAATCGATGTCTTTTCAAAAGTACGCACCGAATCCAAAGCTTATCAGTTTGCACTTGAACAAGCAATTCAACAAATGAAAGATATTCAACATACAAAAGCTTTTTTGATTCATACGGAATACCAGGAAGGCGTTGATTTGATGAAAAAGACACTGTTAGAAGCCGGTATGCCGGAAGAAAACATTCAATTTGAAGTCATCAGTAGTGTCATTGCCGTACACACTGGTATGAAATGTACATGTTTGCAGTTTATAGAGGAGGTATAGTTTATGAAAACAGTAACTATTTGCATAACAATGGAAAATGGAAAAGAAATCAAAGCTGAGCTTTATCCGGAAATTGCCCCAAAGACCGTAGAAAACTTTGTGAACCTAGTCAAAGATCACTTTTATGATAGTTTGATTTTCCATCGTGTGATTCCCGGATTTATGATTCAAGGTGGCGATCCATTAGGAACTGGCATGGGCGGTTCTAAAAAGAACATTCCCGGGGAGTTCCAATCTAACGGATTTGTCAATCCTTTAAAACATGAACGCGGTGTTCTTTCTATGGCCAGAGCTATGGATCCAAATTCCGCCAGCTCCCAGTTTTTCATCATGCATCAGGATGCTCCACATCTAGATGGACAATATGCCGCTTTTGGAAAAGTTTTAGAAGGCATGGACGTGGTTGATGAAATTGCCAATACACCAACCAATTTTCAGGATCGTCCTTTAACTGAACAAAAAATGCAGTCTATCGTACTCATTGAGGAATAACATGAAAAAGGAAATTGATATCTTAAAGGAATCGCAAAAAGTCCTGTCCAAGTTAGATCAAGGCATTCTTTTAACCACGAAATATAAAGAAAAGGTCAATACAATGACGATTGGCTGGGGTACGATCGGCATCGAGTGGGGATTACCCATCTTTATAGCCTTTGTGCGTACAAGTCGATACACCAAAGAAATGTTAGATCAATCCAAAGAATTTACTATTAATGTTCCTATCGGTCAAGATGTCAAAAACATCATCGGTTATTGCGGTACTCGCAGTGGAAAAGATCACGATAAGATCAAAGAAATGGATCTAACCTTGGTTCCCGGTGAAACGGTTAATGTACCAGCTATCAAAGAAATGCCGCTGACTTTAGAATGTGAAGTCTTGTATAGCCAAAATCAGGAGCTCCACAAAATACCGGCAGAGCAACAAAAGCGCTATTATCCACAAGATGTAGATTCTTCGGTTCCCGGAAGCAATCAGGATATCCATGTCATGTATATCGCTCACATTAAAAAAGCATATATTTTAGATTGATACAGCAGCTGTTCATTTTGACAGCTGTTTTTGTTTGCAGGCTTTCAAATTCTATTTTTCAAAGATATCCTTATTTATCCTAATATCCCTTAACTCTTTCCCATATCGTTTGAACTTATTATTAGCACAACCTTTTATGGTTTTACTTAGTAACTTCTTTCTCTACTATCCCCAAGACCTTATTCAAGCAAACATAATGCGGAAAAGGCATTGCCTGTGCAATGCCCCTAGTTCAAACCTAGATTTGATTTTCCTAACATACGATCTTTTTGATCATCTGTCATTTGAGACCATATTTCTTCAAGAACCATGTTCCAATTGATCGGAGCCAATTCATCTCGCTGTTCCTGTGCAATGATTGCCGACAACAAAGCAACAATATCTCTTTGTTTCAGATCATTACGCAAGATCGGCATGATACGTTGATTCCCCATACGAAATAAGGCAAGGACCATATCTACATCAACTTCCATGTCAGCTGCCAGATTCGTAACGGTAGAAATAACGTCTTCCAACTTTTTTGTGGATTTGATCTTTTTTGTCTCTATCATAAATTTTCCCATCCTTTCTGTTATATATATACGTAAAAAATGGGAAACTTTATTAATTTTTTTTCGATTTTTTTAATTTTTTATCTACGAACTGGTTTAAACCCGAAACGACTGCGAAAATTATCGGTATATTGATAAGCACATAAAGCTTTTGTATCCATGTCAACGCCCCTAATTCAATACAAAACCAGGCCTGTAAAGATGGTACAATGCAACAAACGATAAAGGCCGAGCACATTAGAATCACTAAAAGCATTCTTAATTTTGTCATCGGCTTACATACGGAAATTAACACACATAGCGCATTACATCCGGCAAGTAAAGTACACATCGTAGAGAATTGTGTATAAGTTAAATTTTGATGCCCTAAAACATCAAAACAATAGACACCAATAACAGCCAGCAAAATACAGAATGCACCCGGTAAAGCCTTGGAGAAAACAGTTCTTAAAAAGTGCCCCTGTACGCGTGTTGTATTCGGTTCCAGTGTCAGTACAAAGCTTGGAAGTCCTGTTGCCAATGAAGATATCAGCGTCAATTGAATCGGTAAAAACGGATAGCTTTCCAATAAAAATAATGTCAACAACGAACATCCTAAGGAAAGCAATGTCTTAACTAAAAACAAAGAAGCCGTTCTTTGAATATTATTGATAACGCAACGTCCCTGATTCAAAATGGAAGGCAAGGCCGCAAACTGATCCTCCAACAATACTAAAGATGCGATGTTTTTGGTAGCTTCGGAACCAGACCCCATCGCAATGGAGCAGTCTGCTTCTTTTAGAGCCATAACATCATTGACACCATCGCCGGTCATTGCTACCGTGTGCCCTTGTTTCTTTAATGCCAGAATCATATCTCGTTTCTGTTCCGGTGTAACACGACCAAATACAGAATGTTCTCTTAATGCCAAATCAATATCCTGTACAGTATTCATATCAACCGCCAAGCTTTGCACCCCTGCTTTTTGTGCAATCGCCTGCACGGTATTGGCATCATCTCCGGAAATGATCTTAATATCGACCCCCTGCTTGTAAAAATAAGAAAGGATCGTTTGGATATCTTTTCGCAAAACATCCTGGATCAAAATCAAACCGATTGGTTCATGATCCCCCAATAAAGAATGTTGTACACTTTCTTTAGCCTTGCATAACGTTAAAACACGAATGCCTTGTTTGGCGTATTGTTCAATTTTTTCCACAATCGATGCATCCGGCTGCTTCACGATAAAAGGATAAGCCCCTATGATATATCCTTCTTCTTCAAACAATACAGCACTTGCCTTACGAGAACTGGAAAAAGGTATGATCTGTTTAACCGGAACCACTTCAACCGGGCAATACTCACGAATAGCTAACGCTGTAGCATTCTCATCCTGTAGAGCACCAAACATTCTGGAAAGGATCGTACGAATTTCATTTTGCGAATAGTCTGATAACGATTCGATTCCGGTCACTTTCATACTGCCTTCTGTTATCGTTCCGGTTTTATCAAGACATAGTGTGTCCACTCTTGCCAATGTTTCAATACAGTAAAGCTCCTGTACCAGCACTTTCTGATTCGCCAGGCGCAAAGCACCAATCGCAAGCGCAATACTTGTCAATATGACAAGCCCTTCCGGAATCATGCCTACAACAGCTGCAACCGTGCTTAAGATCGATGCGTTCAAACTATATTGCGAAATAAAAAAAGACTTCAAAAACAACAAAATACCTGCCGGAAACAATATGATCGTACAAAAACGAATGATCGAATTGATTGAATCACGAAGCTGTGAAGGGTATTTCTTCTCTCTTTTCGCATGTTTCAAAATAGAGTGGACATATGTATCCTCCCCGACATGTACAGCCTGCATCTTGGCATGGCCTGCCTCCACATAGCTTCCTGAATATAAGGTATCTCCTTGATTCTTATGGATCGCATCGCTTTCTCCTGTCAATAGTGATTCATTGCATTCTACTTCACCAGAAACAAGGAATCCATCTACACAAATCTGATCACCTGCCTGCAGTAAGATCAAATCATTTTCCACAATTTCATCCACTGGGATTCTATCGATCTTTCCATCTCGTAAAACATGTGCTTTTTGTTGATTCAACAATGCCAACGCATCCAGCTTTTTCTTTGATCGCACCTCTTGAACGATTCCAATCAGAGCATTTCCAATCACAACGCCCATAAAAAGCATATTGCGATAAGAACCTGTCAAAATAACTAAAAAGGCTAAGAAAACATTGATCGCATTAAACAAAGAAAAAATATTTGCCTGTAAAATCTTTTTGTATGATTTTGAGCTTTGATCTTCTATTTTATTCGATTTCGCATTTAAGACTTGACTGGCACTCAGTCCTTTATCCATATCGGTTACTTTAATATCTTTTATGTCCATATTTCTAGTATAACAAAAAATACAGATTCAAATCTTAAAGAATTATTAACATTTTCCTGTGATGTTTAACTTTTATTAATGATGACGTTCTGCCTTTTTAAAAGGTTCTGGTCTTCAAATATCGTTTCAATAAAAATGAACAAAAATAAGGTATTGTCAAAATATTATTTTCAAATCCGATGTTCTGTGACGTGATTTTTATTCCTTTTTGAATATCAGGATATTGTTCACTTTGAATCAAAGTCTGTAATGATTTTGATGTTCCTTTCTTGGCTTTTACTTCAACCGGTATTAAATGATCAATGGTGCGTACAAAAAATAATGAGCTTCTCAATGTATTTACAAAAAAATGAGCGAGTTTTTATGAAATGTTACACTTTTATGAGCCACTTTTGGGTTTCTTTCTTTAGTCTATCGATCCAATTTCTTTCAAGCCACATCTTTTTTAACAATGTCTTGACCATTTCTCTATAGTCATGGCATATGTTATTTGTTCCAATGGAAAGTTAAAAATAAGGCATTAATAATCACATATAAAATTTCTTATGATACACTTTACCATTGAATAATTTCATTTTCTTTAAAAAACCTCTTTAAAAGAAAGGTAAGAAAATAAGGGAATGTAAAAATATTCTTTTCAAATCCTATATTATTCATTGAAAGTTTAATGCCAAAATTTAATATTTTATTTTCTAGAATTTTATTCAATGAAACGGCTTTTCCTCTTTTTGCCTTTACTTCGATTGGGACTATTTCATTTTTTACTCGAATCAAAAAATCTAATTCGATCGTAGAATCTTCATTCTTATAGAAAAACAAATCCTTATACCCTTGTTTAACTAGGGATTCCGCTACTAAATTTTCAAATAATGCCCCACTATAAATATCAAAATTTGCATTCTGTACAAAATCCTTTTTTGATTCATCGTCAATGGAAGCCACCAAAAATGAGGTATCTCCATAATACATCCTTAAATTATTATCTATTTCATTGCCTTTCAAAGGTAATGTCAAATCCATAACGTTATACGCTAAATTTACTATACCCGCATCTTTAAGCCATTCTTCACATCCTCTGTAATCTCTGAATCTGGCACCATGTCCCAATTTAGTAATTTGGTATTTGTGGTTCTCTTTCGCCAGTTGAGATGTGATATGTCTATATACATTTAAAACTCGAGCAGTGTTTAAACCTTCAACATAATTTGTAATATCTTCTTCATAATTTAAATGAATCTGTTCCTGCATCTCTAAAATCCCACTGAAATTCTCTTGAGTAATGAATCGATCTACAATTGCAGGCATCCCACCACAATAAATATATTGTTTAAACAAACCATTTAATGTATTGAATATGAATTCGGGAAGTGGTTTTAATTCTTTCATAAATTTATAGATATACTCAATCTGATCTTCTGTATATCCTTTAGCCCATAAAAACTCTTCAAAATCTAATGCTCTTCAAAATCTAATGAATACATCGTATAGTCTGTTTTATAACCTACAGATATACTACTTACTTTCTTATATCTAGCGCCTAATAGCGATCCACTACATATTACATCGTATTCATGTTGTTCATAAAAAAACTTTAATGATGTAGCCGCATTCGGATATTTTTGGATTTCGTCAATGAATAATAAAGTTTTTCCAGGAATAAAATTAAAATTTGGATTCACCAAAGACAAAGCCATGATTATATCTTTTGGATTACTAGTATTTTCAAAAGCCTGTATATATTCCGGATTACGAATAAAATTCAGTTCAACCAGATTCTTATAGTTCTTTTTTGCGAATTGTCTGATTGAAGTTGTCTTACCTATTTGTCTTGCACCCTTAATAATCAAAGGATATCTATCTTCGTTATTTTTCCAATTTTCCAAAATCAGATCCACTTTTCTTTTTAACATATTGATCATCTTATACTTATTAAACACATTTTTGGAAACTATTATGTTCATATTTCCACATTTTTGGATATATTTTACTCTTGATTTTACACATTTTTGAAAATCGTTTTGTTTGTTTATAATAACCAATGCTAATATTTTTCTCTTCCTGTTTGACTGGATCCTTTTTTGTTTCCAACTGTTCAATTCGTTCTTCTAAATTTTTAATGTGACTTGTCTTTTTTTCCATAAGTATCTCATATTCTATTTCCATAAAATCATATATTTTAGAATCTTCTGTAGAATATCATATGCCACATTCTTATCTCTTTTATCGATGAAATAATAAAAGGCTCGTTCGAATATTTGTTGTTCCTCCCTTTTTAATCTCATTTCTGTTTCCATAAAATTAATTTGCTTTTTCACCAGTTCTTCTTTATTTTGTGTGATATAGGCGGATAAGCGTATATTTTCACGATAAAAAGCGGGAAAACTGATCTTACTGATAAACGAATCTAACACTTTAAAATATGTATCAAAATCATCTTGAGCGATCACCAAAGATAATCTTTTCCATACATGGCGGCGTAAGTGCAAATAGTAGCAATACTACATTTGCGCATAGCGGTAAGAGAACAGGAATCAAAAAAGATAAGAAAACAAGAATAAACAATAAACTAATACTTAATACATTCATACTAAACCTCTTCTGTAGTCAAGTATGACCAAAAAATTATTTATATTCAATGTTCAATCGTACAAAAAAAAGTCATGCACTCAAGCATGACTTATATCTTCTGTAATGGTGTATTGGAGAGTTTCTCAACCGCCATAGCATACGAATCTATCTGCACATTTGTTTCAATCGCAAGCTGCAAAGAAAACATCAACAGTCGAGTATCAAAGGCTTGAAGATCCTCGTTATAGTAAATCGCAGGATATTGCCCTAATTCACACAACATTGTGTCCAACTTTTCTCTATCCACAATATGACTAAGGCCCACAACCACAACATTTTCCTGTGACACTGCTTTTAACCCATTCAACAATGCCACATATGGAGTATCTGCCATTTGTACCATCATCATCTTCGGTGATGGTCTTTGGGCCAACTTTAAAAGCCATTCTGTACTGCAGCTGACTACAATTTGTCGGCAGCGATCATCCTTCTGAAACACCTGCACCGATGCTTCCAAATTCTCATAAGAATCCGTTTCATCCATACAATCATCAAAAATCAAAGCTGAATACTCCATACTCCATCCTCTTTTCTATCTGTTTATTTTAGATCGGAAGGCACTGTTACTTTTATATTAGTCGGATCTCCTATCACCACTTTTACACGAGTTTGAGAATACCATTCCACCAGTTGTGTATCATCCGTTGCGATCTTTTGTTCCTTTTTGGCCGCTTCATGACATTTCCTGATCAAATCCGTTTTAAAACATTGCGGTGTTTGTGCATTATACAATACATTACGATCCAATGTCGATACAACATAACCATTTTCTACTATTTTTACCGTATCGACACTTGGTACCATCAATACACAGGCGTCCTCTTGTTCCAAAGTTTTCTTCAGTTCTTCGACTTGTTCCCTTTTCAAATACGGTCTGGCCGCATCATGAATAAACACAATAGGGTACTTTACCGCCTGCAATGCATTATACACACTTTCCTGTCTGGTTTTTCCACCCAAAACCAATTCGATTCGATCTTCTTTTTTATAACTCTGCATGGCTTCCATATCCTGTAAAGAACAAGTCAATACGATTTGTGTACAATCTGAATCCGATAAAAACAAATCTAAACTATGATCAAGAATTGATTTCCCATCCATTTTATAGAGCACTTTATTATAAGGCAGCTTTGTACGAACACCTTGTCCGGCTGCCAGTAAACATACACTGTATTTCATGTTTATATTATATCAGATTCGTTGTGCTTTTTTATACGGAATATGACCATACTGCCTGCATTTGTGATAGTAAAGTATCTGGATCCCATGTTTGATTGGTATGCTTGATGCTGTTTGGATCGATAACGGTAAACTCTCCATCCTCCATGCCTGTAACCAAGATAAAATGACCAACTTGTGTAAAATCACCGGGAAGCATACTACATACAAGAATCTGATGATTTTCTAATCGTGCCTTCATATCTTGTAAAGAGACTTGTGCTCTTTCCACCTGTACACCATAGTGTTGGGCTGCATCCGTTAAAAATTGCCAGTCTGTTCCTGCTCCATTGACATAAAATCCCTGCTGGGAAGAATAGCTTGCCAAAACATCCGGTGTAAGTGACGCATCTTGTAGAAGATAACTAAAAACCATAGACAGACAGGTAGGAGCACACCCTGTCAAATAAATATCATTTTCCCCATAAGGAATATAGCCCCATCTAAGATCCCATTGTAATAGTTTAGGAATGGTATCCAGCGATTCACTTAATGTTCCAGGACCATTTGTATAGTTTTCTTTCTGCGGATATGCTTCTACAAAAGACAGTCGATCTTCATCCTTCAATAAAAATTCCAGTATATCCTGTGAATATTGATCCAAATGTAAAAAGATTGGTTTATACTCGTGATTTTCTAAAGTTTTCTCTTTGAGTTGATCAAATGTTTCCTGCGTAATGTGTTCCGGCTTGTTCACTTGCAGTATTTCTTCTGTGGGATACGACAGGAGCTTATATACACCAAAGCCTATGAATCCCAAAACCAAAAATACAGGTAAGATCAAGACCAGTAATCTTCCCCAATACACTTTTCTTTTTGATACCCTTTTCATAATGTGCCCATTATATCATTTTCAGGTCAAAAAAGCTTGTATTCTGCCAGAAAAAGCGTAATCATGTAAGTGACAATAAAACATAAAGAAAACATACAGGAGGTGTTATATATGTTACATGAAGTTAGTTTTCTTTCTTACAACAAGCGAGATCAGGTACAAGGCTGGATCTATGTTCCTGCCTGCAAGCCAAAAGGAATCGTTCAGTTGATTCACGGATTCGGAGAACATTCCCGCCGTTATCTTCACATGATTGCTCACTTGACCGAAGCCGGATATATTGTGGCGGCCGATGATCATGTGGGCCATGGAAAAACGGCAATGATTAATAATACCTGGGGCGATTGGGGCAATGCAGGGCCTCATACGATGATGGAAGATGAGCATACACTCAAAACAATCGTGCAGGAAAAATATCCGAATCTTCCATACTTTCTGTTTGGCCACAGCATGGGTTCTTTTATTACTCGTGATTTCATGGCCACTTATGGCGACGAATTAACAGGCGCTACGATATGTGGAACAACAGGTATTTTTAGAGGTGCCAAAGAAGCGGCTGCTAAGATCAAAGAAGCAATCGATGCCGGTAAAGGAAAAGAAAGCGATTCACAATTTACTGTCGATTTAATGGGCTGGATGTGTGAACGAATTCCGGATGCCAAATTAGGAAATGAATGGATCTGTGCTGATCCCTATGTTCAACAAGATCATGCCAACGATCCATTTGATGCCTTCACAAAACCGACAACAAATCAGGCCTTGTATGATTTTACCCAAATGATGCAATGCATTGAAGGCACAGAATGGGCAAACAAAGTTCCGGTTGATCTGCCAATTTATAATATCGGCGGCGATCAAGATCCGGTTGGAGAATATGGAAAAGGAATCTATGAAGTGACCAACTGGTTAGTACAAACAGGGCACAAAGTACAAACAAAAGTATATAGCAGTTATCGTCATGAAATCCATAACTATGCTAATATCAAGAATGAAGTAGAACAAGGTATCATTGATTTCATGGATCAAATCCTTCGTTAAATATTTCCAAAAAGAGCATTCCTAGTCCATAGAGATGCTCTTTTATTGTGTATTTTACAAGTCCTATTCTAGGATGCCAAAAAGAAACAGATCTAACAAGTCATTCACACCCTGTATCAATGTATTCATATTTTGTGTTCTGTCAGATACAAATTCTCTTAGGATAGACTGAAAAAAGATATCTAAGGTTTCTATATATCGAATTGCTTTTTCTTCATCGATTTCCTTTCTCAAATTTATCTTTTTCAGCTGCTCTTTTAAAAATTTATGATTTATTTCAATTAACGGTTTTCGCAAATCATGAATTTGAACCTTTAAATGTGCCGGTGGTCTGACCATGGCGGTTTCCATGATTGCCTTTTGTTGTAAATGGTGATCAAAATAAGTCTGTCGAAGCAGAATAAAATCTCGGATAGAAAGTGAAACATCTTTATTTTCTATTTCCGGCAGCTGTTTTTGTACAAAACTTGTTAAATCTTCAATGACCTTTTGTACACAAGCTAGAAAAAGATCATCTTTATTTGAGAAATAATGATACATCATTCCTTTGGAAATTCCATGTACTTTACATATTTTCTCTATGTTGACATTTTCGTAACCTAGCGTCCCGAATTCTTGGAAAGCAGCCATGAAAATACTTTGTCGGCTCTTTCTTTTTCTTTCCTCTTGTCGCATGTTTTTCCTTCTTTCCCTTGATTTAGCTCATTGGCCCATTCAAATCCCTTTTTGGCAAAGAATACGGCAATGACTTCATTTATTACAGCGGCTGCCGCAATTGTTCCTTGTAAAATAGTTGCACATTCTAAAGCTGTACTTTGAAGCATAGATACCGCTATACCGGTAAAAACTAAAGATACGCCGGAATGAGGCAGTAATGTGAATCCCAAATATTTGCGAACTGTATCCGGTGCATGACTCCATTTAGCACCCACATAGGCTCCAATATACTTTCCTATTGCACGAACCAAGATATATACTAGTGTATAAAAGCCAGCGTTTAAAATCAAATGATAATCTAGCGGTGCCCCTAAATTTAAAATCACAATCACAAGAGAAAAATGAATCGCAGGATTTATATATTTCATAATCTGATCCAATTTGTTTGGTGGAATACAGTTGGCAAAAGCTGCCGAAAAACCCATTCCCAACAACATAAAATTAAATATAGGCAAAGGTAATTGTTGACTGATCCAGAAACCGCTTCCTACACAAACCAATAACATTCCAATCAGGACCATCAGCATGGATTGTATTTGTTTTAATTTTTGAAGCCATTTACCGGTCATAAAACCTAGAATAAGTCCTAAGAAAACAGGAATAAACACAAACAACAACATAACACCAATGGAGATCGAAGTCGTTGAAAGTTGTGTGGCAACAATCGCAATGACGGTAAAGAAGATTATGGCCCCCACCAAATCATCTAAAGCCGCCATGGGAATCAATGTTTTTGTGACAGGTCCGTCGGTTTTAAATTCATTGACGATGGATAAAGAAGGAGCTGGTGCTGTGGCTAGAGCTATGCCGCCAAATAGGAATGCCAAATAGAGAGGAACATCAACAATGGAAAAGATGATACCAAAGGCCACAGATACAGCTATAAAAGTACCTATAGATTCTGTCAATGTCATGATGAGAATTTGTTTCCCCGATTTTTTCAACTTGTTCCAAACCATTTCCGTTCCAATCATAAGACCCACGATACATTCCAATAATTTTTCAATCATGATAAACCAGCCTGATTCCAATATTTGTGCATCTAACAAATGAAAAGCATGGGGCCCTAAAAGCATTCCTGCAAGCAACCATCCCAAGATAGCCGGAAGTTTTATTTTGGATACGAATTTTCCCATCACCAAAGCCATTAAAATAGACATTCCTAAATAGAACAACTCCATGTTCAAGATCCTCCTTATAGACGAAATCGTCTATTTATGATTATACATATTAAAGACGAATACGTCTATAATTTTGCATTAAAAAAGCTGGACATAATGCCCAGATTCTAACCATATCAGGATTCAATGACTTGAAGGATTTGACGAGATGCCTCTAACCCCATCACTTTACTTTCCGTGAATCCTTTTTCAATACATTCGATTGCGTGTTGTACTTCTCCTGTAAAATCACTTTTCATCGATACTTTGATTTTTTCTTCTTTGCCATCACGCATCAATGTAGCTTCGGTATTCTTCCAGAAATTCTGACAGTGAATAGACCCTTTTTCTCCATAAATATGCGCTGTGTTTTCCATTTTTGATACCCAGCTGGTGGCAATATGCGCCATTATACCGTTTTCATATAAAATATTAGCCTGTGCATGAATCGTAAAATGATCATTCATCTTTTGATCCATAAGCTGTATTTGTTTGATTGAACTTTGTGCCATGAAATTGGCATAAGCAATAGGATACACGCCAATATCGTACAAACAACCGCCACCTTCATCTTCAAAATGCCAGGGAGACACTGCTTTCTTTTGGACCCATACATCATCCGCATCCTGCGCTTCGATCAAATGCACCTTGCCGATGATTCCTTCATGTATCATTTGATGAATTTTTTGATTCAGCGGTGTAAAGACACACTTATGCGCTTCCATCAAAAACCGATGTTTCTCTTTAGCCATGGCAAAGCACTCTACCAGATCTTGCGTATATAATACCATTGGCTTTTCACAAATCACATGTTTATCATGGGCTAAGCAATTTAAAATATGAGCTTTATGCAATGGGTTGGGTGTGCATATATAGATGACATCCACCTTTTCATCTTTTAACATAGCGTCCATGGAATCAAAGAAACAAGGAAGGGTAAAGCGTTGAGCAAATTCTCGTGCCTTTTGATAACTGCGAGAGCACACCGCATACAATTGCGCATTTTTAGCTGCTTGTATGCCTACAGCAACTCTATGCGCTATCGAGCCCAGCCCTAAAATGCATATATTTTTCATAATGCCTCCATCTATAAAATTCCATAATGTTTTAAAGCATAGACAATTCCATCCTCTTTTGCGCTCTTTGTCACAAAATCCGCTGCTTTTTTGGCCACGGGATCAGCTTCCTGCATTGCAATACCAATTTTGGTATACTGAAGCATTTCCCTATCGTTTTGTCCATCTCCAAAAGACATGGTTTCTTGAGCACTCATCCCAAAATAAGCAAGCATGGCTTGAATGCCTTTATCTTTTCCTCCCTGTTTGGAAATGATATCCACCCCATAGGGATTCCAGCGTGTAATCACGCAATTTGTTAATTCCCGGGCTAATTGATGGCTCTTATGTTCATCAATAAATGCTGTACATTGATAAAATGGCTGATCCTTGTATTTTGCCACCTCTGGGACTGTACTTGATATAGCTTTTTGCGCCCGTTTCACTTGATCTGTTACCGTATTGATATAAAGACGCTCTTTTTCAACGATGACCATGGGAAAAGCACGCGATGTAAAAAGATGGATTAATCTTTCTTTATCCTTGCCCTCAATGGGATTGGCAAAAATCACTTGTCTTTGACGATCCAGACAAAGCTGCCCATTTAACAACACATAGCCATCAAATGGAAAATCAATCTGCAGTTCTTTTAATTCTGTAATGTGTCGCCCTGTTGCCAGAAACAGTAAAATTCCTTTTTCCTTTAAAGTGTATAAAGCTTTCAGAGTATTCTCTGAAATTCTTCCATGGTCATGACAAATCAATGTTCCATCCACATCAAAAAAAATTCCTTTTATGTTCATATCGATATCCTTCCTTATAATTAGTATATCAAAAAGGATCGACTTTAGGTGCCGACCCTTATAGAATCTCTTGCCGCCAAACTGACAAGATCATGAAAGGAGCTTTACTACATTAAGCCAATCCAGGAGCATCCAATAGAAATTACGATGATTCCTACAATCAAGACAACCGGACTGATTTGTTTTTTCTTTAACAGCCAGAAACAAAGCAGAGTAACTGCCATAGGCAAGATGTTCGGGAAGATGTTATCAAAGAATTGTTCCTGTACCGCTACTTCGATACCACCATCAACAGTGATAACCGGAAGCAATGTAATCGATACATAAGATGCAATCAAAGCCCCGATAACTGTAATACCCAAAATTGTTGCCGCATTAGCTAAAATATCAGAGTTGGATGTGATCATATCAATGGATTTTGTACCTAAACGATAGCCTAGTTTAGTCCATACAATACGTAAGATCCAAATAATGAGATATGTTAAGAAGAATACGATAGGACCTAATACAGAGCCTTGTGTCGCAAAGGAGCAGGAAATACCGGCTACGATCGGAAGAATCGTAAACCAGAAGATCGCATCACCAATACCGGCAATTGGCCCAAACAAAGCCAGTTTCAAACCATTGACAGTTTCACGGTTAGCGCCTCCTTCTTCTAAAGAAATCATTAACCCCATCAAGAATCCAACCAGGTTGGGATGGGTATTGATGAATCCTAAATTATCGACCATAGCAGCGGATAATTTTTCTTTATCATCTCCATAGATTTTTTTCAATGCCGGTAACATGGCCCATGTAAAGCCACAAGACTGCATACGCTCATAGTTAAAGGAAGCCTGCAGGAAAGATGAACGAATACCCAGCATCGTAATATCTTTAGATGTCAGTTTTTTAGATTCCGACATTAGTGTCACCTCCATTTAATCCAGCTTCTTCAATGGCCGCTTCAACTTCTGCCTTACGCTGTTTTGCCCCAAAGAAGTCCATCAACGCAAAGATCAGACCTAACAAGGCTACCGGTAACAAGTTTGGCATATCGATAAAGCATGCCATTAAGAAACCAGCGATAAAATAAGGAATATATTTGACTTTCATCATAACGCGAAGCAGCATACCAAAACCAACAGCCGGTAAGATACCTCCGGCAATTTCCAAACCGTGTGTGACGATTTCCGGCAGCCATTCTACAAATGCCTGCATAGGAGCCTGTGCCACATAAGCACAAAGGAAAGCCAATACACCATAAGTAATTGAAACAATTCCCATTGTCAGATAGTTGATATGTGCAATTCCTTTAATATCGGCATTGGCAGCACAATCGTCTGCTTTTCCCATAAAGAATGAGAAGGCGGAGTAGTAGAACAAAATAATGTATTGTCCCAAAAATGAGAATGGTAAACATAAAGCCAAAGCTTGTTCAGGTTCACAACCGGTTGTATAAGCAAGAACAGTTCCCATGAGTCCGGCCATAACCGGGTTTGGTGGTTGTGTTCCTCCAGCCGGTGTTAAACCGGCAAAAGCTAGTTCAATCAAAGCACCTACCTTAAGTCCTAGAACAACATCTCCCAAAATAATTCCGGTAAATGTAGAAACCATTAAAGGACGGAACAGGAAAAATGCTTCCAGGAAGAAATCCAAACCTACGATAATACACATGATCGCAAGTAAGATTCCCTGTATAAATGTAATTTCCATAAATCTCTCTCCTTGTATTATTCAATCGTAGTTTTTGTATCTCCGGGAACATCTTGTGCATACACATGAATGCCTTTTGATGCCAGGTATTTCAAATCCTCCATATCCTGATCATCAACATAGACCTTAGCGGTAAGCTGATGTTTCCCATCTGCATAATGCATGTTGCCGACGTTGACTTCTTTTATTTCAACTCCGGCATCCACCAGTCGACGCACATCTTTAGGCGTCTTACAAATGATGAAGATTTTTTGACTTGGTGCTGCTTTGTCAATGATGGCAGCTGTTTTTTCAATTGAGAAAAAACGAATTCCTACACCGGATGACTTTGCGGTTACAGTCATTAACCGCTGGGTCAGTTCATCTTGTGCAGTTTCATCGTCGGCTACAACCAGTAAGTTAGCACCGATAGTTTTTGTCCATGTCACTCCAACTTGACCATGTACCAGACGATTATCAATTCGAGTTAAAAGTATGTTTGGCACTTTCATCTCCTCCTTTCTCTTTACACCTATATTATAGCAAAAAGCGTGCCAACTTCTGTCGAGCACGCTGAATACGCTTTATATAAAGCAATTTTTATAGATAATTTAAAATATACATAATTTCAGGATCCGGTATTTCGACACTATAATGCATTTCAATCCCACTAAAAGCCTGTCGTACGATTTCCATTCGATCTTTGTTTTTCGCTTTGAAATCTTCCATGCCTTCCACATTTTCAATTCCCTGTCGAAGCATCAGTCTTTCAATCAGACAACTAATATGTACATATAATCCCATTCGAACTGTCGCATCCATCGTTTTATGCAGAGCACTTTCCACCTGTACGACAAAATCTTCTACATCATCAATAACCTTTTCCGCATTTAATATTGTCAAATGATTTACGATATTGGAAAGAGTAAAATTCTTCATGATATTCTGTTCGAACATACTCTGCTCATCCGAATTTAAATACGGGCTGATATACTTCATCAACTCCTGAATTCCATCGCTGGCTACCAAACTTTCCAAAGATAGATACTCCACGTCCTCTACACATGGATCTAACGTTCCAACGATCAAGCGTATATTGTATTGTGAAAAGATCGCATCTTCTTTGCCATGATCTAAAATAGACTGATAATCATAAGGAATGATATCCAGTTCAACCGGCTTAGGTAAAGAGCTTTTCAACAGTTCAGAGATCTTCTTGGCCACTCCAAATCCTGTCGCACAAAGTGTTAAGATCGCATCTTCTTTTCGAATTCCTTCTATAAAGTGTGTGGATAAAGAAAATTCATCTTTTACATCCCGTAAGATTTCTTTTACCACTTTTCCATGTTGAATCGCATGCCCTACTTCCAAAGCCGTTGCCGTGGATACGTAATTGATCAATCCGATATTACAGTTTGAAAGATGTATCTTCTTATAAATAGCTTCCAAGCTTCCCATATCCACTAAGAGAATTAATTCCTGAATTGGGCTTTTGCGTTTCAAATAATCTTCCACCAGCTGCACGATCTTATCAATGGAAATCTTAAGTTCCATATCAATACCGTCAAAGATATGTTCCGACAATAAATGATTAGCTGTATCAGCAATACTGCTGGCAGTCGAATATCCATGACATAAAATCAACCCGACACGCCCGTTGTTCTCTTGTTTTTCTGTATCAATCAATGCCAGCGTCATGATAACACGCATGAAATCATCCATTTTGATATCTAAGTTCAATGATGCATTATCGACAATTTCACTGGCTACACTATAATCTCTAGGAAACTGTTCTTGAATCAATGTCTGAATGGATTGTACTTCCTGCACATGAAAAGATTGCCACAACATCGCATCTGTTGCGTTTTTAGAGTATTCCACAAACGCCTTGGAATAGATTTTAATTTGGTTATTTGGCACCGTAAAAGAATACCGATTCATCACGATAGAACAAATCTTGTCCAACATCTTTAACAAGTAATCTTCGTTGGAACTGATAGAACGATACTTCTGTCGAAAGAATAAAAGATCAAAAAAGTTTTGAATCAAATATTTACAGCGAGTAATGATCTGATGTAGGTCTTCCTCTTCGTCCTGACAAGTCTGAACTGTTTCCAACAATCGATCATACAACTGCAACAGCGGTGTTTTAGACTTTCGTTCTTTATTCAGATCCGTAATAGAGATCATTGCCTCGTCTTCCTGATCATAGTTTTTTAACTGCAGTGTATTCATTGAAGCAAATAAATATTCCGGTAAATCTAAAAGTCGAATTCGAAGTGCATTCTGTTGTTGATGAACAAGTACATTGGCACATGTAGCACGTATCACATTCTGCAGTTCTCCGATATTGCCTTTATATTCATGATCCAACAAGGCCTGATATGCCAGATTCGAAATAAACACATCTTTTCGAAGATGGTTTCTTTCTTTCATCAACATCGTATAGATCAACTCGATCTTTTCTACCTGCGGTCTTTGACTGAGAGAAGGAATTGAAATCACGATCGGTATTCGTCTAAGCATTGTCCTTAATAGAACTTGTTGAGGATCTTCCGTCGTTGCGAAAATCAAACGACAGCTGGAACGATACCAGTTTTCATTATCTCCTACTTTATGATAGATTCCCTTATCCATGAATTGAAACAATTTTTCCTGACACTCGGCTTTTAAACAATGAACCTCGTCTAAAAAAAGCACTCCTTGATCAGCTAATTGGATCAAACCTGCCTGTTCATTTTCTGCACCGGTATAAGCACCTTTGACATGTCCGAAAAGATTGTCGGTCAAAAGCTCCGGATTGTTGGCATATTCAGAACAATTTAGAGCAATAAATTTTGATTTTTTATCTAAGATACCCTGATGTATGCCATATTCATACATCAAATTCGCAAGCATGCTTTTGCCTGTACCGGTAGGACCATAAATCAAAATGGGAAGTCCGTGATCTGGATATGTCACGGCAGCCTGACAATGTGAAATCAAAGCACGAAGTGATCCGTTGCAGCCAATCATTTTCTCAAAGTCATGATTGGTCACCCGCATCAGATCGTCCATCGAATCATAAACGGAATGTTCCAAAGACACTTTTAATTTTTCTTCTAAAATCTGGCGATCAAAAAAATAGACAGGACGTGAATTTACTTTGACTACGGTACCTTTCTTTACAAGTTCATTCAGATATTGTGATGCCGTATTCCGTGTAATGTGAAACGCACCTGCCAGAGAGGCAGCACTAAAGCGTTCATCTTCACAAAGTTTAAGAGTTTCACACCGCTTTTTTAACTCTTGTGACAGTGATTTTTTTATATCCATAGTCTATCTCCTTTTCAGCTTTTCAAAATCCAACAATTCAATTTTTTCTGTCATCGTTCCCGGCACATCCTGATAAAAAATCGTATTTCCTACTTCGTTTAGATAGTTTAAGTCCTGCACATCCGTTTCTGTCAAATACATTTTCTTATTTAACGGATAGCGTCCTCTTTCATAGTGAATATTACCAATATTGATCTTAGGAAAACGAATTCCTTTTTCATATAACTTGCGCACTGTTTGGATATTTTTAACGATTACAAAAATTTTCTTTGTATCTTTTTGTTTCTGAAACGTAGTCACAAAATCTTCAATTGTATAGAAAGCAATGTCCAGATTAGCCGCTTTGGCAATACTGGCCATCAGCTTTTGTGAAAAGACATTATAAACCACTTCTTCATCCACCACGACAATCGCATCAATATTTAAAGCACTGCTCCATGTCATACCTACCTGTCCATGCACCAGACGGTTATCTACTCGAATTAATTGAATCTGCGACATCATACCACCTCTAACCTTTACTCTTTCTCTTACTGGAAGAAAGGATTCCGCAATGTTCTCTATATTTCGCAATGGTTCTTCTTGCGATAAAAATACCTTGGTTTTCTAAAAGAAGCTGTAATTTGGCATCACTGTAAGGATGCACATGATCCTCTGCATGTATCAAATCAACGATTTTTTCTTCAATTGTTGCCGCATCCACATCCATGAAACCATCATGTGACAACAACTTTTTGATCGGATAATACCGATTTTTAAACTCAAAAGATTTTCCTTGAATAGCTCTGGATACCGTGGATACATGCAAACCACATTCCTTGGCTACTTGTTCCAGTGTACAATGTTTCAAACCGGCTCCGGAAACAAAAAAATCCCTTTGATAAGAACATAAAATCTGAAGAATCTGTAAAATCGTAAGACTGCGTTTTCGCACCTGATTTAAGATTCTATCCGCTTCCTGGCGTAGAGCTTTCAATTCCCTGGAAGAATATTCCAATACATCCAACTCAAAATCCTGGTTGATCATCTCTACAAGAACTTGTCCTTGTTCAACTGATACTCTTGCTTCCGGCTGTAAAGCTATAGAATCTTTGGCGTAGTTACATCCTGGCTTTGGATTCAAGCTTTTAATAAACTGAAACCCTTCTTCAATTTCTTCCAGGCTCAAACCTGTACCCTCAACAATAGTTGAATAATCATGAGAAGAAAGCTCTTTTAAATAATCGCAAAGAATTTCTCCGGTTTCACTGGCAGCATGCGGTGAAACTTCGCATTGTACTTTTAACGATTCTTTCAAGTGAAAACAATAACACCCCAGCGGCTCCATATGTCGCAGTTGATCAATAGCCTGCATGATTTCTTTTTTTGTATATATGGACTGTGATACAAGAGAAGAGAGGTTTTCTTTAAAGTAGCCATTTGAATCTAACATCGAAGTTAAATAGGCAATCATATCTTCACTAAGACTGTTCTTTTCGAATCGGTTTTGTTCCAACATGACATCCAATAAAGATGGCTTCTGGGTCGCAAACATCGTAAAATCAGTTTGTGCCTCATCCGATGCCTGATAGCGTAGAAAAGGGTTATGTGAACTGATTTCCATCAAAAAAGCCTGAAGATCTTTATTATTGAGCTGTAAAACTTCCAGTGATCGTTTCATATCCTTATTAAAGACCGTTCTCTGTATTTGATCCGGTTTTAAGATCATTCTTTGTTTCATGACTTCAATATAACGAAAATCCATTTCTTTTTCAAACAAAAAAAAGGATGGCTCTTTCTTCCATCCTCCTCATCAACCATTGATGCCTTATAAGATCTTATTTTCGTGGAAAGCGCTCATACTTCATATTGTATGCCTAATCTTATTCATGACGTGCAACGGTTAATTCTGTCATCATTGTCACACCAAATTCGATAATTTTCAATTCCTTTTCTCAGAATTCGCAAATTGAGAATCTGGATAGAACGAAATACTTTTCAACTCTTTCTACTTTTTGATACAATATTGGCATTGGGGGAATATCTATGCCAAAAATCTATACCGAAGAAGAAAAGTACCAACAAAAAATCAAAATGTATACAGCCGGATTAAAGATGATTTCTCAAAACGGCTACAAAAATGTTAAAGTGGATGACCTTGTAGAAGTAGCCGGCGTGTCAAAGGGTTATTTTTACCTGTTGTTTGAATCCAAGGAAGAATTCATCTTAGATGCCTTGATGTGGCAGATGGGTAACGTATTCTCTGCTTTAAAATGGGCCGATAATGCCGGCGCCAGCAGTCAGGAAACCGGTTTTCTTTATCAGTCTATGTTCAAAAATTTAAACTTTATCCAATATTCAGATATTACATATATCAAGAAAAAATGCACCCAACAGATGTGGGATAAGTTTAAACACTTTGAAGAACAGTATTTCAAAAACATTTTAAAACTACTTGGGAAAGACGATGATAAACACGATCCTCGTGTGATCAGTAACCTTTCTTCCGTAATCTTTTTATCCTACAACAGCATGAAAGATGAAGAATCTTCTTTCTTTACCGATAAAGCAAATGATGTAACACAATTATTGTTGGAGACATTACATCGATATCTACATGAATAGTCGATCTATTGATCGGCTTTTCTTTTATGAAAAAATCTATATTTCGAAAGTATTAATTTTTGCTTTCGATAACAGACTGCAAATATACAATTTTTGTATCTTTTCTTTTTAATTCTCGAATCAGCTGTTCTCTGGTATAAGAATCATAGCGATGCGCATCCATTCTTCTTTTTTCAAAGATATAGCCTTCCGGCACTTCAAAAACTTTAGGGTCCTTATAATAAGCAGTCACCCATTTTTCTACTGTTTTTAAAGGAATATCCATCTCTTTGGCAACCATAGAAGTTGATTCTCTGTTTTTACAGATTCTTACACAAACCTTATTTTTTAATTCATTTGAATAGGCTCTGACCATGTTATCCCTTTCTTTCTTAATGGGACAAATATAAAGAACTATATAAGAAGACGAAATCATCGCTTCTACACCAACTATTTCGCAAAAAAAAACAAAAAAAAAGAAAGGCCCCTATGCATAGAATTTGGACACTATTTTAAGACGGTAAAGGATCGTTAGGCCTTTCTTTTTATAGACGTTAACTTAAGATGATTCGGGGAATAGGAGAATCCCTATAAACAATGAAATCAAAATATATGGAGTACCTATACAAAACACAGCAAATTTTAAAGGATCTCATTGTTTAAATAAGGGTAGTTTATTATATCCTTACCGTCAAAAATAATGACTAATTTTTAAACGCAGTCAAATTATACGTAAACAAACTGTATTTAAATTTGGTCATTACATAGATATCATATCAGATTTATCTGAAAAATTCCATAGCTTTCCATTTTATTTTACATATTTGGCAAAGAGGGAATCTTGTGAAAAAAAAGGCGGCACAACCGCCTTATGCTTTATGTTTTCCGATAGGTAAAACCATTGGACAATGATAATAGGGATCTTCGATGATCTTACATTCCAAGCCATAAACCTCTTTTATCAGGGAGGAAGTCAAAATGTCTTTCGGTTCTCCCTGTGCAACCAATTTACCTTTTTTTAAGGCAAACAGTTGATGGCTGTAACGTACGGCCAAATTAATATCATGTAAAACCATTAAAATCGTTATCTGCTTTTTCTGATTCAATTCATAAAGACGATCTAAGATCTCTATTTGATATTGAATATCTAAAAAGGTAGTTGGTTCATCCAAAAACAGGATATCCGTATCTTGTGCCAGAGCCAGGGCCATCCAGACTCTTTGTCGCTGACCACCGCTTAAAGAATCTACCTGCTTATCCGCAATATCTGTGATATCCATCCATTCCATAGCCACTTGAATCGCATCCAGATCTTTTGTATCCATAGTCTTAAATGCCTGACGATAGGGAAATCTTCCCCGCGAGACTAAATCAAAAACGGTTATGCCCTCAGGAACCTGGGCAGATTGTGGCATCAACCCCATCTTTCTGGCTAAGTCTTTTGATTTATACGTCCAAATTTCCTTTTGATCCAGTAATACCTGACCTTTCTGCGGACGCAGAACCTTACACATATTTTTCAATAAAGTGGATTTTCCACATCCGTTTGCTCCTAAAATTACGCTGATTTTTCCAGAAGGGATTTGAAGTTCTATATCTTTCAGTACTTCTTTTTTATCATAGGCAAAGCTTAGTTGTCGAACCTGCAATGTATGCATTATCCTCTTCCCCCTTTTTTGTTTAATCGCAATAAAGTATAAATCAAGTAAGGCGCTCCCAGTACACCGGTGACGACGCCTACCGGATAGCGAATCGGCAGCACATTCTGTGAAATACAATCTGCCAATAAAACAATCAGGCTTCCTACCAGTCCGGCAATCAATAGGCTATTCTGATTGTATCGACTGATCTTTTGGGCAATCGGACCAGATAAAAAGGCAACAGAAGCAATCGGACCGGTCGTAGAGGCTGCAACCGCCGCAAGAAACACAGCACAAATAAAAACAATGATTTGTGTTCTTTTCACATTTACCCCCAGTGAAACAGCCATTTCCTTTGATAGTTTTAAGATCTGCACATGGGGCTGTATCAAGGTCAAGATGACTCCAAATATCACTACGATTGGCAGCAGGCGGAACACTTCATCCATAGAGGAATGATTTAAACTTCCTGACAGCCATCGCATGGCGTTAGAAAGATCGTTAGGTGCTGCTTTTAAGATCATATAGGAAATCAAGGCTTGCAGAAAAGCCTGTATACCTAAACCGATTAAAATCATCTTTGTCAGCCTGGAAGAGGTATTGCGGGCAAACAGGTTGATCAAAAATGATATCAATAATGCCCCTATAACGGATAATATCGAGATAGAAATTCCACTCCAGTGTAAAATAAGCAATCCAAACATCGCAAACACAGCCGCACCGCTGTTTACCCCAATAATATCCGGGCTTGCCAAAGGGTTTCGGAACAATGTTTGAAACGAATGTCCGGCCATGCCAAACGCAAAACCGCAAAGGATTCCTACCAGTAAACGAGGCAGCCGAAGCTGCACAATCGTAAAATTGTCTTGATGAATCAAAGCATCAATCACTTCCGCAGGTGTATAAAACGTATTTCCACACATCAGTTCGAATCCGGCCGCAAGCAGGATAACCCCACTTAAAATCAGCAAACAGATCCACATTTGTTTTCGTTGCTTATATGCCAGTTTTTTGATCATAAACCTTTAACCCTGGCCTTTCTAACGATCCAGATAAAAACCGGTGCTCCCAACAGCGCTGTAACAATGCCGACTTCAAGCTGTGATGGTGCAAGCAGAACTCTTCCTAATATATCCGATATCAATAACAATATACTGCCGCCCACAGCCGAAAACGGAAGAAGTACAAGCATATTATTACCACAAAAAAGGCGCATGATATGCGGTATCATCAAACCGACAAACGCAATAGGGCCAGCCAAAGCTGTAACAGAAGCACAAAGAAGAACCCCGGCCAAAGCGGCTAATGCTCTTGTTCTCTGCACTCTAACCCCTAATCCGGTAGCCAGCTCATCCCCTAAAGAAGTCATATTTAAAGAATGCGCCAATACAAACGACAAGGTCATTCCGATTCCAAAGCAAATCAAGAGTGATTGTACACCTGACCAGTCAGCTCCGCTTATGCTGCCAGTTTGCCAAAATCGAAATGTATCCATCACCTGTGTATTTGGCATTGTGATCATACTGATAAAAGACTGCAGGGCAATTGAAACCGCTGCTCCGGCTAATACCAGTTTCAAAGGTGTTGCTCCTGCTCCTGAAGATGCGATCCCATAAACCAAAAAGCTGCTCAACAACGCCCCCAGAAAACCTAAGACTATATAGGGAAACGGACCGCTGATCCGAAAAAAGGAAATGCCGCAGACCACAAATAAAGCGGCTCCGCTGTTCACACCTAGAATACTGGGATCTGCAATCGGATTTCTTGTGATGTTCTGCATCAGACAACCAGATACAGCTAAAGATGCACCGGCCAATACACCAAAAACCGTTCGAGGCAGTCTTTGTTGGATTACGCTGATTTCAAACGATTCTTTTGATGTCGTAAAAGCTTCCAGCAGCGAAGAAAACGAAAAAGATTTTGCCCCGATCGATAAAGATAAAATCATCACAACTACCAGTAAAATAACTAAAAGAACAAATACATATATTTTGCCTTTTGTCTTCATACTATACTTGATCTGCGGCCGTGGCCAATTCTTTTAAATAAGAATCAATGGTAGCTTGAATGCTTAAAACCGTCGGTGTAGCAGCACCGGCTAATTCTCCATCATTTTCTAAAACCACTACCGATCCTCTTTGAATAGCTTTGATCTTTCCAAACAACGCATCTTTTCGCAATAAATCTAACGTAGTGCTATCTCCATATGTTACCAGGATATCTACATCATTTAAAAGATCAGCATATTCACTGGATAAGGAGATAGAGAAATCATCGGCATCTTTTACCTGATCTTCTAAACTTTTTGGGAAGCTTAAGCCTAAATCTGTTAAATAAGCTGCTCTTGGATCTTTAGGTAAGTACACATAAAAGGAACCTGTATCCGATGTATCTACCCATATAAAAGCAGCACTCTTTCCTTCTAACTGCAAATATTCTTTTTGTTTATCCTGAATCAGCTTTTCTGTATCGGCAACCAGCTGTTTTCCTTCTTCTTCCATTCCCATGCCTTTGGCATCCAGTAAGACTTGTTGGCGCCAAAGTGTCTGCCAAGGTTTGTCGGGATAAGCAATCACAGGTGCAATTTGTGATAACGTGTCATAATCTTCCTGTGTAAGTCCAGAATATGCCGCAAGGATCACATCCGGACTGGTATCGGCAATAGCTTCAAAATCCAATCCATCCGTATCATCAAAAACAACAGGATTTGTCACACCGAGATCCTCAAAAGCTTTTTGTGTCCAAGGATGCAATCCCTGTTGACTCACAGAACCAAAATTTGCCTTTGACACACCGACAGGAACCACACCTAAAGCCAACGGCACATCCTGATTCCCCCAGGAAATCGTTGCGATTCTTTCTGGTTTATGATCTAACACCGTTTGTCCAAAAGCATGTTCAATCGTAATAGGATAACCTGTTGAATCCGACTCTTGTTTATTGGTATCCACTCCACTATCTGTACTACAGGCAGCAAGAACAAAACTTAAAATTGCTGCCAGACTTACTTTCCATATTTTTTTCATACAACCTCCTCCTTAGTTAGTTCTAGCTAACATAGTGTATCGAAAAAATAGAATGATGTCTAGTGAAATTATAGATTTTATAGATGATGAACTTTCATCTCTTTGATCGTTTAATCTTTAGAAAATAAAAAAAGGGATTTCTCCCTCATTGATAAACGGTTGGCAATTGTATCACATCGATGTTCTCATTTTCTATCTCGACAATACTGACAGAACAATTGGGAACCAATGCTTTGGTCAAATTTTTGGTAGCTGCGAGCTGTCGAAACGCTTCTGAATTCTCCTCTAAGAACTGTCGAATGATCGATCCATGACTGACAATTAAAACATCTCCGGTTTCTTTCTTTGAAATCTCTTTGCATGCACTCAAAAATCGTTGAGCAGCATCATGTCGATTCTCTCCGCCATGCTCGTAGAACACCTCCGGATTTACGACACCATCCGGGAAAATTGTTTTTGTATATTCTGCCTCGTAATCTCCAAAAAACACTTCTTTAAAGCGTTTATCCTTGTGAATAGGAATATTTCGATCATGAAGTATCAGCTCCAATGTATCCCCTGCTCTTTCACTTCCCGAATAATATCCAGCGGACAAGGAAACCGTATCAAAAAATAAGCGCAGTTTCTTTGCCTGCTCTCTTCCCTTTTCTGTTAAAGGAGAATCACACCATCCCTGAATACGACCGATTACATTAAACCAAGTTTGACCATGTCGAACAATATATAGCTTCATTCACTGCTCCCTCTCTAAAACATTAATAATTTCTTCTCTTTTCGTTTCTAAAACCATTTTATCTTTTATCGTATATTGATAACGAAAACCAAGCTTCTCCTGGACTCTTTGGCTTTGTTTGTTCTCTTTATAGTAACCACAGAAGATACGTGTAAGCCCTAATTGGGAAAAGCCATAAGTCAATAAAGAATTTGCCACTTCCGGCACGATTCCTTGTCCCCAATACGCTTTGCCAATCCAATATCCAAGTTCTGCCTCTTTATCATGCAGTTCCACATTTGCCTGTCCCTGAAACATCAACGAAATACATCCGATGATCTCATTAGTCTCTTTTAGAACAATGGCATAGGTTTCCGGAAAATTAAATACGTTTTTAATGATCTCTTTGGACTCTTCTACACTTTTATGAGGTAACCATCCCGCTCTCGGTCCGATATCCGGATCCTTTGCCAAATCGTATAATCGCAAAGCATCCTCAATCTTCCAGTGTCGTAATAAACATCTTTTTGTTTCCATGTGTTTATTGTACCACAAATTATATTAGTGGATACTAACTGTATGAAATTGCAGTTTTTGTTGGTCTTTGTTAGAATGGAACAGACGTAAGGGAGTAGTTATCTTACAAATAGGTAAGTGGGTAAATCAACATATTGATCGGTTGATCTGGTTTACTGTAAAAAACGAGACTTATGCGATTTTTTCGCATGGGTCTCGTTTCTTTTTGGGAGGAATTATGGATACTTTTACTTTACTTTTAACCGCTGTTTCTCTGGCCATGGATGCAAGTGCGGTCTCTTTAGCCAAAGGTATGGCATTACCAAAAAAGAGTCTTTTACAATATGCTTTTATTCTAGCTTTAGCCTTCGGTATTTTTCAAGGTATCATGCCTTGTATCGGCTACTTTGCCGGCAGTCAATTTTCCATATTTATATCCAAGATCGATCACTGGATTGCTTTTGTCTTATTAGGCATCATCGGTATCAATATGATCAAAGAAGGACATGAAGCAAAAGAAGAATGTGAAATTCTTCATTCCATTCCTTTTAAAACCGTTTTATTATTGGCGATTGCCACCAGCATTGATGCTTTGGCTGTCGGTGTAAGTTTTGCCTTTTTACAAGTCCCTATCCTATGGGCTGCTTTGTGGATTGGTGTCATCACTTTTATTTTATCTTTCTGTTGTGTCCTCATAGGAAAAAAAGTCGGTTCTGTTTTTCAAAAATACGCCGAATATCTTGGTGGATGCATGTTGATTTTCCTTGGCTTTAAAATTCTTATTGAACATTTATTCTTCTAAAAAAGACAGAGAGTCATAAAAGCTATGATTCTCTGTCTTTTTAGTTATAAAATACTGATTTAGAAATGATCACTCCCTTTCAAAAACGATAGATGGCAAAGTTCATTCTACGTACTTTCATCTATTCCGTACAGATTTTAAAATAGAGGGCCATAAAGATGATTCAACTTCTAATAAATCCATGGTTTCTTCTATATATGATTGCTGTCGTTTCCGGAGACACAGTAATATGGTAATAGCATAAAAACAGACAAAAATAACGGCATTACACCGCTACTTTTGTCTTATATTCATGTAAGATTTGTTTGAGATCCTCCATGGTCTGCATACCGGAACAAAGGTTTTTAAATTCTCTGGCATTGGGTAAACCCTTTAAATACCAGGAAGCCAATCCTCTCATCTCACGAATCGCAATAGACTCTCCTTTGGTATCTGCCAGTCCTTGTGCATGATCTAGACAAATTTGAATGCGATCTTCGATTGAAAACTCATGTTTTTGTCCGGTTAAAGAATCCACGCATTCTTGAATCAAGAATGGATTTCCGATAATGCCTCGTCCGATCATGACACCATCGCATCCCGTTTCATTCATCATGTGATGGAAATCTTCCACACTTCGTACATCCCCATTGCCGATGACAGGTATCGAAACCGCATCTTTTACCGCTTTGATATAAGACCAGTCGGCTTTTCCTTCATACATTTGAGAGCGTGTTCGACCATGTACCGCAATGGCTTGAACGCCGACTTCCTCCATGGCCCTGGCCAATTCTACACAATTGATATGATCTTTATCAAAACCAATACGCATCTTTACGGTCACCGGTTTTGATACGCTCTGTACAACTTTTGCCATCAATTCTTTTGCGTATTCAATATCTTTCATCAAATAACTTCCGGCTTTCGCTTTGATCACTTTATTGACCGGACAGCCCATATTAAAATCAATGATATCGCAATCTGTCTGCGTATCCATAAATTTTGCCGCATATACTACGGTATCCATATCATGACCAAAAAGCTGAAAACTGACAGGATGTTCATGGGAATCACACTGGCACATTTCAAAAGTTTTTTTCGAGGCATAATACAGAGCTTTGTCACTGACCATTTCATTACAGACAAGTCCTGCTCCGAATCGTTTTGATATTCTTCGAAACGCAATATTGCTGACACCGGCAAGCGGAGCAACCACGACCGGATTTTCAATGTGAACCTTTCCTATATCAAACATTTTTTTCATGTCTTTTATCCAAAATGCTCTGTAATTCCTGTTCGGTAAATTCATAACGCTCATTACAGAAATTACAGGTCACTTTTGCTCCATGATCTTCCTCTATCATTGCCTTTAAATCCTTTTCATGCAGTGTGGACAGCGCTCTTTCCATACGTTCTTTGGAACATGGGCAGGAAAAAGAAACCTCCTGCACTGATAAAACATGAGCATCTTCAAACATATCTTTGGCCAACTGTTCCAGGCAGGAATCATCGTATTCCTTCATCAATGTACTCATTGGTTTTAAGCCTTCCAAAACATGTTCGCAAATGGATATATCTGTATCTGTCGCATCCGGTAATACCTGCAAAATCAAAGCGCCGGCACTGACGACATTACCGCTTGGATCCACCAACACACCGACACTGACCGCCGTAGGCGTCTGCTCACTTTTCGTAAAATAATACGCAAAGTCTTCTCCGATTTCTCCGCTGACAAGTTCAACGGTTCCGGAAAAGTTTTCCTGCATGCTTAAGTCTTTTGTGACCGTTAATGTACCCTCTTTTCCGACAACTGCTCCAACGTCCAGCTTTCCACTTCCCTTTAATTCTGTATCTACATGTGGGTTGGAACAAAAACCACGTACACTTCCGTCATGATAAGCATCTACGATCAAGGAGCCAATCGGGCCGTGTCCATTGATCGAAATTGTCAGCATCTCTTTTTCATCCTTCAACATGCTTCCCATCAAAGAGCCTACGGATAAAACTCTTCCCAATGCGGCACATGCGCAGGGATACAAATCAAAACGATCTCTTGCCTCCTGCACCAAATCTGTACTTCTCACCATATAAAGGCGAATATGGTCCTGACAAACTAAAGCTTTGCATAAAGTATCTTTCATTTTCTTTCCTCCAAAAGAAAAGACGTTCAAAACGCCTTAACTTTTCTTTTTTGTCAATTCATTCAGGGCATCATCCAAATCCTTTTGTTCGACTCCCTGTTTTGGTAATGGCGGAACTTCTGGTCCGCTTGTTTCTTCCGGTGTTTCCGATGTTTCGGTTTTTGTTTCCGGATTATCCAGAGTACCATAATTCATCAAATTGTTGATTTCTTCATTCGTCAATGTTTCATGTTCAAACAAGTTTTTCGCAATCAAGTCTAAAAGATCACGATTTTCCGTTAAGATCTTTCGACACTGTGTATGACACTCATCAACGATGGCACGCACTTCTTTATCGATTTCATCAGCAACTCCATCCGAGTAAGAACTTCCCTGCGTATAATCACGTCCTAAGAAGACATTTCCCTGTGGATCGGCATACTGAATTGGTCCTAAAGAAGACATACCGTAAACACGAACCATGTTTTTCGCAATCTTTGTCAACTGCTCAATATCGTTTACAGCACCGGCGCTCACTTCGCCAAAGACTAGCTCTTCGGCCGTACGGCCCCCTAAAAGACCAGTAATACGCGCAATAAACTCACTTTTACGATGGAAGTATTTTTCCTCACGCGGTGTCATTAAGTTATATCCACCGGCTTCGCCACGTGGAATGATCGTAACTTTTTGTACCATATCGGCATCTTCCAGCTTCAAGCCGATTACCGCATGTCCGGCTTCATGATACGATACCAGCATCTTATCTTTTTCTGTATATTTCTTGCTCTTTTTGGCCGGCCCCATCATTACACGGTCAATCGCTTCATCCAAATCATTCATCGTGATTTGTTTTTCTTTTTTACGCACTGCCAGAATGGCACCTTCATTTAACACATTGGCAAGATCAGCCCCGGAAAATCCCGGTGTTCTTTTCGCCAGATTTTCCAATGAAACATCAGTAGAAAGTTTCTTGTTTCGGGCATGTACTTCTAAAATTTCCTTACGGCCTTTTACATCCGGTAAGTTAACGGTTACACGTCTATCAAAACGTCCGCTTCGCAACAAAGCCGGGTCAAGTACATCCGGACGGTTGGTTGCCGCAATCACGACGATACCGATATTATCGGTCATACCATCCATTTCTACCAACAATTGGTTCAATGTCTGTTCACGCTCATCATTTCCACCGCCCATACCGGCTCCACGCTGACGCCCTACGGCATCAATTTCATCGATAAACACGATACATGGTGCGCTCTTCTGCGCATTCTTAAACATATCACGGACACGGCTGGCACCCGTACCAACAAACATTTCGACAAAGTCAGATCCGGAAATCGAGAAGAATGGTACGTTAGCTTCACCGGCTACCGCTTTGGCAAGCAGCGTTTTTCCGGTTCCCGGCGGACCTACCATCAAGATTCCTTTCGGGATATGCGCTCCCATATCGGTAAACTTCTTCGGGTTTTTCAGATAATCTATAATTTCTTTTACTTCTTCTTTTTCTTCTTCACATCCTGCCACATCTTTAAAACGCGTCTTTACATTCGACTCCACACGGGCTTTGGATTTGGCAAACTCAAATGCTTTGTTGCTGCCGCCACCGCCCATTTTGGCAAACATGATATAGAAAAAGACTCCTATAATCACTAACGGTAGTATATTGGACAACAATGTGATCCAAATACTGGATTGGTTTGGATCTTCTACCGTAATTTCTCCACCATCATCCGTCAATGTTTCATTCAACCATTCCATATTGGATTCTGAATAAGGAATGATCACACTGTAAGATATTTTTTCATCATGACGAGAATAGGTTCCATTCACATGGATGATATTAGAGGAAATGGAAACACGGCTGTCACCAAAATCCGCATCTTCCGCTATTTTTTCAAATTGTGTATAATTCATTGTCCGTGTAGATCCTTGTGAACTGTAAAAGAACAGAGACAAGACGATCATGATCACAAACAACGTAGGCAAATAATTGATCCATTTTTTCATGGGCATCCTCCTTGGTTACTGGTAAACTTCAGGTTTCAGTATTCCTATGTAAGGTAAATTCCGATATTTCTGGTTGTAGTCTAAACCATAGCCCACTACGAATTCATTTGGTACAGGGAAGCCTGTATATTCTGCTTCGATATCCACAACTCTACGCTCCGGCTTATCTAACAGACTGACAACTTTAACATCCTTGGCCCCTTTTCGCAAAAGCAGCTTTTTGACCTCTTTTAAAGTTCGCCCTGTATCAACGATATCTTCTACGATCAAGACAGGACGTCCTTTACAAGAAAGGTCCATATCTTTGTCAATGCGCACATCTCCGATTGATTCAGTACCATCATAAGAGCTAACAGACATAAAGTCGATTTCACAGGCAAATGTGAATCGTTTGATCAACTCTGCCATAAATGGCACACTTCCTTTTAACAATCCAACGATGATCGGAATTTCTCCTTTCGCATTATAATCATTTTCAATTTCCTTTGCGAGTTCTTCGCAGCGTTCTTCAATTTGATCTTCACTAATCAAAACTTTTTGAATATCCTTACTGATCATAACATAATCTCCTTAAGATACGAATTTCATTGTATCATAAAAGCATTCGGTTTAACACTAAAATGTTGGACATCACAGCCTATTTTTGGTACAAAAATGATTCTTTTCTTACTGTTTTCTACAACCAGCCAATTTTTTCGTAAAATCCTTGGAATCTTTCTATCGATGAAGATGCGATGGATCTTTTTGGTTCCCCAGACCATTTCGATCTTATCGCCGGCCTGCACACTGCGAATGGTCAGGGGAAAGTCCTCTGGATAGAGTGTGATCCCTTCAATTTTCCTTCCCGTTTTTTCAATAGAAAAGCCTTCATATTGACCATATTTCAAAGAAGTCAATTGAATGAAAACCGGATTTTTTTTCTTTTGAAGATACAGCTTTTTATGATAGCTTTCCAGATCGTAATCACCCAGATCGATCAAAGTATCACTTTGCAGCTGCTTCATCAAATCCATACATTCCCTTTTGGAAAACCTTTTTTGTGTGCATCGAAAGAGCCATTCTTCCAAAAATAACCAATCCGGCAAAGAATCCACACTTTGATCCCAAGTATCCAAAAATAAAGAAATCTGTTCTCTTTTTTTATTCCATTCTCTATTTTCTTTTTCGATCGTATGAAGCCATTCCTCTTTTTGGTCTTCAGAGAGTGTATCTACCAAGGAATGACGAATTTGATTGCGGGTATAATCATCCTTTAAGTTCGATTCATCGATTCCAAAAGGAATCCCATGGTCCAAACAATACTGCATACATTCTTTTTTACTGAGGCCAAGCAAGGGACGGCAAATACGTATTCCTTTATACATACTTTCGACTTTCAAGCCATAAGTTTCACAAAGCATATGCCGTTGTTTCTGAAAGAAATAGGTTTCCAACAGATCATCTTTTTGATGCGCAACATAAATTGTATCAATGTGATATTTCAAAGCCAGATCGACAAAAAAATCATAACGCACCTGCCTTGCCCAAGATTGAAAGTTACCAGCTTTCTCTTGTTTGGGCGCATATACAAACAAAGGAAGATGATGTTGATCACAAAAATTGCGAACAATCTGTTCATCGCGATCTGCAGTATCTCTTTTATGGTAATTGACATGTGCCACAATGACTTTTTTATAACACAGCTTTGCCAACAAAGCCATGCTGTCAGGGCCGCCTGAACAAGCCACTATTCCTTGATATTGAACCATGCAATTATTTTATCATCCTTTTTGAAATGCTCCAATGCATTCGCATACGCATTTTAAAATTTGTTGAAACTGTTTACCCTTTGGATCGATATGTCCTTTGACATCAATAATGCGTGCGGTATTGATCCATTTGGAAAGATTTGTCAAGGACATAAACAAAATTTCTTTGACAAATTTATATCTTCTCTGTTTCTCTCTTGATTAGCTTTAGTATTTTATCCTTGTATGTTTCCCCTGTACCTTGCTTAAAATGTAGATTTACAGTATATTTTGTCTTTCCAATATCCATTATTAGCTGTTTATGTTGTAGTTTTTTTATATCTCTTTTTTCTTCTTCCATGTGTCCTCCTTTCCATTTTTAGACAAAGAAAAAACAGTAAACCTTTTATGATTTACTGTTTCGTAAGTTGATATGTTATAGATTGTATTTAGTTGCTTGAGTTAAACAAACTCAATTTTATTTATAGCCATCTTCATCATATCATCGCCTATCTTTGCAAGTAAGCGATGAGAGAAACGAATATTGGGGCTTTTCATGTCATAGTAGCCTAACATATAGCCTTTTGATGTAATTTTTATTTTGTCCGACCAGTTAAGCTCTTGCATTGGATTATTTGTATAGAATAATCCTTCTACATCGCTGATACCCATATTCTTTAGTGTCTTTGACATCATTAGCTTTAAACCAAGCTTGCCTACACTATCAAAAATCAAGCAGCCTCCTACATATCTTTTAGAAAGCTCTAAAACCAAATCCTTTACTTCGTTTCTCTTAAAATAATGAAATACCCCTGCCGCAAAGAAAACAACTCCATTTGAACCGTCTACTTCGTTCATCCATGAATAATCTTTTAAATCACAGGCAACATTTTTTTCTCTTTCATAATTTGAAATAAGCTGATTACGAACTTCTATAACATCGGGGAAATCTACATTGACTATCTTACAACTTCCATTATCACAAGCTTTTCCTGTTTCGTCTAAGCCGCAGCCAAGATTTACAACAGTTGCCTTCGGATAAGTCTTTAGATATTCTTTAATTTCCCACATAATATCTAACTGACGCATTGCTGCTTCAAGTGATCCAAACTCATATAAAAACGAATTATTTTTTCTCTCTAATTCTGAAAAATCATAATCCAAACTATCACATAAATTCTTTGCGAAAATGTCTGTATAAAGTTCAGGAAATTTTTCAGAACACATTTTTCTACCAAATAGTGGCACAAGCAATGTTTCCTGAACAGTATTCTTTTCTATCTTTACTTTTTGTATTTCAATGCACCTCCTTAAGTTAATTTGAATTTTATTTCACTCTATATTTATAATATTATACCATTTTTTAGCTCAGTTTTATAGACCTAACTCATTCTTCTTGACCTGTGTTAGTCCTCTCTTTTCTTGCAGTAATTTATCTATACAGCTTCTAACACTTTCAGCCTGTTCCACTTCTTTTCGTATATCTGTGATTTGAGAATATAGAGTATCTTTTTCTTTCCTCAAAGTGCCTATTTCAGATTTCCATTTGGATATATTTATGGTTTTGCTTTCTCCTAAATGCTCTTTTAGATATTTTCTTGCACTTTCAAATAAAATAATCTTTGCGGTATGTTCATTGTAGAAAGTATCTTGTTTGTTTTTCTTTAGCTTGGTATAGGCTTTATAGGTATCTTTATGCTTCAAATATTTCTCGGCTTGGTCGATAAGTTGTACTCTGTCATCTATTTTCTTTTCGGTATCTTTAATAGCTCTTGTGGTCTTGTAATTCTTATCTCTTAAAGTAACTATACTTTCTTTCAGTTCAGATAAGGAAATGATGTTTTTTTCTTTTAAGAATTGATAGCTTTCGATGTATTGTTCGAAATCTGTATTATGCTTATCTGCATTATTACGAATAAGATTTTCAAAAATTGATAACAAATTTTCTTTTGGTGGGAGGGTGGATTTGAGATTATTAGTTTCTGTTTTTTCTTCTTTTCCAATTCCTCTTATCCAATTTAGTAAGGCTTTTATTCGTCTTGAGATTTCTCTTAAAATCATATTTTGATGTTTGATTTCTCGGTTGATATTTCCTCTGTCGGTGGCTATGCCTTTCTTTTCCATTTGGGTAGCTGATACGCCTAAATGAATGGTCGGTATTTGTTCTATGCCTTGTCTTTGATAGGAACGGTGATCTACTTTTTCCTGTATACTATTTTTTTCAAGATATTTGTTTGTAATATCTGCCCATGCTTTTCGCCAATGTTCTGCTTTGTCTTGTTCGTTCCAATCCACTGTATTTATTTTCCTTGTTTTGTAATTGCCATTTTTGAGTTTTACTTTTTCTCCGTTTTCATCAAGGATATATTCCTTTTTTGATTTTGTTCCCCATGTTTTATCTTCGTTGAACGGTCGCATCGTAAGTAAGATATGACAATGTGGATTTCCGTCATTTTTATCGTGTAAGGCGATGTCGGCACACATACCGACATTTACAAAATTTTCTTTTACATATTCTCGTACAAGATTTATCTGTTTTTCTCTGCTTAATTCTTTAGGTAAAGCAATTTCGATTTCTCTTGCAAGCTGCGAGTTTTTACTTTTTTCTATTTTTTTCTACACTGTTCCATAATGTTCCTCTATCTGAAAATTCCTGTGGTGCATTTTGTGGTAATAGGATTTCTGTATGGGCTATTCCGCCTTTTCTTGTAAAGTCATGGACTATGCCGTCATATTCATTTTTTATCTTTTCGCCACTTCGATAGGCGGAAGCTGCTACCGCACTTTTGCCTTTTCCTCTTGAGATAATCTTTATGCAAAGATGGTATATCGCCATAAGAGAAAACCTCCTTTCGTTTTTCTGATACTTTGATGTGGCGATGGATAAGACTTCCTAAAAAAATCGGATAGCTTTTTATCCGATTGCTTTTGGGAAGTACACAAGGGGTAGGAAATGTATTTCCGTAGAGGAGTGTAGCTCCCCTGTATCAGCGTTAGCTGATATGCCCTCTGCTAAGAGCCTTCGGAGAACGCACACACCCTTTAGGGTGTATAAGTGCGCCCTTGTAAACAAGGGACTATTCTTCTGTGTCGATTTCTTCCTCTTGCTTTTCTGTATTTTGGTTTTCTCTTTCTTCTCGCTTCTCTATGATTTTTTGTATTTTTTAATTGACTGCTTCTTTAATGTTCGGGAATGTGATGAGCTGATAGAATTCATCTTTGGTGAAGTCCTTGCTTTCTGTAAAGATACTTTCAAAGACTGCTCCTTTCTCATAAAGCCGTCTATCTCTCTTTTTTCTTTCTTCTTGTTTCTGTTGACTGATGAGTTTTTTTCTTTTGTTTTGTAACTGCTTAATTTCTTCTTCTGCCATTAAAATTTTTTCATCTATATTTTTCATTTTCTGTTTTCCTTTCTTCGTAATTTTGAGCAAAGAAAAAACAGTAAACCATTTTTTTGATTTACTGTTTCGTAAGTTGATATATTATTACTTGTATTTAATTGTTTTACTTCGACAAACTGAGATTTATAGTACTATCTTCTTCCATTTTCTGATTTTTGTTCTAAAAGATCCAAAAGGTGCAACCGTATTTACATGAATAAATTTATATACCTCCCATACTGCTATTTTAGTCGCTTCATCAGCCCATTTTTTCATATGTGGTTTAAACAATTCTTCCTCACTTAACGAATCAATCATTACATAGATAGAATTAATATTTTCATTTAATTTGGATTTCAACTCTTGTAAGGATAAATGAGCGTAAGTATCCGTAAACCACTGATATAATTCACCAAGTTGATTCCATTTAAATTCGTCCGATGGTGTCTTTACTTTAAGTCCCTTTCTTTCATCTTTCTCCCATTTAAGAAGTAAGGTTGTCCATCCCACTTGATAAGCAAGGTTTTCTGCGGGAGTTCTATCAACTTCATCAACTCTCTTATCTTTTAAGGTTTCTGGTATATTATCAAATTCTGAAATATATTTTTTAAATTTTTTATTTATTTCAGTCTTGAGTTCTTCTTTATTTTCGTATGTTCGCAAAAAATTACCTCCACAACTTCTTATTTTTCTCTCTGAATAATTAATAATATTATACCATTTTTAAGCCAGTTTTTCTATCTCCTCTTTCTGTGGCACTTGACAGTTGCCTATAAAATTAAAGTAAACATCGACTTGTTGTTTTCTGTCTTTGCCTTTTCTTCCTCCTGTTGCTTCATGGACGACTACTTTTTCTATATACTCATTTATCATTGGTACTGTCAGTTCCTCAATATCGGTATATTTCTCTATCATTTTTAGGAATTTGTCGGTGTCAACTTTTCTCTGATGGTAGCTTTCTATTTCTTGTTCAAAATACTGTATTTGTTTTTCTAAGTCTTGTTGCTCCGTATCATAGATGTTAAATAATCTATCAAAGTGTTTTACAGGTATTTTTCCAAGAGCGTGGTCTTCATACAGCTTTGTAATGAGGGTTGTTAATTCTGCATTTCTTGATGACAGTTTTTCTAACTTTTCTTTATCTCCTTGATACTTTGCTTCTCTTTTTTCATCGGATAACTTGTTCATCACTTTTAGAAATTCTTGCTTTTCTTCTTTTGCAAAATCGGTTATTTCTTTGATTGATTTTAAGAGAATTTCATTCACTGTTTTTACTTTGATGTAGTGCATACTGCAAGTGCCTTTTCTGTGTCTGTAATGTTGGCATACAAAGCAATAATCACAATCATATTTCTTTTCTTTATGTTCTGCCGGCTCTCTGTAACTTAACTTTCCTCCACAGTCGGAACAGATTAAAAGTCCTGTAAATGGGTGTGAGGTTGTACCGTACTTTGGACTTCTTCTTACTGTTTTTCTTAACCTTTGAGCATTATTCCATGTTTCTTCATCTATGATAGCTTCATGGGTATTTTTGAATATAATCAGCTCATCTTCTTTTGCCTTTCTGCGTTTCTTAGTTTTGTAATCAAGACATATCGTTTTACCAAGTACGGTATGTCCCATGTATTCTCTTTTTTCTAAGATATAGCCTACTGTGGTCGGTGTCCAAAAATACGGGTCTTCTATTCCTCTTTTCTTGGAACTGTGGTTATTTTCTGGGTAATGTATTTCTGCATAAGCAGACGGAATAAGGACTTTATCTTTGGTTAATATATCTGCTATCTTTGTTACTCCATATCCCTCTATTACAAGTCTGTAAATGCGTTTTACGACCTTTGCGCTCTCTTTATCGACAAGTAGCTCCTGTTTGTTCTTAGGGTTTCTAAAATAGCCGTATGGAACGCTTGGAGATACTCTTTTCCCCTCTTCCATTCTTGCTCTAAAGATAGATTGTATTTTTCTTGATGTATCTCTTGCGTACCATTCGTTCATAATGTTTAGAAATGGGGTAAAGTCGCTTTCTGCCTGTTTTTCACTGTCTATTCCGTTATTGATGGCTATAAATCTTACTCCCTTTTCTTTGAAAAGTATTTCGGTGTAAAAGCCTACTTTGAGGTAATCTCTGCCAAACCTGCTCATATCTTTTACTATCACAGTAGATACTTTGTTTTCTTCTACTGCTTTTATCATCTTTTGAAATCCCTCTCTATCAAAGGTTGTTCCGCTTACTCCGTCATCGGTATAGTGATAGATATTTGCAAAGCCGTTTCTTTTTGCATAACTTTCAAGTAACTGCTTTTGATTGGTAATGGAATTACTCTCTCCTTGCATTTCATCATCTCGACTTAAACGCTCATAAAGGGCTGTTTGTCCTGTTCTTTTTGTATTTGACATGAGAATTACCTCCTTTCCAAGTTTTATTATTTTCTCTGTCCTTATAAGGTTAATCCTTTTGGCATCATTTAAAAAGAGACACGATTCTTTGTAAAGCCCCGGAATCTCTCCCAATGCGAAAAGATGGCTTTTCATTTTACGAATCGGTTTTCCTGTCATCGGCACTACAAGCGCTTTATGGTGTTTAAACGCAAGAATCAATCCAAAATGCTGATAGCCAATCTCCATTAGGTAGGCCTGTCCAAAATCAATAAAACAAATATCGCCTTTACGAATTTGTATCTGCGGTAATATTTCTTTATAGGTATATGCCTGTTTTCTTTGACAAAAATTCAACTTGGAAATCATATAATCATACACTTCATTCGGATTTAATGCCTTCAACATTTCCATTTCCTCTTTTTTTGCCTGATGAATCAATTGTTTCAGAGCATAAGCAGAGATGCCATATTCTTTTTGTTTAAGCCATTCTTTTGGTTCCATATACTCATTAAAACAAAAAGATGTGACCAAAAAATGACACATCTCTATTTTTTTCGCTTATTTTTTATACGCATCCCCTGTATCTGTATCCAATGCCCTACGCTTAAAATGGGATGATAATGGTTGGAGATCATTGATGATTTTTCAATAAAGAGTTCTACTCCAAACAGGATAGCAAGCATCACAAAGAAGCCAATCGTTCGATTGATCATGTAAACAAAGGCACTGACACCAAATAAAGAAGTCACCCCACATAGGATAATTACTGTATTACGATGGCCAAACTGTCGCATCAAAAGATGATGAAGATGGCTTTTATCAGCCTGCATAAATCGTTGTCCTTTTAAGGTTCTGCGCAAAATGGCAGACAATGTATCAATAATGGGAACCATCAAAATCAGTACCGGCAAGGCAAGTGTCATGATCGTACTGGATTTAAAGCCCATGATCGATATAGTGGAAACCATGAATCCCAAGAATAGCGAACCACAGTCGCCCATAAATATACTGGCCGGATGGCAGTTATATACAAGAAAGCCTAAAATGCTGCTGGCAAGAATGAATGCCAAAGACATGATATCAAAACGTCTTTCGATGATAGCCATACTGCCAATGATGATCAGCACAATAACACACAATCCACCGGCAAGGCCATCTAAACCATCAATCAAATTAACCGCATTTGTGATGCCGATGATCCAAATCAAGGTAAACAGAACAGAAAAGATACCGATATCGATCGTTATGCCAAATGGGAGTCGAATGATATCAACACGAACCCCAAAATATATCGCAACAATAGCGGCAATCAGTTCCAGAAAAAGCTTCATACGGGGTTTTAGATCGATCAGATCATCGACCAGTCCCGCAAAAAACATGATACTTCCGCCAAGAATCACACCATTGATCGTTGAATCCACCTCAATAAACAAAGAAGCAACCACGATAAAAGAAAGATAGATGGCTCCCCCGCCGATTCGGGAAATCAAGCCATGATGTACTGTTCTTTCATTTTCCTTGGCATAGGCTTTAGCCAAAACGGAATATTTTTTTACAAGTGGGGTCAGGATCAAGCTACCCATAAACGCTAACAAGATCCACTGCAGATCAATCATCCCTTCAGCTCCTTCATCGTATTGATGATATCATATTCCGGCATGTTTGTATGCAGTATCGTACAACCAAACGCCTGTTCCAAAAGCTGTCTTAATCCAAAACAATGTGCCAGCCCTCCACTTAAAAGGAAGCCATTTTTCAACAGTGCTTCTTTCATCTGCAAAGGTTGTTCCTTAAAACACTGTTTGGCCCAAAGTACGATCTGCTGCTCTATCATTTCCATTCCTGGCCACAGATTCCAGGCACTGATGGAAATTCTTTGCATATGTTGATAACGATCCAGTGCTGTGCAGGAAAGACGCACATTTTGATTTTTCCAAAATGCATCGCTCGCCGCTTTTTTTAATGCCATCGCATCTTCATTGGAAATCAGACAGTTGGTTTTTGTCGCAACGATACGTTTGATCTGCTCATCCATACGACTGCCCGCAAAAAATATTTTCTTATACGATCGGCAGGTTCCGTTCACATAAATTCCCATTTCCGTACAAGAATGACCGGCATGAATTAAAAAACAAGCTTCTTTGGTCTGCAGTAAATCCATATTCGTGATGAACTTCACTTTTTTGATACCACTATCTAATAGAATGTGCTGCCATTTTGTGCGGTAGGCTTCATCATACCAATTTGGAACTGCCATCCAAATGCATGGCTTTAACAAAGATTGATCCGCCTGCAAGACATTCATACAGTTTTCAATCAGAGAATGAATCATGGAATCCACAGAGTCTTCCCAGATCGGATAACGTATCTGCATCAAAGGATCCTGGTAGATGCAGGAAATTGCCTCCTGTCCATAGAATAAAGGCTGATTATTTTTTACGGCAATGATCGTTCTTGTTTTGGCATCGGTATGTTTGGAACAATCATGCAAACGCAATTCATAAGCACCTGCATCTAATAAAAACCAGCGTTCAAACATATTTAAACACCCAATCCGTTATAGATCGTCAACGCTAATATGGCCTGTGTACAAAGATACGATAAGGCCAATGCGCATAAAAACATCAATAATGTCACTTTCGCAGGCTGTTTCACACGACAGAACTTATCGAACTGCACGGCACTGATCGCATAAAAACTCAACACAAAGCACACAATATATAAAATAATTTCTATGATTGAATTGGCCATACTTCCTCCTAACCGATCGTAACGATCTGACTGAAATAGCCTTGATTTGAAAAATATTTCTGTGTCTGTAATAAAAGTTCCTGATTGAATGAAAAGCCCATCAGACAGGAACCAGAACCGGTCATCATGACGCGATCCAAGCCAAACTTTTCCATCGATTCCTTTAATTCCTTTAAAGATGGCTGCAACATAAATGCCGGTGTTTCCAAAGCGTTCTGCATCGTCCTCATCAAAGAATTATAGTCTTTTTGTTCAATGCATTTCTGAATTTGTGATACATCTATAGAACATTGATCTCCACTCTCCCAAAGTTGGAAAGCCTGAGGGGTCGATATGCCAAACGATGGTTTGACTAAAAGGCAAGGCAATTTCCAATCAGTTGTGATGCATTCGATTTTTTCTCCGATTCCTTTGACTCTGGCGAATCGATTAACCATACAAAAAGGGACGTCAGCGCCAATACGAACCGCAAGTTTTAATTGTTCATCCAACTCCATGGAAAGTCCTTCCATGGCACAAACAGCCTTAAATACAGCAGCCGCATCAGCACTGCTGCCGGCTAGTCCAGCTTGATCGGGAATATGCTTGATCACATGAATCTGATAATGAGACAGATCCGGCTTTTTCTCTTTTAAGACCTGTAAGGTTCTGTGAATGGTTGAATTTTTTGGAAGAATCATGGTATCGCATGTAATCAAATCTTGTTGGGATGGATGGATTTCTATTTCATTATATAAGGAAACCGGTGCCATGATCATATCAAGTTCATGATATTCGTTTTCCAGGATTCCCACTACATCTAAAGCAAGATTCACTTTTGCCTGTGCCTTTATTTTCATGCCAACACCTCATACAACAAAATAAAATCGTCTAAACTTAATTGCTGTGCTCTTGTATTCAAAGGAATACTCGCCTTAGCAAGCACTTCCTCTGCTTTTTTCTTATCTTTTAACCACTGGCCTAAATTGTTATAAATGGTTTTTCTTCTCTGCTGAAAACAAGCTTTAACCATCTCAAAGAAGAAATCTTCATTTTCCACACGATATTTATGATGAAAGGTAAACTGTACGACCATCGAATCCACATTAGGCTTTGGCCAAAATACATGGCGCGAAACATCCATGATCTTCTTTACATCACAGCGATATTGAGTAATTACACTCAACGCATTGTATTCACTTTCACAATTGGTAGCCAAAAAACGTGCGCCCACTTCCTTTTGCATCATCACGGTAATCCGTTCAATCGGCTCTTTGGCTTCAAATAATTTAAAAAGAATAGGAGTCGTAATGTAATACGGCAAGTTGCTGGCAAAAACTACTTTTTGATGATCCTTACGTTTAGATGCGATCAATTCATCAATATCTATACTTAATACATCCTGTAAGATGATTTCCAGATTTCCATCAATTTCCCGTTTTAAGATTTCCGGCAGTCTTTCATCAATTTCCAAGGCGATGACACGATCGGCTCTTTGGCATAAAAACTGTGTCAAGGCTCCAATCCCCGGTCCGATCTCAAAGACTAGCTCCGAGGGATCTTCTATAGCTGCCTGTGCGATCTTTTCCACGACCTTAGGCTCTATGATAAAGTTTTGTCCATAGCTCTTTTTCGTAAAGATTTGATATCTTTCCTGAATCTCTTTTGTCCTTTTGATCGTCGCAATCGGCTGCATACTCATTCTTCCTCAATTTCTTCTCTTGTCACTTTCATCTGATTCAAGCGTTTAAAACACGTCTTCGCATTACAAGGCCCGATATGAAACTTCTGACAAATCTTCTCTCTTCTTTGCGCACTGTCAGCTAAGCCTGTCAAACCCAGATCGACAAAATCTTCCCAATTTAAGGTGTTGGCTCCCTGTTCAAAAGTCACTACATGGCACAAAGATTCCCATAAATCTTTTTGCGAAGCATGTTCTACTCCAACTTTCTTTGTCGTTCTTGCCTTGTATTTATCAATAAACGCATGTTTACAATTTGGTATATGCTCTTGTATCATTCTTCGAATGTGTTCTCCCGGATGATCGGGATCGGTAAAAATGATGACACCTCTTTTTTTCTGTGCCTCTTTGATTCTTTCAATCGTCTCCCTTTGAAGTTGATCTCCACCTGTTTCAATCGTATCACAATCGAAATAAGACTGAAGCCGATTTGTATCATTTTTCCCTTCCACAACGATGATTTCCTTGATTTTTTGTTTCATAGATAATAAAAAAGAGAAGGCAGCGTCATAATGGGGTTTGTTCGGGGTTTGAACAGGTGACGGCCGTTTCTCTTTTATTTACCCCCTTAATCGACAACCATTATAGCACGGTTTATAAAGAACTCAAATATTCCATCTTTTGTTACAGCGATAAATTCCGTATAATAAACATATAGACATGAAAAGAAAAGTATATGTTCTTTCCTATTATATAAGGAAAAGGATTATAAACCAAAATATTGACAATTCTTTTGTTTTCATGAATAATACTCAAGGTTTGAAAAAAAGGAAGTGTGTCGTATGTATGATGTAATCATTATTGGAGCAGGCCCCGGCGGTATTTTCTCAGCCTACGAACTGCTCAAAGAAAAACCGGAAGCTAAAATCGCAATCTTTGAAACCGGTGGACCATTAGAAAAAAGAAAATGTCCGATCGATGGAGAAAAGATCAAATCCTGCATCCACTGTAAGACTTGTGCCATTATGAATGGTTTTGGAGGGGCTGGTGCCTTCAGCGATGGAAAATACAACATCACCAATGAATTCGGCGGTGACTTGTTCAATTATGTCGGACATAAACAAGCCATCGAACTGATGGAATATGTCGATCAGATCAACTGTGAATATGGCGGTGCCCAGACAAAGCTGTATGTCAACACACATACAGAAATCGCCAAGAAGTGTCTGCAGCACAATCTGCATCTTTTAAAGGCAAACGTGCGCCATTTAGGTACGGATATTAACTATATTGTGCTGGGAAATCTGTACAATATCCTAAAAGAAAAAGTCGATTTCTATTTCTATACACCAGTTGATACCGTTGAAAAAACAGAAAGCGGCTATGAAGTCGTTTGTCAAAATCAGAAGCGATACCAGGGACAGCGCTGCATCATTTCGACCGGTCGTTCCGGAAGTAAATGGATGGAAAGTGTTTGTTCAAACCTTGGTATCAAGACCGAAAGTAATCGTGTCGATATCGGTGTCCGTGTTGAACTGGCCGCCGATACCTTTAGCGAGCTGACTGATTCTTTATATGAATCCAAGATTGTGTATCGATCCAAAAAGTACCAGGATTTGGTTCGTACTTTCTGTATGAATCCTCATGGTGTCGTGGTTAACGAAAACACTAACGGTATCGTCACCGTAAATGGACACAGCTATGAAGATCCGGCAAAATACACCAACAACACCAATTTTGCTCTGTTGGTTTCCAACCACTTTACTGAGCCGTTCTCCCAAAGCAACCAGTATGGTGAATCGATTGCCCGTCTTTCCAATATGTTAGGCGGCGGTGTCATCGTCCAGCGTTTTGGTGATCTAATCCGTGGTCAGCGTTCTACACCAAGTCGTATCGCATCCGGATTTGTAAAACCAACCTTAAAGGCAACACCGGGGGATCTGTCTCTGGTCATTCCAAAGCGCCAGTTGGATGATATCATCGAAATGATCTACGCATTGGATGAAGTCTGTCCGTCAACAGCCAGCGATGATACTTTGTTGTATGGTGTGGAAGTCAAATTCTACAATATGCAGGTACAGGTGGACAAACGCTTAGAAACATGTCATAAAGGATTGTTTGTAATCGGGGATTGTTCCGGTGTTACCCACTCCTTGAGCCATGCCAGTGCCAGTGGTGTTTACGTCGCAAGAGAAATTGCCAAAGAGCTTTAAGACTCGATAAAGTCAAGGATATCGCAAATCACGGTATCCTTTTTTTCTTCCTGTAAGATTTCGTGTCGCATATGCGGATATACTTTTTCTTCGATCGTATCGTATCCTTGTCTACGCATGTCATCTTCTGCCTGATGCAGTTGTTCTACAGAGCCAATGACAGGATCGTTTTCTCCTGCCAGAAACAAAATCGGAAGAGTGGGATTTTTAACTTTCCAGCCTTTTCCATCAAATGTTCTTTTCACCATCAAAAACAGATTTTTAAATCCATTCAACGTAAAGATAAAACCATCTTTTTCTTCTGCGTTATACACCATCACATTATGCATATTTTCCGATAACCAGCGATTCTCGTGAGTGCCTTCAAATTTCCGATCGTATCCACCAAAAGCCAGAGATTGAATAAAATGACTGCGGTGATGCTTACCAAAACATAATCTTAAAACTTTTGTCAAAAAAAGTGCCGCTGTAACAAGCTGATTTTTAACGACCGGGCCGGAAAGAATCAGCTTGTCAATTGTATCATCATACTTCTTACAATACAGACGCGCTACCAGTGTTCCCATGGAATGTGCAAATAAAATAACCGGAACTGATGGAAATACCTGTCTGACATGATCGATCACATCTTTGACATCTTCCACGATATAATCCGCATCCTCCTCATAGAAATAGCCATAGTCATCCTTTGAACATACGCTTTCTCCATGCCCTCTATGATCATAGATCAGTGCCGCATACCCGTCTTTCGCACACGCCTGCATAAAATCAATATAACGCTCTTTATGTTCGGCCATACCATGTAAAATCACGATGACTCCCTTTAACGCAGTATCTGGCTGGATCAACAAGGCCGACAAGGCAAGTTCATCACTTGAAGATGATATTATAAATTCTTTTGTATTCATGATAAACCTCTTTCTTGTTTCTATTGAAACACGTATTATTTACATTTACAACTGCAATTTTGCGATCATTTTCTACTATTTTTAGAAAACCACTAGGAATTTTGTGGAATTTCTTGGGATGTTTCTGATTTTGTGATATACTTCATATATGTATCAAAAAGTAGGGGGTGAGCGTATGAACGAAAACTACTTTGAAGAAAAATACGACGATATGGATGAAGATATCCAACAAAAAGAGGCTCTTGTGCTAGAGGCAGAGAAAATCGATGAAATAGAAGATGATCATGAAGCCAGCCAGAAAATCAATCAGTTACGACGCAGCTGGAGACAGATTCATTATTGGGAAAGCGAGTACGAAGAAGATCTAAAAAATCGCTTTGAGGCAGCCATCGATGCTTTCTATGCAAAGTTTAAAGAAGCCGAAAAAGAACACGAAGCAGCTAAACGCGCTCTGATCGAGAAAGCGAAAGAATTATCGCAAGCCAAAGATCTGAAACAGACGACAAAAGCGCAGCAGGAATTGTTTGAAGAATGGAAAAAAATCCCAAGTGCCGGACGTAATTTAGACGACGTTCTCTGGGAAGAATTCCAGAAAGCACGACAGGTATTCTATGACCGCAAACAGGAAGCCTGGGAAAACATGAATCAAAACTTTGATAAAGCCAAAGAAGCTAAAGAGGCTCTCATTGAAAAAGCCAAAGAGCTTGAAGATTCTGTTGAATGGAAAAAAACATCTGAAAAATTCCGTGATTTAATGACGCAATGGAGAGAAGCCGGATTTGCGGGAAAAGAAGATAACGACGCTTTGTGGGAAGCCTTTAACAGCGCCCGTCAAAAATTCTATACCCGCCGTAACGCTTTCTATGAAGAATTGCATAGTACACAAGCTGTCAATTTGAAAGAAAAACAAGAATTGATTGAAAAAGCTCGTGCTATTAAGGATAGCGAAGATTATTCTCGTGAAAATACAGAAACGATGAAGGATCTTGCGGTACAATGGAAAAAAATCGGTTCCTGCGGAAAGAATAAAGATGATAAGATCTGGAATGAATTCCGTGAAATCAACGATATCTATTTTGACGGTTTAGGAAAATCAAATGCCAAACGTCAGGCCGATCATCAGAATCGTATGAAAGATGCTCGTGCTCGTAAAGTTGATTTATTGAACAATCAAAAACGTCAGATTGAACGTCTTCAAGATTCTTTGTATGGCTTAGTTTCTGAGCAGGAAATGAAAGACATCGAAGCGCAGATTCAACAAAAAGAAGACTTCATCAAAGAACTGGAAGCACAAATCGAAGATATCGATTCTAAGATTGGTGAATAGTAGAAAAGCTCGTAAAAAAATCGAGCTTTTTTTAGTATTGTCTTATAATGATATTGGTGATATTTATGTCTATTACAATACATTCAGATTCAAAATATAAACAATATGAAAACTTATTACTCGAAAAGGATCAAATTCAAAAAGAGGCAAATCAATATCAGGGTTTGTATCTACATCATTTCGGTGAAAAAATTGTTACTCTTTACAGACTCAAAGTAGAATGCATTCGTCTTAAAAAGAAAATTTCCCTTTTTCAATTTCAAATCAATCAAAATCAAGGTATTGATATACATAAAATCAACTATATTCTTAAACATGAAATGACATCTTATAATAATTATCTTGAACAACTACTTAATGATGTCAAGAATTGTAAAAAGCTTAAATATTCCAGCGACTATGAAATCAAACGTTCTAAACAGCTTTATCGTCGACTTGCCAAACAAATTCATCCAGATGTCAATCCATTAACCGATAAAACACCTGAATTAATGGACTTATGGAATCAAATTACGATTGCATATCAAGCTAATGATACCAAAGAGTTAAGTGAATTAGATGTTTTAGTTCAAAGGATACTTCAAGACCTCCATTGTTATGCGCGTTCTATCGATATACCTAATATAGATGAAAAAATTCTACAGCTAAAAGAAGAAATTCAAGAATATATTCAAAATGAACCTTATACCTATAAATTTATTGTAATGGATGAAGACAAAATTTATCAAAAAGATATTGAATTAAAAAAAGAAATTCAATCTTATAAAGACTATCAAAATAAGCTTAATGATGTGATCAGTAAACTTTTAGAAGACCAGGAGGTGTTTCAAACATGTCAAATGAATTGATACAAAACCATTCCAATGAATTAGTAGAAACATTGAATCAAAATGGTGGTGTTGATAAGCTTTTAAAACCGTTAATTCGTGAAATTCATTTATTTGATACTTATATTGCAGGTACAACACATTTAAAAGATCCATCCATTTTACTACAACTGAACCCGCAAGAATCTTTAAAACTAGTACGTGAACAAAATCAATTTGATCCAAATGCCATAGTCGTCTTAGACTCTTCCAATAAAAAACTTGGTTATATCCCTGAAAAGGATAATATTGTATTTTCACGATTAATGGATGCAGGAAAGGCATTAAGTGCCAAAATCAAATCGATTCAAAAGAAAAAGAGCTTCATGGATGTTCGGATATCCATATATTTAGTAGATTTTTAGGTATACTTATGGAATTTAAATACGATCCACAAAACAGACGTTTGATCGAAGGATGGAACTTAATCTTCTATGATACAGAAGATACTATACATTTATCAATGGAAGAATATGAACAACTCGCATTTGATTTTAATTGGAATGGAATGATTGACTGCGCTTTTCGTACCTATCATCGTGGAATTGAGGCTGGCTATAAAGAATTAATCCCTTTACTAGGCGAGCTTTACGAACAAAATGACGACTTAGAAAATGCATATCGATGTTATTTAGAAGCTGCTCTGATCAATGATCTAAACGGCATAAAGAATCTTTCAAGAATGTATAAAAAAGGAATCTATGTCCAAAAAGATGAAAAAAAAGCCAAAAAGCTAAATATGTTATCAAAAAAACGGTAGAAAAAAAGTTTAGAATTATCAGGAAATGAAAGACATCAAAGCACAGATTCAACAAAAAGAAGACTTCATTGGGCTTTTTTTAAAGACAAAAAGCCAGACAACTCAAATCAAGACGCCTGGCTTTTAAACATAAATGAACTAACTTCCTGTGATCAATAAAACCATTCTCATCTGTTTTCTAAAATTCTTTCTATATCTGAACGCATTTTTTCATCTACAGACAACATATCCATTGCCTGTTCAATATTGGATGCGATATGATTTTTGACCAATTGTAGAAC
>CABOGK010000010.1 GCA_902399855.1 Erysipelotrichaceae bacterium
AAAAATCCATTCAGGTCTTCCTAAATGGATAATACGAGGATTTTATGAGTCAATATACAGAAAAAATTCATGAATATTTTGATATGTATTTACAAGATTTACAGACCTTGATTGCAATTCAAAGTATTAGTAAAGAAGATACTGCGTTTAAACCCTTTGGAAAAGAAGTTGCGGATTGTTTTAATGTATTTTCAAAAATTGCGAAACGATTAGGTTTTCAGATAGAAGAAGATGATGGTTATGCAATTTCTGCAAATGTGCAAGTAAACAATGATACAAGTTACATAGGAATATTGGGACATTTAGATGTAGTTTCGGAAGGAAACATTGGAAAATGGAATTATCCTCCATTTATGTTATCTATAGACAATGGGATTTTGTATGGAAGAGGAGTGAATGATGATAAAGGACCTTTATTGGCTCAATTATATTGTATAAAGATATTAAAAGACTTAGGTTATCCTTTTTTGCAGAATGTGAAAGTTATTGCAGGTGGAGCTGAAGAAACTACTTGGCACTGTATGGAGCATTATTTTAAAACACATAAGCAGCCAATTGTAGGCTATTCACCAGATGGCAACTTTCCTATTGTTAATGGAGAAAAGGGTATTGTAACATTTCAAATTGAGGAAACGATAAAATCAGATGGATTGATACAAGTAAACTCAATCAAATCTTCTCCAATAGGATATGCAATACCTGATTATGTAGAAATCGTATGTAAATGTAATTCTATAGAATTGCTGGATGCTGATTTAGCTAGTTATTTTACCAATCAAGAAGCAACATTCGTTTTTACAGGAAAAAGTGCTTTAACAAGAAATCCGCAAAAGGCGGATAATGCATTATTTAAAATGACAGATTTTATACTATCTAAAGAAAGATTTTTTGATGATGCTTTCGTGAAATGTTGTAAAGAAATATCTAACTATTTTATGGATCCCTATGGTAGAGATTGTCATTTTTATCATGAAGATCCAGATATGGGAAAATCTACAATTGCCGTGTTTGATTTTGTGAAGTATCAAGATTCATATTCTTATAAAATTGATCTTCGATTTGACCAAAATCATGATGTAAATCATATTCAACAACAGATAGAGCTAGTATTGAATAAACATTTAAAAGTGTGTAGAACTAAAAGAGCTTTATTTGTAGATAGAAAAGATCCATTAATTCAAATTTTGTCAAGAGCTTATGAAAAGATTTGTCATGAGAAAGCAGAGTGTATATGTAAAGGTGGAGCTAGCTATGCGCGTGTATTGGATAAAGGAATTGCTTTTGGTGCGACCTTTGATGGATATGATACTAGACCGCATAAAGAGAATGAGAATATGCGTATTTCTGATTTAATAAAGGCTATGGAAATTTATTGTGAAGCTATTAGGTTATTAGCTTGTGAGCCCGTTAATTTTTCCACATCGATACGGAAATAAATAGACAACCACTCACATTGTTTGTAAGCGCTTTAATTGCTAAGATTTGGATAAAGGAGTGAGAAATAATATGTTAAAAAAGATTCAAGGTAAATTACAAACATTTGCTGGTGCCATGATGGTTCCAATTATTTTGCTTGTAATGGTCGGCTTTTTTGTCGGAATTGGTAGTGCATTTACCAATTACATTTTAAGCCCTGGAGGAATCCTGTATAATATTTTTTCAATGTTATCATCTTGTGGATTCTTCTTCATGAATTCATTACAAATGTGGTTTGCGGTGGCCATTGCCTTTACTTTAGCAAAAAAAGAGAAAGGTTGGGCAGCCTTTGCTGGATTAGTACTATTCTTTACTTATACGAGTGGAATTGGAAATTGGGCTAGTTTAAACGGAGTAACTGCTGATACGGTTGCTGTGGATGCATTGGTACAAAGCGGAATGGCAATGGAAGAAGCCATGAATTATAATGCTTTATTCACAGAATTCATGGGTATGTTCACATATAATATGGGAATGTTTTCTGGATTAATTGTTGGTGTTATTGCAGCTTTCATTCACAATAAATTTGTTGACACAACATTACCAGAAATGTTCGGATTCTTTGCCGGAACAAAGATGGTTATCATAATGGTTACACTCGTATCTGTTCCTTTATCTATCCTTACTTATTATGTATGGCCTTTTATAGGAGGATGCCTGCAAGCACTTACAACCTTTATTGGTAGCTCAGGATTATTAGGAACATTTGTTTTCGGTACTTTAGATAAAGCGTTACTTCCATTTGGTTTACATCATTTAATTGCTTTCCCAATTGAATATTCTAGTGTTGGAGGAACCATGGAAATAGATGGTGTTGTATATGAAGGTGTAAAAAATATTATTAATGGACAAGCTGCTAGTAGTACGGCTACCGGATATATTACTCGTAACTTCACAAATGGACGCTTGTTGTTCCAATTAGGTGGTATTCCAGGTGCTGCATTAGCAATGTATCATTGTGCAAATAAAGAAAATAGAAAAGCTGTTGCTTCTATTATGATACCAGCTGTATTTACATTGATGATGGTTGGTATTTCAGAACCATTTGAATATACTTTCTTATTTGCTGCTCCTGCACTCTACTGGTTAGTATATGCACCACTTTGCGGACTTTGTTATGTACTTGCAGAGATTTTCCAAATTTCAATTAATGGAACAGCTTTATTCTTTATGATTCCAAACCTGTTTCAACCACAAAAGGTACATGCAATGCACGCATTATGGTTGATCCCATTAACGTTTGCTGCTTATTATTTTATCTTTAAATTCATTATTGTTAAATTTAATTTGCAAACTCCAGGACGAGGAGAAGCTAAAGTTCATTTGTTCTCTAAGAAAGAATACCGTGACTCAAAATCGGATGATAGTTCACAAAATTCAACTTCTGATACTGAAAGTTTAGAATATCGTATTGTAGAAGCTTTAGGTGGAGCTGAAAACATTGTTAGCGTTACCAACTGTGCTACTCGTTTACGTGTATCTGTTAAAGATGAGTCTTTGGTTGCCAGTGATGATGATTGGAAAGCATATCTGGAAGCTAGAGGTGTTGTTCATGGAGATCACTCATATCAAATTATTTATGGTGTACAGGTACAAAACATTGCAACAAAAGTAAAAGATATATTAGGTATCGATTAATTAAAATAGTGGCAGGAGGTAATCTTCAGCCACTGTTTTATAAAGAAAGGATTTCCCTATGAAAAAACATGAGTATATTGTTAACAAGAATAAATGTAAGAATCCAAATGCTGTAAAGTTTATTCGCTATATTCAAATTGCTTCCATTATTGTTGTGCTTTTGGTATTACTCTACACAGCATTAATGAGTTTAATTACACATGTAGATTTTGCCACCATTATTTCAGAAAATGCTTCAATCACTTGTGGATTTATATTGGCAATGCAAGCTATTGTTACTTTTTATGTTGCAAAAAACATGCGAAAAGAAGTGAGTGATTTAGAAAACTTTGAAACGAATCGATTTAGATTGCTTATGATTGCTATTTCGAGTTTTGCGACGGTGAATTATATTATTGGAATATTGAGTGTAATAGCGTTGGTTAAATTTTACAAATGGAAAGGATCTTTCTCTCTTTCAGATATGTTTACAGAAATTAAAAAGGAATCGCATTTGAATGACAGTATTCTCTTGTTTATCGTTTACCTTTTACTTTGTACATTACAATGGATTATAGGAAGTATGGTGATTCGTTAATTATGAAAACAGTCATTTTATTAAGTAAAGTAAATTGCGAATTGATGTATCAGTATGGTTGCAAATTACATGATTTCATTAATTCAAAAGGAAAAAACAAATATTGTATACAAATTCGTCTATTTGACAAAATCATTTATCAGTATGTTAATGATGCATGTTCTATGGATAATGAACGGTGGCTAAATAGAAAAGCAAATTCTACATTGTATTTTGGAATGTCAACCAATGATTTATACATTAAAAATAAGGGGAGTGATGAAAATCTCATTCAGAAATATGGATTAGAACGATCAAAATATACTTTTACACCGGGAAGTATTCCTATAGTACTTTATGAGCAAGGCATTGTTGGATGTATTAGTGTAAGTGGTATGTTGCCAGAAGAAGATCATGGAATGATTGTAGATTTTTTTCAATCCTTAAATATTCAAACAGAAATGGAGTAATCTATGCAAAAATATTATCAACCTACTAAAATTCATTTTGGATTAGAATCTTTAAATCTTTTACCGGAAATTGTATCAAGATATGGAAAGAAGATATTTTTGGTTACAACGCCAGATGAGCCACTACAACCAATTTATACCAAAGTTAAGGATCTGTTAAAAGAAAATGATATTAGTTGTATTCATTTTGATAAAGTAGTTCCTAACCCAACTTCTGAAATGATTGAAGATGGATTTTCATTACTCAACGAGGCACAATGTGATGTTATTGTAGCTCTAGGAGGTGGATCTAGTATTGATACAGCTAAGATCCTATCATTAACTTATGGAAAAGATAATATTGAATGGGATTATCTTTTTACAAATTTTGACTCTCCGTATGTAGATTATCCGACCTACAATACTCAAATGTTACCATTGATTACCATCCCAACAACATCAGGTACAGGATCACAAGTTACACAAGCGGCTGTTGTTTCCAGAGGAAAAGATAAATTGACGGTATATCATCCAGATTGTTTTGCAAAAGAATGCATTTTAGATCCTGATTTGGTCAAAACCCTTCCACTGCGGATGAGTATGGCAACGGGATTTGATGCTTTTACACATGCTTTTGAAAGTTATTTAAATGTACATCACAGTGTATATTCTCGTTTTGATAGCATAAATGCATTAAAGCTAATTGTAGAACATTTGCCAAAATTGCATGATGATCTTTCAGATTTAGAACATAGAAAGGCAATGAGTTTGGCGGATACATTAGCGGGTAAAGCTTTGGCAAACTCAGGAGCTGATGTACCGCATCCTTTAAGTGAAATTATTGGGGGAATTACACATATGACTCATGGATGTGCATTAGCTTGTGTATTTGTACCTTTTTTAGAAGTAATGGGCGAGAAACATAAAAAAGATTTTGATGAATTAGCACATATTTTGGATCCAAACTTAGAAGAAACAGCAGATGGTTCAAAACAATTAGCACAAATTGTTAGACAGTTTATGGCATCTATTGAAATGGATATTACACTTTCTAGCATGGGAGTGACGAAAGAAGATTTTGATTTAATTTGTCAAAGTCCAGTTTTACATCATTTACCATTTGCCACCTATGAAGAATGTTTGGCCATTTTAAATAAAGCATATGCATGATATCAAAGCTATTTTTCTTGACTTGGATGGAACGCTTCTAACTTCAGATAAGCAAATTGATGATAAAGATAAAAATACGTTAATACGTTGCTTAAATAAGGGAATCAAGATTATCTTGGTTTCAGGGCGACCTATTTTTTATGTAGAGTCAATCGCAAAACAAATTGATCCTAGAGTGATGTGCATGGGCTACAATGGAGCTTATTTTAGAGATTCGTGTTTAGAAATCAATCAATGTATATCTGCAAAACATTTACAACAAATAAGAGAGTTATTGGATGCGTATTCTATTCAAAAGTATTATCTAAAAGGATTACACGCGATTTATTCTTCCGATATGGATCAACGGTTTATATACAAAGAAGTGCCTACATATTTATATACTAAAGAAGAGAAGATCGATGCTGATATTTATAAAATATTAATGGTTGATTCTCGCTTAGATGTATTAGAGGATTTTAAAAAACAAGTACAAGATTTTGTATCTGTAACCTCTAGCCATATAAGCAGTCTTGATATAATGGATAAAAGCGTTAATAAAGGAAATGCTATCAATGCTTTGATGCAAACCTATAAATGGAATCAGGATAATTTAATGGCTTTTGGAGATTCTTTAAATGATATTGACATGTTTGAACATGTCAAATATTCTATTGCAATGGGAAATGGAATGGATGTTATTAAAGAGAAGGCATGGGATATAACAACATCGAATGATGAAAATGGTATAACGCTAGCCATCAAAAAATATGTAGAGGGTATCTAATTTGCTAGATATCCTTTTTTAAAAAGAGAAAAAAAACTATAATTAACATGCTGGAATAGATATGAATTAGTAATATATATGAAGGTGATTGATGATGAATAAACGAATTTACAATATATTACAACTGTTGTTGGAACAAAGCGAACCATTAACTGTAGATCAAATTGCAAGTAAGCTTAAAGTTTCAAACAAGACGATTCGAAATGACTTAAAACAGGCTCAAGAGTTATGTACCCCATATCATGTAGTAATTTCAAAGAAAACAGGAACAGGCGTAGAATTATTGGGAAATATAAATGATCAACTTAGTTTAAAGCGTTTGGTAGAACAAAAATTAGGTGCGTATATGGAGTATTCTTTGGCAGCTAGAAGGATTTTTTTATCTTTGCGATTATTAAACGCAGATGAACCATGTGTAGCTAGTCAATTATCAAAGGAACTATATACATCAAAGGCAACGATTCATAAAGATATACGATCGATACGCCCTGCATTCCAGACCAATAAATTAGATATAGTTTCGTGTGAACAGGGATTTTATGTCAAAGGGAAAGAGAGACATATACGTGATACTATTTTTGATTTTATGCATAGAGACAATGCATATTATAAACTTAGCTCTTTATTACTGAATCCGAATAGAGACACTCTAGACAATGAATTTATTTTTCCTTCAATGGATTATCGAGGTATCGACTTTAAAACGGTATTTCAAATTGCTCGAAGACATGGGAAAAATGTTTTTTCAGATTTATCTTTTCAGAGAACACAAGCACTCCTATTAAGAATATTTATTAATGTCATTCGAGTTATGGAAGGACATTCTATAGAGCTTAGTAAAGAATTTATTTCACAAATGGAGGGTTTAGAATATTACGAAGATGCGAAGCGTATCTACGATGCATTGGCAGAAGAATATGGGATTACTTTTGATGAATTAGAAATTCAGTACCTTCGTACTCATATTAATTCTACATTGGTCGCTCCATTGAAAGAAAAACAAGATATATTTCAAACTTATGCTAAAGAATTTACATATTGTCTCATTCAATCTTGGAAGCAAAAGCTTAAATATCCTTTTGACAAGGATAAGAAGTTATTTGACAATTTGTTAGCACACTGCAGACCAGCTATGATTCGTTTTCAACATGCCATCCCCATTGAAAATCCTTTACTTCAAACAATCAAATTTCAATTTAAAAATACATTTAATATCACAAAACAATGTTGTAAAGAACTATCTATACAGTTTAATGTAGAAATTTCAGAAGATGAAATAGGCTTTTTAGCTTTACATTTAGCTAATGCTTTAGATAGAAACAAGCGGCCTCTAAATACTCTATTGGTTTCAGATAATGGACTTGGAGTCAATGAATTATTAATCGAAAGAATTAATACCTTAGTACCTTATATAATAGTGAATAGATGTGTGGATATTTTAGAAGTAGCTGATGTTTCATTGAAAGATTTTGATTTAATTTTATGTACAAGTGATACGCTATATATAGAAGATACTCCTACAGTATTTATTGGATCTATTTTGAATGAAAGTGATATTATTCGATTAAATCGGATTGGATATAAATATTACAAAGAAATAAATAATCCCATTATAAAGATTCAAAATTCAAAATAAACAGAATAAAAAATTATAAATGCATAAGAGAACGCAAAACTAGATTTTTCTAGAGAGTTCTCTTTTTTATATGTGGCAAGCTGTGATGTTAGAAAGTTGTTTGTAAAAGTTTATAAATTCCGTGTAAAAAAGGGACTTTAATGTTCAGAGGGAAGTTGACAAATAGATACGGGGGGGGGTAAAATGGACAACGAACAGATCGATAACGGCTCTGTTCGGCTCAAGTATGGAATTTTCTTTTGGGATTATGGGAATCAGTCCCACAATCCAGAGGAGAGTTTATCCCTTTTTGATCTTTTTTTGTTTTCCCATCGGTGTCGTAGAAAGGAGGATGGATATGGATCAAGTTAGAACTCCTTTCCCCCACCTTCTTTTTCGGTATCGGCAGGACTATCGTGTTGGATTGAAACACACCCTCTAAAAACCTAATGATTTGTACAAATAACCTAATTAAAAAGAACTGGTATGTCCTGTTTGTACTGACACCCTATGAAGACAGCTTCTGTTCTTATCTCAATCAGAGATATGGGGCAGATGCTTTTAGCGTAAAGATGGAAAACTATAGAAAAGATAAAAAGTGTATCGAGATTAAATCGGCTTTTCCCGGATATGTCTTTGTGCGTAGCCCCTTACCGCAGGATGCATTCAACGACTGGCTGTTTTCTCTGGAATTCAAAAAGGGATTGATCAAGCAGCTGTGCTACAAGGAAACAACTGCGCTTCGTGCGGAAGAGATCCGAGTCTTTGAACAGTTTCTGGACAAGGACCATCTCTTTCGCATGTCGTATGGTCATTTACAGAATGGTCGTCTGGTGATCGATCAAGGTCCTTTAAAAGGATTCGAAGATTACATCACCAAGTACGATAAACGAAATCGACTGGCTGTCCTGGATCTTTTTTTTCTGGATCAGAAGTGGACAGCGGGAGTCACATTGATAGAAAAGGATGAATGATGGATCTGTAGCTGGTTTACCGCATGGATCGTTCATTTTGGTTATGGTTTACCTTGCCTGATCGTAAGATCGGGAGGGAAAACTATAACCTTTTTTTGTGAAGGAAAGGGAATGAAAATGACGAGAATCGGGTGGCTGAATCTGATAGCCAATCTGGCCGGTGCTGCAGGAATGATCTATCTTCTGCCGCTGGGCATTGATTATGAATTACGAATTCTATTGTTTTACGGAATCGTACAACTGATGGTAGGAAGATATCGAAACAATGTATTACTCATCTGGGATGAGGTTCGGTTGATCATTATCAGTCACTGCTGGTTCTTTGTCGGTGTGCTTTTGTTCTTTAAGATCCGTTCTTTTTCCATTGTACTGTGGCTGATTGTTCTAACCATATCAACCGCTTTGATCAGTACTGTTTTTGCCCGGTATTCAAGAATCTGGTTTCGCAATACCTTTAAGAAGAATGTGTTAGTTATCGGTATCGGCCATACGGCAGAAAAACTCTGGAATGTCTGTCGAGGCAATCGATTCAGTCTGATGGATGTTCGAGGCTTTATCTCCTGTAACGATACCAAACGACTGCCAACGATCTATCAGCAGGAAGAAGTGGTCAAGGAACACGTCTATTCTTTTGACAACATTGAAGAGGTCGTCAAAAGAGAAAACATTCAGTCTGTGATCATCGCCATACCGCAGATCCAGAAACGAGATCTCAAGATGATCATGGATATGATAAGGGACAAAGTTAAGGAGATCAAAGTCTTACCAAGTTTTGAAAACCTGGTGACCTTTGAATCCCGTGTGGATGACTTTGACGGTTTGTTGATGATTTCCACGGCACAGACGGAAATCAATCTATGGGTACGTATAGGAAAACGGATCCTGGATATCTGTGGAGGGATAGCCGGTTGTTTAGTGTTATTACCACTTTACTTCTATGTAAGAAGAAAGAACCATCAGTCCGGTGATTATGATCAGGTCTTTTTTAAACAGAAGAGAATTGGAAAAAAAGGTAAAGAATTTACGATCTATAAATTCAGAACCATGGTACCCAATGCGGAAGAGATCCTGGATGAACTGATGGAAAAAGATCCGGCTATTAAAGAAGAATACACCAAGAATAAGAAACTAAAGAACGATCCAAGAATCACAAAAGCAGGCAATTTATTGCGAAAGACAAGTTTAGATGAATTTCCACAGTTCATCAATGTCTTAAAAGGCGATATGTCACTCATAGGCCCAAGACCTTACCTACCAAGAGAAAAGGAAGATATGGGTATCTATTATGACATCATCATTAAGATGAAACCGGGATTAACTGGTATGTGGCAGACCCATGGAAGAAGTGATGTAGATTTTGAGGATCGGTTAGCTCTGGATGAATACTACTCTAGAAACTATAACCTGTGGCTAGATGTGACATTATTGGTAAAGACAGTACGAACGATGTTGAGTGGCAGTCATTCAGGAGCGATGTAGAAATAGCTCTAAATTATAGTTAGGTTAAGTCTTGTGGATGAAAGAAATATAGTACTATATTTCTTTGTCAAACTTAATTAGATACTTTGAAATAATACCTGTATGCAGGTGATTGCGAGCTTTATATAAATATAGGACATTGGAATGTCAATAAGGCTAGAAATATATTGGAAGGAATCATCATTAGTAATGAAAAAACAAAAACTGGATATAGCGAAAATGGAGTATTTTCGTTGGATGGAGAATGCAATAACGGACGCAGATATTATTACTGAATTGAAGGTAATGAATGATGAAAAAATTGAGGATGCATTTTATCGAAACTTAGAATTTGGAACAGGCGGTTTGCGTGGTGTTATTGGTGCAGGAACAAACCGCATGAATATATATACAGTGGCTAAAGCATCGCAAGGGTTAGCAAATCATTTGAAAAAGAGTGTTGAAAAACCATCTATTGTTATTGGCTACGATAGCCGAATCAAAAGTGATGTATTTGCCAAAGTTGCTGCCGGTGTATTTGTGGCAAACGGTATCAAGGTCAATATTTGGCCAGTTCTGATGCCGGTGTCGACAGTTTCCTATGCAATTCGTTATCTCCACGCTTCAGCAGGTGTGATGATTACAGCTTCGCATAATCCAAGTAAGTATAATGGGTACAAGGTGTATGGTTCAGATGGATGTCAGATCACCACAGAAGCTGCCAAAGTGATTTTTTCTGAGATTAAAAAACTAGATATCTTCAAAGATGTAAAAAATAGTGATTTTGAAACAGAAATTGCAAACGGAAACATTCAATACATTTCTGAAGAAGTTTATACAACTTTTATAAAAGAAGTTAAAAATCAGTCTTTATTGTATGGAGATAAAGTCGATAAAAGTGTAGCCATTGTTTACAGTCCTTTAAACGGAACAGGTTTAAAACCTGTGATTCGCGTCCTTAACGAAATGGGTTATTCAAATATTACAATAGTCAAAGAACAGGAACAACCAGATGGCAATTTTCCAACCTGTCCATATCCAAATCCCGAGATCAAAGAAGCAATGGAATTAGGGATAGAATATGCAAAAGAATGTGATGCGGATCTGTTTCTGGCAACGGATCCGGACTGTGACCGTGTGGGGATTGCTGTCAAAAATAGAGACGAAAAATATGAACTGCTGACGGGTAATCAAATTGGTATGTTGCTATTAGATTATATTTGCGGTCAGCGCCAGAAACATGGGAAAATGCCAGGTGATCCAGTCATGGTTAAGACAATCGTCACTATGGATATGGCCGAGCAGATTGCCAGTCATTATGGTTTGCAAACTATCAACGTACTGACAGGTTTCAAATTCATCGGCGAGCAGATTGGATATTTAGAGCAGCAGGGAAAGGTATCTAGCTTTGTGTTTGGTTTTGAAGAAAGTCATGGTTATCTTACCAGTACTTATATCCGCGACAAGGATGGTGTGGGAGCTGCCTATATGATTTGCGAGATGTTCAGCTTCTACAAAACAAAAGGCGTCAGTCTTCTGGAAAAGTTGGAAGAATTGTATCGAACCTATGGCTATTGCATGAATACTCTTCATAGTTATGAGTTTGATGGCAGTGCTGGCCTTACAAAGATGCAAAGTATTATGAAGGTATTTCGTGGGGATATAAAAAAGTTTGGCAATAAGAAAATTATAAACTTATTAGATTATGAGCTTGGATTGGATGATCTGCCAAAATCCAATGTATTGAAGTTTCTATTAGAAGACAACTGCTCGATAGTGGTACGTCCTTCTGGTACAGAACCGAAGATTAAGGTATATATATCTGTCAGTGCTGAAAATAAAAGAATTGCAGAATCAGTGGAAACAGAACTTTTGAAGAGTGTAGAAGAGTATCTGAAGTAACAGATGGAGGAAATATAATGAATATCATTTTATTATCTGGCGGAAGTGGAAAACGTCTTTGGCCTCTTTCTAATGAGGTGAGGAGTAAGCAGTTTATTAAACTGTTTAAAAATGATAATGGTGAATATGAATCCATGGTGCAAAGAGTATATCGTCAGATTATGGCAGTGGATCCGGATGCAAAGATCACCATTGCAACCAGTAAAAATCAAGCAAGTGCCATAAAATATCAACTTGGAGGGCAAGTTTCTATCTGCGTAGAACCTTGCCGACGAGACACTTTCCCAGCAATTTCTTTGGGAGCCACCTATTTACATGATGAGTTAGGTGTTAGCAAGGATGAGGCTGTGGTAGTCTGTCCGGTTGATCCCTATGTAGAAGACAGTTATTACAAAGCAGTTCAAAAATTGCAGGAGCTAGCTGAAGCGGGTAATGCAAATCTTACATTGATGGGGGTTGAACCGACTTATCCAACTGAGAAATATGGCTATATCATTCCAGAGAATGGTAACGATATCAGCAAAGTGAAGGAATTCAAAGAAAAACCAACTACTGAAACTGCTAAAAAATATTTGTTACAAAATGCACTTTGGAACTCTGGTATTTTTGCGTTTAAGTTGAGTTATTTGTTAGATAAAGCACACAGCTTAATCGATTTTAAAGATTATCGAGATTTATTTAATAAGTATGAAACTCTTAAAAAAATCAGCTTTGATTACGCTGTTGTCGAAAATGAACCCTCTATTCAGGTGTTGCGCTATACAGGAAGTTGGAAAGACGTTGGTACATGGAACATGATGGCAGAGGTCATGGCTGATCAGACCAAAGGAAGGGTTATTCTAGATGAAACCTGTGAAAATACCAATGTTGTAAATGAATTAAACGTCCCAATTCTTTGTATGGGTTGTAATGATTTGATTATTGCGGCTAGTGGGGATGGTATTTTAATTTCGAATAAGGAGCGTAGTAGCTACATGAAGCCATATGTTGAAAAATTAGAGACAGAGGTAAAGTTCGCTGAAAAATCTTGGGGGACTTATACAGTGATTGACGCACAGCCGGGATCGATGACGGTAAAGATATCTATGCGTGCAGGTGAAAGCATGAGCTATCATATACACAATTATCGAGAAGAAGTTTGGACAGTGGTTTCAGGCAAGGGGAGAGTGCTTATAGATGGTAAAGAGCAGATTCTTCACACTGGAGATGTAATCACGATTGCATCTGGGTGTAGACATACCGTTGAAGCATTGACACCTTTGGATATTATTGAGGTTCAGATTGGAAAAGAAATCAGTGTAAGCGATAAGATCAAGTTTGATTTAGAGTAAACGACAATTTTAAAATGGGACTTTAAATTTGCAGCATACTTCAAAAATTACCTTTTGGAGCAGAGCAAGAATCCATAATCGATGGAAGGACTGATTTCCTTTTTTGGAAGATATATGACATGTGTTCTCCTCTAGATGTTTTGAGTAAAAGTATTAGTAAAATGAGATTTTTATTTTCTCAAGGCTATATAAATGTGGAGAGATAGAAATTATCGATGTGCGATTGAAACAGGGGCATTTCATATAAGATTAAACTTCAATCTTGTCAGATGAAGTATAACAGCTATTGGAAAAAACTACATTAGAAGAAGTACGTTACTAAACATGATTTAGCAATATGAATACTATTACAAAGGGAGGAAAGTTGAAAATGAAAAAAGCACTAATTACAGGAATTACTGGACAGGATGGTTCTTATTTAGCAGAATTTCTTTTGGAAAAAGGATATGAGGTTCATGGCATTATTCGTCGTGCCTCAGTTTCTACTACGGCTAGGATTGATCATATTATAGACAAACTTAACATTCATGAAGGAGATCTTTCTGATTCATCTAGCATTATCAGAATTGTACTACAGGTAAAGCCGGATGAGATTTATAATCTGGCTGCACAGAGCCATGTACAAGTTTCTTTTGATGCGGCGGAGTATACAGGAGACGTGGATGCACTTGGAGTTCTTCGTATTCTAGAAGCAGTACATACAGCTGGGCTGGATAAGACATGCCGTGTATATCAGGCATCCACTTCTGAACTGTATGGAAAGGTAGAAGAAGTTCCTCAGAATGAAAACACACCATTTCATCCTTATTCTCCATATGCTGTAGCAAAGCAATATGGCTATTGGATGATTAAGGAATATCGTGAAGCATATGGAATTTATGCTTGTAATGGCATCTTATTTAATCATGAGTCAGAGCGCCGCGGTGAGAATTTTGTCACCCGTAAAATTACTCTAGCAGCTGGACGAATTGCTTGCGGTCTTCAGGACCATCTAGAGCTTGGAAATCTGGACTCTCTCCGGGACTGGGGCTATGCCAAAGATTACGTAGAATGCATGTGGCTGATTCTTCAACAGAATGAACCTGATGATTACGTTATTGCTACAGGTGTTCAGCATACTGTGCGTGAATTTACTACTCTTGCATTTGCTAATGATGGAATTGAACTTGAGTGGAAGGGAGAAGGCATGGATGAAAAAGGATATGACAAGAAGACTGGAAAAATGTTAGTTTGTGTCAATCCAAAATGGTATCGTCCGACAGATGTTGTAAATCTTTGGGGTGATCCTACAAAAGCAAAAACCAAACTTGGATGGAACCCGCAAAAAACAAGTTATGAAGAGCTGTGTGCGATCATGGCAGAACATGACCTTCAACTGGCAAAAAGAGAAGCTAGTCTGAAATAAGAAATAAAGAGAATAGGTATTTTTTATGAAAGAGATACGTTTTTCGGCATATTTTGTTTGATGAGGATGGTAGAGTTTATGGAAAAAGTTCTAATATTTGGTGCCAGTGGATTTGTCGGAAGTTACCTTTCCCAAGAGTTTCTAAATCATGACTATGAGGTTTATGGGAGTGATAAAAATGTAACTGAGATGCTTCCAAAAGAGGTGGAATTTCAGATTTCTGATATTTTAAATTCAATACAAACAGAGAAACTTATCGGTGAAATCAATCCTGATATAATTGTAAATCTTGCTGCGATAAGCAGTGTTGGTGCCTCATGGAATATTCCTCAGGCTACGATTGATATTAATGTGATTGGTGCTTTAAACATTATGGAGGCAGCAAGAAAAGTTGAAAAGAAACCAAAGATTATGTTTATTGGTTCTAGTGAAGAATATATTGCTTCTTCATTACCAATAAATGAGAATACGCCTTTGAATGCAAGCAACCCTTATGGTATTTCCAAAATTAGCCTGGAGCGATTTGCAAAGCTTTACAGAGATCAATATGGTTTGAACATTTATTGTGTTAGACCTTTTAATCATACAGGTGTGGGACAGAGAGAATCTTTTGTACTACCAAGTTTTTGTAAACAGGTGGCTAAAATTGAAAAAAGCAGAAAGTCAGGAGTTATCAACGTCGGGAATATTAGTGTCAAACGAGATTTTAGCCATGTCAAAGATATAGTTCGAGCATACCGAGTGATTGTTGAAAGTGACTGCTGTGAGGTAGTCTATAATGTAGGTTCTGGAAAAGCTTACAGTCTAGAGAAAATGTTGGAGTACATTATAAGCCTGAGTTCTCAGAAAATTGAAATTCAGATTGACCAGAGTCGATTTCGGCCAACAGATCATCCGGTAATCTGCTGTGACCACAGTCTTATTAGTGAAAAACTTGGCTGGGAGCCAGAATATACCGTATTTGATGCACTGAAAGAAATGTTTGAATATTATAGTAAATAATGGAGATAAAATGATATGAGTAAAGTTGTCTTGTTAAGTGAGAGACTTCCGTACCCTCCGACATCGGGAACTAAAAATTTATTATACAATTATTGCAAGATACTGCATGAAGATTTGGGGATGGAAGTAGTGAATATTTCCTTCCTGGAGCAAGACGAGGATAATTCTCAAAAACCGGACTTCATTTCAAATGCATACGAGCTACCTAATCCATCTGGTTTATCGAAACTAAAAAACATTGTATGGTATACATTTGTTAAAAGAAAATATCCTCTTCAGGTTTCCTTATTTTGGGATTTGAAGATTAAAAAGCAGATAGATGCTATTATCGAAAATGAAAAACCAGATTATGTTATTGCTGACTTTATACGGACAACGGAATATTTAAAAGATTATAAAGGCTTTAAGATTGCTGACCTGCAAGACCTCCTGTCGCTGCGCTATAGAAGACAGCTGAATGTTGATTTAGCCACGATCAACCCTTATGGTGCTTATTTGTTCAGACTTCCAAAAGCTATGCAAAAAGTTCTCCAGCTTTCATTTATAAAGAGATTTGTTATGCAAACCGAGATTAAACTGCTGAGAAACTTTGAAATAAATGTTGGAAATTACTATGACCGTGTCATGTTTGTTGCGAAGAGTGAAGGCAAGCGTTTTGACCAAATGGTTGGGAAGAAAAAATCAATGATTGCGCCTTTGGGTGTTGATTATGACTTTTTCTCACAAGATTTGAGTCTGCAAAAAAAGGAAAAATCTATTGCTTTTATGGGGGCACTGAATGTTGCGCATAATGAAAACGGCATTATTCACTTTATTGAAAATTGTATGCCGAGAATAGTGGAGTGTGTGCCAGAAGCGACATTATATATTATTGGTGGTGGCGCATCAGAGCAATTAAAGCGGTATGCTTCCAATCATATCATATTTGCAGGGAGAGTTCCTGATGTACGTATTGCGATTGGAGAGTGTGATATTTTTATTTGCCCGCTCCAATTTGGCAGTGGCATAAAAACAAAAAACCTTGAAGCGATGGCAATGGGCTTGCCAGTAGTAACTACCTGTATAGGGGCGGAAAACATTGATGCTAGGAATGAAGTGGATTGGCTGGTTGGGGATACAGATCTATTGTTTGCAGATCATGTTGTTCGACTCCTCAATGATAGGGAGTTATGTGAGAAAATTGGCAGAAATGGACAAACCTTCGTAAAAAAACACTTTACATGGAAATTGGCTAGAGATGAGTTTGCAGAGGTATTTATAAATGAATAAGCAATTGAAGATACTCATTGACGATGGGAATCAGATTAAATTGGGTACGGGAATAGGAAAACTTAGTCTGTATTTATATAACGCAATAAAGAAAAATGGATATGATGTTTCTCTCGTTTCTCAAAATACCGCATCATCAGGAAGACTAAAAGATAGAATTTCATATTTATGTCAGATTAATTCAACACAGTATGCACGCAAATTGGAAAAATATGATGTGGTATTATATACGAATTATGCAATGCCGTATAGGAAGAATGGCTCTACACTATATGTTGCTGTGATTCCGGATATGGTATCCTTCCTATATCCAAACACGTTACCTGTCATGTACCGTTATTATAATCAGATGATGATAAGAAATACAGTGAATAAGGCGGATTTGGTGTTTACCATCTCAAAAACTGTGGAAAAAGAGATAGTAGATAAATTTCCAAAAGTATCTGAGCGCATAAGAACGACTTGGCTAGGGCTTTATGATGGTGTTAGACCGCTAGAGAAATATGCACAATATGAAAACCTAAGATTAGAAGGCATTGATAAATATGATTATTTTTTGTTTGTAAGTACAGTCGAAAAAAGAAAGAATGTAGGTCTTGTTTTGGATGCTTTTATCAAATTTAAACAGATGTATAAAAACGCTTTAGATTATAAATTGGTTATAGTCGGACGTCCAGGATATGGATATGAAGAATTTGTTGAAAAAGCAGATATGTCTGACTATAAAGAAGATATTATCTTTGCTGGTTATACATGTGATGCTGATTGTAACAGATTGTACAATCGAGCAAAAGCTTTCGTATTTCCAACTATTTACGAAGGCTTCGGATTTGCTCAAATTGAGTGTATGAGATGTCATTTGCCGATTATCCTCAGTGATATCCCAACAAACAGAGAAATTTCAAGAGATTATGGTGAATTTTTTAGCTTGGGGGATATCAATACTCTTGTGGATAAAATGGCGATTTTCCTTAATGGAAAATATGATTATGAAACTAAAAATCGAATTGCAGATGAATACATAAAAGATTTTCAATGGAGTACTATAGCGGATCAATATATGCAATATATTTCTGAAGCAGAAAAAAGAAGGATAAGGGTATCGACGAGATGAGTAAAATCAAAATTTGCCACGTAATAGGAAACTTTGTCAATGGTGGCGTTGAAGCGGTTATATATAATTATTTTTCCCATATGGACAGGGAAAAATATGAAGTACATATAATCGGGCACGGAATCCGTGTGCAGGAGTGTGCGGATCGATTTATTTCACTGGGATTTAAAATTCACAATATTACTCCTAAAAGTGTTTCTTTCACGAGAAGCTGTAAAGAGATGGAGGAAATATTCAGGAAGGAAAAATTTGATATTGTCCATTCTCATCTGACTGAGTGGGCCTGTGTTCCGATGTTTCTTGCATGGAAATGCGGACTAAAAGTAAGAATTAATCATTCGCATATGGCAGAGAAACCGCAAGGTTTAAAGAATAAAATCTATTATGGCATCCGGCTATATTTTGGAAAAGTGTTTGCAACAGATTATTTTGCTTGCGGAAAGGATGCCGGTATATATTTGTTCGGGAAGCAGGCAGTAGATAGCGGAAAGGTAACTATATTACCAAACGCCATTGATTATGGGAGATTTTATTACAGTGCTCAGCTGCGTAATGAAATCCGCGGGAGAAGCGATATTAAGGATTCTACCATAGTCATTGGGCATGTAGGACGTTTCTTCAAACAGAAAAATCACAAATTTTTGATAGACATTTTTGAAGAATACCATAGAGATAACCCGAATTCACTTTTGGTTATGATAGGTGATGGGGAGTTAATTGAAAAAATAAAAAGCAAGGTAGCTCAAAAGAAGCTTGAGGATTCGGTCTATTTCCTAGGCAATCGGTCAGATGTGGCAGATTGGTATCAGGCTATGGATATGTTTGTGCTTCCTTCTTTCTATGAAGGATTTCCAGTTGTAAGCATAGAGGCGCAGGCATCTGGACTTCCGTGTTTGTTTTCTGATGGGATAACGTCGGAAGTACAGATAAGCCCCAATGCACAGTTTATGAACCTCGGAAATGGAGCGAAAGCCTGGGCAGAGAAAATGAAGTACATGCTTGATAATAAACAGGGCCGAAGTGATTTGATCCTGAACCATGATTGGTTTGATATTGAGAGAAATGCTGACAAACTCAATTCGTTTTATCACATGAAGGTAAAGAAAACTACATGATTAAGGGAACATAGCAAAGAGGGGTGCAGATGAAAAAAACTGAAAAATGTGTTTTGAACCTATGCCTGTTTTATATAATTTATGTATTTATGTATGGAATTGTAATCAAACTTACAATATCGAACAGCATTCTTTTTCAGGTCAAAACATATATTCCAGAAATCATTCTTGGATTGATCACAATACTTGTAATTGCTAAAAATGGGATTCGGCTAAAACGATATTCGCTAATGCTTCTAATGTATTCTTTGCTGATTTTTGCAATTAACTTTTGCATATATGGATTTTCCGAACAGGCCTTATACTGCATACGTGATCTCTATATCCCGCTGATTGCATTTTGTTTCTTGATGCAGGTTAGGGTTTCTAGCAAAGGCATGGAGATATTTGCGCAAAGATTGGTGTTGTTTTTTAAAATATATATTATTGCCGGCTTTATTCTGGCTGTTGTGCAGCAGATAATGGGATGGGAATGGGCAAGTACATTTTATACAGGATACTCGTTCTATGGACAAGATCCGGTTTCTAAGGTAAAGATAGCCCATAATTTAGGTTTATTAAGGGCACCGAGCCTTTCAGGAAATTTTGCAACTTTCGGATACTATTGCTTGATAGCAGCTATTTTCATAGCCGCACACTCATACAAGTCTTGCAAAAAATTGTTTTGGGATGTTCTTGCTGTCATTTGCATGGTCCTTGCTACAAATAAGAGTGCTATTGTTGCCTATTTTGTAGTTTTTATTTTGCGGTTTACTGGAGATATGAGGAGGAAGTCCACATGGACCTACAGAGTGGTTATCGGACTGGTTCTGATGATTGCAGCTTTTTCAGCTTTTATGTTGATAGGTGATAATAGCGATGGCATCGGGCTTCTTACCAGTGTCTTTGCGAGGTTTGACGTCTGGAAAGATATTTTTAATGATACGTCAGTATTTGAAATAGTAGTACCATATAAGATGTTTACGTATGGTTCTGGAGCAGAGGGGGGACTTGGTTTCTGGGATAATACGTACCTCTACTATGTCTTTACACAGGGTATTATAGGGACTGCTTTATGGGCGTTGGCTATTATGAGAACATACCGCATAAGGATGAGGGATAGAAATAAAGTGGTACGGCATTATATCTATGAATTGACCATTGCTTTCCTAATCTTAAGTCTGACAGTCAATGTTACACAAGGCAGAGGCTATTTAGCGAATTACCTAGTACTATTAGCTATTGGGACGAGTATATTGTGTGGGGAGATTCCTCCTAAGCGTTCTTTGGCTAACTATAACGAATAGCAGAAAAGAAAATCCATACCTTACATCGTTGTCTTTTTATGAATGGTATGACGATAATAAACATTATCAATCTGCTTGTTATAGTTCTGTATGCTCTATATATTGCACAGTTTTACAATAAGGGAACAGAATATCTTTTCTCAATACTTATTATTATCGTTTATTGGACACAATTGCTAATTTTAAGAACGTATATTGAAATGGCGGTTATCTTTAAGATATAGGTAAGACTAGCTATGCAACTGTTGTTACACTATGCTTGTTCTTTATGATTAATTTGATGTGGGGAGCCAAATCGTATTGCGCATGAAGCTGACATGACATAGGAAATTGACAAGAAGATTTGAGAAGACAAGCTGATGGATCCGGGCAGGTACGAGGAAATCATAAAAGAAGTATTAGAGGTTCCTGTTGGAAGGCGAGCATCCAGCATTTGATGGATAAGGGCTGCTCAAGTTCTGCATTAGCCATTTATGCACGGGGAAATGCTCATATGATAGGCCAGATACCCAGTGATTTTGACATATATATTTGGATATCTTTTTTCCAATCCTGTCATTATTATTGATGCCTATATATTATTTTGAGTAATAAGATGTATTTGTGAGGATGGCAAAACAAAGAATGTTTTTACTTCTGATAGGCGGTTATTTATTATGCCAGTGCTATACAGTTCTAATTCCACGTTGAGGAATATTATACCGCATATCTTGATTCTTTTACTTTTATTTCAAATTGGGAATAAGAAGTGACAGATTTAAAAATAGTAGGAGTTTTGTGCTATAAAGATTATTAACTATCTTTACAATGTAGGAAAAGTTGGGAAAACTGAAGATTCAAAGGAACTTCCAAGGAACATTTTTCTGGGAGTTTCCAACCTCTACAGTATTCAGAGCAGAAAAGGGAATTCTTTGTAACAGATGCAGGTTAAGCTACCGCAAGAATTCTTATATCTGTAAGGGTACAGGGAAGCTGACAATAGAGGAAGGATGTTTCATAAACAAGAATGTCATGATTGTTGATCATGACTATGATTACAAAGAAAGTGACCGGAAGAATGCTTTCATAACATCTCCTATACTTATTGGGGACAATGTTTAGATTGATGCGAATACGGTAATCTGCGTGGGACGAAAATTGGAGCCGGCTCCGTTCTGGAAGAGGGGTAGCGAAAGGAGAGTATCCTAAGAATACTCTTATATTCCTGGAAAGGGATATGAAGACACGCATAATTGAAAGGGACGTTTGATAGATGGGAAAAAACAGCGATATTGATAAATTAGCAAAAAATACGACTATGCTGTATGTGATGAACATTACGAAAATTGTGCTACCGCTTGTTACACTGCCATATCTGACGCGCGTTTTATCGAAGGACAGTTATGGCGTAGTATCCTATGTGAAGGCCGTTATGCAGTATATGCAGATGGTGGTTGATTTTGGTTTTATTTTATCAGCTACAAAAGATGTAGTGAATGTCCGGGAAGACAAAAATAAGCTTGGAGAAGTTGTAGGGGATACATTACTGGCGAAATTCATATTGGTATGCGTTTCTTTTGTGGTTTTGCTGATTATGATTGCAGCCATCCCGTTATTAAGGGAAAACGCTGTTTTTACGATTCTGTCTTTTGTTACAGTAGCATTGACCTGTTTCTTAATGGATTTTCTGTTCCGCGGGCTGGAGGAAATGCGGGTCATTACTGTACGCTATGTCTTAATGCGTTCTATTTCTGCCTTACTCACCTTTGTATGTGTTAAAGGGGACGGCGACTTGCTGTGGATACCGTTTCTTGACATTATCGGTTCGCTCATTGCAATTGTCCTTGTTTTATATGAGATAAGAAAACGGGATATTAGGATTAAAGTGACTGGAATAAAAAGCGCATGGGCGAAACTGAAAGAATCAGGGTTATTTTTTCTTTCCAATATGGCATCTACAACTTTTACCGCATTAAATACGTTGCTGATTGGGATTTTTATTGATGCAAAACAGGTAGCTGAGTGGAGCGTATGCTTGCAAATGGTTTCTGCTGTCCAGGCAATGTATACACCGATTACAGATGGGATATATCCATATATGGTCAAGAATAAAAACTGGAAATTGCTTACTAAAACAGCAAAAAGATTTATGATCCTTGTGTCTGTAGGATGCGTATTTACTTTTTTTGTTGCTAAATATGCTCTTTTAATAATAGGTGGTGAAAAGTATGTTACGGCCGTGCCGTTGCTCAGAGCGTTTATTCCATTGCTATTTTTTAGTTTTCCGTCTATGCTTTATGGATGGCCTGCTCTTGGGGCAATTGGAAAGACGAGAGAGACAACCATTACTACAGTGATTACAGCAGTGTTGCAAGTAATGGGACTTGTGCTTCTTTTGCTGACTGGGCAATTTAATGTAATTAATTTGGCGATTCTACGAGGGGTTACAGAGGCATGTATGTTTGCTATGAGATATGGATATTGTAAGAAGTTCAAAGGAGGATTTGTGACATGAGACGAGCAGCACTGATCACTTGCCATAACATTAAAAATTATGGATCGGTATTTCAAACCTATGCAACAACTGTGATATTCAAAGAGTTTGGATACGAGGTTACAGTTATTGATTACCAGAGACCTGGTACAGATAATGCAGGGTTCCGCAAGAAGATACTGGAGGAATCACATTTGGCCGGGAAATTTGGGCTTAAACACATTTTTCCTTTAGTGCTTAATCTGTCTTTTTCAAAAATGGAGCGTGTGTTTTCGGATTTTTTGAAAAAATATATTGTTTTGACAGGAAAACAATATTTAACGGAAGATGAGCTTAAACAAGATTGTCCTGAAGCTGAATTGTATATTTCAGGCAGTGACCAGATATGGAATAGTGATATAAATGGCAGTATTGAAAAACCTTATTATCTTTCGTTTGTACCAGACCATAAGAACAAAATTTCTTTTGCTTCTAGCTTTGGTAAGACAAAACTACGCGAGGATGAAAAGGATGAAACATGGTGGCTCCTGAAACGATATAAATGGTTAACTACCCGGGAGGAATCTGGTGCAGAAATTATCAAAGAACTTGGACTTAATGCAGAGCCTGTGCTGGACCCCACATTATGGTTGAGCAAAGAGCAATGGGAGGAATTAGCTGAACCTATCAAAAAGCCAGAAAATTATATATTAGTATATCAACTTCATCAGAATAATAATATGGACCAATATGTAAAGAAAATTGAGAAAGCCTATGGTATGCCATGTCTTCGGATTGATTTGTATTATCACTACATGATAAAGGCAGGTAAACATGTTATTTGTCCAACACCGGGACAGGTGATTTCGCTTGTGAAAAACGCTGACTGTATCATGTCGGATTCGTTTCATATGACAGTATTTTCAATAATATTTAATAAAAGATTTATTTCAATCTATTCAGAAGACAGTTTTAATGACAGGATTGCCAATATTTTACGATGGCTTAATTTGGAAGACAGACACCTCTGCTCCTATGAAGATTTTTCTACCCTTGGAAGGGCAATAGACTACACTTCGGTTAATTCTACATTACAGGAAAAAGTGATGAAGATGCGCAGTATGTTAGAACACAATATAAAATTGCTTGAATAAAGTTATCAATTTTGATGGTTTATGCATTTAGAAAAAGGAAGGAAATAGAAAAAAGATGTTCCGGAGGAGTGTTCTGCAATAGTAAATGCCACTTTAATAATAGGGAGTACGGAATGAAAAAGTAAATGTATATGGCACAGCATATGATGAGAAACTGAATGTAGTCTATTCCTGTTTCTCTGATCTGAAAGGGTGTGAAAAATTACGGGGGTCTAAGTATGTTGCCTACTCAATGGGAAATTACTTTACAGAGCTAGACAGAGCTAGCAAAATAACTGCAGGCAGGGGAAAGTGTCCTGATTTCCAGAACTCCATGCAGGTTTTAGCAATTAAATTCTATCTTAATTAGAAAAAAATTTAGACGAACCATGCTTATTCAATTGATATTATATGTTATGGAACTCCTAACTAGATTTTATGGGAGGATTATCGCAAATGGCTTGAAGAAAAAAACGGAAGTAATTTAGTGGACTTTTCATTTCGATATAAGGGCGCAGGATGGAAATTATATCCAAGTATGGCTGAATTTGCGAATGGAAAGAAAAAAGTAAATACGTAAGATACGCGGTTGTATACCGCTTTATTTTTTTCGAATTGGTTTATAGGGAATGTTGTTATGGTTGTAAATTTGCAAATCTGGATTGTCAAGTAGACATTACACTGGGGGATTTCTGGGGATTTGAAAATGTCATACCTTCTACAGTGGCTAAATGGAACATAAAAGTGCAGGATGGTGTAAGCCTTGTGATGGTTAATTATGAAAAGGACAGGGTATTGTGGGAAGAAACCCTGTAGGATTCAGAACAATGCTTTTACGAGTCGTGTTCGCCTAATGCTTTATTCGCTATCAGCACAACCTGAATGCATTAACAGAAAGGTCTTCGTAAGTGGATAAAGCTATAGGCAATTTAATTCTGCCGTATGGATCGGAAGGAGATAAAACTATGAGCAAAATTATTTTGTACGAAGACAAAGCAAATTGCTGTGGCTGCGGGGCATGTCTCAATATATGTCCCAAGAATGCGATAGAAATGAAGGAAGATGAATACGGTTTTTTATATCCACAAATTGATATAGATCTGTGTATAGAATGCGGGAAGTGCAAGCGAGTTTGCAGTTACCAAAATGAAGAAGATGTTCTTCATAAGCCATTAAAGGTCGGCGCCGCTATGGGCGTGAACAATGAAATGGTTAAAAAGTCTGCGTCAGGAGGGGTTTTTGCAGCTGTGGCGCAAAAGGCGCTTGAAAAGGGTGGAGTAGTGTATGGCTGCGCTTTTTTAAATAAAGACGGAGTAATATACCCAGAACACATAAGGATAGATAATGTACATGAGTTGCATAAGCTGCAAGGATCAAAATATGTCCAAAGCATAATTAGAGATACATATAAAAAGGTAAAGTCAGATCTGAAAAATGGAAAAATGACAGTATTTTCAGGAACGCCATGCCAGGTGGCAGCATTAAAAGGATATCTTGGAAAAACAGACCAGAGTAATTTATTTACGATAGATATTATTTGTCATGGAACGCCGGGAGCATCCTTTTTTCAGGCATATATTAAAGAGGTTGAGAAGAAAATAAAGGGTACGGTGATTGATTTCCGTTTCAGGGATAAGACTGGCGGCTGGGGTCTGAAAGGGGCGATTATCTATTTAGATCGAAACAAGAAGACGAAGAAGAAGCTGATGCCGGTTCAGCTTTCATCATACTATTCGTTGTTTCTCAATTCGGAAATATACCGTGAAAACTGTTATTCATGTAAATATGCGAGGGAATACAGACCTGGAGATATTACGATAGGCGATTATTGGGGATTTGAAGAGGAACATCCAGAGCTTTTAATTGAAAATGGCGGAGGGTTTGATCGGACAGCGGGAATTTCCTGTATACTTGTTAACACAGATAAGGGGATGGAATGGCTGGAAAAGTTGAAGCCGGAAATCGAATTCGCTCCTAGCAGCTTTGAAAAAGTAGCGAAAAGGAATAGTCAATTAAAGGTTCCGAGCATTCATACAGAATTAAGAGAGAAAGTACTCAACTTATATTCAGTCAATGGTTACGCATCTGTGGACAGTTGGTATTATAAAAGGATCGGGATAAAAAAATATATTTATGAAATGTGGAATTTATTTCCAAGGAAACTGCAGGTACTGATAAAAAAATGTATCTAAAAATAAAAAAGTAGGAGTAAGGTATGATATGGAATGGCTATGAACGAGTAGGAGTCATTGATTGCTCCACTCACTTTGTCTTTCATCAGAGATAAAGCAGCTTGCTTATCTTTTGTAAGTATTATAAAATCATCTCCAAAAAAAATATAATACAGGGAGGTTGCTAAATCCCAAAATATAGCAGTGACAAAATTGAGTGCGATTAACATGTTCGTTGCTACTTTTTGAGCTTTATAAATGCCAGCCTTCTTGTTTTACAAAAAGCAAAAAATCACGAGCACACGAGCAATAGAATAGATACCAGAAATTGTAATAGGAGATACGTTTAGGTTTTTAACTAAATCTCCTAGGAGTTGCTCGGGAACCTGATTCAGAGTATATTTGAATCAGGTTCCGTTGCTATACTTTCCTGTTTGGTTTCCCCCTTTTCTACAGCCTACAAAATAGATTAACATGGAAAATACCATATTACGCTATGAAAATCAGTAGTATCGTTACACTGTAAATAACATAAAATCTGGTGAGCATGGCATAAGATAGAAAGTGGATAAACATGGAAAAAAGATTAGGCAGACCACCTAAAAAAGAATTTGACTTGGAAGTCCTGATGCAGGAACTGATTGATACAACGGTGAAAATATGCCAGGAGAAAAAAGAAATTCAAGTTACGACATTAGAACTGTCACTGCTGTCCAAAAAGTTTCTAATCACAGAGAAAGTCCTGATCTATCCAGAGCTGAACAAATCCAGGAACTTCTGAAGCGTGGTAAAACGATCACGGAGATACAGGAGACAATGGGCCTCAGTTACTCCACCCTTCATACATACTTACCCTATACGAAAGTGGCCTATAGGATGTCCGAGATCAGCCAGAATGCGGAACGTGTCAAATTACAAGCTGCGAAAGTCCGCTGTGGAAATACTTACGGCAGCGCCAACAGAAGAGCATCTATGAGACTGTATTGTTGCTTTCCGGCAATATCCCTTCCGTACCTTTACCGGCCTTTCATTTCCCTACATATCGATGATTAGGAGAAATGAGGAATATACCTAAGGTTTATTAATCGAATGTTGGAAAAATAGTAAATGCAAGTCTGAAGTTTCGTATAAGTGGCATTTAAAGGTTAACCAGATAGAAGGTGTTGTGTTTGTTTGAAATACGGACTTGCCGGATGCCCAGATGGAAATCATAGCTTTAGTTTACCCTGGTGTTTTATGATGTTCACAACATCCAAGCATGTGCAAAAAAATTATAGAGAATAAGGAAGCAAATGAATGTGCTTTTCTCATTTCTACAAATGAATGTAGCTGTAGGCAATGTTGAGATTATATTTTAAGGATATCGATTTTTTTTCAGAAGTTCTTCACGAACTTCTTTTTATATTGTCAATTTTATGGTTATGAAGGGAGTAGTGATATGAAGTTATATTCCAATGATTTAAAGAAGACGGTTTGTCATCGTATTTGTGATGACAAAGAAAAGATCAGTGATGTATCCAAAGAATTGAATCTGCCTGTAAAGACCATTGAAAAATGGGCAGCTTTGTATCGTAAGGATCCTACTTCCTTTAATGGGATAGACAACTATGAATTCGCGAAACGAAAAATCCATGCGGCAAGATACAACGATTTGGATAAGAAAAGCTTGATTGCGGAATTAAAACGAAAAGATAGTCGGATCGAATACTTGGAATCAGTGATTGTTTCCAAGGACTATCAAATCAAGACTATGGAAAAGAAATCATAATAGGAGATGGTATCGTATGAGTAAGACAATGGATAATAAGATCAATTTGCTTGGAAATTTCTGTATGGAAAATCATATCAGTATGACAGAACTACAGAAACTGGTTAAAGACAGAGAAGAGAAAAGAACAAGTTCCAATGAAGATCATTTTGAAAACTTTAAAGCTCTTGAAAATAAGACGATACGATCGGGAGATATCAAGATCGATTTTGAAAAGAAACTGGCATATAAAGATAAGAAGTTATTAAATGTGCATGAACATGAATTCTTGATTTTACAGATGCTGGTATCGAATCAAAAAGAAGTGATCTCGGATATTGAACTATTGGATCTATTACGGATGTATCATCATGAAGTCACACGAGAGTCACTGATTGTGTATGCTTCCCGTATTTCTAAGATGGTGGGTGCTTCACCCATCGAAGAAAAATACATTCGACGTATGCAGAAGCGAGGCTATTATTGGAGTTTTAGTGTAACGAAAAAGTAGAAATCATTTTTGCGTTTTGATGGATGTTTCGATATACTCATAATGAGGTTGAAGAATATTCTTTTTTTATGCAGTGAAAGGATTCAAATTATGAGAAACACAACATTATTGATTATGGCGGCCGGCATCGGAAGTCGATTTGGCGGTGGTATCAAACAGTTAGAACCGGTAGGATTCAACGATGAGATCATCATGGATTATTCCATTCATGATGCGATACAGGCCGGTTTTAATAAGATCATCTTTGTCATTCGAAGAGATATTGAAGAAGACTTTAAAGAAAGAATCGGCAATCGTGTAGAAACCATTGCCCAAAAGATGCATGTAGAAGTTGGCTATGTCTTCCAGGATATTCACGATATTCCTGAAGGTTTTAGTTTTCCCAGTGATAGAACCAAACCGTGGGGAACCGGGCAGGCTGTCTTGGCAGCTAAGGAACTGATCCATGAGCCATTTGCGGTGATCAATGCCGATGACTATTATGGAAAGGAAGCTTTTCAGAAACTACATGACTGGCTGATTATGGATCATGAAGATACTGCTTATGCGATGGCCGGCTTTATCTTAAAGAATACCTTATCCGATAATGGTGGAGTCACACGTGGTGTCTGCAAAGTGGAACAGGGACATACCCATGTCATCGATGTTGTGGAAACATCAAACATTGTAAAAGTAGTGGAAGATGGTGTACTCAAAGCAAAAACCGATGATACAGAACTTGATATCAATTCCTATGTGTCGATGAACTTCTGGGGCTTTCCGGCAAAAGCTGGACAAGATCCTGTTTTCCTAGATGTTCTAGAAACACAATTTATCACTTTCTTTGAAGAAGATGTAGTAAAGAATCCATTAAAAGCAGAATACTTACTTCCGACTTTAATTGGAAGCTTACTCAGAGAAAACAAATGTACGGTAAAAGTTTTAGAAACCCATGATAAATGGTTTGGAGTCACGTATAAAGAAGATAAACCGGAAGTGGTCAAAAGCTTTAAGAAGCTGATTGAAGAAGGCGTGTACTCCACTGATTTATATTCCGATCTATAATAGTTTAAATGGTAGCCTGGCTGAATTGTCGTGATTTGGCCAGGCTTTTCTTATACATTGTAGAGAAGTCATAGGATTTCTGATACACTTGAATCAGAAAGGACAATAAAAATATGCCAAAAAAGATTGGGATTTTATTACTTTGTTTTGTCATGTTGTTGAGTGGTTGTTCATCATCGAATAAGACAGCTTATAAAGAAGAGCCGGAAGAAGAATTGACGGAATACCAGGAAGAATTTAATGACTTTCTAAAAGATCAGTTGGTGGAAACACTGGAATCGGATCATTATACACTTCATTCATATTTAAAAGATCCTGAGACCTATGATATTGATAGTGCAAGCGTAGAAAAGACATTTGGTCGTATGGATGCCGCCAGTATGGAGGAAGATCGAAAAGAGATTCAGGAAACGCTGGATCAGCTACAGGCATTTGATTATGAACAGTTAACCGATCAACAACAAGATACCTATGATATCTTTACCTATACTATGCAAGGTTCAAAAGAACTCAGTGATCCTAAATTTGATTATATCGCTTCGGCATTTTCACCGATGACCGGAATTCATGTATCATTTCCTACTATCTTTGCGGACTGGACTTTTGATAGTGAGCAGGAGTTAAAAGATTTGATTTTGATGATCCAGGATGTGGATGATTATACACAAAGTGCTATAGATTATACATACATTCAAAATGAAAAGGGATATCTGTGTTTAGATTTTGATTCTATCTTATCGTATTGTGAAAAGATTTTGGATAAGGGTTTAGAGAGTTCAGTTTTAAAAGGATTACAGGATCAAGTTGATGCATTGGATTTGAATAGTGATCAAACAAAAGCTTATAAACAAGAGCTGGAACAGGCATTTAAAGATTCTTATTTAAAGGCTTATGAGTTAATCAAAGCTGCAATGCTGGATCTCAAACAAAACGGTAATAATCATCCAAATGGTCTTGCTTCCTTTGATGTTGGAAAAGAATATTATTCACTGTTGATGAAGAATAACACAGGCTCTGATATGGAAGTGATCGAAGTGGAAGATTTGATGGATACGGCTTGTAAAGAGCATTTACAGACATTTATTGAAAATGCCGATTCAGACATGAGCTTTCTTTTTACATCTACGAATTATACAGGCTATGAGCAGATGTTAGATGATATTCAAGATCAGATGTTTGATGATTTTCCAAAGGTGGAATCATTAGAGTATGAAATCAAAGATATGGAAGAAGATGTTGCCAGCGATAATGGAGTGGCTGCTTATTTTCAAATTCCGGAGATCGATGGGGATCTAAAAGGACAGCTGCGTGTCAATCCCAATAACAACAATATGAAAGCCATTGATACGTATATGACGGTTGCTCATGAAGGTATGCCGGGACATATGTATCAATATAACTACGCACAGGAACATATCAGTGAACCACTTCGTTGGTCTATTCTGGCCAGCAGCGCTTATCAGGAAGGCTATGCGACGTATGCACAGCACTACAGCCTGCGCTATTTAAAAGGCATCAAGCCAAAACAATTAAAAGCCTATAGTGAATATATGTTGGTGATTTATGATGCATTGGTCTTGGCTGATATCGGAATTCATTATTACAATTGGGATCAGGAAAAATGTCAGAAAGAGATCGAAGAAAACTATGGCATTACGATTGATGAGAAACAATACAACCAGCTGTTATATACACCTTGTGCCTTTGAACCATATTATACGGGCTATGAACAAATCATGGATTTAAAAGAAAGAGCTAAAAATACGTTAAAGTCCGATTATAATGAAAAAGAGTTTCATACAATCTTGTTGAATTGTGGACCGGCTCCTTTCTTTATAGTTGAAGAGAATATGGCAAAAGCATGGAAAGCATAAAAAGAAGACTGTGTTTGCATATAATTAAATTCAAGATTTTAGAGTGAAGAAAAGACTGCTTGTGCAAGATAAGCAGTCTTTTCTTTAATCAAAATTGACTTCCGGTGCGCTTTGTGCCTCTTGGGATGCCTGATATTTATCCATCGTATGAAAGCCCATCATGCCGGAAATGATATTATTTGGGAATTTTCGAATTGTTGTATTGTACTCTTGAACTGCTTCGTTGTATTCTTCACGAGCCACACTTAATCGATTTTCAATACCTTCCACACTGGTCATAAAATCGGACATGAGTTGTGTACTGCCAAGTTCTGGATAGGCTTCCATGGCAATGTGAATGTCACGAATGATTTGTGAACTGGCGGCATCTGCACTTTCCAGATCCGATGTCGAAGCACTGGAATCGATGGTCATATTTCCGTCTTTATCTACGGAAATACCCTTTGTTCCGCTGCGCAGTGCGGCAATCTCCTGATAGACTTCACTTTCATGATCCATGGCACCTTGTACACTTGGCATCAGCTCGTTGATCTTATCCAAACGAGATTGTAGGGAGCTTTGAATATTTGCCTGCCTGGTTGTTACATTTTCTTCTAGTGTCACCATATTGTTGTAGGGACCGATCAATAAGGCACCGGCCAGTACGACAACCACACCAATTACGATTAGTACGATGCCCCATCCGGGGATTTTTTTCTTTGTATTCATGATAACCTCATTTCTATTTTTTACCAGCTTCCGCCGGCTCCACCGCCACGGCTTGAACCACCGCCGCCTCCGGAGAATCCGCCAAAACCACCGCCTCCGGAGCCGATTCCAAAGCCGCCTCCATAATGTCTTCGTCTGGAACCGGATAAGATACTGCCCCAAAGCAGGGCTTCTAAAAGCTCATCTTCATTGTTTCGAGAAGAATGATCTTTACGGGAAACGATGATCAACACATAATCTTTTTGTAGAGAATCGGGCTTTTGAAGAAAGATCTTTGTTTTTCCGGTTTTATGGGCTTGAATTTCACCGTTAGGTTGTACGCTGACAACGCTGGGATCCTGACTGGAAACCAGAATGCTTTCGGATTCAAAATCATAACCTTTGATGTTTAAGGTCGTTTTCTGCCCGGGAACCATATATAAGGTAGCACCGGATCTTGTCTTTCTTTGTGTAGATAAATAGATGGCACCTAGTAAGATTGCAAAGATCGGCAGCAGCATGATCCATTCGATACCATCTTCCTCTTCGGTTTCTTCAACCGGTGTTCCGGTTTGATGATCCTCGATGACTTGAACGGTTTGCGTATAAAGCTCTTTAATGCCGGTCGAATAGTCTTCCTTTTGAAAGTAAGGAACCAGATAATCCGTTTGCAGATGCTGACTTTTGATATCGGTGATCACATCTTCCAAGCCACGGCCTACTTCCATATAGCGAAGCTTATCTTCGATGCTTACGATAAACAAAATACCATTATCTTTATCCTTATCACCCAGCTGATACTTTTTAAATGTTTGATAGGCAACCTGCCGTATATCTTGATCATGCAGGGTATCTTCTGTGATAAAGACAACCTGTGCACCGGTTTCTTGTTCCAGCTGGTATCCAAGCTTATTTAAATCTTCTTCCGTATTTTCATCTACGATATTGGCATGATCGTTGATATAATCATCAATGACCAAGGTATCATCGGCATAGATTTGCAGGGGGCAAAGACAGGCCAGGATACCAAGAAGTAAGGGAATACCGTATCTGTATTTCATAACTCTCCTTTCCTTTTTAACAGTATAGCATGGATCGGCTATAAAAACCTTGAAAATCCTTGCTTTCGTAAAGGGGCATTCATTGATTCTTGTTTTCAGTTATGGTAAACTTTATATGTTTCGCTAGGAGGTACGATGAATTCCTATTATCAGTCTTTGATTGCCGAAATACAAAAGAAGATCGATGGAAAAGCGTATCAGGAAGCGTACGATTTAATTCATCAGGAGATATCACTTCCGTATGTGCCACAGGATTGTCTGGCCATCCTGGAATCGTATCAGCAGGAGTGCTTACCGCATATCCGAAAAGAACATACTTTAGGGATGGAAACGATTCTTTCGTGGATCTATGAAGATCCTTCCAAACAGGAGCAGGTCATTCCTTTTATGAAGGACCTAAACTTACGGCAATATACAAGGGAAGTGCAAGATCTATTGAATGCTGAACTTCTCGATGAAAGCAAAGGTGAATTGATTGAATATTTGATGGAACAAAAAATTGATACACCTTTCAAAATAGAAAAAAATGGATTGGACATTACCTTTATTCCCAGTTCGATTCTTTCAGAAGAAATTGATCCGGTCGTATTAGAGGTACGGGCAATATTGGATGCCTGGTTTTCAGATGACGATCCCGCTTTTCTAAATTTCTGTATGACCTTGCTTCATCAGGAGATCCTTATCAGGCGGCCTTTTGATCTAAGTGAAGAAGAAGCTTTGCCGATTGCCAAAGCCATTGTTCGTTTAGTTTATGCGGCTTTGATGCGTGATGATGAATTGGAAGATTTTACAGAAAAGAAAGATTTGACAAAAGTTCAAGACACGATCTTATGGATTGAAAGAAGAGGAGAATTCAAATGATTACAAAATGGACATTGAACGAACATGCAAATGGTGTGCTGGAAGTAGAAGTGGATGGTGACATCTGGACAAAAGCACAGAAGAAAGTTTTCAACAACCTGAAAAAACAAGTGAACTTAAAAGGATTCCGTAAAGGACATGTTCCGGAAGCTTTGATTCGTAAACAGATTCCATCACAGATGGTTTATGAATATGCTGCAGAAGAAGTCGCAAACGAAGCTTTGGCTAAAGGAATCGAAGAAAATAAATTGGAATTGGTTGCCCGCCCAACTTTAGAAGTGAAAGAAGCCAATGATGAAAAAGTAACTTTGGTATTTAACTGTATCGTTATGCCGGAAGTCACTTTAAAAGAATACAAAGGTTTAGACATCCACAAAGAAGAAGTAAGTGTAACGGATGAAGATATCGAAGAAGAAGTAAAACGTATTCAGAATCGTTATGCGGACTGGGTACTTCGTGAAGAAGATCAGGCTGCCGAAAACGGTGACCAGGTAACGATCGATTATGCCGGAAGCATCGATGGTGTTCCATTTGATGGCGGTTCTGCCGAAAACTATCCTTTGGAATTGGGTTCAGGAACATTCATTCCAGGTTTTGAAGAACAGTTAGTTGGCGTAAAAAGCGGAGAAGAAAAAGATGTTGTTGTAACTTTCCCGGAAGAATATGGTGCCAAAGATCTAGCCGGAAAAGAAGCGGTATTTAAATGCACTGTACATGACATCAAATATAAAGAATTGCCGGAAGCTAACGATGAACTGATCCAGAAGTTAAAACGTGAAGGTGTGGATACACTGGAAAAATACAAAGAAGTCACAAAAGAAGATCTGACAAAACGTAAAGAACAGCAGGCTGAAAATCAGTTTACCGATGCCTTGGTTTCCAAAGTCACAGAAGATGCTGAAGTAGAAATTCCGGAAGTGATGATTGCCAATGAGATCGATCGTATGTATCGTAACTTCGAAAACCAGATGGTTCAATCTGGATTTACGGCTAAACAGTATTTGGAAGCCAGTGGTCAAAGCGAAGAAGACATTCGCAATATGATGAAGCCGGAAGCTGAAAAGAGCGTTAAGACAAGCCTGGTATTGGAAGCGATCGTAAAAGCAGAAGCCATTGAAGCCAGTGATGAAGAAGTTGAAGCTGAATACAAAAAGCTAGCCGAAAACTATGGTATGGAAATCGATCGTATCAAACAGTTGATTTCGGTTGACAATATCAAATATGATCTTGCGCAACAAAAAGCAATTGAGTTGCTAAAGAATTCTGTAAAGTAGTAAAATAGAATCGTAAAAAAAAGGCGCCTGGCGTCTTTTTTAAAAGGGAAAAGGAGGTTGTACATATGTCTCAAACATATCCTTTAGTATGTACACGGGGCGTGATTTTGTTCCCGGAACAGGAAATCGTAATCGATGTAGGGCGTCAGCCGTCCTTAAAAGCAATTGAAAATGCACAGGAAAACTATGAAGATAAAGTTGTCTTGTTTTCACAGATCGAACTTCAAAAAGATGATCCGACCATGGATGATATCTATAAAGTCGGAACACTTTGTGAAATTCGTCATGTACGACGTTTTGAAAACTTTTTACGAATCAAGTTTAAAGGCTTGGATCGTGTGCAGTTAAACGCATGGGAGCAGGGCAGCCTGAGTGACATAGCCCAGGTTGATATCTTACACAGCTATCGTCAGGATGAAATGGAAGAGGTAGCTCTGGTTCGTATGATCGCCAATGAATTTGATACGATGGGCAATGCGGAAAAGTTCTTGTCAAAAGAATTGATCATTGAACTGTCCAAAGGAATTGGTGCCGATCTTTTAAGTGATCGTGCGGTACAGGCTTTTCCTTTAAGTACGGAAAGAAAACAGAAATATCTGGAAACATTGGGAATCAATGATCGTTTAGAGATGTTGTTGGCCGACATGGAAAAAGAAAAGAAAATGTCGGAAGTTGAACAGAAGATCAATGAAACGGTCAAAGAGCGCATTGATCAGGGACAAAAAGATTATTATCTGCGTGAGAAGATGAATGCCATTCGTGAAGAATTAGGTGACATCGGATCACAGGATCAGGATGCGGAAAAAATTCGTAAACGTTTAGAGGAAAATCCATATCCGGATTATATCAAGAAGAAGGTTACAGAAGAATTGCAGCGTTATGAAATGCTGCCTATGGCATCCGGAGAAACCGGTGTCATCAAAAACTATATTGACTGGCTGATGGACCTTCCCTGGTGGCAGGAAACACATGATAACGAAGACCTAAATGAGGCACAGAGAATTTTAGATGAAGATCATTATGGCCTGGAAAAGGTCAAAGAACGTATCATGGAATATTTGGCCGTTAAGCAGATGACCAATTCACTAAAAGCGCCAATCTTATGTCTGGTTGGTCCGCCGGGTGTTGGTAAAACATCTTTGGCTCGCAGTGTAGCCCGCGCCTTAGATCGTCACTTTGTGAAAATCTCATTAGGTGGTGTTCGTGATGAAGCGGAAATTCGTGGACATCGACGCACTTATTTAGGCGCTTTGCCGGGACGCATCATTCAGGGAATGAAAAAGGCACAGGTCACAAATCCGGTATTCTTAATTGATGAAATTGATAAAATGGCTTCCGATTATAAAGGGGATCCAAGCTCTGCCATGTTGGAAGTATTGGATCCGGAACAGAACTCTATGTTCTCTGATCATTATATTGAAGAAAGCTATGATCTTTCCAAGGTTTTATTTATCGCAACCGCCAACTATCTGGAAAATATTCCACCGGCTTTGCGTGATCGTTTAGAGATCATCGAGCTTTCCAGCTATACAGATATTGAAAAGACCAATATTGCCAAAGAGCATTTGCTTCCAAAACAGCTGGAAGAAAATGGTTTGAAGCCAAATCAGTTAAAAGTCAGCGATAAGATGCTTTTATATCTGATTCGCTATTACACAAGAGAGGCCGGCGTTCGTCAGCTGGAAAGAACGATTGCGACGATTTGTCGTAAGACAGTGCTTGCGATCTTAAAGGATGGAAAACGCTCGATTACTTTAAATAAAAAGCTGATTCACGAATGGTTAGGCAATGAAAAAGTGGATTACGGTAAAAAAGAGAAAAAGGATCAGGTTGGAACCGTAACCGGACTTGCTTATACCAGCTTTGGCGGCGATATCTTACAGATTGAAGCCAATAAGTTTGATGGCCATGGCAAACTGATCCTGACAGGACAGTTAGGCGATGTCATGAAAGAAAGCGCCAGTATTGCCTTAGACTATATTCGTGCACATGCCAAGGAATATCATATCGATTCCAGTGATTTTGAAAAGCTGGACGTTCATGTGCATGTTCCAGAAGGTGCGGTTCCTAAGGATGGGCCTAGTGCCGGTGTTACGATGACAACCGCTTTAGTTTCCTGCTTCAGTAATATTCCTGTAAAGGCAAACATTGCGATGACAGGAGAAGTAACACTTCGTGGAAATGTACTTCCAATTGGCGGTTTAAAAGAAAAATCGCTGGCTGCACATCGAAGCGGAATCGATACGATCTTGATTCCTCGTGGTAATGTCAAAGATTTGGACGAGCTTCCACAGGAAGTAAAAGATGCGGTGACATTTATTCCAGTTTCCAATGTGAAACAAGTCCTGTCACACGCACTGGTTCAGTAATATGCAGGCGACATTTGTCATCAGTGCCGTTGAAAAGGAACAATGGCCAGATTCCAACCTTCCGGAAGTTGTAGTCGTAGGCCGAAGTAACGTTGGGAAAAGCTCCTTTATCAATGCACTGACCAATCGCAAGCGCCTCGCCTATGTAGGAAATACACCTGGAAAAACACGCTTGATCAATTTCTTTGATATTGACGGTACTTGGATGTTAGTGGATGTACCAGGCTACGGTTATGCTCGTATGTCCAAGGAAATGTTGAAGAAGATGGGAAAGATGATGGAAGATTATTTTTCCCAGAGAGAGCAGCTAAAGCTTGCGATTCAACTTGTCGATGCCAGACATGATCCGACCAATGACGATCTGGATATGATCGAATATTTTAAATCGTTACAGATTCCGATCTTGTTGGTGGCAACTAAGATCGATAAGATTCCTAAGACAAAGCGAATCAAAGCATTAAAAAATATTTCGCAGAAGCTGCAATTGCCATTAAAGAACATCTATGGTATCAGCAGTACTGAAAAGATTGGCTTTGATGAAGTTTATCAGGCGATATTAAACCAAATTCAATAGATTCTCTGGATTTTCCAGAGAATTTTTTATTGTGATGTTGATTCTTTGGCTGCGTTTATGATACCTGTGTTCTGAAAACCATCAATTAAACGACGTAAAAAAATGAACTACCAAGACTACAAAAAGAATGGATTGTAAAACATACTTTTGATTGATTGTTGTACCCTTTAAATAGATATGTTGTACTTTTTAAACTTCAATTGTCTGAAATATAAAAATTGTGTTACACTGATAATACATTTTTAAAAAAGGAGAACGTTATGAGTGGATTTTTTGGGGTAGCTTCAAAAAAAAGTTGTGTTTTAGATTTGTTTTTTGGTACAGATTACCATTCACACTTAGGGACACGTCGTGCTGGTATGGCTGTATATGGAAAGAATGGTTTTAACAGAGCCATTCACAATATAGAAAACAGCCCGTTTCGTACTAAATTTGATAAAGATTTAGATCAGTTTGAAGGTGGTCTGGGCATCGGTTGTATTTCAGACTTTGAATCACAGCCCTTACTGGTTCATTCTCATTTAGGAAGCTTTGCGATTACTACCGTAGGTCGTATCAACAATCTGGACGAATTGAAGGAAAGTTGTTTTCAAAACGGAATGACACATTTCTTTGAAATGAGTACAGGTGGCATCAATCCAACAGAATTAGTGGCAGCCTTGATCAATCAAAAGGCCAGTTTAGTGGAAGGTTTACGTTATGTGCAGGATGTTGTAGAAGGCAGTATGAGCATATTGATCCTGACAAAATCGGGTATTTACTGTGCTCGTGATAAGGTTGGTCGTACACCCATTATCATAGGTGAAAAAGATACAGGATATTGTGCAACATTCGAAAGCAGCGCCTTTTTAAACTTAGGATATCATCACTACAAAGATATGGGTCCTGGTGAAATTTTGTATATGACTCCTAATGGTGTGGAAGTGAAACAAGAAGCCGGGGAAGAAATGAAGATTTGTTCGTTCTTATGGGTATATTATGGTTATCCAACCAGTACTTATGAGGGCGTCAATGTAGAATGTATGCGCAATCGTTGCGGGGAAATTTTATCAACAAGAGATACAAATGTCGAAGTCGATAGCGTAGCCGGTGTTCCGGATAGTGGAATCGCCCATGCGGTAGGTTATTCAAATGCGACAAAAATACCATTCTCCAGACCGTTTATCAAATATACACCAACCTGGCCTCGAAGTTTTATGCCAACCAGCCAGTCACAAAGAAATATGATTGCCAAAATGAAGCTGATTCCGGTTCAGGAGCTAATCAAAGATAAAAAATTGTTGTTGATTGATGATTCGATCGTTCGTGGAACCCAACTGGGAGAAACAACAGATTTTCTTTATCAGTCAGGTGCTAAAGAAGTTCATGTACGTCCTGCCTGTCCACCAATCATGTATGGATGTAAATATTTAAATTTTTCACGCTCCAGTTCGGAAATGGATCTGATCACAAGACGTGTCATCAAGGATCTGGAAGGTGAAAATGTCAGTGATGAAGTATTAAAAGAATATGCAGATCCAGATAGTGAACGTTATCAAAATATGTGCGAAGAGATTCGCAAACGCTCTAAGTTTACTTCGCTTCGTTACCATCGTTTAGATGATATGATTGAATCTATCGGTTTGCCAAAATGTAAGCTTTGTACGTATTGTTGGGACGGTGAGGAATAGCCATGAATGCGATATACGATCGCACGAGTGTTCGTCAGTTCACTGATCAAACATTGACACAGGAACAAGTCAATGCCATCTTAAAAGCTGGATTTTTTGCACCATCGGCACGAAACCTACAGCCTTGGTATTTTGTGGTGATCGAAAAGGAAAGTCTGATTCGTCAATTGCAGGAGTTTTCGCCTTATGCTTCTCCTTTACAAACCGCCACACTTGCGATTGTGGTTTGTGCGGATTTATCAATCAATCCCAGTACGGATTATTGTCAACAAGATTGTGCAGCAGCTACCCAAAATATGCTGGTGCAGGCCAAAGAATTAAGTATCGGTTCTTGTTGGATGGGTGGATATCCTAACCAGGACAGAATCGAAAAAATAAAAGAAGTCATTGATTTACCAGAGCATATTCTTCCTTTATGGATCCTTGCCTTTGGTATCCCAAATCAAAACCCACCAGTAAAAGATAAATGGAATGAGGAAAAGATACTCAGACTTTGAGTGTCTTTTTTTCTGCGATCTTACAAAAAAGAACCAGTAACTTCTAATCTTATAGCGTTATTGGTCCAACAAATAATATTCTGTATAGATTTTTAAAACAATAGAAGATACTACATTACATAAGAGTTCTTCTTCTTTAGAATGATATTTAGAATGAATGGAATCTAGATTTCCTTTTTTCATGACTTCATGCAGATAAATCTCAAAATATACAGAAAACTTATCATAAGCCGCTTTATAATGAGATCCCGGAATTTTTGCCTGAATATCGATCAGACTGGCAATTTCCGATAATGTATAACAGCGTTTTAAAATACAGACAACCATTAAATATGCCAGATGCTTCGATGTATAGTGTTTTTTTACAGGTGGATCGACAATACTGTTTTTAACATAATTGTTGACCATGCTGTTGGTTAAGATTTTTTCCTGATTAAAATATAAGGGTTCCAGCTTTTGTGTGATCCACAAAACAACCTGATCCATGTATAAATCAAAGTCCGGAAGATCTTTCCATCGGGGACATCGAAACGCAATAAGTTTTTTTTGAATGTTTCCTTTTTGCTCCATGGAAGAAGTGTAACACAATTATAATAACTAATCAAACTAGTTTTAAAAACTAGATATATTGACTTTAAAAACTATTAATGATACTTTAATGATAGAGTTGTCCAAGGAGGATTTTTAAATGTTTCATATTGTTACAGATTCATCGACACTATATTCCATTCAGGAAGGACAAAAGAAGGGAATACGTGTTTGTCCGCTTCATGTCAACATTGATGGAGAAAGCTATAGAGATTTTGAAGATATTACCAGTACTCGTCTTTTAACGCTTATCAAACAAAAGAAAGTTCCCAGTACGTCGCAGCCTTCTATTGGAGATAAGATCGATACCTATAATGAACTGACTAAAGATGGGGAAGTATTGGATATTACCATGGCCGATGGTTTAAGCGGTACTTACGAAAATGCGATGCTGGCAAAAGAGCAATGTGAGCATCCGGAAAGAATTCATATTTTTAATTCCATGACACTTTGTGGACCTCATCGCCTGTTGGTGGATGAAGCTGTAAAAATGAAGGCAGAAGGCGCTTCTTTGGAACAAGTATTGTCTATGTTGGAGAAATCCAGAGAAAGTGATTTATCGTTTTTAATTCCTTTTGATTTCCAATTTTTGCTTCGGGGAGGACGTGTTCGTCAAATTGAAGCCGGACTTGGCGGCTTGTTGAAACTTATACCCGTGATGCAGAAACAAGATGACGGAAAAGCTTTAGTCAAATTTACAGTAACACGAACATATACGAAAGCTTTAAAATCGATTTTGGAAGAATGTGATAAGAAACATGTTGATGAGAATTATACTTTCTTTATTACGCATGCTTTTAATGATGAGTTGGCTTTTGAAACACAAAAGAAGCTAAAAGCAAAATACCCAGAGGCAAAAATCATCATTTCTCCGTTATCACCGACGTTTATTACGCAAGGTGGACCAGGTTGTATTGCGGTACAGATGTTAAAGATTGAAAGGTGAATATAAAAGAAAACGACCCAGATTTAATCATTCTGGATCGCTTTTACTTGTGAAAGCCATAGATTGCGGCTGGCATCACTTGGCATACGCCAGTCACCTCTAGGTGAAAAACAAATGGAACCGACTTTGACACCATCCGGCATACAGTTTCGTTTGAACTGCTGTGCAAAGAAACGAGAATAGAAAGTTTGTAGAGCTTTCTGGATCGTTTCTTTTTTTATGGATGGAAAAGCTTTAAGACATAGAGCATAGATCTTTTGCGGTTCTTCATGAAAACGCAACATATGATATAAGAAGAAATCATGCAGATCATAGGAACCTAATACTTCTTCTGTTTTTTGTTGGATGTTTCCTTTCTCATCCGGTGGTAATAGCTCAGGTGATACCGGTGTATCGCAAATATCCATCAGTACATCACAAAGTGGTTGGTTGCCTTCTTTTTTTGCTTTAAGGGCAAAGCTTTCTACAATATAGCGAACTAAGGTCTTAGGAACACTGGCATTGACGGCATACATGCTCATATGATCACCATTATAAGTACACCAGCCAAGAGCCAGTTCACTTAGATCACCAGTTCCTACTACAAACCCGTTGTATTTATTGGCTAGATCCATAAGAATTTGTGTTCGTTCTCTGGCCTGTGAGTTTTCGTAGGTAATATCATGCTGATTTATATCGTGGCCAATATCTTTAAAATGTTGATAAACTGCATCGGCAATGGAAATTTCTTCACGAGAAACCTGCAACAACTGCATCAGTGTATGAGAGTTGTTTTTTGTGCGGTCTGTCGTACCAAAGCCAGGCATAGTAATCGCATGGATTCCGGCAGGAACTAAATGACAGATTTTAAAGGCTTCATGACATACTAATAAAGCCAGAGTGGAGTCCAATCCACCACTGATACCGATGACAACACTGTTTCCATGGATTTTCTTTAAACGGGTTGCCAGCCCTTGTGCCTGAATGCGTAAAATATCCTGACAGCGTTCCATGCGTTTTTCCATCTGTTTAGGAACAAAAGGATAGGCATCCATATTTCGTTTTAATTCAATGGCATCTATAGGCTTGCTGGCAAAAGAGATGACCAGTGTATTTTCTTCTTTTTCTTCCATGCTCGTTTTAAAATGCATACGATCGTGTAAAAGATGCTGAAGATCGATTTCACTAACGATATATTCATTGGTATCCTGCATTGTTTTTTCGGCTAAAAGACTCCCATTTTCCGCAATCAAATTATGTCCGCTAAAGACCAGATCACTGCTGCTTTCATCCGGGCCGGCACTGGCATATACATAGCCGCTGTAACAAGCGGCACTTTGATGCACAACCAGATCTTTTCGATAGCTTTGTTTGGCGATAATTTCGTTAGAAGCGCTGCAGTTACAAAGAATATTGGCACCGGCTAAGGCAAGTCGGGAGCTGACGGGGATCGTTACCCATAGATCCTCACAGATTTCCACACCGATGCAGGCAGAAGTTGTCTTATCTTTAAACACAATTTGATTGGATACCGGTACTTCTTTTCCAAAAAGAGAAATGGTCGCATTTTTCTTGAGATCCTTGGCACTGGAAAACCATCGCTTTTCATAGTATTCGTTATACATCGGCACATATGTTTTTACATAGATGCCTAATACTTCCTGGTTAAAGCATACTGCAGCACAGTTATACAATTTGTCATCAATGGCAAGGGGAAGTCCTACAATGACGACCTGATTGTCAGGAATGTTTTGTACCAGCTCTTCCAGGGCACTTTTACTTTCTCTTAATAACAAATCTTCATAAAAAAGATCCTGACATGTATAACCGCTGATACAAAGCTCCGGAAATACGGCACACTGGGTATCTGCAGGCAGTTGCTTTAAAACCGCAAGGATCGATCGTACATTGGCTTGCGGATCACCAATGGCTACCGATGGGGAACAGGCAGCTACTTTATAATATTGAAATCGTTTCATAATCACACTCTTTTCATTATTTCTAGTATAGTCAATAACACGATCAAAAAAAAGGTTTTGTTATTCAAAGTCTGTTCGTACAAAGCGCACCCGCCCTAAAATACGAACAGGAATTTCTTCGATTTCCTGAGGGGTAAAGTATTTAGGCTCATATTTAGGATTGGAAGCTTCTAAAATCATGAGATTCTTTTTATAGCGCACTTTTTTGACTGTGGCTTCTTCACCAATCAGCACGACTGCGATTTTTCCATCTTCTACTACATCACATTTTTGTACATAGACAAGATCGCCATCGTAAATGTGCGACCCTTCCATGGAATCGCCTTGAATGCGTAAAAAATAATCGCCTTTTTTGGCATCACTGGCGTTGACTTCAACATATCCTTCGATCTGCTGCTCGGCAAATAAATCATAGCCAGCCTTGGCAAAGCCTAAAATAGGTTTGACACACTCACCGTCATCATTGAGAACTTTTTCGATGTCACAATCTAAGACATGAGCAATTTTTTTAAGCGTTGTTTTCTTTAATTCGGTGCTTTCTTCATTGATCCATCGATAATAGGTGGAAGTAGAAACGCCGATTTTTTGAGCCATGGCGGCATGATTCAAATTATTCTGTAGTTCGTATTGAATCAAAAGTTCGTTTAAACGCATAGTATTCCTCCGTGCTTATATCATAACAGAAAAATCTATATTTTGCGAAATAAAAGGATAAAAAAAGTTAAAAATTTCCCAAATCTATCTTGAATTTAGGAAATTAAATCGTTACTATGACAATGGTGATTCGATGAAGAATAAACAGAAACAATATTTGTGCATTGATTTTAAATCGTTTTATGCCTCCGTGGAATGTGTAGAAAGAGGTCTGGATCCTTTTCAAGTCAATTTAGTGGTGGCCGATCCCGATCGGGGCGGTGGAGCCATTACTTTAGCCGCAACACCGGCTATTAAAAAATTAGGCGTACCAAGTCGTGGGCGGATCTTTCAGATTCCTAAGAATATTTCTTATAAAATAGCACCGCCACGCATGCACTTATATATGGAGTATGCCGCAAAGATCTATGGAATTTTTCTAAAATATATTTCACCGGATGATATTGTCGTATATTCGATCGATGAATCCTTTTTTGATGTGACCTCCTATCTAGAGTTGTATCAGACAACAGCGCCTAAACTGGCTAAAAAAATCATTGCGGATGTATATGAGCAGACAGGTATAACATCGGCAGCCGGTATTGGAAACAATTTGTTTTTGGCAAAGGTGGCCCTGGATATTACGGCGAAGCATGCACCGGATAATATAGGTATTCTGGATGAAGATACCTTTTATAAAACATTGTGGCATCATCAGCCATTAAGTGATTTTTGGATGATAGGACAGGGGATTTCTAAGCGATTGTATCGATTGGGAATTCATGATTTGTGGCAGGTGACCAAATGCCCACCGGAGATCTTATACAAGGAGTTTGGGGTCAATGCCGAGATTTTGATCGATCATGCCTGGGGGAAAGAATGTGTGGAAATTCAAGATATCAAAGCATACCAGCCGCGCTCGAATTCCATATCTAACAGTCAGATTCTTTTTAAAGACTATAATTATGAGGATGCTTTGATTATTTTAAAAGAGATGGTGGATGCCAATGTTCTTGTTTTGACACAACGACATCTGGTTACTGACCATATCGGTTTGTTCATCGGTTATTCAAAGGATGTGCGCAAGGCCAGTCGTGGGTCTTGTGCTATCACCAATCGAACGAATTCCTATTCTTTATTGAGGAAAGAATTTGTCTTGTTGTATCAAAGAATTACCGATCGAACAGCGCCGATTCGTCAAATTGCTATTACATTAGGCCATGTGCGAGATGAAAAATATGAACAATACGATTTGTTTACCGATACAGAAAAAGTTTTGCAGGAAAGAAAACTTCAGCAGACATTGGTACAGATTCGCGAGCGGTTTGGTAAAAATGCGGTACTAAAAGGCATCAGTGGACTAAATCAGGCAACGGCAAAATACAGGAATCAGACGATTGGTGGTCATAAGGCATGATGTCCCGGCAACAAAGAGCGTATATCTTTCAGGCCTTTGATGCCTTGAAGGGCTTTCGAGAGCTTTTAAGAGAGAAAGAACGAATCGTTGTCGAAAAACGAGAATTGTCGGAGGATGATTTAGATATGCTGGATCAAAGAATTCATGAAGTACAAAAAGGGGATATTATCAAAATCATCTATTATGATGGAAAAGAATATATTCAAAAAACCGGAACACTTACTAAAATTGATTTGGAAGCACGATATATGCAGATTGTAAAAGAAAAAATTGATTTAGATCGAATCGTTGAAATAGAGGTTGAAAAAAGAGCTTGTGAGGAATAGTGCATATTTCTTGTTTGTATAGATTGGATAGCCTATAATTCTTTCCAATCAAAGAAGGAGGAAGTGCCATGAGCATTTATGATTATATACTGGAAACAGGAGAAGGCAGAGCTTTCCAATTAGATGAGTGGAAAGGGAAAGTGATTTTAATTGTGAATACGGCAACAGGTTGTGGCTTTACACCACAATATAAAGATCTTGAGTCGATGTATGAGGAATTTCATGAGAAAGGTTTGGAAATTTTAGATATACCTTGTAACCAGTTTGCCAATCAGACACCTGAAAGTGATGAAGAAATTCACCAATTCTGCACATTAAAATACAATACACAGTTTCCACAGATGAAAAAATCGGATGTGAATGGGCCTGATCAATTGCCTTTGTATGCCTACTTAAAATCACAACAAGACTTTAAGGGATTTGGAAAAGGCGTTAAGGCCATGGCCATGAATGCGATGTTAAAGAAAATAGATAAAGACTACAAAAAGAATCCGGATATTAAATGGAATTTCACAAAGTTTTTGGTCGATCGTCAGGGACATGTCGTTGCCCGCTTTGAACCAACAGAAAAAATGGATCTCATCAAAGAAGCGATACAGAAATTATTATGAAGCAAAAAACACTACAGTGGATAGAAACATTCTTGTTTCTGGTTTTAAATTTATCGATCTTTTATGCCGGTGCTGATCATCCGGTACCCAAAGGATTTATTTGGCTTGTACTGTGGATTGTTCTGATAAGCCTTTTGCAGCATATATATTTAGGATGGTTTTTAAAAGAAGTTCGTAAAAAGGATTTTTTATGTCTTCATTTATTCGTTTATATAGGTATGGGAATCATATCTCTTTTCTATCTAATACATGGAAGAATTTATAGAGAATATTTGTTATTTGTATTTTTTGTTCTGGGGATATTTGTCCTGTACGGCTTTGTCTTTTATATGATCAATCGATGGTTAGCTCGTAAGTTTTTATGATAGGTATTTCTAATCAAAAATATTTGTTATACTAAAATCATGTTGAAACAGGAAAATGTTAAGATCCGAAAAATACGGCCGCAAGATGATTTGACTTTAGCCAAAATTATCCGAAATAGTCTGAAAAGTGTACATTTAGATCAGCCGGGTACAGCATATTTTGATGAAAATTTGGATCATTTAAGTCAGTATTATCAGAAAGAAAACCGGTGGTATTAGGTTTTGGAGGCAAATCAAAAAGTGATGGGTGGTATAGGTCTGGAGCGCTTTGTGTATTTTCCCAGCTGCTTAGAAGTTCAAAAGTGTTATTTATGCCCGGAAGCCAGAAATAAAGGATGGGGATATCGATTGTTGGAAATAGTAGAACAGGAAGCAATTCAAAAAGGGTATGAGATGTTGTATCTGGAAACACATTCGATATTAAAACCGGCTATAGCCTTATACAGAAAACGAGTTTTTCAGGAAATAGTGCGTCCTGCCTGTATAGTTCATAGTAAAATGGATCGTTTTTTTATCAAGAAATTGGAGGTACAACCATGCGATTAAAAAGCTTATTTCAAATTGATATTGATGCCGGAATTGAAGTCTATAAAATGGCAAAGAATGGAATTCTTTTAGATGTAAGAACAAATCAGGAATATGCACAAGGACATATCCCTGAAAGTATAAATATCGATTTAGCTTCTTTAGATCAGGTTTTAGAAAAGATACCGGATAAAAAAACACCGGTCTTTGTTTATTGTCGAAGTGGAGCCAGGAGCAGCCGTGCTGTTCGACAAATGAAAAAAGCCGGTTATTTTGATGTAACAAACATCGGTGGTATTGAAAACTATCATGGTAAGCTGGAAAAATAAGCGAATCAGGAAAACTTTTGTTCTAAGTGAAGAATATTTCGCACACCATTGACAAATAAACTGACAATCAATGCGGAAATAATGGTTCCAATGCCTAAACCGTTTAGATGTCCAAAGAATAGAAAAGATAGTAAGAGTGCGATACCCATTAGTGTGGTATCAAATGCGACCTTTGTTTTACCGAAATTCGTGTGAAATGTACAGGAAATGGCTTGTACGGCACCTTCGCCGGGTACAAACATAATTTTAGGTGCAACTTCAAAATTAATACCTATAGCTAGAACCAGACAGCCAAGAATCAAAGTGAGCATCTGTATCCAAATGCTGGAAAGCTCTAAAAAGGAAAGCAGGCTCATACTAAAATCAATGGAACTGGTAAAGAGAGAGAATATTGACACCAAATTGCAAGCATTGCAGGGCTTAAAATTTTTTCTTGAGCAAGATGATTTGCACAAGGATAAAAAGTGAATTGATCAAAAAAGTGGTCATTCCAAAAGAAAACGAAGGGAATTGTAAGGATAGCACATAAGGAATACTGGAAATAGGAGATGTTCCTAAAGCGCCCTTTGTGATCAAAGCGATACCGAAAGAGTTGATCAAAACACCAATGATAAAATATAACCATTTTTTGATAAAATCCATAAGGCCCCTCCCCCTGTGTATTTCAGCACAAAATTGTTAGTTAAGAATTAACCGGTTTTTAACTTGTTTTTGAGACCGAAACAGTCTATCCTGTTAGGAGGAGGGATGAAAATGATTAAAAATTTTCCAAAAAATGAGGCGGTTCAGCTGCGGAATATGCTGATGTACAGCCCTAGTCAGTCTTTGACGAAGACATTTGTTGATTCACCTGATTTTTCCATGATCATGCATTCATTATGGCATGATGGAGAAATGATCTTACCGGCAGATGATCGCGACATCTTTATTACTTGTATGGAAGGAGCCTTAATAGTTTCCTTACAGAATAAAGAGCTGTATATCGTTCGTCAGGGGGAATCGTTGTTGATCGAAACAGATCAAGAGTATCGAATCATCGCAAAACAGAACTGTAAATTTTTGATTATCAATACCAGAGATTAATGTTCAGAAGAGTCCGGATGGGCTTTTTTTTATGGTAACTTTTTTATCTTAAACATGAAAAGAAGTATAGTTGAAGATTGTTTCTAATATTGTCTTTATATATAAGTATTCCTTTTAGGCATAGTTTTTTAATGGTTATAGGTATTTTGAATCCATCAATAATTGTGGTAAGGTAATCTTGTAAAGATATTTGATTCTATGATGAGATGGATGATTTTTATGCGATAAATATCATTCATATGACTCTGAAATAGCACAAAATTAAATTTTGAATGTTACTAAAGAAAGGGAAAAGAACAAAATGAAAACGATACACAAATTAACGTTATCTGCTTTATTTTTGGCGATAGGATTTGTGTTTCCTTTTTTTACCGGACAGATTCCGCAAATTGGAAGCATGTTATTACCAATGCATATACCGGTATTTTTATGCGGATTGTTATGTGGATGGGAGTATGGACTAGGTGTTGGCCTGATCTTACCGATAGTAAGAAGCTTGGTTTTTGGAATGCCGCCATTATTTCCAACGGCCATCGCAATGGCATTTGAACTAGCTACTTACGGTGGTGTGATTGGTTATGTGTATAACCATGCGAAATGGCAATGCATCAAACAACTTTACATTGCCTTATTTATCTCCATGATTGCCGGAAGAGTGGTATGGGCCATTGCTACCTGTCTATTAGTAGGAGTATCAAATGTCAGTGCTATGATGTTGATCAATGGAGCTGTCTTGACCGCAATACCAGGCATTGTCGTTCAATTGATCTTGATTCCAATGATCATGGCTACGTTGGATAAAACAAAAGTAGTTCCATTCAAAAAGCTGCCTGAAGTATCTAAAACACAAACGATGTAAACCAGTCCATGCGACTGGTTTTTAATATGCTATAAAAAAAGAACCGGTATGTTTTACCGATTCCGTGTTATTACTTTTGTGCCATTTTTTCACGATATAAGGCTCTACGATCTTGTGCTGTAAGTCCTTTTTTGCGGATGCGGATCGCATCGGGTGTCACTTCTACCAATTCATCATCATTGATCCATTCCAAAGCTTCTTCGAGAGAAAATACTCTTGGCGGTGTCAACAACATGGCTTCATCACGTCCGCTGGAACGAATGGCGGTCAGCTTCTTATTCTTCAAAGGATTGACATCCATATCGATATTCTTGGCAGATTCGCCAATGATCATACCTTCATAGACTTCTGTCTGCGGACCAATAAATAACTGTCCTCTTTCCTGCAGATTCCATAGTGCATACGTCATTGCGGTTCCTGTTTCCGTAGAGATCATAGCCCCTTGCATACGCTGGGCAATCTCACCTTTAAATGGTTCATAACCGCAGATTCGCCGTACTAAAGTTCCTTCTCCGTGAGTATCGTTGATGAATTCATTTCTAAATCCCAACAATCCGCGTGTCGGTACCTGATAGGTGATCTTGACATAGCCGTTTTCTTCTTCCATGTTTTCCATCACACCTTTTCGAAGATTCAGTTTGTTGATGATAGTTCCTGAATATTCTTCCGGTGCCAGACAAACAACTTCTTCGACTGGTTCTACTTTTACACCGTTTTCATCTCGATGTAAGATAACTTCCGGCTTACTGATGGCTAATTCATAACCCTCACGGCGCATATTTTCAATCAGAATGGAGATATGCAGTTCACCACGTCCGGAAACTTTAAAACAATCTGCACTGTCAGTTGGTTCTACTTTAAGACCTACGTTGACTTCCAACTCTCTTTCCAGGCGTTCCTTGATGTTTCGACTGGTTACATATTTTCCACTACGTCCGGCAAAAGGACTGGAATTGACATGGAAGTTCATAGATAGTGTCGGTTCTTCAATGGGAATATGATCCATTGGTTCTACATGATCGATATCACAAATCGTATCACCGATACTGATATCCGGCATACCGGCAATGACAACGATATCACCACTTCTGGCTTCTTTTACGCTTGTTCGAGAGAGTCCCTTATATACGAATAAGTTGGAGATGGTTTCTTTTTTCTCAAGGCCGTCCTGATTACAACGAATATAAGGAGCTCCTTGTTTTAAGACGCCGGAATAAATACGTCCGATTCCTAAACGACCGATGTATTCATCATAAGCCAGAGCTGAAACCTGCATACGACAAGGTTCATCATCTAAATCCGGATATACATCACAATGTTTTAAAATGGTATTAAACAAAGGTTCGATATTTTCGCTTGGTGTATTTAAATCGTATTGTACGATTCCTTCGCGGGCAATTCCATAAAGGATAGGGAAGTCCAATTGTTCATCATTGGCATTTAAGTCTAAGAATAATTCATAAACTTCATCGACAACTTCTTCGGCACGTTGATCATTTTTATCAATTTTATTGATCAATAAAATCGGCTTTAATCCGATTTCCAGAGCCTTACTTAACACAAAACGAGTTTGCGGCATTGGACCTTCACTGGCATCAACCAATAGGATAACAGTATCTACCGTACGAATGATTCGCTCTACTTCACTGGAGAAATCGGCATGGCCTGGAGTATCGACGATGTTGATCTTAACTCCATTATGGATCACAGAGCAGTTCTTGGAATAGATCGTGATACCACGTTCTCTTTCCAGGTCGTTGGAGTCCATGATACAGTCCACCACTTCTTCATTATCTCTAAAAACATCACTTTGTCTTAAAAAGGCATCTACTAATGTACTTTTGCCGGCATCGACATGGGCAATGACGGCTATATTTAAAATCTTTTCTTTTTCTGCCATAAGTTCACTCACTTTCCGTAAAAAACAGAACAATTATAATGCAGAGTTGATAAAAAGACAATTGATTATGCTATAATGAGGCCGGAATAGAGAGGTTTTATTATGCAGATTCGTTATTTCCGAGAGTATTCTCATTATCTGGATCGATTTATGGAGTTTAAAATGTATGGACATGCCGGCAAGCTTTGTTTTGTTTTCCCATGTCAGGATGGACGTTTTTTTGAATGGGAAAATCGTGGTATGTTTGAACTTGTCAAAGATTTGGTTGAAGAAGGATGTATTCAGTTTTGTACGGTCGATTCCATTGATAAAGAAACTTGGAGTTCTTTTGGAGATACACATCATCGTATGTGGCTGCAGGAGTGCTGGGTACAATATATCATGGAAGAGCTTGTGCCAAGTGCTTTATGGAAGGCCGGACTTCCACAGGATGAAAAATGCATGACATTAGGTGCCAGCATGGGTGGTACGCATGCGGCTAACTTATTTTTTAGATTTCCGGATCGCTTTGATAAGGTGCTGGGAATTAGTGGTGTTTATGATATGAACGAGTATTTCCATGGCGTTTATGATGATAATTGCTACAACAATGATCCATGTGCTTATCTGGCCGGTATGGACCCATCGCATCCGTATATTCAAAAATACAATGAATCGCAGATTATCTTTACGGTTGGACAGGGAGCATGGGAAGATGTTTGTAAGAACTCATTACAGAAATTATCTAAGATCTTATATGAAAAGGGAATTCATGCCTGGATCGATTTCTGGGGATATGATGTGAATCATGATTGGCCTTGGTGGGAAGTCATGTTACGATATTTTCTGCCAAAGATGGTATAGATCTTATTTAGATTTTCATTTACGAATCACTGATATTGAATTAAATGGCACAACCTACAAAATATATAAGTTGTGTCTTTTTTATATTTTTGCTTGTGACAAGCGACTAAAAAAGAAAAATTTTATATTCTCCAGGGCAATGTCGTTTCAAAAAGATTTTGGAATCGATATTAAAAAACATGACAATATCGCCATATGGCAGGAATAAAAATAGATTAAAATCTTGGTGAGTATATTTGTTTATTCACAGATTTCTTTAATTGTTGTTTCGTGTAGCCTAATCATCGCATTTTTTCCTTGATTCTCTTTGAATTTTTTTAAGTACAGTTCTGTCTGGTATTCCATAAAGCTATATATAGGCAAAAGGGTATAAAAAAAGATGCCATATAATCAGCATCTTTCTTTATCCAATCAGCAGTACATCGCGAATGCCGGGAACTTCATCCATCAGTAATAATTTGATACCGGAAGAAAAATCTTCGGCTGCCATCATACATCCGGCACAGGCTCCGCGAAAAGCTACATAAACGATTGCGTTTTCATCGACACCCATCAGTTCAATATCGCCGCCATCCTGTTGAATATAAGGACGAATCTTATCTAGACATGCGTTGATTTGATTCATGTCCGGCATTACAACTTCTTCTGACATTCTGTCTCACTTCCTATCCTAAAAATAAAGGGATGAACAAAAGAGGGAAGACCAGTCCTACGACAAAGCCACCCAGGACCTCCACAAAGCGATGTCCCAATACGGATTTGAGCTGTTCTTCGTATATAGGATTATCCAGTTGTACTTCCATATCTTTTAGATCCTTGATCAACTGCTGCGTTAATTCGATATTTTTTCCGGAATAGTAACGGACATGACAGGCATCATACATCACGATAAAGGCAAATACTGCCGTTACCGCAAAAATAGTGGAATCAAATCCTTCCTGCATTCCGATAGCCATCGATAAACCGGTGACCGTACTGGAATGGGAGCTGGGAAACCCACCACTGGCAACAACCCAGTGCAGATCCCATTTTCCGGATTTTAAATAATAAAAGATCGTTTTTGCCGCTTGTGCGATCAGGTTGCATGAAAGGGCAACAAACAATGGAAATAAAGCTTGTGGAAACATACTCTTTTTTCACTCCTAAACCGTTAGTATTATATCACAGATTCTTTTTTTCGTGATATAATGTGCTCGTAGAATAACGGAGGTACAATAACATGATTCAGTTAGACTTACAACATGCTCATTTAAAAGAGGATGTAAAAGCGTATCAGGAGCAAGTCAATCAGATTGATGAATCTTTGCGTATGAAAACATGCAAGGGAAATGATTTTATCGGTTGGATGACATGGGCTGACGATTATGACAAAGGAGAATTTGCCCGCATTAAGACATGTGCACAGAAGATCCAAAATGACAGCGATGTGTTTGTCGTATGCGGTATCGGTGGCTCTTACCTTGGTGCCCGTGCTGCGATTGAAATGATCAACGGTTTATACGCACAGAAAAAGCCGGAAATCATCTTCATGGGAAATACTTTCTCCAGCAGCTATATTGCACAGGTCATGGACTATATAAAAGATAAGGAAGTTAGCGTTAACGTAATTTCAAAATCAGGAACAACAACAGAAACTTCAATCGCATTCCGTATCTTAAAACAGTTTATGGAAGGAAAATACGGGGAAGATGCCAAAAATCGTATTTATGCGACAACGGATAAAGCCCGTGGTACATTAAAGGCTTTGGCCGATAAAGAAGGCTATGAAACATTCGTAATTCCGGATGATATCGGTGGACGATTCTCTGTCATTACACCGGTAGGACTTTTACCAATTGCCGTAGCCGGTATCGATATTGATGAAATCATGAAGGGTCTGCATGATGGCATGGGTGAATACGGTGATGCCGATCTGGATAAAAACCCGGCTTATCGTTATGCGGTAGCGCGTCGTATCTTACAAAACGAAGGTTATGATGTGGAATTATTTGTCAACTATGAAATGCAGATGCAGATGATTGCCGAATGGTGGAAACAGTTGTTTGGTGAAAGTGAAGGAAAAGATGGAAAAGGTATTTTACCGGATAGTGTATGTAACTCTACAGACCTTCATTCACTGGGACAGTTTGTACAGGATGGAAAGAAAATATTATTTGAGACCAATCTGTATGTAGAAAAACCGATGATCGATCTGACTTTCCCAAGCGATGATGAAAACTTGGACAACATGAATTACTTAGCCGGAAAATCGATTGACTGGGTTAACAAGATGGCCGCTAAAGGAACTTTACAGGCTCATGAAGAAACAGGTGGTGTACCAAACATTATCATTACTATGCCAGATATGAGCGCTTACAGTTTCGGTAATATGTGTATGTTCTACTTTAAGGCCATTGCGATGACAACTTTGATGAATGATTCGAACCCGTTCAATCAGCCTGGCGTTGAAGTATATAAAAAGAACATGTTCAAGCTTTTGGGAAAAGAATAAGTAAAAGAGCCGGAATGGCTCTTTTTCGGTTATCGTTATACAACTAAAAACATAAGCTTTTTTTGAGTTGGACTTTAAAATCGGACTAAAAACTCGTATAATAGTTAAGGTATAGGATTACTGTAATAAGGAGGAAATTGAAATCATGCCTAGAGCTAAACTATCGATGGATGGAAATACAGCTGCGGCTCACGTTGCCTATGCGTATACTGATGTTGCGGCAATTTACCCTATTACTCCATCTAGTCCAATGGCTGACCAAATTGATATCTGGTCTGCCGGTGGACGTAAAAACATCTTTGGGAATCAGGTAGTTGTTACAGAAATGCAGTCTGAAGCTGGTGCAGCCGGTGCTGTACATGGATCTTTAGCTGCTGGTGCTTTAACAAATACATTCACAGCCTCTCAGGGTCTGTTATTGATGATTCCAAATATGTACAAGATCGCTGCTGAACAGCTGCCTTGTGTATTTGATGTTTCAGCACGTACCGTTGCGACACAAGCATTGAACATCTTTGGTGATCACAGTGACGTTTATGCTTGCCGTCAGACAGGTTTTGCGATGCTTTGTGAAACAAACCCACAGGAAGTTATGGACTTATCTCCGGTTGCACATTGTGCTGCTTTGGAAGGAAAAGTTCCTTTCATCAACTTCTTTGATGGTTTCCGTACATCACACGAAATTCAGAAAATTGAAACATGGGATTATGAAGATTTAAAAGACATCTGCCCTATGGAAGATGTTGAAACTTTCCGTAACCATGCGTTGAATCCAGAACATCCAGCTATGCGTGGTTCTCACGAAAACGGAGATATCTATTTCCAGCATCGTGAAGCCATCAATACAGTTTATGATGATCTACCTGCTGTAGTTGAAAAATACATGGGCAAGATTAATGAAAAACTGGGAACAAACTATGATTTGTTCAACTACTATGGAGCACCGGATGCAGATCGTGTCATCATCGCTATGGGTTCCATCAATGACGTATGCGAAGAAGTTATCGATTACTTAACCGCAAAAGGTGAAAAAGTTGGTGTTATCAAAGTTCGTTTGTATCGTCCTTGGTCAAGCAAACACTTGTTGAAGGTATTACCGGAAACGGTTAAGAAAATTGCGGTATTAGACCGTACAAAAGAACCAGGTTCTTTAGGTGAACCATTGTTCCTGGATGTTGCGACAACATTAAGAGAAGCCGGAATGAACGACATCAAATTAGTTGGTGGACGTTATGGTTTAGGTTCTAAAGATACTCCACCTTCAAGTGTATTTGCCGTATATACAGAATTATTGAAGGATGAACCTAAAGAACGCTTCACGATCGGTATCGTGGATGATGTGACAAACTTGTCATTGCCAGAAGTAAAACCAGCTCCAATCACAAGTGCACCGGGAACAATCGAATGTAAGTTCTGGGGTCTTGGTGGAGATGGTACAGTTGGTGCCAACAAGAACTCTACAAAGATCATCGGTGACCACACGGATAAATATATCCAGGCTTACTTCCAGTATGACTCTAAGAAAACAGGTGGTATCACAATTTCTCATTTGCGTTTTGGAGACAACCCAATTAAGAGCCCATATTACATCAACCAGGCTGACTTTGTTGCCTGCCACAACCCTTCTTATGTAACTAAGGGATATAAGATGGTACAGGACGTTAAGCCTGGTGGTATCTACATGATCAACTGTCAGTGGTCTGATGAAGAATTAGACAAACATATGCCTGCTGATGCCAAGAAATATATTGCCGAAAACAACATTCAGGTATATACGATCAATGCGATCGATAAAGCTATCGAAATCGGTATGGGTAAACGTACCAATACGATTTTACAGTCTGCTTTCTTCAAATTAGCAGATATCATGCCAATCGATGAGGCTGTTACTTTCATGAAAGAAGCCGCTAAGAAATCTTACTCTAAAAAAGGTGATGCGGTTGTAGAAATGAACTACAAAGCTATTGATGCTGGTGTAGATGCATTGCATAAAGTAGAAGTACCTGCTTCCTGGGCTAATCCAGAAGCTGATGCAGCTCCCGCAGAAAAAACAGGACGTCCTGCCACAGTTAAGATGGTTACAGAAATCATGGAACCAGTTAACTTGATGGATGGAGACAGCTTACCTGTATCTGCCTTCAATGCACACACAGATGGTCAATGGGAAACAGGTGCCAGTGCTTATGAAAAACGTGGTACAGCCGTTATGGTTCCGGAATGGGATTCTAACAAATGTATCCAGTGTAACCAGTGTGCCTTCGTATGTAGCCATGCGACAATTCGTCCATTCTTATTGAATGAAGAAGAAGTCAAAGCAGCTCCGGCTGAAATCAAGCTGGCTGATACAAAACCTAAAGCAAGCGAATTGAAGTTCACAATGAGTGTTACACCGCTTGACTGTATGGGATGTGGTGAATGTATCACTGTATGTCCTACCGGTGCCATCCAGATGGTACCTCAGGAATCTCAGTTACATATGCAGCCAGTATTTGATTACTTAGTTGCCAATGTATCTAAGAAAGATATCGGTTTGAAAGATGAAACCGTCAAAGGTTCTCAGTTCAATCAGCCATTATTAGAGTTCTCCGGATCTTGTGGTGGATGTGCCGAAACATCATATGCACGTTTAGTTACTCAGTTATTCGGTGAACAGATGTATATCTCTAACGCAACTGGATGTTCTTCTATCTGGGGTGGTCCGGCTGCAACATGTCCTTACACTGTAAACAAAGAATCTAAACAGGGACCTGCCTGGTCTAACTCTTTGTTCGAGGATAACGCAGAACACGGATATGGTATGGCTTTAGGCTACAAGACACTTCGTGAACACACAATTGCCAAGGTAGCTAAGGTTGTAGAAGAAGCAGGAAATGCAGATCTTCAGGCTGCTTTCGATAAATTTGTCGAAACCAAAGAAGATACTAAAGCAAACGTTGAACCAACAAAGGCTTTAATTGCTGCATTGGAAGCTTTAGGTACGGATGCTGCTAAAGAAGTATTGGCCGACAAACAGTACTTTGGTAAGAAATCTGTATGGATCTTCGGTGGAGATGGATGGGCTTATGACATCGGATTCGGTGGATTAGACCATGTATTGGCATCTGGAGAAAACGTAAACGTATTTGTATTCGATACAGAAATGTATTCAAATACAGGTGGACAGGCTTCTAAGGCAAGTAACATCGGTGAAGTATGTCAGTTTGCCGCTGCCGGTAAAGAAATGAAGAAGAAATCTTTGGCCGAAATCGCAATGACTTACGGATATGTATATGTTGCACAGATTGCTTTAGGTGCTAACCCTGCACAGGCTGTTAAGTGTATCGCAGAAGCAGAAGCTTACGATGGACCATCTTTGATCATCGGTTATGCTCCATGTGAATTGCACGGTATTGCCAAGGGTGGTTTGAACCATTGTCAGGATGAAATGAAGAAAGCTGTTAAGGCCGGATACTGGAACTTGTTCAGCTTCGACCCAGCTAAGAAAGCTGCCGGTAAGAACCCATTCACATTAACTTCTAAAGAAGGTGACGGAACTTATCAGGAATTCTTGAACAATGAAGCTCGTTACACTCGTTTGGTTAAACCATTCCCAGAAAGAGCAAAAGAATTATTTGCGAAATCTGAAGAAGAAGCCAACGCTCGTTTTGAACACTTGAAGAAACTGGTTGATTTATACAGCTAATTTCGTAAATGAAGGATCGGAATCATTCCGGTCCTTTTTTTGTGCTACAATATCCAAAAAGGAGAACAACATGGAAGAAAAAAATCAAACAATCGTTAAAAAGACGGTTAAAAATGGTATTACCTTTGGTACATGCCTGGCAATGGTTATCAGCTACACAACCTGGCATTCTGTATTTTGGGCGATCATACACGGATTATTGAGCTGGATCTATGTGATTTACTTTATACTTCGCTATTGAGAAACAAAGCTATCTTTTATATAATCAAAACATGAAATTTTTATTTGATTGCGATGATACCCTCTATGATCTTTCCTGGCCTTTTAAAATGTGTTTAAAAGAGTTCCAATTGCATGTGCCACAGGAACAAATGGATTCTTTTTATGCCTGTTACAGAGCGCATGGTGATGCGATCTTTTCAAAGATTCAGAATAATCAGATTACGGTAGATCAATCAGGGGCGTATCGAATTTTAAAAGCTTGTGAAGAATACGGCATCCCATTTTCAGAAGAAGATGCTGTCTTATTCCAACAATGTTATAAACATTACCAACAAAAGATCTCCATGAGTCCTGTTTTTCATGATTACTTTTCATCGACTAAAAGCGAATGTGGTATCTTGACAAACGGTGAAGATATGCACCAGCAAAATAAGCTGCGTACTTTACAAGTTTTTTCCTATATTCCTGCCAATCATATTTTTACCAGTGGTCAGATCGGAGTCAGTAAACCAGATATACGCGCATTTCAATATGTGATGAAGGCTCTAGATGAAAAGGCGATTGACTGGTTTTATATCGGTGATAATTATATTAATGATATGGAAGGCGCCAGGAAGGCTGGACTGCATACGATTCATTTCAATCGTCATCATCAAAAAGAAGGCCCGTGCAGTGATCATGTAGTTTATACAGAAGAAGAATTGATTTTACTTTTAAGAGAATTGGAAGGTCGTGAATAAAATGGATAGATCTTGTCTGAAGCATAAAAAAAGGATTGTCATCAAAGTTGGTTCCAGCAGCATTACACATGAAAATGGAGATTTATACTTATCTCGAATTGAGAAGTTGGTTCGTGTGCTATGTGATTTACGCGCACAGGGAAAAGATGTTGTTTTAGTATCTTCCGGTGCCATTGCCTGTGGTCGAAGAGCTTTGCATATCGGAAGAAGACCGGAATCTACGGCTGAGAAACAAGCTTTTGCGGCTGTGGGGCAGGCTCGATTGATGATGGTCTATCAAAGACTTTTTAGTGAATATAATATGGTGGCTTCCCAAATTTTATTGACAAAAAATATCATGCGAGAAAAACATGCCAGAGAAAATGCCCGTAATACATTTCTGGAGCTTTTTGCCCTCCAAAGCATTCCTATCGTCAATGAAAACGATACGATTTCAACCCATGAGTTACTGGAAGTCGAAAGCTTTGGCGATAACGATCAGCTGGCCAGTACGGTCGGTAGTTTGATTGGAGCAGATTTGATTATCTTATTGAGCGATATCGAAGGATTATATACCGATAATCCCAAGACAAATCCAGAAGCACAACTGATTCGACATGTATCCCATATCGATCAAACGCTATTGAATATGGGTACCAATGAATCCAGTTCCAATGTGGGAACCGGTGGTATGAGTGCTAAATTAGTGGCCGCTCAAATTGCTATGGATGCCGGTGCCGATCTAGTGATCGCCAAATTTGAAGAAGGCATTGTGACCCACATTCTACAAGGACAGCAGGCAGGCACATATTTTTGTGCAAATAAGGAGAAAGTATGAATTTAGAACAAATCGGGATTCAGGCGAAACAAGTCAGTTATCAATTGGCCTCTTTATCAACGGAACAAAAAAATCAGGCTTTACAGATGGTCAGTTCTTCTATATGGGAAAATAGGGGTGCAATCTTAGAAGCAAATCGTATTGATATGGAAAATGGGCGCAAAAAAAGATTAAGCGACGGCTTGTTGGATCGACTGCAACTTACAGAACAAAGAATTACGGATATGGCAAAAGCGGTATGGGATATAATCAAACTGGAAGATCCCGTTGGAGAAGTACTGGATGCCTATGACTTGGAAAATGGCTTACATATTGAAAAGAAGCGTGTACCCATCGGTGTGATTGGTATCATTTATGAAGCCAGACCAAATGTGACTTTAGATGCCTTTTCCATTTGTTTTAAAACGGGCAATGCCGTGATCTTAAAAGGGGGCAGCGATGCGATCCATTCCAATATTGCCATCACAAAAGCCATACAGGAAGGACTGAAACAAGCCGGTGTTTGTATAAATGCTATTCAATTTATTAAATCGACTTCGCATGAAGATACCCAGCGCTTTATGCAGATGACGGATTATGTTGATGTGATTATTCCAAGAGGTTCTAAACGACTGATTCAAAGTGTTATGCAGAACGCCAAGGTACCGGTGATTGAAACTGGGGCTGGAAATTGCCATATCTACATTGATGAAACGGCGGATATACAAAAAGCAGTGGATATTGTCTTTAATGCCAAGACCCAACGAATCGGTGTGTGTAACGCGGCAGAATCTTTATTAGTACATAAAAATATAGCAGCCCAGGTTTTGCCCCTGGTACAAAAAAAATTGAATGAAAAAGAGGTTTTGTTGAAATGCGATGAAATATGCTACGACATATTAAAAAATCAACCGGGGCGCATTGAGCATGCCACTAAGAAAGACTGGAGCATGGAATATTTGGATTATGTGATGTCGGTAAAAGTAGTGAAGGATGTTGAACAGGCTATTCAACATATTAACCGTTATTCCACCAAACATTCCGAAAGTATCATTACCGAGTCTAAGGAAAATGCACTTCGTTTTTTAAATGAAGTGGATTCGGCTTGTGTATATTGGAATGCGTCTACCCGTTTTACCGATGGCGGGGTATTTGGCTTTGGTGCAGAAATCGGAATTTCCACTGGAAAGATTCATGCTCGTGGACCGATGGGGTTAAAAGAGATGACATCTTACAAATACCAGATCAAAGGGGATGGACAAATACGTTCATAGAAATAAACTGTCTAAAAAGGCAGTTTTTTCTTTAAAGGAAGGAAATAACATGCAACCTACATTACAAAAGTGTACAAAAAGGGAGATAAATACACTGCGTCAAATATCAATAGAAACATATTATGATACATTTGCATCGATGAATACAGTAGAAACTATGCAAGCGTATTTAGAAATTGCGTTTGTAAAAGATAAGTTAGAACAAGAACAGGATGAAAAAATTCTTTATTTATGTTTTTGAAGAAAAAAGAAGAAATAGCTGGATATTTAAAGTTGATTGGCACAGACGGATATACACGATAAAGTTTTCTTAGAAATTGAAAGAATCTATGTACGAAGAAAATTTCAAGGACAAGGCTTTGGTACGTATTTGATGGAAAATGCAATCCAAATTGCTTTACAAAGAAAGAAGCGTTATATTTGGTTAGGCGTAGGGGAGAAAAACGACAAAGCTTTATGATTTTATCAAAAACATGGCTTCTATCAAATAGGAAGACATTACTTTGTCATGGGTCAAGAAAAACAAACAGATTATGTGTTATAAAAAGACTTATAGTCATATTTATCCTCTTTTTTAACCATTCTATCCATTAATTTTGACAAGTAAACTTGGTATAAAGTATATTATAAGTGACAAGAAAACTTGGCAAAGAAGGTGATGATATGAAAAAAGAAGAAATCTTAGAACGTAGTCGAAAGGAAAATCAAAATGGAGATGAAAGAGAGAAAATGCAGATTCAAATATCAGAGAATCGAGGTTTTACAGTAACTGCATTTCTGGCTGCTTCTTTGATGCTTATTGGTTCAGGTGATGTATTTTTATTTGGCAAATCCATACCTTTTAATATCTTGATGAGTTTTATTTTTATTTCAGGTGTAACTGTAGATTTCTATTCAAAATATAAGTTTTTTCGAAAGAAGAAATATTTAGTCCGTTTCTTATTTTCTCTTTTACTGGTTCTTGCGGTTTTTATTAAATTCGTATTTGAGTCTCAGTAAAGAACGGTATGTAGCATATATTGGGGTATGGTAAATTATGCAAAATGAATTGATCTTAAAAAATCATTTAAAAGAGATTCGGCAGAAAAAAGGATTATCGCAAGCAGCTTTAGCCTCGATGGTTGGCGTATCTCGCAATACAATCAGTTCGATTGAAACCGGGCAGTTTAATCCTACAGCTAAGCTGGCATTGATCCTTTGTATTGCGCTAGATCAAAAATTTGAAGATTTATTTTATTTTGACTAATAATACACAAGGAAGGTCGATAAGATCTTCTTTTTTTTGTTAGATACAAATCCATATTAAAATAGTTTTTTTGATAGAATGGATATAGAAAGAGGTCACATATATGCCATTTGATTATAAGAAAGAATACAAAGAGTTTTACATGCCGCCTAAAAAGCCGACGATCGTTGAAGTTCCTGCCATGAATTATATTGCGGTTCGTGGGCAAGGAGATCCTAATGATGAAAAAGGAGAGTATGCACAAGCGCTTGGTCTATTATATGGAATTGCTTTTACTATTAAAATGAGTTATAAAGGGGATCATAAAATACAAGGTTATTTTGAATACGTAGTACCACCATTAGAAGGATTTTGGTGGTAGGAAAACACGAAAGGTATGGATTATACCCGCAAACAGGATCTTTATTTTATTTCGATGATTCGTTTACCAGATTTTGTGACGAAAGAAGATTTTGACTGGGCTATACAGGAATCAACTAAAAAGAAAAAGATGGATTTTTCTAAAGTTGATTTTTTAAATGTAAATGAAGGATTGTGCGTTCAATGTATGCATATTGGATCTTATGATGATGAACCGGATACCGTGAGTGCGATGCATCAGTTCGTCAAAGAAAACGGGTATACTTTAGATTTTAATGATCATAGATGGCATCATGAAATCTATTTGAGTGATCCAAGACGTTGTGATGTACAAAAGCTAAAAACGGTTATTCGTCATCCCATTCGAATAAGGGGGTAAAAAGATTTTTAAATAAAAATCAAATGAAGTTTTAAGGTCAGATTGCATATTCTGGCTTTTTTTATATGATGTATTTCAAAAGTTTGATTAACAAAAAATGGAAAAAGAAGTGAAAGAACATAATTGTACAAAATTTGACATTCAAAGCATATAACTAGTAAAAAAGTAGTCAATGTGAAATAATCTAAATGACCCAAGAATAAGATGAGTCGAAATTAATAATATTATGTATGATTCCATACATATTGAAAGGAGTATTACAATGAAAGAAGAAATGAAATGTCCATTTCATCATGGAGAAAACATGGAAGTTCATGTAGGTTCGAATGTGGATGCAAAAGATCCTGTTCGTTCCTGGTGGCCTGATTCTTTAAATTTAGATGTCCTTGCCCAACAGGATCAAAAGATCAATCCGAATGATGCGGATTTTAATTATCGCAGGGAATTTGAAAAAATAGATTATCAGGCTTTGAAAGAAGATATTAAAAAAGTGATTCAGACACCACAAGACTGGTGGCCGGCTGACTGGGGACAATATGGCGGTTTAATGATTCGAATGGCCTGGCATAGTGCAGGTACGTATCGAATTTTCGATGGCCGTGGTGGTGCCGGTACAGGCAATCAGCGATTTGCACCATTGAACAGTTGGCCAGATAATGCAAACTTAGATAAGGCGCGTCGTTTATTATGGCCTGTAAAGAAAAAGTATGGAAAGCGTATTTCCTGGGCAGATTTAATCATCTTAGCGGGCAATGTAGCGTATGAGTCTATGGGCTTTAAGCCTCTTGGATTTGGCGGAGGCCGAAATGATATTTGGAACCCGGAAAAAGATATCAATTGGGGAAGTGAGACAGAGTGGCTGGCGCCAACAAAAGAGCGTTATGATAATGATGAAAACCGCAAAAGTCTAGAAAATCCATTGGCAGCCGTTCAAATGGGATTGATTTATGTAAATCCGGAAGGACTCGATGGTATTCCCAATCCAGGTCGTACCGCGCAAGATGTTCGTGTGACTTTCCAGCGTATGGGGATGAATGATGAAGAAACGGTTGCTTTGATTGTAGGGGGTCATACCGTGGGGAAAACGCATGGTGCCGACAGAGCCGAAAATCTAGGACCGGAACCAGAAGCGAATACTGTAGAAGGACAAGGTTTGGGATGGATCAATCCAAATCAAAAAGCGAATAATGTCGTAACGTCCGGATTGGAAGGCGCCTGGTCTTCGCAGCCGGACCGTTGGAATCATTCCTACTTAAAGCTATTATTTAAATACGATTGGGGTCTGGTGAAAAGCCCGGCGGGGGCTTTCCAATGGGAACCTGTAGAAATCGAGGAAGAAGACATGCCGGTGGATGCTGCTGATCCAACCATCAAAAGAAAACCGATGATGACGGATGCTGATATGGCCTTGCGATATGATGCGAAATATCGCAAGATCGCAAAACACTTCTTAGATCATCCTAAAGAACTTGAAGAAGCGTTTGCCAAAGCCTGGTTTAAATTAACGCATAGAGATATGGGACCGAAATCGAGATACGCAGGCCCGGAAGTACCAGAAGAAGATTTCTTATGGCAAGATCCCATTCCGTCAGGGGATTATACCTTGAGTGAAGAAGACATTGAACGTTTGAAAGAAAAATTACTACAATCTGGATTGTCTTCGTATGAGATGATTTCGGTAGCTTGGGACAGTGCTCGAACATTCCGTCAAAGTGACTATCGTGGAGGAGCCAACGGTGCACGTATTGCCTTATCGCCACAGCGATTCTGGGAAGCGAATGAACCTGCCAAACTGGATAAGGTGTTGCAGACATATCGTTTGATACAAAAAGAGTTTGATAAAAAAGTAAGTCTGGCGGATTTGATTGTATTAGCTGGCAGTGCAGCGATTGAACAAGCGGCCAAAGCCGGCGGTGTCGATATCAAAGTACCATTTGCTCCTGGACGTGGTGATGCGACACAGGAGATGACGATCGAGCGCTCTTTTGATGTCTTAGAACCTAAACATGACGGCTTTCGAAATTATGTACAAGAGGGCTTAACCAACAAGCCGGAAACATTATTGGTGGACAAAGCCAATCTTTTGGGATTAAGTGCACCTGAGATGACTGTATTGATTGGAGGTTTACGTGTGCTGGATGTAAACTATGGTCAATCGCAACTTGGTGTATTGACGGAAAAACCTGGAGTATTGTCGCAGGATTTCTTTGTGAATTTAACGGACATGAACTTTAAATGGATTCCGCTGGAAGATGGTACATATCAGATTATTTCAAGAGAAAACAATCAGGAAAAGTACAGGGCTTCTCGTGTTGACTTAGTCTTTGGTTCCAATTCTATTTTACGTTCCTATTGTGAATTCTATGCCCAAGATGACAACAAAGAAAAATTTGTCAAAGACTTTGTGGAAGCCTGGGTAAAAGTGATGAATAATGATCGTTATGATCTCCAATAACAGCTAGGTAAAGAGTGAAAGTGCTCTTTACCTTTTTTTCTATGGAGTGCTTTTTTAGCTGGGAACGACTTTTTATGATACACTAAGAATACTGTAAAGGAGTATGCTCATGTTTATTGTAACGATACATGATTTAAAAAATATTAAAAAATTAAAAGAGGCTGGTGCTGATGCGATTATCATTGGTGTAGAAGATTTTTCCATTCGACAAAGTCTTACTATTTCTCTTAGAGATTTAAAAGAAGTTGTTTTACAGTGTCATGCACTGAATTTAAAATTGTATGTGAATGCCTTACGTTTTTTTATGGAAGATGAATTAAACTTGTTAACAGAGTTTTTAAAGACATGCAAAGAAGCCGGGGTGGATGGTATCTACTATAGTGATGAAGGTGTCTTCTATGAGGCACAGAAACAGGGGATGGAATCTTTGTTGATTTATCAACCGGAGACATTAATTACCAATCATATGGACATTGCGTTTTATTTGGAGTTAGGGATTCAATCCGTTTCACTAGCACATGAATGTTCTTTAGAAGAGATCTTACAAATGACAGAACAAAATAAAGAAGTAGAAATTTTGATTTCTGGTTATTTCTCAATTTTGTATTCCAGAAGAATGTTGGTCACTAATTATCTGGATGCGATTAAGTCAAACGAAAAAGGGCACAAAAAGGTATTAGATTTGATAGAATCGACACGTCAGGATCGAATGCCAATCGTAGAGGATGATTATGGTACTCATATTTTTAGTGAAGCACCGATTCAAAGTCAGAAGGAGCTGCCTGTTTTGAAAGAGCATGGATTATATCGCTTCCGAATTGACTCTATTTTTATGGATGATGATTGGACGATTCATGTATTAAATGCCTATCAAAATCAAACAGATGTACCGGGATCTAACCACTGGTATTATCAGACGACCATGAAAAAGAAGGAGGATAGCCATGAATAAGATTGAATTACTGGCTCCTGCAGGAAATCTGGAAAAGGCAAAAATTGCGATTTTATATGGTGCGGATGCAGTTTATATTGGAGGAAAACAATTTTCCTTACGATCTCGTGCCAGTAATTTCTCTTTGGAAGAAATGAAGGAACTGGTGGATTTTGCCAACGAAAGAGGGGCGCATGTGCATGTTACGGTGAATATGCTGCCGCATGAGGAAGACCTGCACGGTCTGGACGACTATTTGTTGGCCCTGGATCAGATCGGTGTTCATGCGATCATTGTCTGTTCACCGGCTATCATGATGAAGGCCAAAGAATTGGGCTGTCATTATGAAGTACATATTTCAACACAGCATTCTTCCACAAACTCCAATGCGGTTGCCTTTTGGAAAGAAAAGGGCATGGATCGTGTGGTATTGGGAAGAGAATGCCAAATGGATCAGATCGAAGCCATCTGTAAAAAAAATATTTTACCAATCGAAGTTTTTATTCATGGTGGCATGTGTATTTCTTTTAGCGGTCGCTGTGTCTTGAGTAATCATATGACCTTACGCGATGCCAATCGTGGCGGCTGTGCGCAAAGCTGTCGGTGGAAATATCATTTAATGGACAGCGATCATGAATTAAGTGATCCCAACAATCTGTTTAGTATGTCCAGTAAGGATTTACAGGCCGTAGATCAAATCGAAGCCTTTATAAAAATGGGGGTTGCTTCTTTGAAGATTGAAGGTCGCATGAAAAGTGCTTATTATCTGGCAACCGTTGTCAGCAGTTATCGTACTTTGATCGACCGTATTTATGAAAAAGGATATGCTTCCCAAGAGGATTTGGCGTATGCCAAAAGAGAAATTGCCAAGGCGGAAAACCGTCCGACGGGTCCAGGCTTTTATCAAGGCTTGCCAGGTTATAAGGTGCAGCTGTATCAAGATCATGATGAGACGGTGACCCAAGAATATGTGGCGATTGTCCTTGATTATGATGCCTCTTCACAAATCGCAACTTTACAGGTAAAGAATCATTTCTTACCAAATCAAACATTAGAAATCTTTGGTCCAAATATTTCAAGCACATTGGTTGAGGTTAATGAAATCTATGATGAAAATGATATACCTTTAGCTGTGTGTAAGCAACCAATGCAGATCGTTAAGACCAAATGGGAAGGTCCTATCGAAAAAAATGCGATGATCCGTAAGATTCGTGTTGTGTCTAAAGACGGATTATGAGAAAATAGAACAAGCTGAAAAGAGGGATATCATGAAATTGAGTCAAAGTTTCTTTTATACATTGCGTGAAAATGCAAAAGATGAAGATAGTATTTCCAGTAATTTGTTAGTACGTGCCGGAATGATCAAAAAAACTTCCAACGGTATTTATATGATCATGCCGATGGGGAAAAAGGTATTGGCGAAAATTGAAAACATCATTCGTGAAGAAATGGATGCCAAAGGGGCACAGGAACTCTTGATGCCGGCTTTGATTCCGGAAGATGTGTATGTGCAGTCTGGTCGAAGAGATGCGTTTGGATCCAACATGTTTTCATTAAACGACCGGTATATGAAGCGTTATGTACTAGGTCCAACCCATGAAGAATTGTTTGCGGTTGCGGCAAGTATGAACGGAAAATCGTATAAAGATTATCCATACAATCTGTATCAGATTCAGACAAAGTATCGAGACGAGACACGTCCTCGTTATGGATTGATCCGTGTTCGTGAATTTATCATGAAAGATGCATATACATTTGACATCGATGAAAAAGGATTGGATGAAGCCTACCAGAAGATGTATGATGCTTATTGCCGCATTTTTGATCGTTTAGGTTTAGAATATAAGATTGTTAAAGCCGATACAGGGGCTATGGGTGGCCTTTTATCGGAAGAGTACCAGGCCATTTCCAGCATTGGCGAAGATACTATCGTAGGTTGTGAGGGTTGTGATTTTTCCAGCAATCTTGAAATTACAGAAGTCATCGATACGACGGAAGAAAGTCAGGAAAAAGAAAAAGAAATGCATTTGATGGAGACACCGAATGCGAAAACCATTGAAGAAGTCGCAGCCTTCTTTGGAAAAGAAGCCAATGATTTTGTTAAGACCCTGATTTATAATGTCGATGGAAAGATTGTTGCGTTCTGTATCCCAGGCGATCGTGAGCTTAACGAAACGAAAGTTTTAAAACTGTTGGGTGCCAACGAGATGGAGCTTGCTTCCTTTGAGGATGTAGAGAAGGTGACGCATGCCAAGGTAGGATTTGCCGGTCCAATCGGTATTGATTGTCCGGTGTATCTGGATCGCCAGATTCTTCATAAGAAAAACTTTATCGTGGGTGCCAATAAGACAGACCACCATATTGAAAATGTCAATATCAAGGATTTTGATTATGTGAAAGTAGCTGATCTATGTCAGGTCAAGGAAGGCGATATCTGTCCGGTTTGTGGAAAGAAATTAACCTTCCAGCATGGTATTGAAGTAGGGAACCTCTTTAAGCTGGGAACAAAATACTCCACTTCCATGAATCTGTTATATACCGATGCCAATAATCAGCTACAGCCGGTATGGATGGGAAGCTACGGTATTGGCTTAGAGCGTTGTATGGCTGCTGTTGTTGAACAACACAATGATGCTTCTGGTATCATCTGGCCTACCGAGATTGCTCCGTTTAGACTGGCCATCGTACCGGTCAGCGCAAAGGATGAACAACAAGTTTCTATTGCCAATGAGCTTTATGAGTATTGTCGATCTAAAAAATATGATGTGCTCTTGGATGATCGCAATGAGCGTCCGGGGGTTAAATTTAAAGATATGGAACTGATTGGTATTCCGTATCGAATTACAGTTGGACGTGGTATTCAAAATGGCAATGTTGAATTTGTCACAAGAGCCAACGGTGAGAAAACAGAAATCTCCTTAGACGATATTAAAGCAAAGATTGATGCGATCTATACAAATCAGGGTGAGTAATGACTCATCCTTTTTTTTGTGCAAATTGTTTCAAAATATGTAAGAATCTTTCAATAAAACGGTTACATCCATTTTTTGAGATTTACTTTTCCTAACAGTTAGGTTAAAATTACCCTGTTAGGAGGACTTAGAATGGAAAAAAAGATTAGTATCAGCAATAACCAGGTGATTTTAAATTACAACAAGGCGTATCCGAAAGATCGTCAGGAATTTTTAGCCAGTAAAACATTTCAGGTTTATATTCAATATTTTATTTCCAGTCAAAAGGAAAAAAATGTGGACTTGTATAAATATCTGACACAGGATGGAAAATATGATTCTCAGGAAGCTGCTGCAGAATTTACTCATTTCCTTCGTTTGTTGTCGGTGTTTAAAATGGATGAGATTCGTAATGATTATGCATTGGATGAAAAACATCTGTTGGATACCATTGAAGAGATTTATAAATCATGGCGAGATCTGCAGCGTTTTGCGGTGATGTCCAGTGAAAACATTGATGGCTTTGGTGTTAATACCTTGGTTGCAAGAGATTCTGCCGTCAATTCACTTTTCTTGCGTACATACCGTTTATTTGAAGAACGTGCCATGCATAGAAGAAACGTAGTGTATCGTCAGGCGCAGGCCGGTACTAATGCATGTTTCTCTGTATATCGTCATAAAAATTTATGGGATCCTAAATATGAAGCATTGATGGACATTCCGGTCATTGATACTGTTATGCTTCGTACACCAATGATCCTGCATCCGAAATCCAGCAAGCGTGAAGGTGTGATCAATGAAACGGATACAAACCCAATCACATATTTTGCGGGTGATCCGGAAGAATGGTTCTGTTTCCCGTGTAAAGTCGGAAAACTATTGTGCTTTGTATATTTCAATACAAAATATATTGCATCGGCTTTAAGTATGGCCAACTTATTCGAATTGGCCAGCCGCGAAGAATCAGAACAGAAACCGGATTTGATCTGTATTTATGGAAATCCGGATGATCGCAATGAAACACAGTTCTATCACGATGAAGCGAATGATATCTGGGTAGGATGCATCAGTGATCATCCACGTGTAGAGTATTTTGGATATTTGAAGAAAATGTGTTTGACATTACATAACCTTGCGATGATGCAAAGAGGATGGCTGCCAATCCACGGAGCTTTTGTCAACATTACATTAAATGATGGCAGAAGAAAAGGTTTGATGTTGATGGGAGATTCCGGTGCTGGTAAGTCAGAATCCATTGAAGCACTGAAAGCTGTTGGACACGATATCATCCGTGATATTGAAGTTGTATTTGATGATATGGGTACGATTCATGTTGAAGATGGTGTACCTTATGGACAGGGAACAGAAATCGGTGCCTTTGTTCGATTGGATGACCTAGATCCGGGAACACCATATCGTGATATGGACCGCGCTGTCATCATGGGACCGGAAAATCCAAATGCTCGTATGGTCGTACCGGCAAGTCCATATCGTGTTGTCGTACATAATCATACGATCGATTTATTTGCGTATGCCAATAACTATACGGATGAATATGGTCTAAAACAGCGTCCAATCGAGGATGTCAAAGAAACTTGTAAGCAGGGAAAACGTATGGCATTGGGAACAACGCAGGAAGTTGGTATTTCTACAACGTATTTTGCCAACCCATTTGGACCTATGCAGAAACAGGAGCTTTGTGAACCGCTGATTGATAAAATGTTCCAGTGCATGAAAGACAACGGAGTGTTTGTCGGGGAAATCTATACTCATTTAGGATTTGACCGTGCAAATCGTAAAGGTTTAGATATTGCCGCTAAAGAATTGCTTGAGTTCATCAAAAAATAGGAGATGATCATATGTATCAAGATTATGAAGCTTCGTTTTATTCACAAAATGAAGTAAAAAAATCCGTATTAAACAGCTATCTTTGGATGGCTATTGGTTTGATGGTGACCGCTGCAGTATCGTTTGGTTTGTATCGAAGTGGTACATTTTTAGCCATCATCGAACGTAGTCCATTCTTAGCTTTTGGATTGTTGCTTGCGCAGATCGTTCTAGTTGTTGTATTTTCTTCACAATTGGCAAGAAATACGTCTGCTGCCACTATGAAAATTTTATTTCTGTTGTATTCTTTAACCCTCGGTTTCAGCATGACATCCATTTTCTATGCGTATTCAGAAGGTGTTATCTTTGTTGCGTTTTTGGTAGCGGCCCTCTATTTTCTCTGTTTAGTGTTTATTGGCCTAACAACAAAGAAAGATATGTCGCGCATTGGATCGATTTGTTTTACCGGTTTGATTGCCATGATCATTTCACAAGTACTTTTATCCATATTTCATATTGGAATGGATACTCGTTTTATGTGCCTTGTAGGTCTGCTTCTTTTTACCGGGATTACGGTATGGGATATACAGCGTATGAATAAGATCATGACGTTCAATGATGGATCAATCGTTTCCAGAGAAAAGTTATCCATTTATTTTGCATTAGAGTTATATTTGGATTTCATTAACATCTTCTTATACATTCTTCAATTGTTGGGAATGGGAAGTTCAAAAGACTAGAGAAGAGCAAAAAAAAGCTCTTCTTTTTTGTGCAAATAAAAAGGAAGGATTGCCCTTCCTTTTACATTAAAGCACTTCTAATACTTTATTGTAGTCTGGTTCACTGGCTACTTCGGCACAATATTCAACGTGAACCAGCTTATTGTTTTCATCAACGACAAAGACAGCTCTTGTCAACAAGCCCAATTCTTCGATCAAGGTTCCACTGACCTTGGCAAAGTTTTGTCCTTTGTAGTCACTTCCCATGATGACTTTGTCATTGTTTTTGGCCTGGCACCAGCGATCCAGAGCAAATGGTAAGTCCATGGAAAGGGATACCACTGTGACATCGTCTCTATCCTTAAGTGAATTCATAAACTTTGCGACTTCCATCGAACAAACACTGGTATCAATGCTTGGAACGCTTAAGAATACACGTTTTCCTTTTAAAGTTGTGCTGTCAACTGTATTTAAATCCTTATCTACAAATGTAAATGCAGGCATTTCACTTCCTTCAACAAGAGGTGCGCCAACTAATGTTACTTCATTTCCTTTAAATGTTGTCATATGTATGATCTCCTTTTTACTGACTTCATCGTAACATGTCCCGGGTAGAAATCCTATTGAAATGCTCAAAGAAAAAGCACAAAAGTTATCCTTTGCGCTTTAAATTTTTCATATATGTTTTTAAGTTGGCATCCTTTGTAACAACCGGTTGGATGCTTCCTGTCTTGCTGGTGGCAATCACACAAACCCCTGGACCATGTCCGCTTGTATAAGAATCACTGTGTACGATCACACCGACACTGATACTTCCTTTTAAATAGTGCGGACCGTATTCATTATCATGATCTAAGATGGCGACAAAATCACCAAAGCGAAGGTCGTTAAGGCCATAGGCTTCATTGGCTTCTTTATCCTGGGTCATGATATCGTAATCGCCTTCCATCATGGTATTGCTTCCAAGACCGGAACCCATCAAAAAGGCCGGAACAACTGTAACAACAGGGAAGGTGATCCCTTTATCGATTTCTTCGATAGGCATAGCTTCTAATAAATCCGGATCGATGTTCATCACATAAATGTCTTCATGATCTAAAAGCTTTAAACCTTGGCCATAAGCTTTGACCAATATGGTTTCATTGCCATCCATTTCCTCCAGGATCTTTTTGTCAAAACAGATCATCGTATGATCGATACCGCCGTGAGTTCCCGATACATAGCCTTTCTTACCTTTTTGTGGCCCGTTGATGATACGTGCTTCATTACCTACACAGGCAAATGTTTCCAAGGCATGATTTTCTCCATTGGATGGATTGGCTAGTGAGATGCCGGGCTCTACATGATCACCGGCTAATCCCATGCAAGGATCACCAATGGCATGAGAGTAAGTAATACCACCGGTACCAATTGGCATTCTGCCTTTTCCGTCATAGCCAACACGAAAGCCTTTCATACGAGGATGATCGACCTGTCCGTTGACGGCAATTTTTACTAATTTGTCACGATTGATTCGCATAACTTATTTCCTCCTTTGTCTAACGATTTCAAATCCAAATGCACTGACTGTACTTGCCGTATCCAACGCATAACGACAGTCTCTTCCATATTCTAAAAAAATGTTTTGCGTGGAATGTTTGGCCAGCTGTGCACTGATACCACGTAACGCGCCACCTAAAGCTAAACAAAAATTCTCAGGAAAGGTATAGTCATATAAAGATATGGCATCCTTTCGATGCGCCATTACAAGAGGTATTGCGTGTTGTTTTAAATAATAGATCAAATCTTCTTCTTTTTGGATCCAGTAGATGCTTAGATGCTCAAAAGCACCGGCACTGGCCTTTAAGATTAACGGTTCGACCTTAGACCAGTCTCTTTCCATCAAAATCAAACCATTGCATCCAGCTGCATATAAAGATCGACAAATACTGCCCAGATTATAAGGATCTTCAATCCCATCGATATGACATAAAAACCCAGATAGTGAATGATCCGGCAAACCTGGATGATGCTGTACACCGGCTTTTACAAGCAGACCACCATGGGTAGAAGAGCTGGCCATGGTTTGTATCTCTTCTTTTGTTTGATAGGAAACAGTAATGTTTCTTTGTTTGGCCAGATAATAGACATAACCAAAATCTTTATTGCGTTTTCCTTGTTCCATAATGACTTGAAAAATATCGCGCTTTTGATTTTCCAGTATGGCCTTCACCGAGATTTTTCCTTCAAATAAAAGTTCCATGGTCTTATTATAAGGCCTTTCCGAAATTAAATCTATATGATAAAATTTTGAAATGTAAGCGGGTGATCAAATTGAATTTTCGTATAACAGAAGAAATGAAAAAAAGAATGTTTGTATATGGAGGCTCTTTATCCATTGCGGTATTGATTGCCATGTTTTTTCTGTTTTTTGATCGAGTCGTTGACTTTATTCAATTCATCTTATCGATCGGATCCCCATTTTTATTAGGAATTTTTTTAGCCTTTTTACTGCATAAACCTTCAAAATGGTTTGAAAGAAAGCTGTTTGGAAATACAAATTTGAAACAAAATAATAAACGATTATTGTCAATCATATTATCTTTTATCTTGTTTCTATGTTTGATTGTCTTATTTTTTGGAACCATTATTCCAAGTTTGATTGATTCTTCCATGCAGTTTGCGGATAACTTTAAATCGTATTGGGGCAATTTAATGGATTATGCGACAAGTTTAGGGAAACAATTGAATATTTCGGGACAGGATATTGAAAGAGCGTTAAACGAAACGGATCTCTTCAATACTGTGACTTCGACACTGACTCGATATCTTCCGGAAATTGCCAATTATTCATACAATGTGATTCGTTTGATTATCAATTTTATCCTGGCTTTAGTGAGTGCTTTCTATATCTTGCTGGATAAAGAAAGTCTGGTTCGCGGACTAAAAAAATTAAACTATGCGTTGTTTGATAAATCAATGGCTAACTTTATCACCGCATGGACCGAGGATGCCAAGCTCGTCTTTGAAAAATACATCGTCGGAAGCATTATTGATTCTTCGATTATCGGTGTCAGCTGTTATATCGGGGTTTCACTTCTACAAATTCCTTATGCGCCAATGATTGGCTTTGTGGTCGGTGTGACCAATGTGATTCCGGTTTTCGGGCCGTTTATCGGTGCTATCCCGGTAATTGTACTGTTACTTTTGATTGATCCGATCTATGCTTTGATCTTTGCGATTTTTATTTTGATCCTGCAGCAGATCGATGGCAACGTGATCAAACCGATTGTATTAGGCGATCAGCTGGGCATTTCCGGATTCTGGATTTTGTTTTCCGTGACGATCGGTGGCGGTATTGGCGGTGTCGTCGGCATGTTTTTAGGGGTTCCCGTTTTTGCTTTGTTGTATGCAGGCATACGTGATTTCTCAAAAAGTCGTCTTGCGCAAAAACACATTCATATTACGGATAAAAAGGGAACTGTTGATTAACAGTTCTATTTTCATTTCACTGGATTTTTTAGAAAGGTCTTAGTATAATTTACTCACTGTGAGGTGACAATATGGGTGTATTCGTGCATACACTTGAACATACACTGGAAGATACATGGATGATGTTTCCTTTTCTTTTGATTACTTACATGATCCTGGAAGTATTTGAAAGGCGAAACAATAACAAGGACGAAAAGATATTTTTTGGTTTACAAAAATATGGGCCTTTAGTCGGCGCTATTGTAGGCTTGTTGCCACAATGTGGTTTCAGTATTCTGGCAGCCATGTTGTTTGTACAAAGAAATATCACATTAGGTTCATTGTTGGCCGTGATGATTGCGACAAGTGATGAAGCCATACCTATCCTTTTAAGCAATCCTTCTTTATATTCGACTTTAGGTCTTTTATTAGTGCTCAAATTTGTGATTGCGGTTGTGATCGGCTACTTTGTAGATCATGTACTTTATCGCCATCAAAAAGTTGTCTATTTTGAAGATATGGAAGAGGAGCCTGAACAGGAAGACTTTGAAGAAGAACAGGATGGTTCCGCCTGTCCTTGTTGTTATCCGGAATATCCGATCTATATCAGTGCACTTATTCGATCATTTAAAATTTTTGTATTTATCTTTGCGACAAGCTTTGTATTAACCTTATTGATTGAATGGATCGGTGAAGAAAATTTAAGTACGATTCTTTTGTCTAAATCATTCCTTCAGCCGATATTGGTAGCTATCTTTGGTTTTATTCCAAATTGTGCAGCTACAGTTGTATTATCACAGCTTTATATGACCGGACAACTGCAGTTTGGTTCTTTATTAGCCGGTCTGATCACAAATGCAGGTTTGGGACTTGTGGTATTGATTCGCTATAATGAAAATAAGAAAATGGTATTTCTCATTATTGCGATCTTACTGATTGTAGCGGTTTTATTCGGAATGGGATTCTTTATTCTGGAGAATTTGATACAGTTCTAAAAAATGAACTTGAATCTGAGAAGACATGTGAAAAAAAGCATGTCTTTTTTTTATTTTTTACGCTAAGTTCAACTAAAAAGTTGATGTAGATAATTAAAAATGATGTTTTTTTAGTTTTGATAGAGTGTAAACACATCAATTGGCAGC
>CABOGK010000011.1 GCA_902399855.1 Erysipelotrichaceae bacterium
TGTCCTTCCTCGCTTTCTCCATCGCCCAGCAGGCAATAGATCCGGTGTTCGTTCCTGTCGATATGTTTATTGGCGATGGCCATACCCACCGCTGCCGAGATCCCCTGTCCTAAAGAACCGGTGGACATATCCACACCGGACACATAGTTCATGTTGGGATGGCCCTGCAGTTTGGAATCCACCTGTCTGAATCCCTGCAGCTGGTCTTCCGACAGAAATCCCTTTTCACACAGTACGGCATACAGCAGTGGGGAGGCATGTCCCTTGCTCAGTACGAAACGATCCCTTTCGATCGTATCCACATTATCTTTGTTGATATCCATTTCTCTGAAATACAGATCCGTCAGCAGATCGGCCCCGGATAAAGAGCCGCCCGGATGCCCGCTTTGTGCCGCATACACCATCTTGATGATGTTCTGTCTTACATGCAGGGCATGTTTTTCTATATCTGTCATATGATTTCTTATAGCCTCCTTCTACAAAATTAAGTATAAGAAAAAGAAGGTTTGTTTACAAGTGATTTTCACCAAACCTTCTTACATTCTTTTCAACATTTAGGAAAAAATTGTAAGGGGATTCAACTTTTATTTCCTCATTTCTCTTTCCGCTTTTTCCGGATTTACTGTACCTGACTTTTCAAATAGGCGAAGATAAACTCATCTAAATCGCCATCTAAAACAGCTTGTACCTGGCTGGTTTCATAGCCGGTACGAACATCTTTGACCAAAGAATAAGGGTGCATGACATAACTGCGAATCTGAGACCCCCATTCATTGGCACTTTGTTCTCCTTTGATTTCTTTAAGTTTCTTTTCTTTTTCTTCAATTTCCAACTGATAAAGACGAGATTTCAATATACGTAAAGCTTCTTCCCGGTTTTCATGTTGACTGCGCCCATTTTGACACGTTGCTACAATACCGGTAGGCTTGTGTACCATGCGAACAGCACTGTCGGTTTTATTGATATGCTGCCCTCCGGCTCCGGATGCTCGTTTTGTTTCTACGATTAGATCTTCCGGTTTAATTTCGATTTCAATCTCATCATTAAACTGTGGCATGACTTCTAAAGAGGCAAAGCTGGTATGTCTTCTGGCACCGGAATCAAAAGGAGAGATACGAACTAAGCGATGTACGCCTTTTTCTCCTTTTAAATAACCATAGGCCTTATCCCCTTCTACCAGAAAAGTCACGCTTTTGATGCCGGCTTCTTCTCCGGCCAGATAATCAAGCACTGTGACTTTCCAGCCTTTCTTTTCGGCATAGCGAGTATACATGCGATACAACATGCTGGCCCAGTCACACGATTCTGTTCCTCCGGCACCTGGATGCAGTTCAAGAATCGCATTGTTTTGATCGTATTCATGTGAAAGTAAGACTTGAATTTCAAAGGCTTCAAAGCTTTCACTGGCTCCCACATACTCATCAGAAGCCATCTCTAATAATTCTTCATCCAGATCATTTTTTAAGGCCTCCGCCGTTTCATCCAATGATTCCAACTGATCCAACAAGCTTTCATAGTGATCTACGATATCTTTTAAGGAATTTCGCATGCGAATCACGGATTGCGCTTTCTTTTGATCCGACCAGAAGCCTTCTTCTAAAGTCTGTTTGTCATAGTCTTCAATCTGTTTCTTTTTCTGAGCTAAGTCAAAGTGACTCACCCAGAGAACGTAATTTCTCCAGGTGAGTGCTCACTCCTTGTTTTAATTCATATAGTTCCATTATGCTTTGGTCTCCCTGCGAATGCGCACCTTGCACAAGAAGAAAGTAATTTCACGATCGATGCGACGATTCATCTCTTCAAACATGTCAAATCCTTCTTGTACATATTGTTGTAGTGGGTTGTTTTGCGCATAACTTCTTAAATAAATACCACTTCTTAATTTATCCATACGGTCGATATGGGCAATCCAGTTTCTGTCAATGTTTCGTAAAACCACGGTTCTTTCAAATGGAAGGAACTGCTTTTTAACAGGCTGAATTTCTTTTTCATATTCACCCCAGATCTTATTTTTCGCATAATCTTCGATTTCTTTATACGACTTGCCTTCAATTTCATCCGGCTTGATCTGTTTTTCTTCCTGCATGCCCATGATATCAAACGATTTAGACAGACTGACAGGATCTACTGTCTGTTTTTTGGCATCAACAATGTTTGCCTGCAACGTTTCTTCAATTGCCTTATCAAAGATCGTATGTACCATTTCATGGACTTCATCGCTTTCTAAGATACGATTACGCTGCGCATAGATGATCTCACGCTGACGACGTAATACATCATCATAATCCAGCAGCTGTTTACGCATATCAAAGTTAAAGCCTTCTACACGTTTTTGGGCCATGGTGATCGAACGCGTTACCGCTTTGGACTGCACTTGTTCATCGCCCAGTTTTTCAAACATCTTCTGCAGCTTGTCACCACCAAAACGCACCATCAGGTTATCTTCCAGAGATACATAGAATCGAGAGAATCCCGGATCCCCCTGACGTCCGCTTCGCCCACGCAGCTGGTTATCGATACGACGTGATTCATGACGTTCTGAACCCAAAACGGCTAAACCGCCTAATTCACGTGTTTCTTTTGTCAGCTTGATATCGGTACCACGTCCGGCCATGTTAGTGGCAATTGTTACTGATTTTGGTCTTCCGGCCTTGGCGATGATTTCTGCTTCACGTGCATGGTTTTTGGCATTTAAAACTTCATGCGGAATGCCTTCTTTTTTCAACAGATTACTGATCAGCTCACTGGTTTCTACCGCAATCGTACCCACTAAAACCGGCTGTCCCTTGGCATATAGACGTTTTACTTCTTCGACTAAAGCCTTATATTTGCGATCTTTATGGGCATAGATTTCATCCGGCTGGTCTTCACGGATAACCGGACGGTTTGTCGGAATTACGACAACCTTCATGTTGTAGGTCGATAAGAATTCTTCCTCTTCTGTTTTTGCGGTACCGGTCATACCGGCCAGTTTTTCATACAAACGGAAGAAGTTCTGATATGTGATCGTAGCCAGAGTTGAAGTTTCTTCCTTGATTGGAACACCCTCTTTAGCCTCGATGGCCTGATGTAAACCATCACTGTAGGCACGTCCCGGCATCAAACGACCGGTAAACTGGTCAACGATCACGATTTCCTGATCATCACTGACCACGTATTCCACTTCATTGGTAAAGATATAGTTTGCCTTTAGAGCCTGATTGATGTGATGTACCAGCTGTGTATGTTCGATATCGTATAAGTTTTTGATATGGAAGTACTTTTCAGCTTTGTGCACACCATCTTCACTCAACATGACCTGACGTGTTTTTTCATCAATGTCATAGTCACCGGAAATCAAATGTTTTTCATGTGTAAAACGATCAGTTTCATATTCCGGAGCCACTAAAGTCTTGGCAAATTTATCCGCCTGAATATACAAGTTGGCTGTTTCTTTCTTTCCTCCGGAAATGATCAACGGTGTACGACTTTCATCGATCAATACGGAATCGACCTCATCGATGATGGCCATGTGCAAACCTCGCATAACACGATCTTCAACACGGGTCACCATATTATCACGCAAGTAGTCAAAACCTAATTCTGAGTTAGTCGTATACGTAATATCACAAGCATAGGCCTCTCTTTTTTCTTTGGCCTTTAATTCTCGTTTGTTGACACCAACGCTTAAACCTAGAAAACGATAGATTTCCCCCATCCAGGCTGCATCACGTCCGGCCAAGTATTCGTTAACGGTAATGACATGCACACCCTGCCCTGCCAATGCGTTTAGATAGACAGCCATCGTGGCGGTCAAAGTTTTACCTTCACCGGTTTTCATCTCGGCAATATCCCCTTTGTGCATGGCCACAGCCCCCATGACCTGCACGCGATACGGTTTTTCATTAATGACACGATAGGCAGCTTCCCTAGCTGTTGCGAAAGCTTCCGGTAATAAATCATCTACTGTTTCACCTTCGGCCAATCGTTTCTTGTATTCTTCTGTTTTCTTCTTTAACTGATCATCGCTTAATGCCGCCATTTCATTTTCATGCGACAACACTTGATCAGCAATCTTTTCCAGCGTACTGATTTCACGCTTCTCTTCCGAGAAAAGATTTGATAATAATCCCATAAAGTAGCCCTCCTGCTTACTGTTTATACAAATTTACACGCTATATCATTGTAGCATATTTTTCAAATGAAGACTAGAATTCCCATAGGAACTTACAAACTCTTTATATTTGATATAAAAACAATAAACTTTTAATGTTTATCATTAAATTTTTATTGTTTTTAGTAAAATTAAATGATATAAATTAAGTAGACAACAAGGAAGATTCATCATGAAAGAAGATGCTGAACAAGTTTTAACGCGAAAGATGCGACGGATTCTGTTAATTTCACTACTATTTACCGGAGGTTGTTCTGTTTCATGTTTAGTAGAAATTGTCCAAGATACATTACAAGGTGTTTGGAGTTATGTAGGATGGGCACAATATCTCTATACTATGGTATTCTGCAGTGTAATCAATCTATTTTTCTTTACGATCTTATTGCTTTACTGGACACACAGATCGTTTGCCGATATCTTTTCCAAAGGTACGCATTTGATCGGAGTCGTTTTGATCACTGCCGCTTTTGTGATACCGAGAATTCCGGATTATCGTCCGGGCATGATTACGATTTGCCATTTTGGAAATTTTGTACTGGCCGATGGACTATTTCTATTAATAGGCATCGTTTTCATCCTGTTATCTTCGATTCTGGAAGTCGGCTTTAGTCTTCAAAATGAAGTCGATGCGACTTTGTAGGTGAATCTAATGGCTATCATATTACGTTTAGATCGAGTCATGGCCGATCGAAAAATGTCTTTAAATGAGCTTTCTGAAAAGGTGGGCATTTCCAATGTGAATTTATCGAATTTAAAGACCGGTAAAGTCAAGGCCATTCGTTTTTCTACCTTGGATGCGATCTGTAAAGTGCTGGAATGTCAGCCCGGCGATATATTAGAATACCAAGACGACAAACAGACAGCCTAAGCTGCCTGCTTTATTTTAGGATCCACTGTGCCGCAAATATCGCAAAAATACCTAACAAGATACTAAGAAGCACATAGATTATGGCCATGGTATATTGCCCTGTCTGCATCAATTGTTGGGTTTCTAAAGAAAAGGTTGAAAAAGTCGTAAATCCACCACAAACTCCGGTTTTAAAAAATAAAACAAGACGAGGATCCATCTGTGTATTTTTTGTGGCTAAGGAAACGATTAAACCAATCAGAAAACATCCAATGACATTAATACCTAGAGTGTGAATGGGAAAGCCATTTGTTTCTACAGGAATCTTCCCGATCAGATATCGAAGGATGGAGCCGATACATCCTCCTAAACCTACGGCTAGACAATCTATCATAATTCTTCCTTTCCTTGTGTAATTTTTTGAATACTGGCACGATTTGCCCTTCTTAACATTTCATCGAATGGCATTTTCTGTGATAAACTATCCAGACAACTGGCCGCATGGGTATCGCCGGCTCCGGTTGCGTTTTTGGTGACAACGGCTTCTTCCACTTCGTGATACAACTTTTTTCCATCATAGGCATAAGAGCCACGAGAAGCATCTGTTACGATGACAGGCTTTTGTGTCTTTTCAGATAAAGAAACCATCCCTTCTTGAAAAGAACATTGACACCACGCTTCACATTCTTCTTTGTTCATGTGTAATACCGGTTTTAGATCCAACATCTGTTTTAATACGCTTGGAATTGCAGAGATTCTGGGGCCCGGTGCAAAAAAGATTTTACTACTTGTTTTTGCACAATAATCGATCAAACATTGATTCTGTTTTTCTTCCAAATCAATTCCGGATATATAGATCCAATCTGCCTGCGGTAAATCAACAAGCATCTGCGGTGTATAAAAATATTCAGCGCCATGACTGGAAAGAAAAGTTCTTTGTCCATTGGGTTCAATCAAGCAAATACAGACGCCATTTTTCTGTGAAACCATAGGCATGATCGTCTCTATCTCTTCGGATAACAGCTTTTCTTTGACAAATTGGGCATACATACCGGTACCTATCGGACAAACTAAAATAGAATCCGGACAGGCTTTACTGACATGATAGCCACAACCGCCCAGCACCATTTGTCTGGATATAACTTTGACATCCTGTGCGGATGTTGGTAAATGATCCACATACAAATATAAATCAGCTGTACAGGAAGCTAAAACGAGCTTAGTCATACGATTTTTCTTTCAAACGGATCACTGGAAATGCCCTGTTTTAGAATTTCTTTGGCCCATTCTTGGGCACCTACCAGGCTATGATCTTTGTAGTTTCCACATTCTTTTTCCTGTGTTCCCGGCACTTGTTCCCATGTCGTATGCAAAATATCTTCCAATGCTTCTTTTAAGGCGATGGCAACATCCTTTGTCTCATGTTCATTCCAGCATAGTAAATGAAAACCTGTACGACAACCAAACGGTGAACAATCGATATAGCCCTCGATTCTTGGGCGAAGATAGAGAGCTAATAAGTGTTCTAATGTATGCATGGCACCAGTAGGAATTTCCTGTCGATTGGGCTGCGTTAAACGCACATCATAGTTAGAGATCCTGTCTCCTTTAGGACCTTGTTCTACGCTGATCAAGCGCACATAAGGTGCTAATACTTTCGTATGATCTAACGTAAAACTCTCAATTACAACTTCTGACATATTTGATTCTCCTTTATATATCGTTCTGTCTGTTTTAAAAATGGTAAAAAAGCACTGGGAATGGAAAACTGTTCATGAATTTGATCGATCGAATAAAAATTCTCCGACATAGAATCGACCTCACATAGATATCCTTTCATGATCCATTCCACATGTGAAAAAACATGAATGTGTTCTTTCAATTCCACCTGTTTCACAATATGCTCCGGCTTTTGTTCATCAAAACCATAAAGTCCGGATAAAAGTCCGGTTTTAGGTCGCTGTACTAAATGAATTTTATCTTTACAAACCAAAACATAATAAGTTTTATCTTCTTTTCGGCGCTCCTTTTTCTTGGGCTGCACCGGTAATTTTGATGGATCTCCTTCAAGATAGGCTTTGCAGTCTTTCTGAATCGGACAAGCAGCACATCTTGGATTTTTAGGAATGCAGACCAAAGCACCTAATTCCATCAAAGCCTGATTATAACGGCTGACAGGATCGGCCAAGGAAGCTTCGACCAATTGTTCGATCTTCTTTCTTACTTTCGTTTGTTTTACATCCTCGGTGATATTGTACAATCGGGAAAATACACGAATCACATTCCCATCAACAGCACTGACTTTTTCATCATAGGCAATAGAAGCAATCGCACCGGCCGTATAATCGCCAATGCCCGGCAATTTTTTAAGCTCTGCTTTCGTTTTCGGCAATTTCCCCTGATAGCGTTCCATACAATCAATCGCACATTTTTTCATATTGCGCACACGATTGTAGTAACCCAACCCCTGCCAAAGCTTTGTCAGATCATCGTCATCGGCCTGCGATAAGCTTTGGATATCCGGGTATTTTTGGATAAATCGTTTGTAGTATGGCAACATGGCTTCAATGCGTGTCTGCTGGGCCATGATTTCAGAGATCCAGATTGAGTAAGCTTCTTTTTTCTCTCGAAAAATCAGTGGTCTGGCGTTTTTGTCATACCACTTTAGTAAATCTTTTTGAAACATAAAGCAAAAAGCAGGATTAAACCCTGCTGTAAATCCACTGGCAATCCCCTGTTACTTTTACAGAACCACTGCCGGCAGTCATAAATACGGTTTCCCCCTTGGTCAGTTCCAAGACCTCGCCATCGTTTTCAACCGTAGCATTTCCTTCTACCAAAACCATAGAGGCAAAGCTTTCCTCATCTACATCAATGATCGTACTGCCTCTTAATGTGGTTTCAAAGCTTGTGAAATAATCACACGTTGCCAACAACATCGTTGTCGCATTTTCATCGCTGACCGGCTTACCGGCTGGTTTGAAATCCGATTCGATTGGATTTAAATTTGAAACATCAATAGCTTTATCAATGTGCAATTCTCTTGGTTTTCCATCTTTTCCTACACGACCGAAATCATAAACACGATACGTTGAATTAGAATTCTGTTGAATCTCACACAAAGTAATTCCGGCTCCGATCGCATGAATCGTTCCTGCCTTGATAAAGAACACATCACCCTTATGTACCGGTACTTCTTTTAGCACTTCAAGAAGCGTGTTATTTTCGATACGTTCTCTGAATTCTTCTTTAGTAATCGACTGGTTGACACCAAAGTACAAAGTCGCATCCGGCTGGCAGTCTAAAATGTACCACATTTCTGTCTTTCCGTATTCTTTTTCCACACGAAGTGCATATTCATTATCCGGATGCACCTGGATAGAAAGAGGTTGTTTAGAGTCAATAAATTTGATCAACATTGGGAAAAACTCAAACTCTTTTCCTTTTGTTCCCAGACAATCTTTTCCCAACGCATCAATATATTCTGTCAAAGTCTTTCCTTGATAAGGACCGGATACAACAGTACTTGGGCCATCCGGGTGGGTAGATACTTCCCAGCTTTCCGCTACGATATCTAAATCACATTTCTTTCCGTATTTTTCCTTTAAATTCGTTCCACCCCAAATATAATCTTTATAAGCAGGGGCTAATTTTACAATTGGCATACTTTCACTCCTATTCTAGTCAAATTTATTATAAATCATTTTCGTCTTTCATGGTATGATTTAGCTATGAAAATCGCCATGCTTCAAATACAAGTGCAAGAAGATGTGAAGGCCAACCTCAATCAAGTGCAAACCTTAGCTCTACAAAGTCGTAAAGAAGGCGCCGATATTTTGGTCTTGCCGGAAATGTGGAATTGTCCCTATATCAATGAGCAGATCAAAAAAAGCGTTTCTTCTTACGATCTTTGTCAAGAGCTTCTTCAAACACTTTCAGACAAACTAAAATGTATGATCGTTAGCGGCACGATTGCCCATAAGATAGAAGATAAGGTTTATAATGAGTGTCTTATTTTTGATCATGGAAAATTGATTGCTTCCTATGCGAAAACACATTTGTTTGAAGTTCATACCAAAAAAGATTATCAGGAAAAAGATGTCTTTACACCCGGTGATCACCTCCAAACGTTTGATACTCGATGGGGTAAGATGGGCGTTTTGATCTGTTATGATATCCGATTTCCGGAAGTGGCAAGACTTCTTGCGATAAAAGGCACGCGTATTATCTTTTGCCCGGCTGCCTTTAATAAAAGCGTCACCCTGCAACATTGGACACCTCTTTTTCAGGTACGAGCTATGGAAAATCAGGTGTTTATGGTGGGTGTCAATCCAGCGCATTATCAATATGATACATTTGAAAGCTATGGACATTCCATCATCACTGATCCTTTTGGAAAGATCTGTTATCAGATGGATGAAAACGAACCCTATTCGATAACTGATATCGATTTAGAACGAGTTGATATGATTCGTCAGCGTATGCCTTTTTGGAAAATACGACGAAATGATTTATACATGTTAACGGAGGTAGATAAAAATGAAGGAAATTCAGATCAATGAATTAACCGATTTTAAGATTGGACATGCGCAGGATGAAACCGGTGGTACCGGTTGTACGGTGATCCTTTGCGAAAAAGGAGCTGTTGCCGGTGTAGATGTACGTGGTGGTGGTCCTGCCACAAGAGAAACCGATCTTTTAAACCCTAAAAATATGGTCGAACAAATTCATGCGGTCACACTAGCCGGCGGCAGTGCTTTTGGCCTGGAAGCCAGCTGCGGTGTCATGGAATATTTAAGCGAGCATGAAATTGGCTTTGATATGAAAGGGATTTATATTCCTATCGTATCCGGCGCCTGTTTATTTGACTGCAGCGTAGCCGATCCAAAAGCCTATCCGACTAAGAAAATGGGCTATCAAGCCTGCCAAAACGCCAGTCATCAAATTCCCAAACAAGGATGCATTGGGGCCGGAACCGGAGCCAGCGTCGGTAAATTTTTAGGATTTGATAAAGCTATGAAAACCGGATTAGGTCATGCTGCTTTTCAAGTGGGTAATGTCATGGTCGCAGCCATTGCAGCCGTTAATGCATGTGGGGATGTCTATTTTGAAAACAGTGAAAAGCCGATTGCCAGCATCTATGACTATCCAAATAAAAAAAGACTTTCTACACTAGATGTTATATTTGAAAACCAGCCAATCGAAGAAAGCTGTGGTATGAATACGACCATCGGTTGTATCCTCACCAATGCAAAACTTACCAAGGCACAAGCCAATAAGATCGCCAGCATGGCCCATAACGGCTATGCCCGAACCATTCGACCGGTCCACACGTCCAGCGATGGTGACACCATTTTTGCGATGGCCAGCCAACAAGTAGAAGCTCAGCCGGATGTTGTTGGTGCTTTAGCTGCCAAAGCAATGGCCAAAGCCATTGAAAATGCCTGCATCTATGCCACACCGATGTATGGTTTAACCACGTATTCTGAAATTTGTAAATAACCAATAAAAAGAGGTGCTAGACCGTAAATCGGTCAATTGGCACCTCTTTAAATCCTCCTGTTGTCAAAGTTATCATCGTTTGAAATCCACATTGTTTGATCAATTCCATGGATTCTTTGTAGTAACAATCTAAGTTAACTCGATTATGACAATCGCTGTTTAATAAGATTTTTCCACCTTTTTCTTGAATATACGCAAGCAATGTTTGATGCGGGTAAGGCTTGGTTCTATAGCCTCTGGAGATAGCTCCGGTATTGACTTCAAAAATCTTGTCAGCTTTGATTAAAACATCGATGCAATCTTTGGCATATGACAAATATGTTGGATCGGTAAACGAAAGAAAACTTTCATCCTCATTGAATTTCATCAAAAGATCTAAATGTCCGACAATATCCACTTCCGGATAGTCTGCGATATTTTTTAGATCTTCGTAATAGTCTTTGGCATACTTTAGAAAATCACCATCATAAAGTTCTACAATTTCCTGGGCCATTTCTTTGGAGTAATCTACATTTTTGACCTGATTTTTGATAAACATGAAATGTTTGCTTCCAATCACAAAATCATAAGGTTCTTTTGAGGGAATACGCTGAGAAATATCTTCTTCGATTCCTAAAAAAATCTGAATCTGATCTTTGTATTTTTCTTTGGCTTCTAGAATATCTTTTCTGTAATTTGGAAGATCCTTTTCCTTCATGGCTACCTCATCGACCAAACAGGGGCCATGTCCAGAAAAGCCAAGTACGGTAAATCCTTTTTCAATTGCCGTTTGTACCATTTCCTCAATACGATCTTTTCCATCGCAATAGGTACTGTGTGTATGTAAATTTTGTTTAATCATGTAATATCCTTTCCAGCCATTCTTTGCATCCTTTTTCAATATCCCGGTAAGCCGTTTCAAAATCGTCGGTGTACCATGGATCAGCTACATCTTTATCCTGGAGTAAAGAATGTACTTTTTCTTCTTTATCATTATAAAAGATGCTCTTTAAATTTTGAAGATTCCATCGATCCATTCCTAAGATATAATCCCATTTTTCATATTCGTCAAAGCGTACCTGACGCGCATGTCGTTTTGAAAAAGGAACCCCTTTTTCGGTTAGCTTTCTTTTTGCGGGCGGATACATATCATGTCCGATTTCTTCGGTACTGGTGGCAGCCGATTCAATGATGAACTGATTCTCTATTCCTTGATCTTTGACTAGTTTTTTCATAATAAATTCTGCCATGGGTGAACGGCAAATATTGCCGTGGCAGATGAATAGTATTTTTATCATAATTTCTAGATTCCTTCCTATTCGATATTAAAAGATGTCTCGAAAAGAGTTTTTTCGAGAAAAACATTTTTTAAATCTTCTTATTTCTTATTATTGTGGTAAAAGCTTTCCTTTCAATTCATCTTTCCCTTTTTCTTGTTTTTCTTGATTTTTCTGTGTATAATTCAATACATAGAGAGCAGGAAAATAGGGTGGCTCAATTGAATTGCCTTGTTGGATTGTTCTCCAATATGGAAACAAAGAGCCTTTGATGGTCATTTTTCGTAAATGGCTTTAATCAAAGGTTTTTTCTTTTCCTTTCAAATAATCATAGATTCTAATTAGACGTCTTAAATTTGTTCTGTAATCACTTCTAGAATGTTCAATATTTAAAGCATCTTTATCTTTCTCAAATATGCTTTTCAAGTATGTTTCTAATGTGTCAAAATCTATTTGATTTTCTGTTAAATAAGCTATATTCAACATTTCTTTATTCTTATCAAATTCCATTTTAAAAACATCTTCTAAGCTTGAATATCCTCTTTTTGGTCTATCTTTCTTAATTGTATTTGAAATAATATCATCAAAATCACTAACAATTAAATTATTTAATCCGGGGATATTATTATATTTCTTCTCATATAGAGAATTAATTGGTAATTTACCTGATTCACTTCTAGCTAAATAAGGGGCATATGACAATAAATCTTTGCCTTCAAATTGTAAATCATGCATAACTATATTTCTATACCATTGCGATGCAGTAATTCCTCTTAACCCATCAATACTCGGCACTTCTGTCGTTCCAATAGAAAGTACCAAATCATCATTAGATACTCTTTCATCATCTAGAGGTGCAACTTTAATGTTTTTTGTTGGTTCATTCGTTAAAGTGTATAAATATAGTTCATCTTTTAAAACACGCAAAAGTCGCACAGGAATGCTCATTTTTTTCATTGCGACTGCTTTATAAATAATAGAATAATCTGATAATGTCACCTTTGTCATAGTTAACACATTGGAATCGATAGAAAAGGTTGAATCCCCAATTGCATAACCTTTTATACTTGGATCATATTCTACAAATATAAATTTTTCCCTTAGGTTATTTATTTGTTCTTTCGTCATGCATTTTACAATTGAGTTTAATATATCTTGTATATTTTTGTCTGAGATAGAATAGCCCATAAATATAATAGGGTATTCCATAAATATGGTCAGCAATTTAGCTGCAAGATATTCAGATTTTTCTTTAAATTCTTTATAGTCATTTTCATTAATAACAACTGAACTTGGATCAGAAACTGAACCATGAATTTTATACACTTCCGCTATTCCCTGTAATCGTGAAAACAATAATGATTATTGACCAATATATGATTTATATTCTGACAAATATTTTTCAAAAAACAAATCATAGTTCGTTGTAATGATTCCAGCTATCGATTTTTTTGCGACATTACGAAGCAACGACACCTCTGATTTATATTTTTCATTTAATATTGAGTTTTCATTTAAATAATAGCTTACTTCTGCCTTGAATGGAGAACATCCATTTAAAATTAGCTTTGAGTATTTTTCGTCAACATTTCTAATGCTCGGATTATGAAACCACTCTCTATTAAAGTCCTCTTCTATATAAGTTGCAATAAGTGGATTTAATCCGTAAGGATGTTCTCGAAAGGAAGCCCTGTCTTCATATGATCGATAAGCAAACGGACCATTATTAAACTGTTTAACCATATGTTTTAATAAACTACTCCAATCGGGTAATTCAAAATATCGCCTAGAAAATCCCGATCCAATGAAGAGGAAAGGAATAGTTTCAAAATTATTGATCATTTCATTTAATTTATCTGCCATAATATTTAAACTCCTTTTATTCATTATACAATAGACTGTGCATTTTCATTGATTTTCTTATCTTATAAAATATAAAGAATCCCAGGGGTACCCTGGGTGGATGATGCTATTCTAATCCATTGGTTGCTAAGATAATGTATGACTCCCACTTCCTTTGAGGTTATGATCTATTTTCTCAACCTTCTTGAAAAATCATCATATTTGAATTCTTTTTAGATAATGATTAAAAGAATATTTCTCAATCACTAATCTTATTTTCAGATCCTTGTTTACATATTTTCCATACTTTGGTGAAGAATCCTCAACATGATATTGCGTTAGGTTTTGCTGCATTTTCTTCATTGTCAATCGTACAGTTATTATTTTGACAAAATAGACAAAAGAAGAAATTTAAAATAAAAACTCATAGAACAGCTAAATTCACAGCTTCCTATGAGTCATTTCAAAAAGATGTATAAAATTATAGTTCTCGATTACGGTTTTGTTCTTCAAACACAAGAATAGTTGTACTCAAATAATCTTTTTGTTCTTTTGTAAACCCTGGTAACCTAACTTGCAGTTCATTGAGAAAATGTTCTGATTCATCCAATTGACCTTCATGAAGAATATTATCCATGGAAAGGTTTAATGCTTTAACAATAATACAGACAATATCAATAGAAGGATGTGTCTTCCCATTTTCAATTTTTGCCAAATAACGCTGTGAAACATGCGTGGCATCTGCTAACTGTTGTTGCGTCAAATGTCTTTCTTTCCGTGCTTTTTTAATAGCTTTACCGAAAGTGGATGAATAATCAATGAACATGCTCGTCACCTCGTAGCCATTGTAACTTTTATATCAATCGCATCATATTCCCTAATAATTCGATAGAATAGGAACTATAGTTCTTTCTATGAAAATTATAACATATGTTAGGGAGAGGGGATAATTATATGACAAAGATATTTTATGCCAATAATCTCCTTTTTAATCATATCATTTATAGTGTATTAACTATTCGTCGATTCCATTTATTAGAGCTTAACCAAATAGAAAAAGAAAAGAATTGGTTTACAAGTTTACCAATCCTTCACTCAGTCAATTGGCAGAGCTATGCGTTTAGCTAGCTCTGCCAATTTCTATGATATTTATACTGTTTTAATTCTTTCAATAGCTTTCAATAAACTAGAAGCATAAGTAGTAGAGGTCGCCCACGTTCCCTGCAACTTTTCCACTGTCGGCGATTTCCCCCGTAACAAGTCACTCCATCTGGGATCTACTCTCTCTTGATTTAAAGGTGCAGTCGAAGCATAACATTTTAAATGTTGAATATGAGCTCTAATTCCAATTCTAACGCTAGAAAAAGAATTACCATGCACTCCATTTCCGGTCGCTCCTAATCCCGCAAAATTATACTGATTAGGCAAAACATCTCCACCAAACTTTAAGAATCCTGTTTCCAACATCGATTGAGCAAAAGCGACCTCAGGCTTAACTCCTTCAGCCAAACATTCTTCATAGTATATTTGGCAAAACTCCTCAATGGTTGAAGCTCCCCCTTTTGAAAATACTCCATTATATTTAGAATTGTCGCCGCTAAATTTATCATATGAAGTCGATCCTTTATATGTATTGTAATAACGGACTAGATTTGCTGCAGTTATATTTGATGTTCCCATGATTGGATATTCTTGATTTGATGGATCGTAATCTTTTTTCTCAAAAACCCAACTTTGTGCATTTGTTCCATTTGCAATATACAACTGAATATTTGAGTAATTACTGTATACAGCATTGCTAACATCTAATACATAATCCATATTCAGACCCGATAATATCACTAAACTACCCGATTCATCCTTTTTAACTATCCATTTCTGAGCTTTGGATTGATTAGGTATATACTGCTGTACCTTTTGAGAATTATTGGCTACACCATCTTTTACATCCAAAGCTGTTCCAGTAAGAACATTTACTAAAGTAACATATCCCTGTTTATCGTGTGTTAAATGCCAAATTTGTGACTCTTCACCATTTTGATACAAGAAAACGTTCGAGTTACTACTTCCTACATTTACAGTTAAAGAATAATTTAGATTTCCTCGTGATTTTATTCTATAATATCCATCATCCATTAAAGACTTATTCTGCTCTGCCAATTTATCCATTTGATCTTCAAAAGTCTTGTACGAAGAAAACATCCATCTTTGTGCAACAGAATTGTTGGATTGATAAAGTTGAATGTTTTGCTCATTTTTTGCTATTCCAGCACTCAAATCAAGAACATAATCTGAGTTAAGTGCTGATACGATCTTATAACTGGATCCGTCTTTGATGACAATCCATTTCTGTGCATATGTCCCATTAGATGCGTATTGCTGAACATTCTGATAGTTTGTTGCTCTCGCTGAATCCACATCTAATACCTTGCCAGAATTTACGTTTGTGAAAGTTACATATCCTTGCGTATCATGACTAACTCTCCAGCCTTGTGCATCCGTATAATTTTGTTGATATAGCTGCACATTTGCTGCATTTTCTGTACTTGCTGATGTGACATCGACCACGTATTTACTATTTACTCTGCTTTGAATTACATATGTACCATCCTTCAATATATCTTTATTTTCTTGGGCTAATTGATCTATATCTTCTCTACTAATTTTTGATAATCCAAATGCTTTAGCAATTCCTGTTGCATCTGCAATTCCTAAATTTTTAAGCTTTGCATCTGAACTCAAAAAATTATTAAAATCACTCCAGTTATCAGACATTGCATGTTCAACAATGATTCCGGCAACACCTAGCTCCTTACTATAGCGAATAACACCATAATAGTCTCCTACTGAACCATCTGGATAGTCATAAGCAGGATCATGAGCAGGTTGTCCTGTATTTGTATCATAAACATATTTAACTTTGATGCCTAAATTGTTTAATCCTAAACCAACTAACTCATTCAGTATATTTTGTGCTAAGTTCTTACCTGTCTCTGAAACAGCAGCATTGTAATTGGCATGTGGATAGTAGACTTCTGCACCTGATACAGAACTTTGAGTTCCCCAGCCTGTCGCATTGATATGAATACTAACCAAAGCTGTAGCACCAGCATTTGCTGCAATTTGAGCTCTTTCCTGAAGCCCTACATATACATCACTGGTACGTGTCATTACAACCTTAACATTTTTATATTGTTCCAATTCTTCTTTCAAATACATGGCAATCTTTAGATTCATATTTTTTTCTAGAGATCCATCTACTACTACAGTCCCGCTTTCACTACCTCCATGTCCTGGATCAATACAAATCACAAGTGGATTACTTTCTGAATAAGTTGTAATCGAACGTTTTCTTCTACTCTTATTCTGAGGTGTTTGTACATTCTGCTTTAAAACAAACTCTACTAATTCTTCTGTATTAGAAACATTAGAGCCATCTAACGATACAACTGATGAATCAATTTCCTGAGCGATAGAGTCATTGACTTCATTATCTTCATCTATCTCATTGCCATTCTCATCGATTGTATATCCTTCATTTTCTCCAAATCCATCATACTCTTGATTTACACCAAAACGTACATCCATTTCTAAATCAGAAAAACTAATTGTATATTCTTGAGAATCAACAAAATAACTGAATCCGATGACTTTATAAGTCCCTTTATCCGATTCTGTAAAATTCTTCTTAAAGACATAAAGTTCCTTTGACTGCTTTGAACTTTCTAATTCTATTAAATTTCCATTATCTTTCTGATACTTTAATACAATTCTAGAAATATTTTCTGTACCTGTACCAAAGGATAATACAAACTCTTGTGATGCCGGAGCTTGTAAATAAGGATACCCTACATAAAAATAGTTAACTAAGGAAGTATCCCCAGGAACTGGGGTTGCCACTTCTTCCTTATATTCTACAAGCTCATTATCCTGAATTTGATTGTCATTAGTTATTGCCTCGTTCTTAAGAACATTATTTTCGTTTTCTTCAGGTAATGTTACATCCTCACTAGGAAAACTTTCTTCCATGTTATTTTCGGAGTTCTCTATTTCCGTTGTAGTTTCTCCACTGCTCATATTATCTTCCTGAGCATAAATAGGCAAAGCTGAAAAACAGTTTGTTAACATTGCGATAAATAATATTAAACTTGCTCCCTTTCTTATTATACTTTTCATTTATAACTCTCCTCTCTCCTAAAGCTTAGCGAATTATTTAAGTAAATGCAATCATATAAAAAGCAAACCGCTATATTGTATAGAGATTTGCTATGAATAAAGTGACAATACTAAAAAACGATATATTTTGTTTAAAAAATAGCGAGAAGTAAAAATTAACTGAAATCCATGTTTAACAAAAGCTAAAAGCCGTTTTTGAGATACTTCTTGAAGCATTAAATTAAAAAGAACGTTAGCTTGCATATATTTTTTTGATTCATTTGAATCATTTTTACTCTCCACATATTTTTTAGCTATCTCAATATCAGTAACATTGCCTAACTTATATTGTTTTGTAATATAAGTCATGTACAAATACTGCTCAAACAAATTTTGCCTCGATATACTATTTTTGGTCATTCGATATTTCAACACCACTTTGTTTAAGTTTGAAATTTTGTACCCCTTTAAAACTGCCCTTAAAGTAAAATCATAATCTTCACATAAAGGAATTTTTCGATACCCATTTAAAGCCTTAAAAACAACTTTTCTACCAAACCATGTAGGATGTGCTATACATTGCCCATATCCTAATATTTTTTTTATCTTCTTGTAATCCGTAGGAACTTTTTGAATAGAATATATTAAATCCCCATCCTCATCAATCATCTGAGTAATGCCACCAATCAAATCATAATCATTATCTTGAATATATTTTAATTGGTTAGCAAACCGATTGGGTAAAGAAATATCATCTGCATCCATTCTTGCGATAAATTCTCCAGCGGCTAATTGAATTCCCTTATTCAATGAATCAGTTAATCCCAAATTTTTCTCATTTATATAAAATCTAATTCTAGAATCTTTTTCTTTATATGATTCAATAATAGTCTTATGCAATTTATTCTCAGGGCAATCTAGAATAATTATGTATTCGAAATCTTCGTAAGTCTGGTTTAAGATAGATTCTATGGATTGTCTTAATTGAGGCTCGCTTTCCTTATATGTCGACATTATAACGGAAATCATATAACCTTAACCAACTTTCCTCAAAAATCAATTTCCTTTAAATACCTTGCCAAGGCATCTTGCCAGGCAGGTAAGCGATTAAATCCATTTCTATCTAATTCGGTTTGATTCATTCTAGAATTTTTTGGTCGAGTTGCTTTTGCAGGAAAAGCAGCACTATCCACTGGTGTTACTTTTACATTATTCATTCCAGCTTGCTTAAAGATTTCACAAGCAAAATCATACCAACTAATGAAATCCCCAGAATTTGTTGCATGATATGTTCCATATTTATCAGTTTGAATCATATCTACTACAAGTTTAGCCAAATCAAATGTATACGTAGGATTGCCAATCTGATCATTTACAACACTTACAGCACCTCTTTCTTTTCCCAATCGAAGCATTGTTTTAATAAAATTATTTCCATTTTTTCCAAATACCCAAGCAATACGAATAATGAAATGCTTTGGATAAGATTCAACAGCTAATTCTCCTTTATATTTACTTTGACCATATACATTCAATGGTTTACGTTTATCGTATTCATTCCAAGGTGTTGTACCTTGACCATCAAATACATAATCCGTAGAGAAATACATAATTGGAATATTCAATTCTTTACAAACATTGACTATATTTTCTGTGCCTGTCGCATTAACTTCCATTACTTTATCAAACAATTCAGGTTCTTCTGCTTTATCTACAGCAGTCCATGCCGCGCAATGAACAACAGCATCATAGTTTCCTGCTTTGATTACATCATTGACTTGTTCGGCATTTGTTATATCCATTTCATCAATATCCACACCAGTTGCATCTATTCCTCTTGATGTTGCCTCATTCACTACATCAAACCCTAATTGTCCTCTATAACCAGTTACTAATAGTTTCATGGTTCCTCCTTCTTCTTAAACACTTTTCAAAAAGTGAATTTATAATCATTCTTTTCAAACTTGGTTAGGATTTCTAACCACTTTTTACGGGCTTCAACTTGATTAAACTTAGAAAAACTTTTTAGAGCATTTTGTGACATTTGAAGCAACAAACCAGAATTATCCCAAAGTTTTATTGTCTGAGTCACAAAATCCTCATTCGTCTCTAAAATTAATCCATTCTTCTCATTATCTATCACTTCAAAAACACCTTCACCCCAATTAGTAGATATAGCCGGAACGCCATTCGCCTTAGCTTCTATAATCACCAATCCAAATCCTTCATAGTCAGATGTTATCCATAGTAACGAATAATTTCTATAAATATGTAGGTTATTGCAAAAACCTTTTAATTCTACATTTGAAGCCAAATCATTATTCTTTATAAATTCCTTTAACACAGGTTCCATCACACCAGTACCATAAATATCAAGTTTAAAACTAGGCACTTGATTCTTTAATTTTTTTGCAATTTGTAGCATTTTTAATAAATTTTTTTCTGGAGCTAGACGTCCCATAAATATAATCTTTTTGTCTCTTTTTTTTATGCAATCCAAATCAACAGTAGGATAACTTGAGGTACTAAAAAAATTATAAATATAGTATGAATTAAATATCTCCTTTGCTTTTAGTGCATCGCTTTTTGTTCTAAATAAAACTAGAGTAGGTTCTCTCATTAAATTTGCTTGCATGCGACCCAACAATGAACTTTTTGGTCCAAAAAAATAATCAAAATTGCTATGGACCTCAAGAATAAACTTAAGTGATTTAGGGCAAAACATAGCCGTTGCTGGTGAAACTACTATATTAATAGTATCATTCTGCAGAATTGATTTTATTTTTGATCTACAAATAGGTATGTAAAAAAAATACATTAAAAAAAACAAAAACTGCTTTATTACACTCAGTATTTGAAAGTGTTTTAAATTTGATCTTAAATTCATAATAGATGGGAAATGTTTTCTTTTTAAAATATTATTTATTCTAACATGGTCAGATTCTCCCATTGCTGTTTTTTCACAATTAAAAATGCTATAAATCTCAAAGTCATAATCGTCTTTCAATAACGAAATCAGCCGTTTATAAGTAGTCAATAATCCACCTGAAGTATCTGAGGGGAAATAATCAAAAATAATATTTATTTTCTTACGCATATGTTATTTTTCTCCTAACGCTATGATATTTCATAAATAATACTAAACAACATAGACATGTAACAATTCCTGAGCTAAGAATATAAATCATTCCTGAACCTAATAAGTTAAAATGTTCTATTAAGATTCCACCTAAAACATAAGTTATTACTCCTGATAGAATATAAATATACATATTTTTATTTTGCTCCCTAAAAATAACCATTATAAAGTTTAAAAAAGCACCTAGAGTATTAATTCCTCCCCCAATTAATAGCAAAATAAATGTACTCATATAGTCATATAAACTAATACCATAAATAAGCTCTAATAATCTTAAGCCTGCTAAATAACCAAAAGTTACAATAGAGAAGGTAAGCAAAACAATAATTAAAATTTGTCTAAAAATTACCTTTTTAAATGCAGAAAAATTGTGTGTATACCAATAGGTTGCCATTTTTGAAATATATGGTTTATATATTACAGTGCTTAATAAATTTATTGTAAATATTGGTAATGACAAAATTCCAAAAATACCTTGTAACTCATCACTTAATGTTCCATCAATAGCATACTTTGGAGCATTAGCTAAATACATATTAATGAAACCAGCAATAAATATGGGTAAACAAATAACAAATAGTTTTTTTAAGTTTATTGTTTTGATCTTTTTCAATTTACATGGAAAATACTTAATAAATGGTTTATTTTGTATGATAATTAATAAAACAGAAACCAAAGTTGCAGCCAAAGTAGCAAATATAAGATTGCCGAAAATTAACAATACTATTATCAAAACAATTAACGATACAGCAAATCTAATTGTTTGAAGGATAACTCCTAAATCTAATCTCCCTTCTCTTTGGTATTCATCATGAAAGAGCGCTTCGAAAATATCTACACCTCTATATATTCCATAGATAAATATCAAGCACGCTTTTTCTAAGACGTAGCTTTGTCCAAATGATAAGACAGACAATACAAAAACCATAAGAATTGATGAAATAATGTTAAAATAAGCATAATCTGAGAAAGCATACTCTTTATTTGTATCAGCAATGTGTAAATTTCTTATACCAAAGAAACCAATAGCTTGACATTGATATGCAACTGCTGTTGCAATAGAGAACCACCCATTAACAGAAACATCACTTGTCAGGGTAATAAAAAACATTATAATGGCTGTCATTGCAGAATTTAGTAGACTAGATATTAGATTCCAATATGTCCCTCTCTTTGTTATAATTCTTTCATCCTCCACATTATATAGTTTTTCTGCTAATAATTTATACATATAAAAACCTCTTCTCAATCATAATCACTATGGGTTTTATTGTATCATAATAAATATAATTAGAATCATTCAATTTATCGATAATGAATTTATGACTTCATCAACAACCTGGGCATTTTCATTCAAATCAAATTTTCTAGCAAACATATAATTCCCATTCATGAATTTAGAGTAGTCTTCCATAGTTAATGTTTTAGGGCTAGGATTCAACTTTTCAAAAACAACATATCGAAAATTATTCGATACTATATAATGCTTAAATTCTGAATTCATAGCCAGTATCTGAAAAAAATGTTCATCAGGGCAAGCTGTATAACGAAATTGCTGCACATAATCCGTTTCTTCGACAACTTTAATTACGTATGTTAAGAAATCTGAGGTAATACTAAACCAAGATGAACCTTTATATAAATTATAGTTTTGAAGGTTATGCCTATGTATAAAGGGTACTTGCATCAGCCTTAAAAGAATGTCTATTCCTCTTAATATAATTGTTCTATTTTTTGGATTTTCTCTAAAAAAATTAAAACATCTCACTCTCCATTTGTAATTTCCAATATCTTCAATATCAATAAATTCTTTTCCTTTTCCATGATTTTCAATAAAATTATCTAATCTTTCGGGGGACAATAAAAGCAGATCTTGACCACTTATAAAATGAATATAATCATATTCCTTATGATTATTCTTTACAGCTTTCATAAGATTTAAAGTCGCTTCCACCTGGCTAAAACCTGACCAATTTACACTAACTCTATTCTCAATAATTTTGACATTACTTGAGTCTTTATACTCCATACATAATTTACGATACAGTTCATCACTTTTTAAATCTACATGAAGAAAAGCATCTCCAAATGACAAAGAACCAATAAGGAGTTTTATTTGCTCAAAATTTTTATGCACGCTAATTATAAAAGCATGTTTTAACATTCTACTTCTCTGCTCTTCCTTTTTCTACATACATTTTTTCAAAATAGTTTTGATATTCACCACTAATGATATTTTCCCACCATTCTTTGTTATCGAGATACCATTGAATAGTCATTGGAATACCTGTATCGAATGTATATTTAGGCTCCCATCCTAATTCTGTTTCTAACTTTGTTGGATCAATCGCATAACGACGATCATGCCCTTTTCTATCTTCTACAAAAGTAATAAGACTTTCTGGCTTATTTAATGCTTTTAGCACTGTTTTGACAACTTGAAGGTTTGTTCTCTCATTATGTCCACCGACATTATATACTTCCCCTTCACGGCCTTTACGAACAATTAAATCAATTGCTGTACAATGATCATACACATGCAACCAGTCACGCACATTTTCACCTGTTCCATATACTGGAATCGTTTCATCATTTAACGCACGAGAAATAATTAATGGAATTAATTTCTCTGGGAAATGATACGGCCCATAGTTATTAGAACAACGAGAAATCGTTACCGGAAGTCCATATGTTCTGTGATATGCAAGTACAAATAAATCCGCACTGGCTTTAGCACTTGAATAAGGACTTGAAGTATGTAATGGTGTTTCTTCTGTAAAGAATAAATCTGGTCGATCTAACGGTAAATCTCCATAGACTTCATCTGTAGATACTTGATGATAACGTTTGATTCCATATTTTACACACGCATCCAATAATGTTGTTGTCCCCATAACATTTGTCTTTACAAAGATTTCAGGATCTTCAATACTTCTATCTACATGACTTTCAGCTGCAAAGTTGACAACTACATCAAACTTTTCTTTTTCAAATAAATCAAAGATAAATTCTCTATCGGCAATATCTCCTTTTACAAATTTATAATTTGGTTTATCTTCAACTGGTTTACAAGTTTCCAAGTTCCCTGCATATGTTAATTTATCTAAATTAACAATCATATCTTCTGGATATTTATTCACCATATAGTGAACAAAGTTTCCACCAATAAATCCGGCTCCTCCTGTAACTAAAAACTTCATGTTATTTATCCTCCTATTAATGATTTATCGCAAATCCACCATGTCCATAACAAGCATTTGCCCGACCTTTGGCATGTGGATCGGCATTTCCTACATTGGTTCCATCTACACAAAGATATCCCCCAATTGTATTCCCTGTGATTCCACCACTGTTTTGCGTTTGAGAATTTCTTGCAGCTGCTGCTTGTTGTTGCTGTTGTTGTATACGCGCTGCTTCTTCCTCTGCTGCTTTATCTCGATCAATTCGAGCTTGTATGTCTGAATTTGTCGTATTTAACTGCTCTTTAGCTGCATTGATTTCATCAGTAGATGCTCTATTTGCGATTAACTTTAATGCTTCTTGCTTTCTTGTATCAAATATCTGCTTTTCCTGTTCATTTGCGCCATCTAAACAAGTAATCGCATTGATTTGAGATTTTAATTTATCTAATTCTTCAGTCTTTAATCGTTCCTGTTTCTTATTGTTTGTATAATCCTGTAAATTCTTAATCTTAAATGATTCTATGAAATCATCAAATTTATAATCATTCCCATCTTCCTGGTACGTATAAATGGCAGCCTTATATAAACCACTGTGTGTTGGAATATAGAAAGCGTCTACCTTTAAATTTGGACTTAGTACATCTTCCGATAATTCTTCATCATTTAGTTGTACTATATAAGTTGCTTCAAAGCATTCTGTTCCATCTAGATCCTCTGTATCAATAGAATATTCAGATACTTCATCTTCACTATCCCAGAGTTTATTTTCTGTATTTTTTATATCCAGCTTGATTGTACTTTCTGATGATTCTGTAAAATCTGTCTCAGAATCCTTTAAATCAAAGGTTACAATCGGATACTTTGTATCTTCATCTACTGGATAGTAATAATCTGATTTTGCTTCTATATCCGAATTCACTTTAAATTCCAGCCCATTGAATTCTTTATCTTTATTACCAGCTACTTCTTCATAAGATTCCAACTTTTCTTTAACGAGTGCTTCTGTACTTTTTCCACAGCCAATTAAAGATAATGATAGTACCATTACAACAAATAAGCTTTTAAAAAGTTTATTATGTTTATTTTTCTTGTTCATTTTTTATCCTTCATATACAAACTGATTATTCGATTCTTCTAGTGTTGGACCTGTTTGATCTTTTTCGCTTAATACAGGTTCGATTCCATTCAGCAACTGACCCCAATCTACATTGACTGTAGGATCGTCATAACGCATACCACCTTCAGATTCTTTATTATAGACGTTATCAACTTTATAACGGAATTCAACATCTGGTGTTAAAGTTAAGAATCCATGAGCAAAACCTTGTGGAATAAAGAATTGGCGATGGTTTTCTTCACTAAGTTCCACACTAACCCATTGACCATATGTAGGACTTCCTTTACGAATGTCTACTGCTACATCGATGACTTTTCCCTTTGTACAAGATACCAGCTTTGATTGTGCATAAGGTGGATTTTGCCAGTGTAAACCACGAAGGGTTCCCTGTTGAGCACTAAAAGACATATTATCCTGTACAAAATCAACCGTTACACCTAATTTTTCATATTTTGGTTTCGAATAGGTTTCTGTAAAATACCCTCTATGATCCCCAAAAACATCCGTATCAATAATCAATACTCCAGGAATTTTTGTTTCTGTTACTTTCATCCTACAAATTCCTCCTCACCTTTAATATACTTACGATCCATAATTTTCTTTAAATAAGCTCCATACTGGTTCTTTTTATAAATTTCATACGTTTCTTCTAATTGTTTTAACGTAATCCATCCATTGTCATAAGCTATTTCTTCTAAACAAGCAATTTTCCTATGTTGATGCTCTTCAATTGTTTTTACAAAGTTTGTCGCATCCACTAAAGATTCGTGTGTTCCTGTATCTAGCCATGTAAATCCATCACCAAGTAATGTTACATTGAGTTCATTGTTTTCAAGATAAATACGATTTAAATCCGTAATCTCTAATTCACCACGAGCACTTGGTTTTAAATTCTTTGCGTACTCTACTACTTTATTATCATAGAAGTACAATCCAGTAACCGCATAATTTGATTTTGGATGAGCCGGTTTTTCTTCTAAAGATACCGCCTTTCCGTTTTCATCAAATTCCACGACACCAAAACGCTCCGGATCTTCTACATAATAGCCAAATACAGTAGCACCACTTTCTTTTCTAGCTGCTGCACGCAATCGCTTTGTCAAACCATGTCCATGGAAAATATTATCTCCTAGAATCATCGCACACGAATCATTTCCAATAAATTCTTCGCCTAAAATAAAAGCTTGTGCCAAGCCATCTGGACTTGGTTGTACTTTATAAAACAATTCAATACCAAATTGATGGCCATCTCCTAATAATTCTTGAAATCTTGGTGTATCATCTGGTGTTGAAATAATTAAAATTTCCCGAATACCAGCCTGCATTAAAATAGACATTGGATAATAAATCATCGGTTTGTCATAAATGGGTAATAACTGTTTACTGGTTACTTTTGTCAATGGATACAAACGAGTACCACTTCCACCAGCTAAAATAATGCCTTTCATTAGATTTCCTCCTATAATACTGTATCATAATAATAAACCCTTACGTAACGTAAGGGTCAAGTTTTATTTTGTACAAATAAATATTCCAGCTTGTTTGGTAATCGTAATATTACCATTTTTTGAAATTATTGATTCCACATACTCTTTAAATTTTGTTATTTTAGGGCCCAATATTTCATTCTGATTTCCATGACAGCTCATAATATAATCCACTAGTGGTTGTGCTTCGTCCACTATTAATGAATCTTCATATTGAATAAATTGAACAGACCTAAAATATTTGTTTAAAATTGCCTTGCCATTCTCTATTCCAAAAATATCAAATAGACTATTTTGTGAAAGTTCCACTTTAGAATCAAAAGACTGAACAAGTTCTGTAATTTCTTTCATATGTTCTTTACCATAAGTACTACAATAAAAAATACCATTATTTTTTAAAACCCTACATATTTCAGATAAACCTTTTTCTAGATTTTGGACATAGAATAATACATGATTTGCGATAACTGTATCAAAATAGCCATCTTTAAAAGGAATCGCTTGGCAATCCAATGCAATACAGTTGTAATCTTTACCTAATTTTTTTCTTACTTCATGTACCATACCTTCAGAAATATCGGATAAAAAGATTTCTCGGTTTCTTAAATCAATATTTCTATTTTCCCAAAGTTTACCATTACCGCACCCTATTTCTAAAAGGTGGTTTACTTTTGAAAAATCAATTTGTTTAAACAACCAATTAAACCATCCTGTTTTATTCGTTGAAAATTGATCATGTAAAGATATTCTGACATTTAAGTTATTAGAATTTTTATATTGTTCTACAATACTCGATTCAATATCAAACATCTGTAATAATGAGATAATCTGATTCCAATCTATATTTTTTTCATCTACATTTTGTACAAAAGATTCCATAGAATCCCGAATCACTTGTAAGTGTTTGATTTGACTATCCAACAAATCAATTTGCATAGAAAAAGATTCTTTAATATTTTGTTCTTTTGAAACCATGGGATAGATTTCCTCTAGTGAAAATCCCATATGTTTTAGAGATAGTATCTTTTGTAACTTTAATAAATCAGACTGAGTATATCTTCTATACCCATTTTCCATAACAAAAGAGGGTTTTAATAACCCTATTTTGTCATAATATCGAATGGTACGTTCTGTCACATTTGCGAGTTTTGCAAATTTTCCTGTGGAATAGTTCATCTGTACTACTTTTCTTTTCGTTCTTCATATTCTTTAATACTCAGTTTTTGTATTAAATCTTTTTGCTTCTCTTTTAATCTTGAAATCTGAATTGTTTGTGAAAACAACATAATATATAAGAAAAATATAAACAAAGAAAAAATAAAATTACTGGTGGACATGAAACCAAGTTTGGCTGATGCAAAGTCAGAAATTCCTGGAAATAGACTAAATATCAATAAAACAATAGCCCATACAATCCATACTATTGAATCGTCTATATTTAAACCATGCTTTCTTATTTTTCTAATGATATATATAATCGTTAAAATACTTGCTACTATAAATACAATTTGTAAATGAAGATCCATAACTACACCTTCCTAAATGGCTGAATTAAAAAAATTGAAATTAACATTCTACTCATATATTTTATCGTATTTCCCAAGTTTAAATATGATTCTCCAAATTCCCTATCCTGCATTTGAACTTGAACTTCTTTAATTTTTCTTTTCTTACGATACATATAAACTAATGTGTCTGGTTCCGGTGGATTATTCATATCCGTGGCATAATCTTTTATACAAGCTTTGTTATAAGCTCTAAAACCACTTGTAGGATCGGCAATCATTTTTCCTGTTATAACTTTAATAGCAAATGAAATCAAACGACTACCTAGCATTCTTGCAGTAAAAGGCTTTTTTTCTGTTACAAAACGCGATCCAATTACTATATCACTTCCATTTTCAATTTCATTTACCATTGTAGAAATATATCTAGCCGAATGTTGACCATCACCATCAAATTGTATTACAACATCATAGTTCTCCTCTAATGCCAATTTAAACCCCGTTTGAACAGCACCAAACAATCCCAAATTACAAAATCCATCGATGTGATTATAATGATTATTTCTTATCACTTCTAACGTATTATCTTTAGAACCATCATTAATAACGACATAATCTACTCCAGGTGCATTATTTTCAATGTCACTAACTGTTTTCTCTATATTTAATGCTTCGTTATAAGCTGGAATTACAACCAATGTTTTCATAGTTATATATTCTTGCCTCCTCATCCTTCAATATATTAACTTAAATCAATTATCCATTCAATCTAAATTAATCTATATGATATAATACAAAATCTTCTGCATCCTTGATTTCAGTAAAGGAATCTGGCAAGGCATTTTGATTAATTGATTCCGTATATAACGCAACATAATCTATATGAAAATACTTTAATGATGTGTCTAATTGTGAAGCATTCCAAATTTTTTCGGTATATAGTGGATTGATTAACTCATCATATAGTTTTTGCAAATCATCTTCGAGACCAGCAGCCACAAATGTAGAATCAACATATCTATTATTTATCAACTGTATATTCCCACAATACTCTCTAACACCATAGGACCAATCCATAGGTACAAGCAACAAAACCTCTTCATTGTCAGAATGAGCATTGATTGCATTCACTATCTGAACAGTATTTTCATCTAACTTATATTTGTTTTCCGGAAGCGTAAAGTAATCCCATTGATTTCTAAAAATAATCGTTCCATTAAAATATAGCAAAATAATCTCGAAACATATAATTACCGGTTTGATATACTTAATTTTTATTCGTTCCACAAATAAAGTGAAGGAGCATGCTATTGTCATAGGAATATTTAGTAACCAAAATAATCTCCAATATACAGCTACACCTGTAATATTATTTGCAACAAAATTATCTATAAAGGGATTTAAAAAAGTCAACATTAAAATAATAGATGAAAAACAAAATACTCCTTTATGTAATCTGTCTGCAAAAATCAAAATGAATAAGAATGAAATAACATATAAAAGTAACAATCCATAGTTTGACGCCAAAAACACATTTTTAAAAGTAATCAAATATTGATAGTTTTCAAAAACTGTAACAATTTCTTTACTACCTACTGTTGTGGTAAAAAATAAGATATAAGCTTTCAATAATACATAAGGTAGTGAAAATAAAACTGGAATACACAATTTAAAAAAACTCTTAATTCTTTCTGATTTAGTAATCAAAACATAAGATATGACTAAAGAAAAATACATTATTGGGACTAGATAAAGTCCTACAGCAGTTGTATGAAATCCCGCATTTAGTATCATAAATAAAAGAAAGATATACACAGTTGAAACTTTTTTTATATGATAAATTAAACAAAAAATCAGCACTAGTAAAGGTATTACTATATTGATCATAACTGACTTTCCTTGCCAAATTCTAAATAGTAAAAAAGCACCTTGGCTATAACCAGAATATCCGCTGAAGATATTCAGTAGAGAATATATAAGCACAAAGATAAGTGAGTATTTTTTTGAAATCTTTTTCCCTAACTCAAAAACTATTATATAGTGTAATAAAATCAAAAAGGCCGGCAAAACGGAGTGAGCAAAATATGCAGTATTTATATTAAACAACTTTATAAAAACAGCTAACAATACTTCATAACTTACTAGTTGATAATCAGCACTCAATCCAAACATTCCTATTCCAGATGCCGCATCAATTTTTTGCAAGCTATTTGTATGTAAAACCGTATTTACTTGAGCTAAATAAAAACTATCATCTATATCAGTATGTTGATAACAAATCACAACATAGATTTGTAAAAAAATTGTTATTATACAAAGTAATCCAATTATAATATCTTTCTTTTGATAATCTTTGAAAAGATTTTTCACATCAAAGTTAATACACTTTCTATTTTTCCAAAAAATCACAATTGAAACAATTATTATCAGTAAGCAATAAAGAATAGTTATCCAGAATAATGGAGAAAACGATAATTCAAAATACATAAATGGTACTGAAATTATATGGAATAAACCAATATTGATTAAGAATCCGAAAGATATTTTCAGTGCCCAACTCCATTCAATGTTTTTGAACATTGATAGAAGGTATCCTGTACAAAAACTCACAACTAGAAAGAAAATCGTAATTATTAAGAAACTTATCATATATTCTCCTACTAAATCATATCTGCTGAATATTTATCATAAAATTATTTTTGTCTTTTAAATAACCTTTTAAATCGTTTTTTGGAATCTGCACTTCTTTTGCATGTTTTTAAGATAATATTTTCTCCTTCTTCAGAGAAAGTAGTACATACAGTAAAACTAATCTCAACCATATAATATGGCTGCATAAAATCTAAATTATTAAATAAGATTTGTGGATCATGCTCGTTAAATAGAATGTCCCCATTATTAATGATTCCATTTATAATAGATTCTATTTTTAACTCTTTATCTTCGATAATGGCTTTAAAGTTTTTAATGACTATACCTCCATTTATTGAAGGATCAAATCTTAACTGTTTAATATCAACCCTGGGTAATTTTATTTCTAAGTAAATATGAGATTTTTTAAACTTCTGTATTTCGTATTTTCCTGTAACCTTTTTATTCTCTGAAAATCCATTGCCATCATCATAATAAAGCTCATAAGTATAATGTGAGATAAGATATTGAGATAAGGGTGACTTGCAATCATCATACAAATAAGAATAGTTTTTGTTTATATCATTATTGACACCTAAATTATTTTCTATGACATGTAACAACCTCTTTGATGAATAACCATCTAAATTTTTATGAAAGAATGGCATTAGGTACTGACGATGATTCTTATATTCATCCTTTCCATTTAATAGATCTCCTATCACAGATGTCAATTCATTTTGCGTCTTAACCACCGGGCCAGGCATTAATAGCCGAGGATCATCAACTACAAAACCTCTATCTTTTTGGTATTTTTCTAAGTCCGAACAAGAAAAAATAATTGGCTTATTCAATAACATAAAATCAGCATAAACTGAAGAGTAATCGGTAATTAACCCATCAAAAGCATCCATAATATGGTATATGGTCAAAAGATGTTTGCCCATTAATTCAGAATCCAAAAAAATTATTCTTTTAGGTATTTTCCTTTTTTCCAGATTAATTAACTGCATATCTGCAAAATGTAATTTTGCAACAATGTAAGTGTTATGCGCTTCTAAAAATTCATCCAACCCATCACAGTCATAATCTACAAAATTAAAAATATTTTCATCAAATTGCTTGCCTTCCGCTTTCAACCCTTTTCGCATTGTTGGAAGATAAAAAAACAATTTACTTTGTTTTAGATCTATATCAATTAACTTCGATAATTCTTCTTTGGCATTCGCATAAAACATAATATCATTTCTTGGATATCCTGTTTCATAAACTTTTCTTGGATCCATTGCAAACATTCCACTTAATGTCAAATGTGAAAATCGTGAAGTTGCAGTTACTATATCTGATTGTGTTGTAATAACCTTCAAATCTTCAAACTCTTTTGGATTTGCACTGGCCGAGTCAAAAAAGCCTATGACTTTTAATGGAAAACCATGCCATGCAGAAATATGTATTTGACCTCTCTTTTTATGATATGCAAAATAAAAGGAGGATGAAATCAAGTATTTTCCTTTTTCAATAACTCTCTGTGCCTCATCCGAATTCTTTTTGGCGCAATTAACTCCTCTTTTTTTCAAAGCATTGAGGATTTCATCATCTTCTATAACCCAAAAAGTCTTATAACCAGTATTTTTTATGATATATTCATAAAATCCTCTCGGATTATCCGCAAAATCTGGATTTGATTCAAAAACAATTAAACTTTTATCAAATTCCATAATTTTATCCTCCATAACTATGCATTTAATTATATTTAAGATTTTATATAGATATTATAAACTAAGTTCGTATCTACAACATCCTGATACTTTTCATATCCTATAGTTGATAGCAATCTAGTTTGTTCATCACTAAAATTTGTTCCAACTATACAATTGAATGGGTATTTATTTAGTATTTCATCCAAGTCTTCTAGTGTTTCTTGATTCGGTGTTTGAACAAAATTTTCGTAATTATGGTACTCTTCAATGCTAAAACCATCGAAATCACTATATATATTTTCCAAAGTATCTGAAATTCTGATTCCTGCAATTATTGAATTTGTATGAGGAGAATAAGTTCTTAATATGCCAGCAGGGAAATGCGCATAATTATCTACCACCACTCCAGCATGCATCATAACATTTAATTTGTTTCCTGTATTTGCATAGTATTCTTCTAATGTCTTTCCTAATTCAATGGTGCTATTAGGCATTAAATATTTATTTCTATATATTACCTTTACTGAATTTAAAAAATCTGCTTTATTATAGTTTGTATAGCAAAATACACAGAATGACCCTAATGTAATCGCAAAAGACAATATTCCCAACTTTACAACACCTATATGATTAACAACAAACCATATTAAACTGATAGTACCGACAATGATTATAAATAACCAAATTGTATATCTCGTACGCTCAGCAACAAATGAATATTGCGATAGATTCTCAAATATGTCATTAATTTCTGGACAAGTAAGCAAAAATATACATAACACCATTGCTAATAACAAATACAAAAAATCTATATTCTTAAATGCATATAATCCTATAATCGATAAAGGTATTAAAACTAAAATATTTTTTGTGCTATTTAAAATATAGTTTAACATTAATTCATTGCTATCGGGCTGATTTGGTAACAATATTCCAAATACAATAAGCAATAAGACCATACATAGTAACAAATATTTATTTTCTTTTTCCATTTTAAAACGCAAGCAAAACAATACTAGTAAATAACCCACAGCTAACAAAAATAAGACAGGTAATGCAGTACTTGACTTAGAAATCATAACAATACATGTACAAATGGTAAGGATGACCTTTTTTAAAGTCAGTTTTTCAAATCTTAACAAAGGCAATAGAGCTATGAAAGTACATACAGTTTTAACTAAGGAAGATCCAAAATACGCAGCAGTGACTATTGTCCAATATGTATCAGTGTCAATAAATAACTTAGAATTCATTATAAAAACCAAAAAGACAGGAACTATAATAAATTGCATTTTAGAATCTGATTTACCATTCACTAGTAATTCTTGCATAAAAGCTTGTATTGAATTTAACATTATAAAATAATTTAATAACGCTAAAAATAGTCTTGCATACAATGCAGGATCAATCCCTGTTATAAAAATATAAAAAGAAGCTTCCAATTCAAATGCATTTAAACTATATGAACTAAATCCAACCATTCCATATAGACCTGTCCCCGGATCAGTTTGGAATGGATTTTCCGTATATGGTAGAGTTGCCATTCGATTCAAATAGTATGCATCATCCGTTAAATTATTAGCCCATATTGTACTCAAATGAGTAAGTGAGAAACAGACAATTATGACAGCACCAACATATAAAAACCAATTATGCTTTATGTAATCTAATAGCAAATCCTTTGAAAATACTAATTCTTTTTTCCTTATGGTAATTCCTATATATAGCAAAATACCTAAAAGCAAGATAATCATATAAACAAAAAATACCATCCATGGTAAATTAAAAATTTGAATTGGTATTCCTATTACTGCAACTAGAAAACTATATATGATATACCCAATCACAAAAGAATAAGCATAGCTTTTTTTATTTTTTGTCAGGCAAATTCCAAATAATTGGAACAAAAATGCTGATAAAAAAGTGATAACAATCCCTATAAAATAATCAATCATAACCTACTCCCTTAACCAAATCCGCTTTAATCTGCGATTGTATATGCATCATACTTTGTCGAAAAATTCGGACTATAAAATGGATCTACTTTATTTAGAAAATCAAATTGATTCTTTCTAAACAAATTGTATTCTTCATTAAGTGCCTCTTTATCCTTTTTCACGTCTGCTGCTTCATATCCCATAATCAAGTTTCGTACATTGTAACGCCAATGAGAAAAACCATTATAGGTGTTCAATTTTCCTTGAATTCTTAGTTTAATACAAAAATCTAAGTCATAGAATCCTAAATAATACTGTTCATCAAATCCACCAACACTTAAAAAATCCACTTTTTTAACCATAAGATTCATACCTGATAAGATGGAATAATTACAAAGCAGTTTAGGATGGCACATATATCCATTAGATTCTTTGTCTTGGCCAGAATAGCAATATTTTACTACTCCACCTTTTTCAAAAATAATTCCTGCATTTATAATTGTGTCATCAATCCCTATTACTTTTCCATTTACAGCACCTATATCTGGTCTTTGACAAACTCCAAGCATTTGAGAAATCGCTGTTTTTGAATCTAGCATCATTTTTGATCTTAAAAACAATAAATACTCCCCGTTAGCATGATTGACAGCAAAATTATACATCTTTGAATAATTTCTTTCTTTATCCCATTCCAAAACCTTAACGTCTTCAGAAACGGAAATAAACTTACTAATAGAATTATTTACGATTATAAACTCAATATTCGCATAATCTGACTTTTCTCTGATTGAAGTTATTAAACTGGAAACATCTTTTGCCTCTGCATCATTAATGGCAACAATGGAAATTTTACTATGCTCTTTAACATTATAAGTACTTTGATACATGCCATATAATGGCTTTGGCATCATTTCTACATGAGCCGCTATCCCTACTCTATCGTAATGATCTTGTATCGCTCTTTTCCCTGCTTCATAACAGTACATTTTACTTTCTGGATTTAAAGCCGTCGATTGAGGATGCATACGCCAATGATATAAAATCTTAGGTATGTGATAAACACCATTAGCTTTTTCATAACATCTTAATACATAATCAAGGTCTTGGCTTCCATCATATTCGGAATGCAATCCGCCAATCTCATCTACAATAGTTTTATTAACCACTAAAAAGTGACAAATATAATTTTGAGATCTTAACAAATCGATACTAAAATCTGGTTTAAAATGCGGATCTATAAGTTCTTTTCTATCATTATCTAATTTGTCTTCATCAGTATAAACAATATCGTATGGATAATCTTGCAGTGCCTTCACAACTTCATATAACGCGTCTGGTGTTAACAAATCATCATGATCATATAGTGCTACATAATCTCCGGTTGCTAAAGATAATGCTCCATTCATATTTCCGGAAATACCATAATTTTCTTCCAAACGCTTAAATTTTATACGAATTTCATTCTTGTAGTTATATTTAATATATTCTTCAACAAAATTTGTAGTGCTTCCATCACCAATGCATAATTCCCAATTTGGATATGTCTGATCCACAACAGTATCAATCATTTCTTTAAGATATTCTTCAGCCGTATTGAAAGTAGCTACAATAATACTAATTTTAGGATTATAACTAAATTTTTCAACTCTTTGCTTTGCTAACTCTTCATCAGTTGCTTTATGTTCATTAAACCAGTTCTGATATTTAAAAGTTTTCCCATTAGGGCCTTCCTTTACGCGTTTTAGAAACTGTCGAATCCCCTGATCATGAAAATATTTTAAAGCTCGTTTTATATTAGAAGCGTTTAAAGCCTTAAAATAATTCCTCAGAATCGTAACACCATTATTATTTTCTACATCTAGAATTTCTTCTTGGATATATTGCGAATCTTTTAATATTAAACGGTATTTCCCGTTTGCTACTGCATTAAACTTTAATTGAAATCCACATAATGAATTATTCTCATCAACCAGTTGTAATTGTACCAAATCAAATCGGTTAACGATTTCCACTTCGAATGGAACAGAACAGTTCTTTTCGTCTAATATCTCGTATTCTACTTTTCCTAACGTTGAAGCTGCCCACCCTACAATATAAAACATAGAATTCTCTTTACTAAACGTCTCTTCAGAAACACGGTAATCTATTGAATTCACTTCCATTGATTGATTAACTTCATCTTCATTCAATACAATTAAATCATACTTTTGAATAGAGGATTTTACATAAAATAAAAAGCTATGTATTTCTTCAAAAAACACATAAATGGTAAAGCCAATTTTCTTTGAATCTACATCTAAAATATTCGCTGTAACATCATTTCTATAAACATGATCAATATAAAAATCTACATCTTTATCATTAATTCGGATTCCATATTCTAATCCCACTTCTTCTGGAGAATAACACCATCCTTGAATATAACAATACTTTTTATTTATCAGATCTTTAATATGAAACTGTTCGATTCTATATTGTAATTTCTTTTTCACGTTACCACCTACATCTCTTCCGCAAATCCCTTTTCAAGTTTTTTAAATACTAAATAGCCAAAAATTAAAATGATTATAGACAAAATAAAAACCAATAATAGCGGTTTTAGTAGAGGAAATTCATGATACATGAATATATTTCGATATGCTTCAATAATAGTTGTCATAGGATTCAGTTGAACTAGTTTTACTAAAAAAGAAGGTGCATTATTTAAAGTCTCTAACGAATACAAAATTGGCGTTCCATAAAAAGCCATATTGATAACAAAAGTGACTATATATTCTATATCTTGAACATATACATTTAACGCACTCAGCAAAAAATTGATGCCTAAATTAAAAATTGTTTGTATAATCGCAATAATGGGTAAAAAGATGATATGGTAGGAAATTCCAGCTCCTGTTCCAACGCAAAAAATTATAATAATAATACATGAAATAAAGAAATTTATTAAAGAACTTAAAACCTGAGATATTGGGAGAATCTCTCGTGGGAAATAAACTTTTTTTATAATACCAGCATTATTTTTTATACATGGAGTCCCCTGTGAAACAACGGATGTTAAAAAAGTCCAAGGTATAATTCCAATTACCAGGTAACATAAATAATTTGGAATAGGTGTTCCTCGCATTAAGTAAGGAAAAACAATCCAGTATACTACAACTTGAAGCAACGGATTAAGAAAAGACCATAAAACCCCTAAAAAAGAACCTTTATATTTTCCTCGAATATCTTTTTTGATATTAGTCTTTAATAGCTCTCTATATTCATATATATTTTTAAAGACCTGCATGTCCTACCTCCTAATCCACATGGAATTCAACGTTCATTTCATACAATACTTTTTTATTCGGTTCAACACATTTCGCACTTAATGTATGCTTCCCTGCCGATATTTGCGTATTCTCTACTGAAATCTCCCATCCGATTTTATCTACATCCAAAAAGCCAGCATATTGTTCATAATAAACTTGATACACGTCTTCTCTTCTAAAATGTGAAATCTCTTTTACTTCTTCTCCATCAATAGATATCTTCAAAACTGCTCTTGGACTATTTGTAACCATCCAACCTCTAAATTTAGGGAATTGATAATCTCCTCTTAGTTTACATGCTTGTTTCGGATAATCAATAAATAGGACTGCACTATTTTCTTCATTGCCTAGCTTGCGTTCTTTTTTATTTTTTTCTCTATTATCTATTTCGATTTGTTTTAAGTACTGATCAATTACATATTTAGGATCTCCATCTAGTTTAAACTCACCTTGGTAAATCCATATGGCTCTATGACATAAATCTTTAATAGTTTTTAGATCATGTGACACTATAACGATTGTTTTTCCTGAGTTACGTAATTCTCTTAATTTTTCATAGCATTTATCCTGAAAATGCTGGTCACCTACTGCGAGAATTTCATCAATCAATAAGATATCTGCATCCACATTAATTGCAATAGAGAATGCTAAACGCATGTACATACCAGATGAATACGTTCGAATCGGGCTATCAATAAATTCACCTAATTCTGAAAACTCAATGATTTGATCAATTCTTTTGTCTATTTCTTTATGTGTCAGTCCAAAAATAGAAGCATTAAAGTAGATGTTTTCGCGTCCTGTGAACTCTATATGAAAACCAGCTCCCAGCTCCAATAAAGAAGTCAGTTTCCCATTTGTCTCTACAGTCCCCTTGTTGGGAAAAATAATTTTTGTCATTAACTTTAATAAAGTTGATTTTCCTGAACCATTTGTTCCTATTAAGGCTACCGTTTCTCCCTTTTTTATATTTAAATTCACATTTTTCAAAACTTGATGAATTTGAGCGTTTGATTTTCTCCAAAATAAAATTCTTTCTTTTATTGTTTTAGGTTTTTCTCTATCAATTTTGAAATACTTTGACATATTTCTAACTTCAATTGCATTCTGATTTTCCATGCGACCACCTCATTAGTCAAACAGTCTTATTTTAGCATAAATCATAGATTAAACAAATTAAGCATCCGTTATTCATTGTGAAAATATGCATAAAAACAAAATAATAACGGATAGACTACTTAATAAAGTCCCAATAAGATAATATTCTGAGAATTGTGGATCTTCTGAAATCTTTTTATATCGCGTAATCGATTTTGCGGTTAAGATTAAACCTAGTACTGCATATTGATGTAAGCTAAGCGTCATCAAAATGAACAAGCGTTCCATTTTACCAATGAAAGAACCAGTAGAAGGAAAAGTATTTATATCCGCTTTATGAATTGGTTCATACTTCTTTAAAACAATTTAAATCATAGAACTACATGGTTCTTGAATCAACAATAAACAAAGAACCCATTGTATAAAACTATTGGCATCTATATTGAATTGTTCTAAAATCCATACTAAGTTAGAATTTAACTCGCTACTTTTAAGACGTACTGTATGGAACAAAGAATAGCTCATTAAGAAACCAACATATAAAAAATGTTTTTTAATTACTGAGTTTAAATGACCGCCGATTTACCAGAATAATTTTTTCAGAAAATTGCATAGCCATCCAATAAAACAACGATATAATCATTACATCCAACCATTGTACTTGACCATAAAAGATAAATAAAATAATAGTTAACAGTAGTGGATATAAAACCATCTTTGATTTGTGTAAAAACTTTAAAACATAAAAGTCTACTAAAACATAATTTATCAATAATACAAATAAAAAGCTCTTAGTCATTTTCTTCTATACTCATAACTAATGTATTTAACAAATCCCATGAATCTTTCACCTTATAAAACTCTGTTTTCTTTAATGTTTTACTGATAGCTGGTTGACCTATCTTTAAAAAGGCTGCCGTTTTAAACTAGTTCATTTCACGATTCATATAAGCATGCAAGATTTCAACTTGGCGACTTGTGTAGCTACAATATAAAATGGAAAGTAACGACAGGGTATTATTCATAATTTCCGTTTTTAATTGATCATGAGTATAAATTTTAAAATAATTTATATTTCCCCGATATTTTTGTTTTTCTTTTGCTAATTGTTCAATTGCCTTACGAGCCAAATGAAAGGCAGGACCATCCATTTCCTGGATATTCATCTTTTGAATCTGTGTTGTAATGTTTCCGACTCCTACTCCAAATCGAATCTTTGTTGGATGCAGGGAAAAAAACAACTCATTTATAATACAAATCCAATCAGCGTTTACACTCATTAATCCCTCAAATTCATCTTCTAAAGTAATTTTAAATTTGGAAACTATCGATTGACAGTATTTAGAATTGATCCTATCTAAAGTATTTAATAAATTTGTCTGTACTTCTTGTCTATGCTCAATATTTTTGGAATCAATGAGATCTCATAACAAGGATTTATTGTATCCATTTCATACCTCATTCATAGTATATTGACAAATAATTCCCTACTCAAGGAATTGTTATAAAATATTCCTAAAATAGGGAATTAAATGGATTTAAATTTTTGTTTAAACGCAAAAATCAAATCCATGATCCGGGCTTTTTTTGTTTTCATTCCTTTGTAATAAGGACTAAAATTCTGTAAAAACAGCTTAATCACATTACCATTTGTTAAATAATCAATATGATTTTGATAAAACATCATTCGTTTCTTATAGTCTGGTTGATACTGCAATAATCTTGGTTCTGCTTTTTCTAGCTTTTTTAAAGTTTCCAAAGGGTATTGAGCTAATAAAAGTCTTGTTTTAAGCTCATTTCTTTTTTGCGCATGTTCTTTTTTCGTGTAATGCTCCTGCTCATTAATCCCTATTGTGTTTTTACCGTGAATCCTATAAAGAAACAACGATTTGTTGTAAAAATACATTCCCTTTTGCTCTGCTGCCAATAAGTTAATTAACCAATCATGAAATAAGTCTTCTGTAAAACATTCTTGAAATCTTTGATTTAATTTTTGTCGTATAACTAAAGCACATCCCTGGAATGAATTTTGTGTTAATAATGTCTCAAAAGTAACTTCCACTACATCATTTGTATTTACTACCATTCTAAGTAGATTGTTATTGGATAAACCTTTAACTTTTTCTACTTCAAAAGTCTTGTCATCTTTATTAATAAAAGAAAAAGAAGAAGCTAGTGAAAGTATGTTAGGATGTGTATCCATGATTGCAATCATTTCTTCTACTTTATTTGAAAGCCATATATCATCTTGATCACACAGAAAAATATACTCTCCTCTACAATAAGACATTGCTTTTTTAAAGTTTTTCTTATATCCCATATTTACTTCATTTACATAGAATGAAAATTTCATTTCTGGATGTTGTTGGATATACTTCTGAATTACTTCTCTCGTGTTATCCGTAGATTTATCATCTACCAAAATAATTTCATTCACTTTATGACTCTGATTCAAAATTGAATCTAATTGTTTTTGTATATATTTTTCGCCGTTATAAGTTGCCATTGCGACTGAAATCTTCATAAACTACCTCCAAGATTTAAGTGTGATCAAAAACGATTAGTTAATCACTTGTCTTGATACAAGCAAATCAATTCATATATCATAGCTTAAAACTGTTAAAAATAGGCCTCAACTTTTTGATTAAGTATTCGAAATAACTTATACAATTCCTATTATAAATCGAGTGTTTCTTTTAAATATTTGATTTGCTCATCAACAGTTTTATATTCCATCAAGTTGCCCTCATTATATTCTTGTTTCAATAATTATATGTATTTAAGTAAATTTAGTAAAGATGAATAAGCGAATAGCAAAATACAAGTATAAACAATAAAAAAATATAAATAATATTTCTATGCTTAATACGGTGTATGTTTTAAATATCCAAGTTATTAAAGAATGTGTTTTGCCTCCTGCAGTATACTAATTAAAGTTTTTCTTTATATTTTTTCATGCTTTTCCAATTTTTTTGTATATATAGTTAGTGGAGGTAACAATGACAAATTTAAATGAACTACAAACGATAGTACAATCCAAAAAACGTTTTATCGATGGATATTCAAAGATCATTCTTTCTCTTAAGCCTATCCAGGCATATCTGCTTCAACAATGTCTAGGAGTTTAAAAATCTATCTTTAGAAGAGATTTCTGCGCTCATTCAACCAAGTTCTTCCAGTTCCAAAATTATTACACTGGATTTCGAAGATATTCGTATTCCTGGAGCTAAAATTGTCTATGATTCAATCTATATGGTTCAACACTCTTTGTATCTATCAAAATTTATGTTGATTCCTATTGAAGCACAAGGTGAAGAATCCTATAAATACACTCTTCCTTGTCGAAGTCTATATTATGCATATAGATTGATTGCCGATCAAAAAATCGTTCTCTCGGCTTTCAAAAATCCTTTTACAGTGATATTTTAGATGTACGCTCTTTTTGGATATGCTTACATCACACAAAGATAAAAAATAATTGTCTATTAGAGTATGTAACACTAGAAATCAAAAGATGGGTAACCTACGTTTGATCCTGAATCTTGTGGAATCTCTATGACTCATCTTTTATATTCTTCCCTTCAATCAAAAGAAGACAAGGTCGCATCTAAGGCCTCAAATCCGGTGAATTGGATCCCCTTGTTCAAAACATTTCTCTTTTACCGGAAAGTGGCACCATTTCCGATATTCAACAGGCCTTTTCTATCTTACGTGTTCAAAAGGAAATGCAATCTAAAGTTTTAAAACGCTTAAATCTTCATTAATACAAATCCCCATAGAAACACTCATCTTCCATGGGGATTTTACTCGTTTAATCTAGAATATACTCTTTTAATATCATTAATATATCCTTGAACGATATTCTTTTAATAATTCTGTTTCAAGAATCTACTCATTAATTTCTTTTAGTTTTAGCTCTTCTAGATTCTCTAATATTTTCAAATGCCTTTTTACTGTATTTATTTTCTGATTTACTTTTCAAATAATCACCTGAAGAGTAATGCCATAGATAAAATGCAAGATATCTATCCTTGAATCACTGGACAATCATTTATTTCTTTTAATCCTGCTTTTGGCATGCTAAATCGCATAATTTAACGAATTGATAAAAACCATAAGACATCGTATTACAGTTTTTTCCATTCCATATTCAAAATAATATCCTAATTAAAAAACATTCGTTTCTCTTCTCGACAACAAACCTTTAGCATAATCTATCTATACAAGTATTAAAACAAACGATATTTCATCAGTTTCTTTTTGATCTGATTTGCCTGCTTTCTATACTTCTTAAAAGAATCCGAATTTTGAACCTTTGCATCATTCGAAACATATACATATAGTTTTCTATGATCTTTCATTTCAATTTCTAAACCAATATATACTTTTCGATTAAACCACCAGAAATTATAATTTGTGACCAAAACCCTGCGATCCACAGGAAACGGATGTTCTTCATCATGATACTTGGCATCTTCAAATACGATCTGACACTTACAAATATCCTTTATCGCATAGATTCCTTTCGTTCCTGATAAGATTTGAAAGGTTTTCCGATGTGTATCAAGCAGTACATTTCCCAAATCTATGAAACCTTTCTGTTTTTTGCAAAGATCAACATCGATCAAATCTGATAATGGAATCTGATAAAAATCCGCATACTTTTGCATACCATCTAAATCCGGTTCGGATTTTCCCAGTTCGTGATTGGATATCGTCTGATGGGCCATATACAATTTTGAGGCCAGTTCTTTTTGTGATAAACCATTCTTTAAACGTAAATAATGTAAATTTGATTTGAGGTATGTCATGATTCATGCCCCCTTTCAACATTATAATAAAATATGAAAAAATAACTGTCATGCAAAGAAAATGGGAATCCTTGTTTTCCTACAATTCTTTTAAAAAAATGGAGAAATTCACTCTCGAATCTCTCCATTTTATCAATTTATTTTTTCAAGACGTTCATCAATTATGAATATCCAGTTCTTTCTTCCTGCTTACTTAACAGGACATTCTACAACGATAGAAGATGTATCAACTTCGATCGCTGTCGATATCCATGGAAGCTGAGTCTGATCTACATCCATACCATACAAGATCAAAGCCAGCGTATGTCCTGGTGCAATCGTATAATCATTGGATACAAACTCAAAGGAATAGGTGTACCAGTTTTGAGGATTGATTTCTTCTTTTGAATAATTGTTGTTTCGATTTTGTGCATTCATCCATCCTCGCGTAATCACAGAATAAGCGGATGGTTCCTGTTCCATCTTAAATCGAAAAGAACGATTCTCATCGCCATCCAGCTGACACGTTAATCGTTTTTGTTCTCCCTTTTCAACCAGCATAGCACTTAATATGGCGGTTGGCTGATTGATACGGGCACGAAACTGTACTTTTGCCCGACCCGCAAAACGAACTGACCTTTTAAACGTTTCCAGATCAAAAGAGAGCGAATGAGCATTTTGTGTTAATACCAGTTCATCCAGCCATTCTTTGGTATTTTTCTTTTTTCGATCATACACTGTTTTGGATAGATCATCTATGATCGTTTGAACTCCTGAATCCTTGATTTGATACACTTCCATTTGCCTAGGTGGCCAATGCTCTTCCTTCATCCAAACCGTCTGATCTACATTGCTCTCAACAAAGATCTTTGCCTCATCTTGTATGCCGGTATCCATACCTTTTAAATAATAATCCAGCCATCGATCAATCAAAGACAAAGTCGGACTGCCTTCTAAGTGATATGTGTATATATGTTGTCCCTGATGCAACAACATCATTCGATCTTTTCCGAATTCCTGCAGCTTTTCAAACAACAAGATGCCTTGATCCGGTTTTACGTTCCAATCGTTAAGTCCTTGTATCACAAAAACAGAAGCCTTGATTTGATCGGCATGTTTGAGATAGTTTCTTTCATCCCAGAAGCGATTATAGTTTCCGGATTCCCGGTCTTCTCCTTCTTGAAGCTCCTTTTGCGATTTTTCAAATAAAGGACGTATCGTTTCAAAATCTTTAGAATCCAGAACTCTTGAAAAACAATATTTTGACAAAATATCTAAGTCATCTCCCTGCCAGTCCATGGCCGGTAATGTTAAACCATTATGTCGATAGTATTCATACCAATTAGAGATACCTGCTTCCGGAATGATTGTTTTCAACCCTTCAACACCGGTCGTCGCAACACCGATACACATCGTTCCTAAATAAGAACGAGCTGACATGGCAACAGAACCGGTACACCAATGCGCTTTGATCTCCATTTGTCTTGTACGATCGACAAAAGCACGAGCTCTTCCATTTAACCAATCGATAACCGATTTAAACGCAAGAATTTCTTCCTGCGAACCGGTACGTGTCAAACCATCCGATCCTCTTGTTCCCAATCCGGCACTAAAAACACCGGCATATCCTCTTTCAATCAAATGATCATACAAATTCGAAATACATTCGTATTCACTTGGATCCGGTTCCGGAATCGGATTGGTTTTTACTTCCCCCTGTGACTTCGTTTTAGGATACACTGGTTGTTTTCTGGGAACAAACAAAATATCACTTTCCGTAATATTTTGAGTTGGATACACCTTGATATTTTTATTGACATCATAAAGTTCATACCAATCTTCATTACAATGTAACATATAAGGATTCGCCACAAATACAGCCGGCACTTTTTCATCTAAAAGCGGACGTTTGATATACACCACAATAAGATCGTATTTTCCATCCTCATCCGTATCCACCGGTGTTTCCACATATACTTTTTCAAAAATTGTTTTCATAAAACTCCTATTTGTTTGTTTCTTTTGGATGTTTCTTTAAATATGCTTTCCATATCAATACAAAGATGGCACCAAGGGCCAACATCGCAACCAAAAATCCGAAAAAATGTCGATATCCATCTACGCCAGGATTTTGATCGATCATAATCCCGGCTAATACAGAAACAAAGATTTCCGGTAAATAGCCGACTGTGGAAATAATGCCCGCAGCCGTTCCGGAGAATTTTTCAGGGATACCACCTTCATCCATCATAGCCCATGTCTGCGCATAATTGACATTGTAGAAAATATAAATCAGAACAAATAAAATCGTAAACATCAAAATTGAATCCGATTGTATCGGCAAGATCAAAATGCCTAATGTTCCCAAAATCATGATCACAAATGAAATCAAAAGCGCATTTCCTGTTCCAAATTTATCGGAGAAAAATCCACCACCTACATTTCCAAATAAAGAAAACCAACGCTTTAAAGCGGCCAAAGTCGCTCCAAAAGTAACCGTTGCCCCTAAGATCGATGTCGCATAAGGTGTAAAGTAGTACAAAGATAAAGTAAATACATAATTACAAAATGTCACAAATCCAATGATCCAAACCGCAGGCATCTTTAAGACTTGACCTATTCCCTTAAACGAAATACGATCGCTCTTTTCCATTTTTCCATCCTTTACCGTAAAGAAACAAAAAATACCCATCGCAATCGTAATAATGGAATAATATACAATGACGGTTTTCATGCCCAGTACTTCATCGTTGATCTGTCCAATTCCAATACGGAACGCAACCACAGCTCCCATAGCCATCAAAGCCGCGCCGATGCCTCGTCCGCCTTCAAAGAAACCATAAGCTTTTCCCTGATCATCTGAACCGGACAAAATACGCACCGCTTTTACACAGGCCGGCCAAAAGGCAAATAAACTTGAAATTCCCCAGAAAGCATACAGCGCTACCAATCCATAATAGTTAAGTGGCAACAAATGAACAAAACCACCAAGACCGGTTCCAATCAAAGAAACAGTCAAAATAATTCGTGTTGAGAAGCGGTCGGCCACAACCCCTCCAAACAGATAAGAAATCATCCCAAATACACCTAAGATGCTGCCAAAAACGCCCATCTGTGTATTAGTTAAATGATACGTTGCCAAGTAGGCATCATAATAATCAAAACGGAAATAGGGCAATCCGTATATGATGGCCCCACTAAAGGCAACAATAAGAATCGCCCAAATGTTTTTGGATAATTTCTCTCCAAAACCGAGCTTTGCTAATAAGTTTTTCATAAACTCTCCTCCTGTTTAACAATTTGATCTTCTTTATGATTAAAGGAATGTAATCCCTTATAAAGAACTATGCCTGCAACCGCATAAAGTCCGGCGGCAATAAAATAAGCTTTCTGATAGCCAGATTGTTCTAAAAATAAATAACCACCCGTAAAGTAACCACTTAAAATACTAACGATTCCCGCCATGAAATTCACCAGCGAAGTATAAATAGGACGAATCGATTTAGGAATGACATCCATAGACAAGGAACTATCGACCGGACTGGATAAGTTGGCAAGACCGGCTCGAATAAATAAAGCACCACCTACAACAGGGACTACAAAATCCCCCAGATAATTTCCACATCCGATCAAGATCATAAACGGTATAGAAGCCATCACTGTAAAAAAGATCGTACCTACTTTACCAAATCTCTTCACACACTTAGGTGTAAAAAACATAAACAACACAATGGCAATATACGAAATCGAAACAATTAAAGAAGATGTAGCTTTATCAATATGCAGGTTTCGATTCAAATACACGGTATAATACGATGTAAACAATCCCATCGCAAAAGAAATCAAAGCCCAATATAATAAATAAGCTCTGGAATAACGATTTAATAAAACCTCTGAAATCCCTCTTATTTTTTGCTTCCATGAAATCTTCTCTTGGAATTCATGTGTCATAAAGTCTTCTTTCTTTTCTTTGATGAACAATACAGGAATTAATGAAATCAAAGAAATGCAGCCAAATAGAAATAATACGATTTCATTCCCCATCATATAATTCGCATACATGGCATTGGATAACTGCGTAATATATCGCGTTGCTTCCTGCGCTGCAGAATATGTAATGCCAGAAACCATCGAAAAAGCTTTGACCACAAAAGCTCCCCCTAAATAAGTGGCAATAAAATAACCAATGTATCCCATATAGTACGTTCTTGTGTACCAATTTATTTTTTTTAGGCCCAGATGTTCAGTATAACAGGCAATAAAAGGACTTAGCATAATAAAATGAAGTTGTACACCTGTTAAAGCAAGTAATGTCGCAGCGTAGAGCACCCAGTCATATTGTAGAAAGATAGCCCCAAAAAACGCAAACGATGTTCCTAGCGAACAAAACAGCAGCAGTTTTTTATAGCCTATTTTAGGTACAGCCAATAACAACAAGGCACTGATAAATGTCGCATATCCGTAAAAAGCCCAAAAAGATGTCGCAATTGAGACTTGTACTTCCTGTAAATAATTCACATAAGTATCATATAAAACACCACTTGCCAGATTATTGATGACATAACTTATAATGAAGCAAAGAATATTTCTCTTTTCCCTTATTGTCTCCATTACACCCTCCTAAAAACAGCTTTCATTATACGTTTATACCAGTAATATATCAAATATTTTTTCATTTTTGTTTCATGAATTTTCATAATGATTTTTCATCGAAAAATCCTAATTAAGAAGTAATAAGTTGGGCAAATCTATTTTCAATAATAAGGAAAAATCCATCTTAATTTGAATCTAGAAATCATACTTTTCACACAGATTCCCGATTGAACACTCAGAAAACAAAAAAAGCCTTTATCGAATGTGATAAAGACTCATTTTCATAAGTGGTGGTCTCAGTCGGAATCGAACCAACGACACAAGGATTTTCAGTCCTTTGCTCTACCAACTGAGCTATGAGACCATTTGGTTGCGGGGGAAGGATTTGAACCAACGACCTCCGGGTTATGAGCCCGACGAGCTACCAGACTGCTCTACCCCGCGATGTGAAATATTAACTTGAATGGCGGAGAAGCTGGGATTCGAACCCAGGCGCCGCGCTAACGACCTACCGGTTTTCAAGACCGGACCCTTCAGCCACTTGGGTACTTCTCCAATCGTATTGAAATTGGTGGACCCTGTAGGACTCGAACCTACGACCCGCCGGTTATGAGCCGGATGCTCTGACCAACTGAGCTAAGGGTCCATTAAACTCGTTGGTGGCTGGAGTGAGACTCGAACTCACGACCTTCCGGGTATGAACCGGATGCTCTAGCCAACTAAGCTACCCAGCCAAAAATTTAGAAAGTGGTCGGGACGACAGGATTTGAACCTGCGACCCCTTGATCCCAAATCAAGTGCACTACCAAGCTGTGCTACGTCCCGAAAACAAAATAAATGGCGCGCCCAGCAGGAGTCGAACCCACAACCTTTTGATCCGTAGTCAAACGCTCTATCCAATTGAGCTATGGGCGCACATACACAATCAGTGCTCAATTAATATAGCACAGCCTTTCCCCTTTTGCAATGCCTTTTTTTAAATTTTACACGGATTGTCGTATCTATCTGTCAAAAAAAGATGCCTTCGATGATTTCACAGAACCATTTTCATAACCCATTATTCCTCCTCTATCACTCTTATATTTTCAAAGATGGGATCTTTTATATTTTGTATAGTGGCCTGTTGCCCATCTATACAAAAAGTATAAGTTCCATCTTGATGATGAATCAAATATCCCTGCTCCTGCATTTCTTGCTCGCTCCATGTTCCTTCGGTTCCTGGAGCATTTTCATGATAAGGCTCAAAAATGACAAGATTTGTGAAAACAGGAAGCATAAACACAAACAGTAAAATACCTTTATTTGTCTTTTTCTTCTGTTTGGATTCTAAAAGATATTGAACACGATACGATAAAACATTTCTATTTTCCGCAAAGAAAAAGCTCGATGAAAATCGCAATTTCTTCTGTAACACATTTTTAGTTATCTTCTCGTTCATTTCCACTAAAGTGGAAACATAGTCCAACATTTTCTCCTGTGTCATAGAACGTGTTACTTTTTCATCTACACGCATCTCCAATACGATCTGAACTTGATTTTTCAGCCAGTACACCGGTAAAAACCACCAATATACGATCGTTAAAAGATTCATCAGCTGTTTGATCCATATATCATGATTTAGAATGTGCTGCTGCTCATGCGATAAAATGTGTTCTATTTCCTTTTGTGAATAAGAAACATTTGGTAACAGGATCACTTTTTGCCATCCTAAAACCATAGGAACTTCGATTAAATCCGTCTTCCAAACCGGATAATCGTTTTTTGGATTCACCTTCATGAAATCAGAAATATGAAACACTTCACTTTTCTTTTGAATGATCTTTTGTAGATCAAACATCCTTTTTAACATATATAAAGAATGAAGAGCGGTAGCTATCATCCCCACAAACCAGAGAATCATGATCACTTCGCCAAACCGATGGCCGAATACCACAGTGTTTAAAAGAGCCTGTAAAGGATTCATCAAAGCACTAAACGCAATCGTTATAGTAAAAGGAAATTCCACCGGTAAAAAAAGACGGCCCCATATGATCATCGCCAACAATATCAAAAGATCCGTCCGAAATAGAAGATGTGTCTTCTTTTTCTGTATCAAAACATAAAAAAGCAGAATCATCCCCAATGCCATTAATAAAGTAATAAAAATCGAAGAAGCAGATATATGCATAAAATTATAACCCCCCCCCGTTATAAATTTATTATATCCTAATTCTTTCAAAAAGCACATTAAGATTTCATGAGGACATAAAACAGGCTTTCTATTGATTCTTAAATCGAACAAAAAAATTAAGAAAATTTTATAAAATTCAGCGATTGTATTGTGCTATAATACAGCTACGAAAGGGGATTTATCATTAAGGGGTTTTACATTCATGAAGGGGAAACAAATCATAGTCCGGGGTTCTATCCTCCTGTCATTGGCGGCTGTTATTTTTGGCTTGTTTATCAGTGCATGTTCCCATGCGGATATCTTGCCGGTTCGTTCGAACATTGTTTATCAAAAAGGGGAAATTGTAAATCTGAAAGTAGAGAATTTTTTAGACTCCAGCGTATCTTCCGAAGTCTTAAAAAAGGCGATTTTATACTCACCTTTATTAGATCGTGAAAAATATACATTGGATGAAAACTGTAACGTTGTTTCTAAAGGAAAAGACTATTTAGAATGTGGTACGTATCAAGTTTCCATTGCGTATAAAGATGAAATCAAAACTGTGCAGTTTAAGGTCGTAAAAGCATAAAACGACAAGACGTCAAGTCCTGTCGTTTTTTTATCGTCGTAAGCGAAATGTTTTCGGAGCTTTCGCATAAACCAGTTTATACGCAATTAAAATATAGAGTATGCAGAAAAGTGACATGATTGTTCCAAAGACATAGGTGCTCATATGGATATAGATAAACGCAAAGCACACAATGTAGGTCAATGACATGACGATACCATAGGTTGCGCTCTTGGTTTCGGTAAATTCATTATATGGCTGCAAAAGATAATAACTTGTCAAATAATGAATGGAAAAGAAAATGCTCGTTGATACAATACAAATAAATACGATGGGATAGATCCAAATGCTTTCATCGGCCTGACTGATTGCCAAAAGGATCGGCAGGCCAATGGCTAATACCAAGGCCGGCATTAAATTGATCACAATCAAAGAGCGTAATCGCAAGCGAAACAAAGATAAGATCACATCCGACCTGCGATAAAAGGAATATGTCAACATACTGTGATCACAATTGCGAAACATCGCCTGCACGACAGATTTAGAGGAGTTAAACGAATACAGGATGAACACAAAATAGGGAAGATAGTTCAACACAAAGCCTTGTACCACTTCTCTTGCCTCTGCCAAGAAAACTTCCAATATCCCGGTGAATACTACAATACCCAAACAAATTAACGTCATGCGCTTGCTGGAACGCCATAAAATCCTTTTATGCCGCTTGATAAATAAATCATTAAAATACGCATAACCCGTTTTCTGACTGGTGATCTTTTGATCCTGGCTGATCATATCCCAGGAGTTTTTGTTCTGCACTTCCTTCATGCTGGCCTTGATCTGAACCGGCCCTTTTTGTAGTAAAAGGCGATACATTTCTTTATATCTTTGAAATTTCAAAACATAAGGACAGACACCAATACCGACAACGATCACCATGGTCATCAAAACAAGATATGCGATCTCCGGCAAAAAGAAACCGGCAAAGAGTGCACCATAAGCTAAAACCCAACAAGTCAGAATCAAAGTCCAAATCAGTTTAACCGGACTATTCTCATTGCGAAGGATCTTTTTAGTTTCAAAGCGATATAAAGACCAGGCGGCGCTGATTGTTTTAGCCGCGATGATGTAAAAAGGAACAATCAGACAATAGTACCATGGAATCGGATACCACAGGCAGACAACCCACAAAGAAGCACCCATGCCCATCAGAATCTTGATCATCGAATACGTGTAATCGGTCAAAGTATAGGCTTTGGCATCCATCCGTAAGGAAATCATCGCATAGTATTTATCCTTTGTCGGATCAAACATCGTATTGTTTGAAATGGCTCCGGCAATGCTTAAAAAGAACAAAATATGGATGATCGCTAAACTCGGCTGTTTTGATGCCATCAAGACAACCGGGTAATAAATACAGATGGCAACATACAATCCTTTGTTGATAAAGATCGATACGATTTCCCACAATAATGCCAATACCGTGAAGACCATCTTTAAGCCGGTCTTTCCATAAAGACTGACCGGTAATATGCGTTTTAATCCCGGAACCTGACGAATCGCATATAAGATAGAGTTGATTCGATACGTCATTCGCAATCGAAAAGAGATCCAAAATACCTTACGCATGATCTTCCTCTTGCAGGATACGCAAAATATCCGCTTTCAATTCAGCTTCGCTTTCTTTTTCCGGCATTTCTTCCAACTTTCCATGACTCAACAAAACGATCTCATCGCACAGATCAAAGGCCAGTTCCATAATATGTGTCGATAAAATTAAGATTCGATCCTTTTTCAAATCACGAAGGATGTTTTTCATCTCTTCCGCCACAACGACATCTAAAGAGGTCAAAGGCTCATCCAACAATAAAACCTTGGGAGAAGCAATGATATTGATCAACATCTGCATCTTATTTTTCATACCGTGTGAAAAATCCTTCAACAGACGATCTCGATCTTCTTTATCCAAATTCACAAGATCAAAATACGCATCCAGATCCATTTTATTGGGAATAGATGTCGCATTGATCTCCACAAAAAATTTTAAGAATTCCCGGGCGGTCAAAAATTCCGGCACCTGTGGTGTCGATAAGACATAGCCGATATCTTCCATTCCCAAAGGCTGTTCTGCATCTGTATCCCGCAGGAAAAATCTTCCCGCATCCACAGAAATATCCTGATTTAAGCAGTTAAACAGCGTCGTCTTTCCGGCCCCGTTTCTTCCTAATAAGCCATAAATCTTACCGGGTTGGAAAGTAAACGTGATGTCTTTAAGAACTTCTTTTTCTTCAAAGCTCTTTTTTAAATGTTCAATTCGTAATTCCATAGTTTTCCTCACTTATGCAAATATATTAACATAGCGAAACTATCTTTAACATGCCCCCATTTCAAAAAAATAACTAGCTTTCGCTAGTCATTCAAACGTAATAAGTTATGTTCTTCGATACCGACATGAACCGTAGCTCCCAGTTCAAACAGGGCAAAACTTCTAAAAAGAACTTCTGATGTAAACACTACATCCTTACACTGTAAGGTATAGCGTAGAACATTTCCTCGTGAAATGAAGTCTACGACCTTGGCATCAAATGTCAAATAAGCCGGATCTTCGATTGGCTCTTTTGACAACATAAATGTTTCCGGTCGAATCGCATAGTAGTTGCCCGGATAGCGCTTTTCCGGAAAGAAAGCCGTCAGTTCCACCGGTGTCAAAATATTATAATGTCCGATGAATTCAGCCGCAAACTTCGATACCGGATGTGTATAAAGCTGTACCGGTTTGCCACTTTGTTCGATGATTCCCTGATTCATCAAATGAATCTTATCCGACATGATCATAGCCTCATCCTGGTCGTGTGTGACAAAGATCGTTGTGATTTTTAACTCCTTTTGTACACGTTTGATCTTTTCCTGCAGTTCACGTCTTAGCTTGGCATCAATAGCACTCAACGGTTCATCCAACAATAAAACCTTCGGTTCCATGACAATAGCACGGGCAATGGCCACACGCTGCTGCTGACCACCGGATAATTGGCTGGGATAACTTTTTTCCTTACCTGTTAAATCCACCATCTCAATGGCTGCTTTGACTTTTTTGTCGATCTCATTTTTATCCATCTTGGCAATTTTTAGACCAAAGGCAATATTGTCCTCTACATTCATATTCTGAAATAATGAATACTGTTGAAAGACCATACCGATCCCACGCTTTTGTACCGGTGTATTCGTGATATCTTCACCATCCAGAATAATCTGACCGGAGCTGATATCTTCTAAACCTGCCAAAGAACGAAGCAGGGTGGATTTACCACAACCACTTGGTCCTAGTAGAGTGACAAGCTCTCCCTTTTCGACATCCAGATCGATATTTTTTAACACCTGATTCACGCCATCATAGCTTTTACAGATGCCTCGAAACTCAATATAAGCCATTATGCTTTCCTCCCTTTCGTTGATTTGATTGCTTTATTTTGAATCATCAATGTGAGTGTAGAAATCAACAACGTTGTGATAAATAAGATCACAATGATCGCACTCGATGTCTGACCTGATTTGGACATCGTCTGATACAGATAGATACCTGCGGTTCTAAAGGCACTGCCGGCAATCATGTTGACAACAACGAAATCCGCAAAGATCATCGTAAATGCCAACATCATTGTGGAAATAATGCCTCGCTTCATCTGTGGGATCACGATCGTAAAAAAGGCATGCAGTTTGGAACATCCCAAAACCTGTGCCGCTTCGATCACACAACGTACATTCAAAGCACCAATCATATTTTTCAAACCACGGAATACATAGGGCAAAATAATGATACAGTAAGCACCCACCAATAAGAAAATACGATTAGAAAGAAAGCCCAGTTTACCCGAATACAATGAAATGATACCGGCAGCTAAGATGACCCCCTGAATCGCATACGGGATATTACAAAGGATTTCAATATATTTTTCCAGCTTTGGTACATACAAAGTGATCACATACAAAACTAATAAGATCGCAATCGTACAGATCACAACCGGCACGATAGAAATCACAATGGATCTAAGCAGGGAATTGATAAAGGCGCCATCGGAAAAAATGCCGGCATAAAAGCTCAGGGTAAATCCGGTCGGCAATATATCCATCCATTCAGTAAAGACCGAATAGAAAAACGTTAAAGCCAATGGCAAAATCAAAAAAGCTGCAACCAGAAACAAGATCAAGCCATCCCACAAATGTGTTTTTATCTTCATGCGTTTGCACCTCGTTTCTGAAATTTATTGGTGATCAAAATAGAAATGACCATCAAGATCATCATGACAAGTGCCAAAGCACAACCAAACTCTTGATTTTGTACGACTTCTCCTACATATTGTTGCGAAATACGAATCGGTAAAAGCGCAATGTTGTTGCTTAAAAGAGCATAGACCGTACCATAGGCAGCCAATGAATTGGCAAATAACACCGAGAAGGTTCCTAAAATACTTGGCAGTAAAGAAGGAATGGCCACCTTGAACCAATAGTGAAAACCGTTTCCTCCAAGAAGTCCAACCGCCTCTCTCCATTCTTTTTTCAAACCACCAAAAATCGGAAGCATCAATAAAGTAGCCATTGGAATCTGGAAGTAAATATAGGTCAAAAGCAAACCATTGATCGTATATAGATCAAAATCAGCCAGAAAACTGATGCCATAGTTTTTCCCAATCAGCGTTAAGATTCCCACATTTCCTAAAAGAATCATAAAAGCGAAAGCCAAAGGTACACCGGCAAAGTTACTGGTGATGTTTAACACACTGGTAAAGATATTACGAATCTTGGGACTGGCCGCATTGGCCGCTTTGGCCGCCAAAAACGCAATCACGATACCGGCCAGAGCCGATACCACGGAAATCCAGATACTGTTCCAGATGGACTGCTGGTAAAGTCTTGTGGAAAAGATCTTCACAAAATGTTCGACCGTAAAGCCTCCGCCTCCGGTTGGCATAAAGCTTTTGATGACGATATTGATCAAAGGAAGGATCTCAAACAAAAATGTGATCACAAAAAACGGAACCAAAGCCAACAAATAGACTTTACTGTTCTTCTTTGTTTTTGTCATGTAAACCCACCTCCAAATCTTTCATCTTTTCGGATGTTTCTATTCCCGATACATAACATAATAAAGGAGTTATATCTAACGTAGTCAGCTGCTTCTTTGAAAAGCCTTGCCGCATACGAGAGTCTATGATATATAACGCTGTATTTCTTTGACTGTCACTGTTTCCACCATGATAGCCCTGCTCACTCATGCCATGATCGGCTGCTACGACAACGCTATATCCCTGATCTAACCACATCGGAATGTATGTGGATAACAGCTTATCATTTTGAATCACAGCCTGACTGTATTCTTTCGAACCGGCACCAAACTTATGACCGGCATCATCGATACCCATCGGATGGATCAATACAAAGTCATAGGTATCCTGCTTCATAAACTGCGCAGCCATCGAATATAAGTGAGAATCCGGAAATGTATCTTCGTAGTAAAAAAAGCCTCTATCGATACAAGAGTTTGAATCTTCATGAAGCATATCTGTGTCCTTATCAAACGGCGCTGAAAGATACAATTCACTGATCCAGTAATATGCTAACACAAGGCTTTTTTTATGCGCATTTTTCAACATTTGAAACAAATGCTTTTGATTTGATAAACGAATGATCCCATTATTGGTAATACCATGCTCTAAAGCACTGACACCGGTAAAGATCGTTTCATACATCGGACGAGAAGCGCTGGGAAGCTCTCCCAGCACTTCATATTTCGCCGCTTTCTGTTTTTCAACACAATGTTCCAGATACCCTAAATGTTCTCTGGCATATTGGCTTTGTAATCCATCCAATAAAACAAAGACTGTTTTATTGGGCATAAGCTACTACTTCTTCCTGCCAGGAGCTGGATAGATCGGCAACAGCTTTGTCCCAAGCTTCCTGATCTTCAATAAAGCGAGCATTGGTGTATTGATCATCCGGCAACAAACTGGCCTTTACATCTTCTGGAAGCTCAACATCATCACGAATCGGACGGGCATATCCTTTAGCAAGATTGATCTGTCCTTCATCGGACAAGATGTATTCACGAGCTACCGCAGCAGCATACGGACGCTTTGTATATTTGTTGATGATTGTACAATATCCACTCTGAATGGCTCCATCGCTTGGAACAGATACTTCAAAGTTGGCATCCGGGTTATTTTCCATGATCTGAGAACGATATCCTAAAGAGTTGTAATCCCATAATACGGCAACTTCAATTTCTCCTTTTTCAAGGCGTGCCACACTGGTATCTCCCATGTCTAAACGTCCTTCTTCGGCCAATGTCTTAAAGAAGTCGAGACCTGGTTGAATGTTGCTTTCATCACCACCAAACGCAATAGCTGCACTTAGCAGACCACTCTGTGCCTGTGTAGCTACGGAAACGTCACCAATTGTTAATGTATAATCACCTTCCAAAACATCCTGCCAGCTCGTTGGAGCTTCTTCTACAAGATTTTTATTGGTGATAAAGGTAATGGTTCCATAATAACCGATGATCCAGTCACCATCATCGTCTTTAGCCCAATCCGGAACAGAATCCCAATAGGATGTTTTATATGGTAAAGTAACACCCTGTTCTTCGGCTACCGGACCAAAAGACTGTCCCACATCACCGATTTCTTTGGTCGCATCGTTTGCTTCATTGGCAAACAAGGCAATTTCTTCCGCACTGGACATATCTGTATCGGTATGTTTGATACCATATTTTTCTTCAATTTCTGTCCATGTTTCTCCCCAGTTTGCCCATGTATCCGGCATACCTACAGAGTTTACTTCTCCATCTTCTTTTGCCTTTTCGGCAATTTCATCAAAGCTCATCGCATTTAAATCTACTGTTTCTGTCTGCCCTTCTTCCGCACACCCAGCTAATAAAGAACAAGCTAAAGCGGCACACAAAGAGCCTCTTAAAATCTTCGAGTTCATTGTTCTCCTCCTTATTCCGACAGTATTTAGAATAAACGATAAGCATTAAATACGAATCATGACAACGTTAAAACTGTGCAATATATTATTAACAATTTGTAAAATGAAAAGCTTTTGCCTACAATACAATTATGTGGAAACAAAAGCTTCGAATTTATAAAATTGAAAGAAAAGAAAGGCGTTATCTTCATAAGTATGCTAAGAAAAAAGAGCCTTGGATCGAACAGAAATTCGCTCAAAAAGTTCCAAAAAAGCTACAATCGACTTTGGCATCCGCTTTTATCAAAGCCTTTGATCTGATCTTTTCCAAAGGCGTGTCCTGGATTGAAAAGACATACGATAAAGATACGTTTCAACAAACAACATGGAAACGTAATCATTAAAACACAAAAAGAATTGCCAAGCACCATATTCTGGGCGCCGGAATCAGTGGTGTAGGTCTTGGACTTTTAGGTATAGGTTTACCGGATATCTTTTTATATACAGCACTTTTATTTCGCAATCTGTATCAGATTGTGCTGCAAAATGGCTTTTCTTATGAAACCTCACAAGAAAAGATCTTTATTCTTCTTCTATTGCAGGGAACCTTCTGTTCCGGCGATGAACTATTAAACATTCATCATAAACTCAACCATCGACAGCATCTCAAGTTAGAAGAAGAAATAAAGTGCACAGCTTCTATGATGTCACATACACTTTTGGCCTTAAAGTTTGTACAGGGAATCCCTTTAGTTGGTTCTGCAACCGGTGTCTATGATGCCTTATACATGCATCGATTAAGTGAATATGCACAAATTCAATACGAAAAGCGAAGATTTTAGCATAATGTTGAACAAAAACAACATTAAAAACAAAAAAACTAAAATTTTTAGCACTTTACTATTTACAGTGCTAAAAACTTGACTATAATAATAAGTGTAATCAGGGTAAGGAACCTGATGAGGAAGAAATTTCATGAACAACGGCTGCGTAAACAACCGCCTAGGAAAAAATGGAGGCGATGTATATGAAATTCTATCCAGGTTTTAGATCATTTGATTTGTTTGATGATTTCTTTGATGATGATTTTGGTTTAACGACTTCGTCTCAATTGATGAAGACAGACATTTGCGAAAAGAACGGCAATTACGAATTAAGCATGGAAGTTCCGGGTATTAAAAAAGAAGATATTCAGTTGGAGTTAAAAGATGGTTATTTGAAGATTACCGCCAATCGTAACACCAACAATGAAGAAAAAGACAAAGATGGAAAGATCATTCGTCAGGAACGTTTTACCGGTTCTTGTTCGCGCAGTTTCTATGTTGGTGAAAACATTAAGGAAGAAGACATCAAGGCTAACTTTGACAATGGTGAATTAAAGATCACTTTCCCAAGTAATACGCCAAAACAAGTCGAGGAAAAGAAATATATTCCAATCGAATAGAAGTTTCCAGGTGCATAAGCACCTCTTTTTTTTGTTCATAAAAAATCTATAAAAATGTGATTGTAATCACATAAATATATATAATTACGTGATTGAATATTATTTATCTTTAAAATATAATAAAAGTGTGATTGTAATCACAAAATTATTAATAAAAATGTGAGGATGATAGTTATGGAACGTTTTCTCTTAAAAAAACTATTGGCTTGGAAAACATCACCCTATCGAAAGCCACTGATCGTAAAAGGGGTTCGTCAAGTTGGTAAAACATGGATCTTAAAAGAATTTGGTCGCCTTTATTATGATAATGTTGCTTATTTTAACTTTGATGAGAATGAAGAATATAAACAATTCTTTGATACTACAAAAAATGTAAACCGCATCTTACAGAATTTATCCATGGCCAGCTCTCAGACAATATCATCAGAAAAAACATTGATTATTTTTGATGAAGTCCAAGATTGTCCCAATGTGATTAACTCCATGAAATATTTTTGCGAAAATGCACCGGAGTATCACATTGCCTGTGCCGGTTCCTTATTAGGAATCGCATTAGCCAAACCCTCTTCTTTTCCTGTAGGCAAGGTCAATTTCATGCAGGTTGATCCTATGACTTTCGAAGAGTTTTTAATTGCGAATGGTGACTCCAATTTATCTGAATACATACAAACGATCGATACGATTGAACCCATACCAGATGCCTTTTTTAACCCTCTTTATGAAAAGTTAAAAATGTACTATGTCACAGGTGGAATGCCTGAACCAGTACGGATATGGACGGAAGCACGGGATGTGAATGTGATGCAGGAAACTTTATCCAATATTATCGAGGCCTATGAGCGTGATTTTGCCAAGCATCCCAACGTTAATGAATTTCCAAAAATTTCTATGATTTGGAATTCTATTCCTTCTCAATTGGCAAAGGAAAATAAGAAATTTCTTTATAAAGTTGTGAAAACCGGAGCCAGGGCACGTGAGTACGAAGATGCACTGCAGTGGCTCATTGATGCAAGATTAGTACATAAAATCTATCGTAGTACATCACCCGGTCTTCCGATAAGCGCCTATGATGACGTATCCGCATTCAAGATTTATCTGGTTGATGTGGGACTCCTTCGTCGATTAGCCAAGCTTGCCCCCACAGCCTTTGGCGAAGGAAATCGCTTGTTTACTGAATTTAAAGGTGCTTTAACGGAAAACTTTGTTCTGCAAACTCTAATGACGCAATTTGAAGTAACACCTCGATATTGGTCACAAGCAAATCCTCCTTATGAAGTTGATTTTTTGATTCAACGAGATAACGATATCTTTCCGATTGAAGTGAAATCAGAATCCAATACCACCAGTAAAAGCCTAAAGAAATTCAAAGAGCTTTTTCCGGATAAAGTTAAACTTCGTATTCGATATTCATTAGACAATCTTAAATTAGATGACGATGTTTTAAACATTCCACTTTTTATGGCTGGTCAAACAGATCATCTCATTGAATTAGCTTTAAAAGAAAAAAGCGTTTAAGCAAAAACTTTATATCTTTTATCAAAAGGGGCTTATTTAATATCATAGCCCCTTTTTCCTATACAAAAAAAGATGCCCGCAACAGACATCTTTAAACATGAACAAATTGATTTTTTAGTCTTCTGATTCCAATATACCGGATTTTTGATACAACACCCAGCGTGCAATATTTCCGGCATGGTCGCAAATACGCTCTAAGTATTTCCCAACCAACAACAAATTGACAAGATTTCCCGGATCATCCACCTTGGCAGCCAGTTTATCTGTATAAAAATTCTTGGTTGCCAGATAAGCGGCATCGGCTTTATCATCCATTTTGATCACATCCTGCGCAACTTGTTCATCTCGGCTCATATAGGCATTTAACGCATTGGAAATCATGCTCTTGGCCACCATGAACAATTCGGCGATAGAATCATGGATCTCACTGTTGGCACTGTGATCCATTTCCCGAATTAAAGAAGCCACTTCTTTTTCCTGATCCATGATACGTGTTAAGTCACGTACGGTGTTGGTTGCGACTGTGATACGCCGTAAATCTTTGGCCACCGGTGCCTGCAACAACAAGATACGCATGCAGTTTTGGTCACAATCACGACTCAATGTCGATACTTCTTCATGCAGTTCATCAACTTCCTGAGTCAAAACCTTATCACCGTCATACAAGGAATGCTTGCACAAAGACAATCCCTTCAAACAACTTTGTCCCATTTCGGTCATCTTCAACTCTAACTGCTGCAACTGCTTTAAAAATTTTGTCTGAATAACCATTATCCAAACCTCCCTGTAATATAATCTTCCGTCTTCTTTTCCTTTGGTGTAGAGAACATCATTTCTGTACTTCCATACTCGATCAAATCTCCTAATAGGAAGAAGGCGGTTTTATCACTGATACGCATTGCCTGCTGCATATTATGCGTAACGATGACGATCGTATAATCTTTCTTTAATTTTAACGTCAGCTCTTCAATTTTTCCAGTCGAGATCGGATCTAAGGCACTGGTCGGCTCATCCATCAAAAGCACTTCCGGTTTAACTGCCAGCGCACGGGCAATGCACAAACGCTGCTGCTGTCCTCCGGATAAACCCAGCGCACTTTTTCCCAGACGATCCTTCAATTCATCCCAAATGGCCGCATCCCGCAAAGCTTCTTCTACGATTCGATCCAGATCGGCTTTTCGCTTTACACCATGTGTTCTTGGTCCATAGGCAATATTGTCATATACGCTCATAGGAAATGGATTCGGTTTCTGGAAAACCATACCGACTCTTTTTCGCAGTGTATTCACTTCAATATCTTTATAGACATCCTGACCATCCAATAAAAACTTACCGGTAATCTTACAACCTTCCACCAGATCATTCATACGATTAATTGATTTTAAAAGCGTACTCTTTCCACAACCACTCGGTCCGATAAAACTGGTGATCTCATTGGCTTTGATATCCATAGAGATTCCGTGCAGCGCATGAAAATCTCCATAGTACAAGTTTACATCCTGTATTGACAGTTTGACTTCATTCATACTTTTATCCTTTCGCAAGCTTTCTTCCCAGATACGAAGACAAGCTGTTCATAATAATCACAAATACTAATAAGACAACGGCAACCGCACAAGCCTGCTCCGTGTACAAACCTTCACTCATCAAACGATACATGTGTACAGCTAACGTACTTCCCGGCGCAAAGATATTCGTACAAACCTGCGCTTCCGTTCCGGAAGTATAGATCAGGGCTGCTGTTTCTCCGACGATTCGTCCCATACTCAAGACAATACCGGACATGATTCCCGGTACGGCACTCGGTAAGATGATGCGGAAAATCGTACGAAGTTTTCCGGCACCTAAACCAAAGCTTCCCTCACGATAAGAATCCGGTACTGCAACCAGCGCCTCCTGCGTTGTTCGCATAATTGTAGGAAGCACCATGATCGCCAAAGTTAAAGAACCGGCAAATACACTTAGACCCATACCCATGGAAATCACAAACATCAATGATCCAAACAGACCATAGACGATGCTGGGAATACCGGATAAGGTTTCTGTCGTCAACAAGATTACCTTCACCAGTTTGGAACCACGTTTGGCATATTCCACCAGATAGATGGCTGAAAAGATCCCAATCGGCCCGGCAATCAACAATGTTAAAATCACAACAATAATCGTGTTGATGATTGAAGGCATCATACTGACATTATCTGTCGTATATTCCCATTCAAACAAAGACGGTGTCAAATTTGGAATACCGCGAATCAAAATATACGCAATAATAAACAACAAACATAAAATCGTAATGATGGCAGCGGCGTGCGTTACGATCGACAAAAATAACGAAACGCCATCTTTTTTTGCTTTCATTATGATTTAGCCTCCTTTCTCTTTAAGGCAGAGAAACTCAGGTTAATGATCATAATAAAGACAAACAACACAACAGCCGTCGCAATTAAAGCTTCCCTGTGAAGACCGGTCGCATATGACATCTCCAACACGATATTGGCGGTCATGGTTCGCACACCGGAAAGTAAGCTGCCCGGCATAACAGCCTGGTTTCCGGCAACCATGATAACGGCCATGGTCTCACCAATTGCACGACCAACACCTAAGATCACACCGGCTAACACACCGGATTTAGCTGCTTTTAAACAAACAAAAAAGACACTTCTTTCATGGGTGGCTCCCAGGGCAAGACTTCCTTCATAATAAGAATCCGGCACCGCCTGCAAACTTGCCTCGGATACAGAAACGATCGTAGGTAAGATCATGATCCCTAACAGGATCGAAGCGGCTAAAACGGTATTTCCACTGGTATGAAACGCATCCTGAATCAATGGTACAATTACGACCAGGCCGAAAAAACCATACACGATACTTGGAATACCGGCTAAAAGCTCAACTGCCGGTTTAATGATCTGATATAGCTTTTTCGGACAGAAATAAGCCATATAAATAGCGGTTAAGATACCAATCGGTACTCCCACTACAATTGCTCCTGCTGTTACGTAAATACTTCCGATGATCATCGGGAAGATACCGTAAATATCATTGTTTGGACGCCATTCCATTCCTCCTAAAAAATTCAAAGGACCGATTTCCGCAATTGCAGGAAGCCCGTTGATAAACAGGTAGAAACAGATGAAAAAGACCGCAACGATACTAAAGCAGGCAGCTAACATAAATACGATACGCATTGCGTTTTCTCTTAACTGCATGTCACAATTCCTTTCTACTTGTAATCTTGTAATCGCTCAAAAAGGGGTTCTGGCCCCTTTTTAAAACGATTCACTTTTGATTCGACTATTCAGAGATATCTGCCCAGTCTGTAATTTCGCCTGTATAGATTTGTTTAATCTGATCTGTTGTCAGATTACTTACGGCATTTTCTTTATTCACGATAACAGCAATTCCATCTAACGCAATCGTTGTTGGTGTAAGTCCTTTAGACTGTTCTTCTTCTGTTAAATCACGAGAGCACATACCGATTTCATATACACCGGAAATTGTGTTTTCAGCACCGGAAGTTGAATCACTCTGCTGTACAGATACATTAGCATCTGTGTTGATCTTTTCGTAAGCTTCTGCCAGTTTTTCCATAACCGGTGTTACAGAGCTGGAACCACCTACGGTCAAATCACCGCTGGCACCATTGGAAGTAAAAGCACCTGTTGTTTCTCTTGGGATATATCCTTCTTCTTCAACGATGGCCTGTCCTTCATCCGACATGATAAAGTTCATGAAATCCTGACCTAATTCACTGATATCTTCCGTTGTACATACTAAGAACGGGCGACTTACGGTATATTCTCCGCTTTCTACATTTTCTACAGTAGCTTCTACACCATCTACGGTTACCGCTTTTACTGTATCATTTAAAGACCCTAATGAAATATAACCGATCGCATAAGGGTTTCCTTCAACTGTGGTCATCATAACTGAAGTTGAGTTTGTGATCTGAGCAGAGCTGGTTGTGTTATCTGTTCCATCTTCTTCAATGCCCATCAATTCAGTAAAGGCACCACGTGTACCAGAACCATCTTCACGGCTTACAACAGTAATTGCTCCTGATGCAGTTCCTTCATCGCTCTGTGCATCATCGCCTCCACTGGAGCATCCGACCAAAGCGGTAGCGCTTAATCCTAAAGCTAACATTCCCTTTAAAAATTTGTTCATGTTTTATCCTCTTTTCTTTTGTTTACACTGATACTATACAAAAGGTTTGTTAAGGCTAAAGTATAGAAATGTTAAATCCATGTAAAATACAGTTAAGCATCTAAAACATTTGAACTTTCATAAAAAAAGACATTTCCGTTTTTACAGAAATGTCTGATTTATCTATTGTTTACGTACTGTCATGATCATATTTTCCGCCCATGTCGTATAAAACGGCTGCAGAAAGTGAACTCCATCGGCCTGATAGATATCCGCGTTTCCATTCTGGCAGATTTCACTGTTATCGACATAGATCCAGTCATTCTTTTCACACATGGCTTTGATCTTTTTATTATATTCATCCACCTTATCCCAGCGTGGTGATTTTTCAATGGCAGCCGGTGTAGCTGAGATGATGGAGTTGACCACGATGGTCGCATCCGGACAAACCTTTACGACTTGTTCGATCTGCGATTGATAAAGGGCATCATAGCCACCCTCGCTATCCAAACCTAAGCCCATATCATTCACACCATAAGAAAAGAAAATCAGCGAAGGATTCATGGACTGCGCCTGATTTACCCAGTTTGAAATATCCTTGATAGTTGCCCCGGATGAGGCCAATACATGACTTTCCGGAAAGAAATGATACACGCTAAAGCCCATAACACGCGAATCTCCAAAGATCACCGCATCATCAAACAAGGCAAAGACATCTACCTGTCCAGATTCAATGGCACTTTCCATTTCCGCATTCTTCTTATCCTTTAAAGAAGAAGACAATTCCTTTACTTTTTTATTCTCCTGCTCCTGTATATAATCTAAGCCCTGCGCTAATGTCGCATTATGACTCCATACTCGATAGATCAAAAAGCCGGATAAAACTACGATTACTGCTAAAAAAATGATACCGGCCCGCTTTGCTTTTGGTTTTAACTTTACTTTTCGTTTCATACGTTCTCCTTGGCTCTTATTCTATCACATTTCACACATTGTGGCGGGATAGATTTCCACTTTTTTTTAGATGTGTTTTCAAAATTTATGTACTCATATTATAAACATATGTTTGTATTTTCTGAACATTTTTCTTGATTTTCTTTTTTATACTCGTATAATAATGGATATTACAGAAAGGAAATGGTGGATGACACCAGGGTGAAGAAAATGACAAGAGTGTATAACTTTAGTGCAGGACCCGCCTGTTTACCGGAATGGGTACTCAAAAAAGCACAGGAAGAAATGCTGGATGCTCATGGAAGTGGAATGAGCGTTATGGAGATGTCCCACCGTTCCAGTGAGTTTCAGGAAATTTTAGATACATGTAAAGCTCGTTTAAGACGCTTGATGAACATACCGGATGATTATGAAATTCTGTTCTGTCAGGGTGGAGGAACCATGCAGTTTTCTATGGTTCCCCTTAACTTATTAAAACACAGTGCCGATATCATCAATACCGGGCAATGGACAAAGAAAGCAATTATGGAACATCAAAAGCTGGGTAAGACACAGGTAATTGCTTCCAGCGCCGAAGACAATTTTACTTATATTCCTAAAATTAAACAGGAAGATTTAACACCGGATAGTGATTATGTCTATATCTGCGAAAACAATACGATTTATGGTACCAAATATAAAGAATTGCCTCCTCATGAAGGAAAACTTTTAGTTGCCGATCTAAGCAGTTGTATCTTAAGTGAGAGAACCGATGTTTCTAAATATGACTTAATTTTTGCCGGTGCCCAAAAGAATATGGGACCAGCCGGTGTTACCGTTGTGATCATCAAAAAAGATTTGATCGGACACGCCAAAGAAAACATTCCCAGCTTATTGGATTATAAAACATATGCCGATAACGATTCGATGTACAATACGCCACCATGTTATGCGATCTATATGGTAGGCCTTGTGCTACAGTGGCTGGAAGAAGAAATCGGCGGTTTGGAAGAAATGGAAAAACTAACACGCAAACGTGCTTCCTTATTATATGACTATATCGATGAGTCAAAACTGTATTCCAATCCGGTAGCCAAAGAAGATCGTTCTTATACGAACATTCCTTTTGTAACCGGCGATGCCGAATTAGATAAAAAGTTTGTCAAAGAAGCCAAAGAAGCCGGACTGGTAAACTTAAAGGGACATCGTACCGTAGGCGGTATGCGTGCCAGCCTTTACAACGCGATGCCAATGGAAGGGGTTTATGCCCTGATCAATTTTATGAAGAAATTTGAAAAGGAGAATCTTGCCTAATGTATAAAGTAAAGCTCTACAACAATATTGCCCAGGTTGGGTTAGATACATTCAATGAAAATTATGAAGTCAAAGAAGATTTGGAAAATGAAGATGCGATTCTGGTACGAAGTGCCAATCTACACGATTTGGACTATAATCCGAATTTGAAGTGTATCGCCCGAGCCGGCGCCGGCACCAACAATATTGATATTAAAACCTGTACGGAAAAAGGTATCGTCGTCTTTAATACACCGGGTGCCAATTCCAATGCCGTCAAGGAAATCGTCTTTGCCGGTATGTTGTTGGCATCTCGTGATATCTATGGTGGAATTACCTGGGCCAAAACACAGGAAAACAACGAAAATTTAGCCAAGGATATGGAAAAACAAAAGAAAAAATATGCCGGTACCGAATTAAACGGTAAAACCCTGGGCGTCATCGGATGTGGTGCTATCGGTGTTCAGGTGGCAAACTTAGCCTTACGTTTTGGTATGAAGGTTCGTGGCTATGATCCTTACATGTCCATTGAAGCCGCCTGGAATTTATCTCGCTATGTCAAACACGACAGCGATGTCAAAGACTTGTATAAAAACAGTGACTTTATCACGATCCATATTCCGCTCAACGACAAAACCAGAGATACCATCAATAAAGAAACCATTGCGTTGATGAAAGATGGGGTTAAAATCTTGAATTTTGCCCGCGGTGGTCTAGTCAACGAAGATGACATCCTGGAAGCCTTGGATTCCGGTAAAGTAGGCGCCTATGTTACCGACTTCCCATCACCGAAGCTGGTCAATCATCCAGGCGTCATTGCGATCCCGCATTTAGGTGCATCTACCGCAGAAAGTGAAGAAAACTGTGCCATAAAGGCAGCGCAGGAAACTATGCATTATCTACAATATGGAAACATCAAGAATTCGGTCAATATGCCGGAATGTCATATGGATTTTAATACACCGTTCCGTATTTGTGTAATCCATCATAACGTGCCTAAAATGATCTCTCAGATTACAAACGTTTTAAGTGATGATAATGCCAATATTGAAAATTTGATGAATAAATCGAAAAATGATATTGCTTATACGATTCTGGATCTGGACAAAAAAGCAAGCACACAGACAATCGAAAAGATTCAATCGATTCAAGGTGTCATTCGTGTAACGACATACCAGGGGGAAACGCTATGATCGATGCTCATGTACATTTGGAAAATGGACCTCTGAGCAAAGATTATGTATTTGAATTCATAAAAAGTGCCCAAGAGAAAGGAATAGACCATCTGCAGATTCTGGATCATACCCATCGTTTCTTTGAATTTAAAGAAATGTATGAAGACATTTGCCAGATTCCTGCACAGAAAGAATGGTTTTTAAAGAAACAAAAAAATTCGATCCAGGAATATATTGACCTCATTGAAGACGTAAAAAAAGAGCCGTTACCGATTCAAGTGACATGGGGCCTGGAAGTCTGTTATAAAAAAGAAAGAGAAGATTTTTTAAAGAAAGCACTGCAAGTCTATCCTTTTGATTTTATGGTCGGCAGTGTACACGATGTCTTTGATCGGCTGTACGATATCAGTGCTTTTAGTAAGGAACTTCTATGGAACCAATACGAAAGCAAAGATATCTATGCAGCATATTATCAACAGCTTAAAAGCTGCATCGAATCGGATTTATTTACCCAGATCGGGCATCCGGATGTGATCAAGCTTTATCAAATCGATCCCGGATACGATTTAACACCAACCTATTATGAATTGGCAGACCTTGCCAAAGCTCATGGTGTTGCCTTGGAAGATAACACCGGTGCTTATTATCGATATCGCCACCCGCAGATCGGTCTTCATCCTACCTTACGAAAGATCCTCCTTACAAAAGAAGTACCGATCCTATGGGCCAGCGATGCTCATGTTCCACAGAATGTGGGTCGTTGTTATGAGATATTAAAGGAAGCGTATTAATGATATAATCCCACTAAAGTAGACACACGAAATAATTAAAATTATCCCATCGATGTGAAACTACAAAGGTGGGATTTTTTATATGGGAAGAAAAGCTAAATACACGAAGCAACAAAAGGTACAGGCATGTGAAGATTATTTAAGCGGAAGAAAAACAGCCATCCAAATTTCTGTTGAATTAAATATGGGTAAACGTGGAGATGACAGGGTTAGAAAATGGGCCAAGAATTATCGTGCAAACGGACATGTGATCTTTGACAACAAGTCTACCAACAACCGATATTCCAAAGATTTCAAAGAGATGATCGTTAAGGAATATCTGGACGGTCTTGGATCGTCTTGTGATCTGTCAGCTAAATACGGAATATTGAAGGATGATACTGTTCTAAACTGGGTAAAAAAGTATAATAGTCATAGAGAGCTTAGGGATTATGATCCAAAGCCGGAGGTCTATATGGCTGATACTTTAAAAGTAGGCAAGGAAAAGAAAATAGAAATCATAAAATACTGCATAGGTCATGATCATGATTATAAAGGAACAGCTGCATTTTATGGTGGAAATTATGCCCAGATATATAGCTGGGTCAAGAAATATGAATCCAAAGGGGAAGAAGGTCTGGAAGACAGACGAGGCAAACGCAAATCGGAGGAACAGCTGACCGATCTGGAAAAAGCACAGCGCAGAATAGCCGAGCTTGAAAGGATCAACAGGCGACAGGAAATGGAGCTTGAACTGTTAAAAAAAGACAGAGCCTTCGAAAAGACCTATTTAGCGAGTCTTCCGAAGGCTAAAACAGTGTACCTTATGCGAAAGCAAAAGATACAAGATTATTCGCTAATACGCTTATTGCATGATGATCGCAAATGGCCGGTAAAGGAGATGTGCTCTATCATAGGCATTAACAGAAGCGCTTATTACAAATGGAAGCGATCATCGCCATCTCAAAAACAAATCGACAAACAGTGCGAGGATGAGAGGATCATAGCTAGAATAAAGAAAATATCCGATTCCAATCATTCTCTTTTTGGCACCATGACCATGTACTACACCCTGAGAAATGAAGGGTACGGATGCGGCCATAACAGGGTCTATCGATTGATGTGCATCCATGATATCAAATCTTCCTATAGACGTCGATCCAGATATAACTATATCCGATCCGTTCCGGAACAAACCGCAGAAAACATCCTGAACAGAGATTTCGGAACGACAGGTCCAAATCAAAAATGGTGCACGGATGTCACTGAGATCAAGGGCCCTGCGACCGGGGAAAAACTGTACATATCATCCATGATCGATCTGTATGACAGATATCCGGTGGCTTTAGAAGTATCTGATAGAAATGATGCATTTTTAGCGAATCAGACATTGGATAAAGCGCATGAAACCTATCCAGAAGCAACACCGCTTATTCATTCGGATAGAGGGTTTGCCTATACAAGAAAAGTATACAGATCCAAACTGAATAGATACAATATGTCACAATCCATGTCTCGTATTTCAAAGTGTATCGATAATGGTGTATGCGAAGGGTTTCAAGGACAATTTAAAGATATGTTGTTTATCTTGTATCCGAAAATATCTTCAAAAGATGAAATGAGAGCGGCAATCAAAGGAACGCTTGATTATTACATCAACCATTATCCGCAGAAAAGATTAAGCGGAAAGACTTGTGGACAAGTGCGAAAAGAGTCTATGGAGCAAAAAGAATTTACGCAATATCCAATTGTTCCGGCAGCAAGGTATGTAAGATATTGGAATGAAATTGAAGCAAAGAAAAAACGACAAAAAGAAATATTAGAAAAGAAATGAAAAACAGCCCAAGCCAAATTGGCACAGGCTGTTAATCGATGAGATTTTTAAATATTTCCCATGTCTACTTGACTGGGATATATCAGTGCGATTCCTTTTCTTTGATCCATCGTGCTTCCAAATAAAATCGCTTTTCATCGGCTTCACCCATAGAAAATGTCTTTCTTGGCAAAACGCCTCCTGCGACAATTGCCGGAAACAAGGCACTTTTTTGAATCCGTTGTAAAAAGATTCCACAGTTCTCCTTTGTCTGCAGTAAAGAGTACATGGCATCCTGCCCATGAATATAATCTATATCCACTTCCGGATGTTCCAGGCGATAGGCATCTATAAAGGCCTGCAGGATATCGATAGGCAAACGATCATCCTGTTTGACCAGTTTTATGCCGATTTCGCGATGATCCTGATACAAGACAATCTCCTTTCCCGGTTGAATTTGAGCTTCTTCCTGTTGACAGAAAACCTCCAGACCTTCATAAAGCTCTTCCATATTCGCATGAAACAATACACGATGAATCGGCTGAAAGATCAAAGCCGAACTATACAGGTTGACCATTTCCACCATCGCATATCGTGCCGGATGATTTTCTTGTTCCTGTGGATTCAATCCTTTTTTGATTTCTTCCCAACATGCCTTTGCGGTGGCCAAAGAATGGTTTCCATCACCCACACTTAAGAAAAGATCTCTTTCCTGCTGCATCTGAGCAATCTTTGATTCAAGCTGATCTGCATTTTCCTTCTCGATCGCATACCCTTTGATATGACCATCATTCATCATTAAATCAAAATCATAGAGTACAGGATATGTATCTTTATCTTTCATTAAACCAGAAAACAGTTCATCCTTTGGATCATCCAACAACACTAAAACATGACTTAGTTCCAAAGGTGCCCCTTTACGAATCTTAACGCGTGGCGGGATACGGGATGCGATCGTTTTTTCGGTAGCTCGAATCGGCTTTACATTGCCCGGTTCAAAATCATAAGCCTCCAGATCAATGACTCCCAACAAACCCATACGGTTGCCAGAAAACGTAGAACGCTCAATCAATATAAAGCCATTCTTTACTTTTTCCTCCAATATATTGTTGTGAGCATAGTTTTCCATCGTCTGTTGAATTTTAGAGATTCGATCATCTTTTTCCTGTAGGTACACCTCCGGATAGATCATATGATACGTTGATGGTTTATCCGGAGTGACTTCTTGTACGTTTTGCCAGTAATCTTGTTGACTGGTGTATTGATCACAGGCAATCACAGACCACGCCTGCATATCAATTTTAGAATTAGGTAATAAAAAATTAGATTTTTGAAAACAAGGTCGCATATTCACCCTCCCTCTTTATTCTATTATACAAAAAGAATGTATGAATCCGACCCTTTAAAAAAGGATTCTTTGACAAGAATCCTAAAAATCACATTCTAATGTTTGAATCTTATTCATCAAATCGGATAAAACCGGCGTTGAAATACCTAATTCCTTGCCCATCGGTACGATCGTTCCTGAAAACAGGGCCAATTCTGTTTTACGATGAGCTTTGATATCCTGCGCCATGCTGGGCATCCCTTCCGGTCGAAGTGAATTGACCAGTTGTACCCACGCATTGATATCTTCCTGTGTCAGTGCAATATGTTTTGCCCTGGCAACAGCCTGTACTTCCTTCATAGCCTGAATAAATTCTTCCTGATGACGGCCGCCATCCTGACAGATACCATAACCGCCCTGATACGCTGCACAAACTTGATTGATGCCGCAATTCAACATCAGCTTATTCCACTGCTCACGCACGATATCTTCACAAACTCGATACGGAATTTGATACGACGCAAAGAAAGATTCTAATTCCTTGACTGTATTTTCCTGTTCTTTACATTCTGAACCAAATAAAATTTCTCCAACATGGGCAAAATCAACAGTATTATCGAAATATGTTGAATCCATGCCCTGCACAATACAGCGAATGACCGGGTTATTTGGATAGACTTTTTGACAGATTTCTTCACTGCTGATGCCATTTAAACAAGATAACACAATCGTATTTTCGTGTACAAACGGCTTTATTTGATCCAAGGCTGCCTGCAAGCCGGCATACTTTGTACAAATCAAAATCAGATCCAATGGTTCTGCCTCTGACACATAGCGAAACTTTGCTTTTTTACCATTGATATAAAACGGTGTATTTTGATATCTTTCTTTTCGCTTTTCATCCACGATAAAACAAAGTGAACGTAAACCATTCTCTTTCAATAAGGTACCATACAAAGAACCGATCGCACCTCGTCCAACAATTCCCACACTGTTAATCATTTTGTTTTTTCTCCTTTATTCACGATCCATACACCACACACGATCAGGGTCAAGCTTAATAAACCTGTCCATGAAAAGGCCTGTCCTGTCTCCTGTAACATCAAAGCACTAAGCAATACACCCATTACCGGTATCAGACAACCAAAGATGCCGACCTTGCTGACGGGATTCTTAGATAGCAGGATTCCCCATAAAGTATAGGCACAGGCCGATACAAAAGCCAAATGAAACAATACAAGAAGACCAGAAACATCATTTAACTCTAAATGTCCACCCATCAAAAAACCGACTGTCATTAAGACTACACCGCCTAAAAAGAATTGATACCCACTTAACATCACGGTATCATCCTTTTGCGTAAAAAGCTTGATAAAGGCAGCGCTGATGGCGGAGGAAAGCTGTGAGAGGATCATAAAGCCATCTCCCAACAGAGAAAATGGCTGAACCCCTTGCAGATTCATGATCAAAATACCAAAAAAGCCTAAGATACATCCTATTACTTTTGTCAAAGAAAGCTTTTCAAAACGAAACAACAAGCTGGCAACCAATAGCGCAAAGAAAGCGCTGGTTCCTGAAATGATTGAACCGTTAACCCCGCTGGTATGCGCTAAACCGATATAATACAAAAAATATTGTCCGGCTGTTTGAAACAAAGCTAAAACCGGAATAGCCTTTAAGCTTGTCTTTGTCGGCAAAAGAATTCGTTTCTGTAGAAAACTGCCGGCAATCAAAACCAGGATTCCTGCCAGGGCAAAACGTAAGCCCGCAAAGACCAGAATACTGGCTGTATCCGTCGCATCGATAGAAAACATACGATACCCGGTTTTTATAAATGGAACAGCACTGCCCCATAAGGCACAACAGAAAACAGCCGTTATACAAACAATCCCGGGACGTGTAAAAAAATCTTGTTTCTTCATAAGAAAAAGGAAGTAGATTGCTCTACTTCACAAATTGTACGATTGCCATCGGTGCCGCATCCCCTTTACGGATACGTGTCTTGATTACACGTGTATATCCTCCGTTGCGGTCGGCATAGCTTGGCCCGATTTCATTGAACAGTTTCTGTAATGCCGTTGTTCCTTCGTCATCCACTTCTACGTTGCGTACAAAGGCAGCTGCCTGTCTTCTGGCATGCAGATCATTTCTCTTGGCCAGTGTCACCAGCTGATCCATTACAGCACTTAATTCTTTGGCTTTCATTTCTGTTGTTTCGATCTGCCCGCTTTCAATCAAAGATGTTGCCATGTTTCTTAACAACGCTTTACGATGATCGGCGGTACGTCCTAATTTACGATTCCACATACTTTATCGTTCTCCTACTCATACGATTTAAAGAACAATCCTAACTGGTACATTTTGTCTTTGACTTCTTTCAAAGACTTTTTACCTAAGTTCTTTACATGCATCATTTCATCTTCAGTTTTTTGCGTCAATTCATCAACCGTCTGAATACCGGCACGTTTCAAACAGTTATAAGAACGTACGGAAAGATCCAGATCTTCGATCATCATCGTGTTGACTTTTTTCACATCTTCTTCATGTGGCTGTTGTACCACAAAGCTTTCTTCCAAATGCAGATCCGCTAATGGAATCAATGCATCTAAATGATCGACCATAACGCCGGCAGCCTGGCTGATTGCCTGCAGCGGGCTGATCGTTCCATTGGTTTCCACTTCGATATGAACCTTGTCGTACTTGGCATCCTGGCCTACACGAGCCGGTTCAGAAAGATACTGTGCACTGCGTACCGGCGTAAACAAAGTATCCAGTGCGATCGTATCGGCATCCAATGCATAATCCTTTTCATTTTCTAATGCGCTTTTATAACCGAATCCATTTGTCACAAACAGATCCATTTCCAGAGAATTTCCCTTCTCCAGATTACAGATTACCTGTTCCGGATCTTTTATCGTTACTTCTTCCGGACAGATGATGTCAGCTGCCTGTACCGTAGCCGGCCCTTTTTTGGAAATGTGTAAAGTAAACACACCTTCCTGCTGACAGTTCAATCGTAATTCTTTGATACGTAAGGAAAGCGTTGTAACGTCTTCTAAAAGACCATCAACACTTGTCTTTTCTTCATTTAAACCTTCCACGCGATAGCCGATGATGGCACATCCCGGAAGATTTGACAACATGACGTTGCACAAGGTACTTCCTACTGTAGTACCAAACCCTCTTTCCAAAGGCTCGAATACATAAGAGCCTTTGTTGTTTTCTTCATCAACCGATTCCTTATGAAATAAAGCTCTTTCAAATTCCTGCATTCGACACTTCCTTTCTATCCACGAGGTCGTTTTGGCGGACGACATCCATTGT